>JAZKYL010000110.1:0-80052 GCA_045612105.1 Eubacteriales bacterium
AAAGGACTTGCCGGAGAGCGATTGGTTGGAATACCGAAGACGAGGAATCGGTGGCAGTGATGCCGCATCTATTCTCGGTGTATCGCCATTCAGAACAGCGCGGGACCTCTATTACGATAAACTCAAAATCGTAACCTACGAAGATCCCGAGGACAACTGGGTACAAAAGAAGATGGGACATTTGCTTGAGGACTTGGTCGCCGAGATCTTCCACGTGAGGACGGGCTATGACATCTATCAGGTCAAAAAGATGTTCTATCATCCGCTGTATCCGTTTATGCTGGCTGACGTCGATTACTTCATTACCCTGCCAAACAGTGAAACGGCAATTCTTGAGATCAAGACTACAAACTACAATGCGACAGACCATTGGTGGCGTGACGGTGTAGAAGCCGTTCCCGTCAACTACGAGATCCAAGGAAGACATTATATGGCGGTCATCAACGTTGATCACGTATTCTTCTGCTGTCTTTACGGCAACAGTGAAAACGAAACGATCATCCGTCATATCACGCGCGACAGAGATTACGAAGAAGAATTGATCTCTCTTGAATACGATTTCTGGCACAATCACATTCTCGCACGAGTCCCTCCTCCATATGTTGAGGACGGCGACTTGATTTTAGAGAGTGTGAAAAACCATTTCGGCACAGCGGATCCCAATGCTGCCGCTATTGAGCTTAGCTTTGCAAACGTCAACGGCGCTATGCGTTTTCTCGAACTCAAGGAGCAGAAATCGGCACTCAATGCCGAAATCACTCGTATTGATAACGAGATGAAACGGTTGCAGGGGCGGATCGTGGATGAAATGGGACGGTGCTGCACGGCGACATACAGCCGAGACGGAACCGATTATACCATCACCTACAATCCATCAAAGAAGCCGGGTATCAGCAAAGAGGACTTGTTCCGATTGCAGATGCAGTACCCCGACGTTTACGAGCAGTTCGTGACGGTATCGGAGTCAAGAAGATTCTACGTAAAGAAATCGGCGGCAAAGGCTGCCTGAAAGGAGAAGGTATGGCAAGGTACAACATCTACTATCATCGCTACAACATCATTGCAAGGGATTATATTCCCTACGTAAGAGTAGTGGAAACCGAGGACGTTTACCGCGAAATCGGGAAAATGATCTGTACGACGCTTGAAGAAATGAAGCATATCCGATACACGAAGCCCAAAGCTACACACGAGGAATGTGTCCGGTTGTGGGAGGAAAAGCATTACGTGAAAATATCGGATGATACGTGGCGCCTTGATAATCCCGAGTATAAGGACGTCGAGTTTGAACAGCCAACAGAACCAATTCCGATTGAGCCGAAGAAGCTTGCGGAAATGCTCTGTCTCGCAGTACGTCAAATGACAGAGGATGAAGGTCACTGTGATTGGTGGGTACAAGGTGTATTAGATATATCGGAAGACGATTATCAGTACATCTATAACTACCTCCCGCAAAACGCAGATACCGAATAAACAGAAAGGAAAACCATTATGAAAACAAACGAAACCACAGGAGGTGAGGATAATGAGCTACACCGGGGTGTATGATAAGACGATTTACTACAATCCCGTGAGCAAATACTGTGTGATCAGTGTTAAGACCAACGACCAAAGCATTCCTCAAAAGGCACGTAGCGCATTTCAGCACCGTGACCGACTGATACGCTTTACAGCAGTTGGCTACGAGCTGCCCCAGACCGATAGAGTCAGTATGATCCTCAGCGGCGAGTGGCAGAACGGCAAATACGGACCGCAGTTGCAGGTTGAGTCCTGTGAAGAGATCGTTCCGCAGACGAAGGACGGTGTACGAGGCTACCTTTCCTCTCGCCTTATCAAAGGCGTTGGAGAAAAGACGGCTGACCTCATCGTTGAACGCTTCGGAGCAGACGCTCTTCAAATCTTGGAAAAGCAACCTGAACGCTTGCTGGAGATACGAGGTATTACGCCCTCAAAGCTTGAAGAAATCAAGGCTTCCTATGACGAGAGCAGATGCCTTCGCGGTCTTATGATCCTACTCTCCCCCTTCAACGTAACGCCGGCAACGGCAACAAAGATCTATGAGCATTTCGGAGCAAAGAGCGTAGAGATTCTTCAAAACAATCCATTTGAACTGTGTCAGATATCGGGTTTTGGATTTAAGCGAGTGGACGCTATCGTTCGTAAGGGCGATTGCAAGCTCAATGATCCGATGAGAATTCACGGCGCGATATACGCCGCCCTCGATACAGGACACAACGAGAACGGGCATTTATATTTGGAGCTTGAAGCCCTGCTCAAGGAAAGCAACCGACTCCTTAATGACCGTCTTGCAAGTGATCAAGTTCGCGTAACCAATGAGGAAATCGTGGCAGTGCTTGAACAGATGGTACTCAAGGGTGAAGTTGTCAGCAACAAGAACCGAGTGTACCAAACGACAAGCTTCGTTCAAGAGGACGAAACGGCGGTAAATATAGCCAAGATGCTTGCCGTTCCTCCCACTCCCGTGGATATTACGGCAATTCTTGAAAGCATTCGTCAGAACCTCGGTATTGCTCTTTCACAAAGACAGAGCGAGGCAGTCTATATGGCGTTCCAAAGCAATCTTTCTATTATCACGGGTTCTCCCGGTACGGGTAAAACCACCGTTCTCCGCGCTATTATCGAGGTGTTCGGCAGGTTATATCCGTCAAAGAAGATTATGCTTGCGGCACCCACGGGACGTGCGAGCAGACGAATGGCTGAAAGTACGGGCAGAAACGATGCAAAAACGCTTCACAGCCTTTTGGGACTTCTCGGAGACAGCGGCTACGTCAAGGAAAAAAAGAAAGAACCGCTTGACGCGGATCTGATCATCGTGGACGAGAGCTCTATGATCGATATGTGGCTTGCCAATCACTTTTTCTCCCGTATAAGACCGGGAACAAAGGTTATCTTGGTAGGCGACGTAGATCAGCTTCAGAGCGTAGGCGCGGGAGACGTTTTCCGTGAGCTTATTAACTGCGGAAAGATACCCGTTACCGTTCTTAACGAAATCTTCCGTCAAAAGGCAGACAGCCTTATCGCGCACAATGCGAAAGCCATCAACGAGGACAACACCAATCTGTATTACGGTGACGACTTCCTATTTATGAAATGCAAAACGCAGGAAGAAGCAGCGGATATTATCTGCAATCAATACTGCGACCTTGTAAAGAAATTCGGAATTGAAAAGGTGCAGATACTCTCTCCCTTCCGGGCTGAGGGACTTGCTGCTGTGGATCAGCTCAACAGAACCATTCGTGAGCTTGTCAATCCCCCCGAGGACGAGGACATCCCCGACCTCAAGATCGGCAGCCGCTATTTCAGAGTGGGTGACAAGGTAATGCAGAACAAGAATAATGCGAAAGCCTCCAACGGCGATATCGGCTTTATCCGTAAGATCGGTGTGGATGACAAGAATGAAATGAAAGTAACGATAGACTTCGGCGCCGACCGAATTGTGGAATACGGTATGGAGGATATGGGCAATATTGAAATTGCTTATGCCACTACCATACATAAGGCACAGGGCTCGGAGTATGACGTCGTTATCATTCCCATTCTCAGAAGTCACGCCATTATGCTCAGGCGCAATCTCGTTTACACGGCGATTACCCGTGCCAAACGTCGCGTGATCCTCGTGGGAGAAAAAGGTATGCTGTTTATGGCGATACATAAGAATGACACGGGTGTGAGAAACACCTTGCTCGGCGAGCGTATAAACAAATACGTTACTGCTTACGAGACCGAGAACAATCAACTGAAAAAAGTAGGTTAAATGAGTTATTTTTGCAGAATATGCGGAAATGGCTCGTATTTTATTTATGAGAGGAGATTTAGAAAATGAATGAAACAAAAACCATGTATCACACAGTTCCCGTTGTGTCCGAGCTCAATCGCGTAAAGGGCTTTGACCCCACAAGATTCCTTCGCAAGACCAAGGAAGGTCCCAAGCTTGATCTGAGCGTTAAGAAGCTCTGGTTCCGTATGAAGTATCCCAACGGCAGAATTAAGCTTTCTGCCCTCAAGATCACCGATCAGCTCGCTATCATTGAAGCGAGGGTGTATTTTGACAAGAACGATACCAATCACGTATCCAGCTTCACGGCTCAGACCTATAAGGACACCACTCCCGGAGGACTCTACGTTGAAATGGCACAGCACAACGCTGTTGATGAAGCACTTTCGTCAGCAGGATTCGGTATTCAATTCGTGCCTGCCAATGAGTCGAGAAGATCTTTGGTATCCGAGGACGAGGTACCGAAAACGGTTGAAATGCCCGTGGAAGAACCGCCTGCGGTAAAGATTGAAGCGGCGCCCGAGAGAAAGGTTGAGCCTGCCCCCGAGGTAGCTGAGCATATTGCAGAGCCTATTATAACCGAAACGGTTGTAGAAGAGCCTGTCGTTGAACAGCTTGCAATTCCAATTGAAGAAGCTGCAATCACTCCACTTCCCGAAGCAGTTAAAGAGGCATCTGTTGCGAAAGAAAATCCCGCACCTGCGGTTGTCCCCCCTGCGCCTTCGGTTGTTGTGCCCGTACAGGAAGTAACGGAGATCCGTGAGGATGATAATGCTCTTCCCTACAACAACAGTATGTCAGTTGAAGAAATCTGCGCTTTGATGACCATTGAAGAAGCGAGAAACTATGTTATTCCTGTTGGAACCTGCAAGGGTTGGACAATGGATCAGGTCGTTGACAGACGCCCTATATCTCTGAAATGGTATCTTACCGCATATAACGGCGAGGATAACATTCTCCGTGCAGCAGCTTCTATTATGTCTAAGCTTAATGAAACAAAAGCGGCTTAAAGACACAAAATAAAATCCACCCTTGAAAGGAGTGTTTCGAATGAATAAATCGCACGATTTCCCGTTTGGCATTCAGGACGTTGCCGAGCTTTTGCATTTGCGGATGCGCCGTCCACACGCAACAGGCGGTTATTACGACTGCCCCATTTGCGGTGATCCACCAGGACACATGAGCATCAGTACGGAAAAGGATTCATGGCGCTGTAATTACTGCGGTGTGCACGGCGGTATGCTTTCTCTTTACGCAAGGATAAATAATATCAGTAATTCCGAAGCCTATCGGGAAATCTGCGAAAGTCTGCAAAACGGTGAGTTTGATACTCATCGTTATGAACCGACATCTCCTGCTCCGCATGAGCAGGAGTATGCGGTACAATCGCAACTCGCGGACATACGCACGATACACCAAACCTTCTCTATAATGCTGAATATGCTGACCTTATCCAAGGAGCATAGAAGGCATCTGAACGAGGTTCGCGGACTTACAGACGAGCAGATTGACAAGCTTCAGTACCGAAGCACGCCTCCCTTTTACTCTTGTAAAAAAATTGCGAGGGTACTTCGGGAAAAAGGTTGTACGCTTGAGGGTGTCCCCGGATTCTATATGAGGGATGGAGAGTGGACGGTCAAGTTCTATTCCAAAACGGCGGGGATACTCATTCCTGTGCGTGGAATTGACGGACTGATACGCGGCATACAGATACGTCTCGACGTTCCCTTCAAGGACGAAGGTGCTGACGGTGATAAAAGCGGAACAAAGTACATATGGCTATCCTCTGCCGGTAAGGAAATGGGTGTAAGTTCAGGTTCTCCCGTACATTTTGTTGGAGATCCATTTGCTCGCGCTGTATATCTTACCGAGGGCTTTCTAAAAGCAGACGTTGCACACTTCCTGATGAATCGCTCGTTTATTGCGATTGCGGGAGTCAATAACACGGCTCAGCTTGAGCTGATGCTGACGTTGCTCAAGGAGAACGGCACTGAGATTATCGTGGAGGCTGCCGATATGGACAAGTTCCGTAATGAAAACGTGGATAGAGGTGTTTCTAATATCTATCTGATAGCAAAGAAATGCGGGTTAGAGCTACGTCGCCTTACGTGGAATCCCAATTATAAGGGTATTGACGATTGGCAGCTCGCCCTGAAAAGACAACAGACCGGAAAGGAGGTCGGAGCAAGAATGAATTTTAAGAAACGCTTTATCTACGGACAATGCGATTTTGATGCGCTCGAAGAAGAGATTGCCGCGTGGCACGATTCATCCGAGCACGAAGGAACGCTGGAGGAGCATCTTGGCTTTACCGCCGAGGAGTTCTCCGCATACGGTCAGGCAGACGACGAAACGTTCAAGAACGATCTGCTGACACAAAGATGCGAACAAGGATACCGCATCTATCAGCTTGATTTCACAGACGGAAAGCCCAAGTCCTTCGCCTTTGAAGGCATCAAGGCTCTCCGCGAGGCAGGTTACGAACAACCGCCCGCTGCGAATTACGCTTTGGTACACGAGGGGGTGCAGTTTTGCTTTGTCGATGATACCGCCAAGGTCTGTCTTGAATTGATATTCAATAAGTTCAAGGACGGCTTACCCGAGGGGTACAAAGGCAGACATACGGCTCCGTCCGATGTATTTGAGCTTTACGATGAAAACGGTAGGAGGTATTTTTACCGCGATAAGGATGGCTTTTGCGAGGTGAAGTTCTCACCTATGCTCGCCAAGAAAAGAATGAAATAAGGCATTTTGCCTACAAACAAAAAAGGGATACGAACGAGAATTACTCTGCGTATCCCTATCTTTATTAAATTTTCAAATACGAAAGGATTTTAATTATGAAAACTCGTGATTATTTTGAATTGGCAATCGTAACCGTTGTTCTCATTGCGGTAATAGTCTTTTGTTTTATTGTTTCTATTGAACCGCCCGAAACAGAGGCACCGCCCGTCGCAGTTGTTGAACATCACGGCGAAAGCATTCAGTACGACACATCAGAGACAGAAACCGAGATTCCTATTCTGAAAGAAAAGCTTGACGGCTCACAGAAGCCCCTATTCAGCGAAGAATAATCTAAAATCAAAAATATAAAGGAGATATACTATGGGATATTTTTCACAGCTTGACATAGAAAAACGCACCGCAGAAACCGAGGATGATGAAATCACCGAAATAGACCTTCGTTCAAAAGCTGAAGAAATAGATGATGCACGCCAGGAAGCTGAAGCTGAGGCGGCGCAAGCAGCTCTTGCCAAGCTTACCGAGAACGATGAACCTACAAAATATGCTCCTCCCGAAGATGACAACGAGGATCAGAAGCGCAAGGAACACGAAGAAGCCGAGGCAAAACGCAAAGCCGAATGGGAGGCAAAGAAAAAAGCCAAAGAAGAAGCCGAGCTGTTTGCTTGGGAAAACGCTCTCGCTATGGACGATGCTGCTCTCGCTGCGGCATCCTCTAAACGTGTCGGTGACGATTCCGAGCGTTTGACCCGACGTAATATGAAGCAGTGCGTCACGGAAATGATACAGGTATTCTGTTATGAGGATCTTGAACTTGCAAGACAGGTTATGCACCCTCGTAAGAATATGGTCAACTGTTTCCGTTACATCACTCGCAAGGCAAAGGAATTTGTTATGCAGGAGATGAAGGACAACGATATCAAGCCAAGTGCCGAAGGCTACGGCAGCGATGTCCCCGATGATCTCTGCTATCAGTGGGCAAAGGAATATTTCTTTGATATGGATGCCCCCGAGGATAAGGATCCGAATGAAGAAAAATTCGTTTCCAAGCCTTACACGGGAAAGACAGCACCCAAATCCTCAAAGAAATCTGAAAAGAAGGAATCAAATCCCAAGAAGACAGAACCCACAAAGTCAACTTCCACCGTAAACTCTGAACAGCTTGATATGTTCTCTATGCTTGGAGGTGACATTGCATAATGGATAAAAGAGCCTTACGCAAAGAAGCTGTACCGAATCGAAAATTAAACCTGAAAAACGGTATTTTCTGTGCAGAGCAAATAAAGTACGTGGTATGTACCGCAATAAGAAATATTGCTCACAAGCGCACTCTTGTACTGCATGTCTACGAAAAAGAAAAGGTGTCCGCCGGGGATTATACCCCCCGGTGGACAATGTTCCATACTAACGAAGATTATATCACATTATGCCACGAGGAAGGCAAAACCAAATGGCGCACCTGTATGTTTCAAAATCTCGGTCCATCTTGGGATTTTTCTTATAAATGCGCCTTTTATTCGGTTGCTGACGAGGAGCGCGTGATCAAATTCTTTAAAGAAAATGATAAAAAAGGATTTAAATGTCTTGATGATTTTCAAGAGCAAATCACAAAAAACAGACGTCATGAAGCGGAAATCAAGAATCAAAAGACGATTATCGAGCAGATGAAAGGTATAAAGGCTCTGCCAAGAGACATTAACACCTTTATGTTCCTTGAAACACTTCCCCACTATGTCTTCTATGATTACCACAAGAGCAAAGCTCCAATGAAGGGATATTGTACGGCGTGCAAGAAAGAAGTTGAAGTCGTGGGCAAGAAAAACAACGATAAGGGCTTTTGTCCTAAATGCAAAAGATACGTTACCTTTAAGAGCCGCGGCAAACGTGGTTTTTTCCACGATCGCTCAACCGCTCAGGTCATACAAAGAACGGGTGAAAATGAAATCGCAGTCCGATTTGTAAAAGCGTATAACAGCTACTATAAATGCGACACATCAGACTTTCGTGTGTATGAAACGGCAAGGCTTTTGATACGTTGGGATGGCAACAAAATCGTGAAATGGGATAGATTTTATCATTCATATACTCACGGTTCCCTGACACCTTGGTGTCGCGGTGACAGACCACGTTTCAACCATTGGAATTATCACTTTGAAAACGACCTGTGCGGTTTCCTTTACCATAAGAACCTTGACAAGGAGCTTAAAGGTACGCCCTGGCAGTATTCAGCACTAAAGGAATACTACTATCAGGATCCTACGCCACTTTATATGCCGCATTATCTGCGTACTTACGCATCGTATCCGGTGCTTGAGTATCTCGTGAAGTTAGGATTAGTTCGACTTGCAACTTATATCGTATATGGGGACGCGGGCGGACATCATTATCACTCTTGGGAGCGTTTGATCAACGCAAACGGCAAAACGATCACTGAGGTGCTTGGTGTTGAGAAAAAGCATATTGCATTTCTTCGTCAAGTTGATCCGGGTATACAACAGTTTGAAATGATAAAAGAAATGCTGAAAGAGGGGGTAGTGCCTGATATGGAGTTGATGAAATGGTGTTCTCGATTCGAGGTCGGTCAAAGCGAATACCTCACAGTCCCATTACGGTTTATGACACCGTACAAGCTGATGAAATACGCTACTGAGCAGTATAATACCTATCGAAAAATTGCTTACAACAAAGGAATCTACTCCGGAGTATCTAACGTACTTTCCGATTACAAGGATTATCTTCTTATGAGTGAAGCCCTTGAGCACGATATGAAAAGCAGCTTCGTTCTCTATCCAAGCAATCTAAGAGAGACGCATGATCGCGTAAACGATATGTCAAAGGCAGAAACCTCGGCAGCATATGACCGAAAGATCGGCAAAATGTTTAACGGTCTTATGGAGAGGTACAGCTTCAATAAGCTTGGCTTTACGGTCGTACCGCCAGCTTCATCGAAAGATATTGCACGCGAGGGTGACAAGCTTCATCACTGTGTAGGTCGATATATCGGTTCAATGGTCAAGGAAGAATGCATTATTCTCTTTATTCGAAAAACATCAGCACCGCAAAAACCGTACTGTACGGTCGAAATTAAGAAGGGCGATATTTCTCAAGCGAGAATACAAAATAACGATCCACCGCCTCCAAAGCTTCAGAAATTTATTGATCTTTGGAAACAGCAGGTTATATATGCCCCCACGCGTTTGGCGGCATAAGGAAGGAGTTCTATATGAAACAAATAGGAAATCTGGCAGTAGTTTGTGCAAGACAAAAAGATGTGCTGTTACAGCTTCATAACGGTGTGGTATCGGTTCACTACGGTGCAGGTCCAACAAGAGAAACTGCGATAGCAAGATGGGACGATGACGAAGCTATCCGAGCTATCGTCTATGAATTGAATTTCGGCAAAAGTGTCGAGCAAAGAAAGGAGCGTGAAGTAGCGTGACGAATGAAAAAGAAAGAGCCAGAAGACAGGATATTTTGGCTATGGCTAAATGTGTAAGCCAAGCAAGGGCCGGGTGGGAGAAATACGACCTTTCGGATTTTTCCTTGGGCGATGTATCTCGGGAAGGCATGTTGAATGTTTCGATTGCAGCCTGTCTTTATGACATAGGCTATCGTATGATCCTTCCTGCTGACGTAACCGTTATCGTAGAAAACTGTCGTGTAACGGGAGTGTTCTCAAATAACGACAATATTGCCGCCGAGGTCATTGACCTTGATGTTCAGGATACCGAAGAGCTTGAACAGCTTACTGCATCTGCGGACAAAGTACGACAAACCCAGTATTCAGTCTGGTAAAAATTTGAGGGAGAGGACTTCTCTTCTCCCTCTTAATTCAAACGAAAGGAATAGAAAATGGAAGAATTAAAAAATGCCTTTTACGAGGTTATGTACAAGTATCAAAAATCCTTCTCAGAGGAAGGAGTTATGGAAAATCTCGTGCAATGGGCAGAGGCTAAATCGGAGCTTATGAATCTTTTAAGGCTTCATCCCGATTGGAACGAGGACGCAAAGGCTGTCGTAATTGAATTTAAAGAAGGTCGCGGTATAGAGCGTGACGTCGTTGATGAAATCACTTTTATGATGATGGAAATTGCCATAGATCAGGTTGCACCTCAAAGCTTTGACTACTTTCGTATTGCTTTTGAGGCAGCGGTTAGCGAATACAGCCATACCCTTTCAGAAGGTGCATTAGCTACTATCCGCGAACACGCACAAATCAAATGTGCAACAGGCGAAAAGACAAGTCGTATTATAGGTAAGATATGCCGAAAGTACGGTTTGGATCAGCACGAGCGATACAACAACATATTTGCTCAGCTCTCTGATGCTCTCAATCCCATTCAAATGCCAAGAACGGCGGTGCTGTCGGTTCATCCCTGTGACTTTCTTGAAATGTCAAGCAAGAGCAACACATGGACTTCCTGCCACAATCTCAATGACGGTTTGTATCAAGGAGGCACTCTGTCCTATATGATCGACCCCGTCAGTATGATTTTCTTTACGGTGGATCCCGATGTGACCGAATGCTTTTATAGAGCACCGAGAAGAACGAGGCAGATGTTCTTTTACAAGGATAGCTGTCTCTTCCAGTCAAGGCTCTACCCTAACGGATCTGACGAGTTTGCCGAGCAAAACCGCTCTCTCGTTCACAAGATCCTTGCGACCTGTCTAGGTGTACCCAATCTTTGGGTACTGAAAACCAAGCGCGACGATCTTACTTGTATAGAATCTGCTGAAGAAAGTGCTCAATATCCCGACTACGACTATCAGGGCAACCTTTCTTTTATCAAAGGGACACCTGAAAAAGCAAAAATGATTATCGGTAAAAAGCCAATATGCGTTTGCTGTGGGCTTCCATTTAATGCCCATCGAGGCATCAAATGCGGTTGTTCCGAAATGGTTGTTTGCCAGGATTGTGGGCGAACTATCCCGAGACAGCAGACAAGGTATGTTGAGGATGCATTTCACTGTAACGCTTGCCTGCATATCTGTGGCTCCTGCGGTAGGATTTGTCGGGAAACAATGTATCCCGCTTACGATCGCAGCGGCAGATTGATAGAGGTATGCCCCGAGTGTTATAGCGCTTCTCAGGAACCCTGCTTTGCTTGCAGTGTACGGAACGTCTGCGCCATTATCGGTAATACGCTTTGCCACCACGCTGCAATTCACCCTGTCGGAACGGAGGTAACGTAAATGAACTATGACATAAAAGAATTCAAAAAAATAATCCAAATGGACCAGGCAACCCTAAAAGAATATCTTGATCTTTATCTGCAAGAAGAGGGGTATTGGACAGTTAACAAGAAGGGTTTTCTTTATGCTGAAGGCAACATCCCCGTACTTTTAGTGGCACACCTTGATACCGTACATAACGAGAAAGCTGAGATAATCTGCTTTTCAGAGGATATGCAGTACGTAATGTCACCTCAAGGAATTGGCGGCGACGACCGTTGCGGTGTTTATATGATACTGCAACTGATTCGGGACTTCAAGTGCCACATACTGTTTTGCGAGGATGAGGAATGCGGAGGTCGCGGCGCTAATACATTTACGGCATCTAAGATAAAGCCGGAAGTTAATTACATTGTTGAAATGGACAGACGCGGAAGTAATGATGCTGTGTTCTACCGTTGCGACAATCCCGAGTTCACTGACTTTGTTCTCGGCTTCGGTTTTCAAGAGAATCACGGAAGCTTTAGTGATATTTCGGTGATTGCTCCCTATCTCAATACTGCAGCGGTCAATATCAGCGCAGGATACCATAACGAGCACCGGACACACGAGTACATTGATATGCTCGCTGTTGAAAACAACATTCGCCGAATAGGTGAAATGATTATGGCTGACAGCGAACACTTCGAATATATCAAGCGTACTCGCGATGACCGACAGTTATCTATGTTCGGTGATTGGGGATGGAGACCTACGGGTTTATCTTTTGACTCTGCCGAAAGCAAACGAACAATGCTGATGAAGCTCCCCGAGGGATGTCACCTCGTTACCAATGGGTGTGAGATCGAAGGAGGATCCCGATACTACATAGACCGCGAGAACAAAGTCTATATTTATCTGGACGAGCTTAATGCCGCCGTGGAGTCAGAGCATACTTTCGCATGTGACGATAACGGTGAGCAAATACGGTTTATGATTAACCGAGCAAAAAAGTATTCCGTCATTACAATGGAAGAAGCGCTTGAACGGCTGGCATTGGTACACTGACGAGTATATAAGTCTCGCAGAAAAAGCAATCTTTGTATACGCTTTCAAGCTCGGCTCAAGGCTCACCCATGAGACTTTGTGCAATAACACAGACTTAGTATAAGTCGGGCGGGGGCATCAAATTGATGCTCCCGCCATTTTTTATATGCTAAATGCTTTTATACAACGTATGAACTTACAACATAGCTCTTGATATAGATCTTCATCAAACACACCGTCAACTATCGACTCCTTTGATAATAATGGGCTATACATTTCAAGCAATATTTCCTGTGCTTCGTTCTCTCCTCTTTTCGCTCTGATAATCAATTCCTTAAAATCCTTCATATCAGTTCCCTCCAAGTATATTTCTAAGTTTAGCGGTTGTTCTATAATAGATTGCGGCAACGCCCTTGTATTTCAGTCCGAGCTTGCCCGCAATTTCTTCAAAGCTTTTTTCCTCAAGTACTCTGGCAATTAAAACATAGCGCTCACGTTCGTCGAGTTGTTGTAATGCGTATGCCAAAGAATCGGTGTCACATAATTCTGTTACAAAATCATTGCTATCTACAATTGAAACAAATTTTTCATCATCCATTTCATATGTATGTTGTGCCCTGCTTTTTTCTTTTCTGAGGTAATCAATGCGAGCTCTACTTATAGACGTAGTGATAAATGCTGTAAAACGGTTTTGTAATTTTTCTTGCTCTGTAAAGCCATTATTTCTGTTAATCATAGTTTCCTCCAAGTTACAATTTTGAAATTTTGTTTTTGATTTCAAAATAACTTGATGGAGGTCCGCGAATGGCACTTATTATTATTGCGGCACTATATGTTAAGCGTTTTTCTTTCATTTGGAGCCCTTTCTCCAAGTGGGGGCTCCAAAATAAAAAACGGAGCCAATAGGTTGCATAAAAAATGCAACTTATCGACCCCGCTTGGTCCTTCATTGATGCCACTTCATCAATGGTTTTCTATATTTAATTTATTGTAGTGAAATCCGATGCTACGCTTTTCTTTACCGAGAGTATTTTAAGTTCACCTTTTACTTTCTTAATCTCCGCATCAAATCCAGCGTTTGTTATGTTTTGAATAATCCTATATACTCTGCACGCTTCTGCCATTTCTGCTGTTTTCTTTATATCCGTTTCATGTTGACAGCAATAGCAAGTACTATATTTCTCCATAAAATCCTCCTATAAAACAAAATAACCGGGAAAGCCTGCGGTCATATTTATCCGCAGAACTCTCCCGGCTCAACTCACTTGGTTTAGCTCGTATTGAGTTATCATTAAATTATCCTCGTATACGGTGAGAACCTCACTCGGATTCTCTACTCATCGGTACGATTCGTCATAGTGCTTTCTTTGCAATGTCTGATAAACTAATGAAAGAAATACATCCAGTGTCATTACTTCATAAATTTGAGTTTTCGGCTTCTTGAACTTCAAGTAAACCACTCCATCCTCCGCATAAACCTCTGTAATAGCTATATGCGCTTCGGGGGTATACACCATATAGTTTTCCATATTAACCTCTCTTACTTGGTAGCATTTACTTATCACTCGAATTCGTCACATACCGGTGCGTGTATAACATAGTCCACAACCCCGAATATAGACCAATCGGATTCGGGATAAACATCATACTTACGCTTCCCGTTCTCATTCACCTCGTCATTGGCAGCCCGCAAATAATATTTACCGTTCTTCTCAGCAAGAATCTTACAGGTGCTTTCGCCATCATCGAGCATCGCTATAACCGTGTCACCAAGCTTTGCTGTGGGTTGTTTCCTTACAACGAGAAAATCTCCGTCAAAAATTCCTCTCTTAATCATGCTGGGACCGGTTGCATGTAGAATGATATGATCAGCGCATCCAAATATAGCATCAGGGAGAGCGACGGTTGCCTCGATATCCTCGATTGCAGGAGAAGGCTGTCCGCAAGGTACCGCACCGCAAATATAGCAATTGTGCTTACCGTTTACAGATAAACGATTCGGGAGCTTGATACTGCTCCAACCGCTTTCGTTTGACGACTCAATCATGTGGCGTTGTTTAAGTCGTGCAACATCGGCAGCAACGGTACCAAGTGACGTATATCCGCACTCCTTCTGTATCTGTCTGTATGTCGGTGTTTTGCTGTTCTCCTTCTGATATTCCAAAATATACTTAAGCGTTTTTTGAAGTCTGTCTTCATTCACGTTACGCATTTGGATTCACCTCCGTTTGCTGAACATTAAGTTCATTTATATTATACAATAAGCAACTACCTTTGTCAATCGGGTTTTATAAAATGAGGTGCGGAACTTTTTCCGCACCTCATTGCTTTTTTCACTTATTTTGCGTAGATATTTACGGCATCCTGAAACTCCGATTTGACCCATTTGGGAGCCAAAATCTCCATTTTCCCTCTTGATGCAAACACCCAGCCGTAAAAGTTGCCTGACAAATTGACATCAACGATAGCTTTGAAATGATTGTTATCCACGGTCTCCGTCTTAACATCAATTCCGAACTTATCCACAATGCTGCCCATCAATTTGTTTTCACAAAGCAATTCCACCTCACAGGTTTCACCGTTCATCATTGAGAACTCTCTCTCGAAGAAATCCGACATATCCAAACATTCGCGAATATCTGTTCCCTGCTCTTCGGTCATTTCAAACTCGCACATACGATCTAAACGGAACTTTGAAAAGCCTTCCTTGTCTTTGTATGCGCCAATGACATAATACATATCGTTGTTCCAAACGAGAGCACATGGAGAAAGCATATACGTATATCCGTCATACCGCAAAACCTTTTCCTTGCTTGCGTTATATTCATAGTATTTGAACTTGATCTTTTTATTGTCGATTATGGCTTGGTGAATCATATTCACACATTCCATAATGCCGTCATTGTCAGTCTTAGCCCTACTCTCGATATACAGATGGCGTTTTAGTATCTCTCCCTTATGAGAACCGACAAGCTCTGCAAGCTTTACTATAAGCTCCAAGCTCTGCTTTTCCGAGATGAACCTACTCGATTGAACGGCATCTACAAGAAGCTTTACTTCGGCAAGGCTAAACGTGCGCTCGCGCATAAAATATTGATTTTGTGTACTGCGAACACAGAATATATCATACCCTACTTCTTGAAGCTCCTTGATACAGTCGCTTATCGTCTCGCGATTAGCATCAAGATCATACTGCCTAAGATACTCATTTATATTCGCAATCGTGACACGGTGGTTTTCATCGGTTTGTTCTGTTAAATACTTCAGAACGAAAAGCGAACGCTTATTGTTTTTCATATTTCACTCTTTCTGTGAATCAAATATTCAACTTACTATTTGTTACTCAACCGCTCCCGCATTTTTCAGCAAATTCCATTTTAGACATAGACCCACTATAACTTATGTCATACCGTTTCTCTATTGACCGCATTTCGTTCGCAAAAAGCATTGGGCATATTTACTTGTTTCAAACACAAATGCTTGCGTTTTCAGGTGGGAAATTGATAAGTTCTTGATTTATCTCCATATCAATCCCAATTCTGATGCTAAAATAATATTATATTTTTGAATACAAATATTTAACTTTTTTATTTGTGAATTAATATTACTAAAAACCAATATGCTATCCTTTGCTAAAAATAGCGTATCCTTATATGATATATTTATTTTATTTTCCAAAAAAGTCTAAAATATCTATTCCCATATTTTTCAGCTGACACCTCAAAAATATAGTTGACATTAGAAGGGCATTCCCAACATCTACTGCATTTGTTTTTCCCTACACTAATTTGATAATCAAAATCAATTAACACTTTACTAATACTTTTCCACTCCCTTTTTTCTTAAATCATTATTATGATACCATATATTTTGTTCTTTGTCAATGCACAACTTCGCCGCCGGTGGGGACGATTTCCGCCGACTGCACTGTTCAACCTAGTACGACAAGGATGTTAAACTTCATACGACCAGTTTTTTCATTTTTGGGGCTATATTCAACGGATAGCAGAATGGGCAAATTAAACTAACGTGGATTTCAAAAACAACTTTCATTTTCGTATTCGAAAACTCTTTTTCTTGCCATCCTCCCCAAGCAAGTCCTACCCACGATGCAAAATGACCTTTATTTGTGAATTGCTTCATTTAATTTCCTGTCCCGGTTATGATTCATTTCGCACTTCTTCTTGCAATGATCGGTCCACTAAAGGAACCTTGATCAGTCCGTCTCTCGGATTTGTTAAATACCAATCCCCTTACAAAGTTCTCTGCTCCTTTATTTTATCATATTATACTCAATTTGTATACCTTGTTTCATCATTGTGGTGATTAATGGTAATAACCGTTTGTCTCCAATACCTAAATTGGAAGATTTGATTCAACCTCTTAGTGATGTTTTAAGGGATACACAAAAAAGCAAACAAAAAACCTCGATTTAAGGCAAAAAAGTGAATATCAAAGAATGGCATGCAAAATTAGCGGTAAAATAATACCAGCCGAATAGGCCACCTAACTGCAAAACACCACGGAAGGCAATCCGTGGTGTTTTGCTTTTCATTTTTTCATATGACGCAAATAACGCATCGCTGTAAACAAATAAAAAATGATTATGTAACGAAATGACACAGTTTAGATTTGTTTAGGTCTATATTCGAGCCATTCACAAGCAGGTCATTCGTTGTATTAGGGACTGCCTAAAACAACATTACAATTGTTAATCAATTTTCAAACCATATTCTGTTTGAATTGCTTTAACTGCAGGAATTCCTGCAAGTTCTGCATATGCACGGATCTTTATTTCGTGCTCTTCTGATATTTTCATACCCATTATTATCCGCGCAGGTCGAATGAACGGGATACTTTTCCCATGTGTCCAAAAATCTTGCGGAATATCCTCCGGTCCAAAATACCAAGAACCAGCATCATAAATCAGTCGCCATTCGTTTTCATACCTCCAGTCTTTGAGTTTGTGTATAGCAAGATAATCCATAAACCCAAATTCCGCACGCATTTTTTGTAGTAGCCTATCAGTCATATCCGGCATTTTATCGACATAGTATACCGGAAACAACTTGTTTATTTGATAAATATTTTTTATGTCCTCTGTATTATATTCCAAGCATACTCCTGTGTGTCCATTGGTGTAGTGATTCCACATCGGCAGATTATTTGGAGTGGTTGTAAAACAAGCCAGTCGTACCATTTTTCTTGTCATATCACTTACGTTAGAATTTATCTTTTCAAATTCTCCCATAATGACCCTTGATAATGCTTCTTTTGTCGAGTCAACCTTATCCTGGGGTACGCTTTTTTCAGCCACATAAGTGAGAAGATTATCGTACCAAAAATCGCTGTCAAACACGTTTGCGTAATCCTCATCACTCATTTCATCCTTGAATAATTTCGTAAAATCCTCTTTATCCCTCATATATGCAGAGGGGTTAAAAGCTGCTAAATTAGAAGTTGCCTCGAAAGGATCGTTTAGTTCACTTGGATGCGACATGTATAATTCGCCTCGAACTATTTCCCCAAAACGGTATTTAGCTATGCTATCATCGCTTAATGTCCGGTAACGATATAACCTTTTAGGTATATGTAGTCGTTTCAAAGACAGTGCTTTATCAAAGTCCCCCGCATCGCCGGACATATATAGCTCTAAGAACTCTGCTTTCCAGTCCTCCCCCATTTCCATATAATTGTCATTCGCCACATCGGAAGTTTTCATTGGATCAATCCTTTCTCACCGTAAGTTTTCGAAACAATCATTTGCATTGCCCGTATACATAGCTCACCTCAGATAAATAAACTAATTTGGAAGTTGTCGCGGGGCAATCAGATGGATTGAAGATAACATAGTTAGTGCCATCCTTGACGAGAGAACTCCTAAAGCAAAGACCGTCATAGCCAAGATGCTCGATCAACGATGCAATAAACTGAGTTATAAAGTAATCGGAATTTTGCGTTTTATTTATTTTGGCGAAATCTCTTCTGATATCATCAAACAAAAAGTCCCTACCGTTGACTACTGCAGTTGGTTCGAAATCGAAATTTACCAATCGCAGATCCCGAGCGGGCTTCAGTACAGCAACACTGATGGAGTCACGTATAAAAGGTCTTATTTCCGCGATAGCAGTATGCTCTTCCAGCGCAGCATACAAATAAGAAACCCCTTCAGGGTTACATCGGCCTGCGCTTGCTTTTCCTTTTGGGGGAGCAGAACTCCCTATCGCATCAAACCCTTGAAAACCAGATTCGATACGTTGTTTTATTTCCTTGGTCTGTTCGGAATTAACGAAACCCTCATATTTTTTCCAAAGTTCTGCAAGTTTAGCCGCGGGAACATCTCTTTTTTCAAGAGCTTTTATTTGCCTGGGTTCTGAATCAATTCTGCAATAAGAATTCCATTCGTTCCACAATTTACTATCGCAATCTATCCTTGCACGGTAAATCGCTGTATCCTGTAGTAAGGTACATGCGTTGCGATTAAACTCAGACTCCAGCACTGGCAGGAGCGGATGTTTAAAGAAAAAACGATTATTCCTTTTCAAGCAGTCCTTAAAATACTCCCACATATAGTATTCTATGTTATACCAGCCTGGATGCGTATTGTTATTCCGAATATACTGCTCAATGACTTCTGTCCAATATGCGTCATCTGTAAATGCAGGAAAATTCATTTCAAAGTCCACCTCCGTTGTTTATCTGCGCAGTTAATAATTTATTATAGCATAAAAAGCGTTATTTTTCAACCGCCATAGAGTTGTTAAGTCAAAGAAATCCCGCCGAGAGTGACCAAACGGTTACTCTCGGCGGGGTTATCGCTATGGATAAAAGAACCCATTCAAGTGTTCTCAGCAGTTTTGGCTTGTCTTTGAGCCATTCGTTCACTCAAATAATCTTCGATACCACGCCATGTTCCAAAAATCTTGACATATTCATTGATATCATCCTCACCATATTGATCTTTATAGGCTTGTATGATTTTGATTTTGTTTATAGTGTCTTTGGCAAATTCCTGATCTTTATAGTAAGTATCTCCTTTGTAATTAAATGTATTTACTTGCCTGTAAATTGAACAGCTCGGCATATTTTCCATTCTGCTTCAAGAGTTCAAAATGTGAGCCTTGTTCGATAATGTGTCCGTCACCGATAACGAGAATCTTATCGGCAAGAGTGGTATTGGAAAGACGGTGCGAGATTGTGACCGAGCTTTTACCCTCGCTCAAATGATAGAGCTGTTCAAAGATTCTATCCTCTGAAATCGGGTCAAGGGCGGCAGATGGCTCGTCAAGAATCATATAATCGCTATCCTTGAAGTACGCACGGGCAAGTCCAACGAGCTGCCATTGACCGCCCGAAAGGTCTTTGCCGTTGTCTGCATAGTAACGACCAAGAACGCTATCATAGCCGTTCTCCCAATCCTTGATAACATCGCTTGCGCCGCTGATGTCGCAAGCT
Organism: Eubacteriales bacterium; assembly: GCA_045612105.1. Lineage (GTDB taxonomy): Bacteria > Bacillota > Clostridia > Oscillospirales > CAG-272 > SVTX01. The sequence goes on from JAZKYL010000110.1 coordinate 20,192, forward strand.
TTTTTCAGCTTTTCATCGTTGAACCTCTCATCGAAGTCGGAAAGAGCGATAATCTCACGAAGCGGCAAACAGTACGTAACATAGTCTTGGAACAAGACACCGAACACCTTGCGCACAGCATAAATATCGTATTCCTTCAGATCTACACCATCGAGCTTGATACATCCCTCCTCGGGATCATAGAAACGGAACATCAGCTTAACAATCGTGGATTTTCCTGCACCATTAAGTCCTATCAACCCGATCTTTTCGTGGGGTTCGATGGTAAAGGAGCAATTCTTCAGCACATATTGCTCTGCGTTTGGATAACGAAAAGATACATTGCAGAACTCGATTTTGGGGTTATTCGACGGCTTCAGTGTTCCACTCTTTTCCACTTCAGGTTCGATGTCCATAAATTCTTGTAACTCGATTAAACGTGTATTATTATTTAGAAAACTGTTAACATTATTCATCAACGCTTGTGCTTGACCACGCAATCTCGATACCATACTAAGATTGTATTGTAGGTCACCGATACCGATATGCTTATTGACAACATCAAATACCGATACTGTCAGCACCAAAAATTCGCTAGATACGTTAACAATCATAATAAGCGTATTTATGATATTGTGCTTAATATCTTCTGCCTTGTTAATTTTGTAAAGCTTCAACCATGTTTCCTTATACTTATCAATAAAATAAGTACCAATATTGTTAAGCTTAATCTCAAATTGAATATCATTGTTAAAGAAAACATCACGGAAATAATCTTTTTTACGATTATCGCGGAGTTGCTCTTTCTCCATTTCCAATTTTCGCTCTGTACGCTTTTTATTGTAGAGCATAAATGGGATCAAAAGGATAAGCGTGACAATTCCAAGCCACCATTTATAAGTACAAACGATGAGCAAAGTTGCAATAACATTAATAAATGCAGAAAGAATATCAAATACAGTCCAAGTCATCTGCGTCATAACACCGAAATTGCTTCTTGCATGGCGAACCTTATCACCCATTTTCGCAGAATCGAAAAATGACAAATCCATACGAGATGTTTTTTCCATCATAACCATCTCAATGTAGAATTGTAATTCATCACTATAGCGGCTATTCACATATGTATTGAACTGAGCCAATAGGTATGTTGTAAGCTGCAAAGATAGGTAAACAGCGAGACAAACCATTACAGTTTTACTGCTATTTTGATAATCAACAATTCCGTTCAATACTTCTTTCCACAACCAAATATTCACTAACGGAATAACAGTGGTAGAAACAAGAATCAATAATTTCATCAAAAAATAGAATTTGGAAGCAAGAAAACTTGTTTTAATTCCAAACCACACATTTTTAACAAGACCGGAGAAAAATTGTTTTATCTTGTTCATATCAGTCCCCCTCCTTTATAGTGTATTTTTCACGTTGGAGGTTGTAAAGCTTTGCATACAAACCGTTAAGTGAAACAAGCTCCTCATGTGAACCTTGTTCTGTAATTTTTCCTCCGTCAAGCACGATTATCTTATTAGACATACGTGCACTTGATATTCTGTGAGAAATCATAATTCCTGTTTTACCATCAGATATTGATTCAAAGTTCTTGAATATCCGATCTTCGGCTTCGGCATCAAGCGCAGCAGATGGTTCATCAAAAATAATGATTGGCGCATTTTTGAAATAAGCTCGGGAGAGTGCGATCTTCTGCCATTGTCCTTTTGAAAGTTCTGTTCCTTTATCATCAAACTTGCGAGTCATAAAAGAATCCAATCCGTTTTCAAGTTTGGGTTTAATATCCTCATATACACCACTTTGTCTTAATACACTCTCAATTTCATCACTATCGTCAATGCGTTCAAGCGAGGAAAGTGCGATGTTTTCCCGCAAAGTCAGCGGATATTGCACAAAGCTTTGGAACAGAGCGGAAAAAAGTTTTCTAACATCTCTTATATCGTAATCTGACATTGGATAACCGTTGATCAGAATTTGTCCCGACTCAATTTCATAAAGACCAAGCATTAACTTAATAATAGTAGACTTACCAGAACCATTAATGCCGACAATTGATAGCTTGTCTCCTTTATTCAACGTAAAGGAAACTCCAGTTAGTACATATTTTTCTGTGTATGGATATTTGAAATATACATTATTAAAGGTTAATGATTTAAATCCATCAAGCTTCCTCTTGTGAAAACAATTTTCATCCGTTTTAATCGAAAAAAATTCGATTACTCTATTTGATATTTTATTTAATCTTGTAAAAGTATAAATTGTTATCCATAACATATCTTGAAAAGAATTTCCTACCAGATGCGCCAAACCAACATACAATGTTACATCACCAATGCTAATTTCACCTTTAATTGCCATGTTGACCACAAATACAACAAATAAGCATTCGCCTAATCTACGGAGACCCTCTGTAAATAATTTGCCCCTAAGTTTATCTTTGTCAAGTTTCTTGTTTGCATTTATATACCTCTGTTTTTCATCGTCATAACGTTTTTTTATGTAATCAGTTAAATCATACATACGGACGTCTTTAGCTGGCCACGCATCTGTAAGCATCCATCGATAATAATGAAATTTACGAACATCCGGTGCTTGTTTTATACGAATGTTTTCAGCTTTTTTATCAAAAATCTGATTGAGAATTATTCCCGGTATTGTTAAACATAAAAATAATATTGAAAAAAACTTGTTAAACGATAAAAGTATAATAAACGAAACAAAAAAAATGTATAATTTTGAAAAAACCTTTATCAAATTTCTAATAGAATACACTACTGCAGTTTTGCAATACATCACATCGTCTTGTTTGTCCCTTCCTTTTGACGAATCAATTTCGGCCATTGACAACACGGATCTCTTTCCGCAAATTTCACAATCATACAAATGCTCAGCTTTTTTGAAAACAACATCATATAGTAACTGTTGCAAGAAACTTATTACAGAAATAACAATTAAAGAAAGAACATACAATATAATCCATAATAATATCTTTTTAATTTGAACATTTGAATCACACACAATGTTTATAATGTATTTTATTGCAAATACACCAAATATTGACAAGGATGAAAGCAATAAACTAAGAAAAAAAAGCCACACAATTAATAAACCACTTGATCTATATATTAATGCTATGGAATATTTCAAAGGTTCAACGAATTTATTCAGCTGTTTCATAAATCAACTCCAATTTTATGTGTTTAATCAAAGCAAAAATTAGGTCAAGAAGCCTCGTTTTCTTCTAGATTACGTTATTAGTTAATTAGCAATCGCCAGTTACGTCTTCTAGATCTAAACTTGCTTGTGCGTCTGTTTCGGTACTTCCTGTGCAATCCGCGCAAATTCCTAAAGGAATCGCAGGATTGTTTGGGAACTGAACTCCTTTTTTAAATACCATACACACACCTCCTCAATAATAATATAGAATTTCGATTTGTATGTTCATAATAACCGAGGCTTCTTAATTTGAAATTTAATTAAGTGGCATTACGTTGTTTGGATAAGCCACTTTGGTAAGGATTGTATAGCATATTTGTTCAATTCCCTCACGATCATTACAAAAAATGCTATACGAATCATTTCCCTTGTGTGTAGTTGAAAAACTTGAATATGTAAGTATGTCTTCGTTTGCTTTTAGATAGCAATAATTCGAATGTATAAAACCATCAACATGTATACCGTAATTATAATAAAAGTGTTGATCTACTTTATAATAATCTACAAATGAGTTGTCACAAGAAACAATTAAACAATCAGGTTGAATAAGCTGTATGTATTTATGAAGTTCCTCTTTTTTTGCATCTGTATCAGAATACTCGTCGTATGAGCAAAAGGTTATATCCGCATTTTCTGGATATGTTTGGCTAGAGCAGAGCAAATCTTTTGATTTTGGAAAGGATTTAATTGAATACTGAAAGCTATCGAACACGTTAACTCCACGATTTTTCAAAAAACTCGACAGCACTCGCTCGTTTTTTACCAATTGGCTTGCTCCGGTCATTCCTATTATCAAAACGCTTGGTTTTTTTTGAATTTCGGCAATGTTTTTTTCAATTACTGAAAAAATATTATTTTTTTTTAGTTCTCCTAATATGAAATTCTTTTTATTGTTTATGCACTTCGAATTTATGTAACTAATAAAGTCCGGAGATAAGAATTGGTCTCTAATCACCAATACCAAATCAGATTTACTTGTACCTTCTTCCACATTTTTTACAAATTCTACCGAATAAGAAGATTCAATAAAATTGTATACTCTATTAGGATGATTTTCTTTTAGTAAAAACACCTTATTCAAATTTTCGAGTATATAATTATCTAAGCACTCCAAAAGACAGAGCTCAATATACGGTGAAGAAATTAATAGCACATTCATTTTGACTCCAATTCATTAATATACTTTTTAAATTGATTGACTACGGATCTTTTATAATAATTACACGCTTTTTCTTTTCTAACACATGAATATCCATTTGAATCTATGCTCAAACATTTTGATGCACATATTCTACAAAAACGTATACACCAACAACTTTTGCATTTATCTTCTGTTAGCTTTCCAGTGTTAATCATTGAATATATTGCCTCATAATCATACCCTTTGTATATGTTTCCTATTTTCGATGCCTGGTTATATTCTGGCACTTTTTCACAAGGATAAAAATCTCCATCAGTAGATACAAATAATCTAGTATGACCTGGGACACATGCTCCATTAGGATGTGCAACTCGATTTATCTGAATTTCATCAAAAAGTGCCTGCCTAATTTGGGGGGTTAAGTTATCTTGACTGTATTGCATATTGGACATTTTGGGAAAATTCATATTTTGTAAATCATCCAAAAGCGGGTCATAATCTATTCCTTCTAAATTTGCCATATTGATCTTCACATTATTTAGAGAAACCCCTATTGACTCGAAAAAATTTAACACATTTGATGAATTCTCATTAGGCATTGCCACTGCGTTAAATTTAACATAATTCGAAAAAAATTCAGGATATGTATTTTTTATGTAAAGAATATTTTTTATTACAATATCAAATGTTTTTTGTCCATTATAAGAAAACATACGATGTTTGTTCTGTATTTCTGATGGACCATCGAAGCTTATGCGAAGGCGAAAAGGGTGTCTTGCAATGAAATCAACAACCTCTTTGGTTAATAAAGAACCGTTTGTTGTCATTGAATATGATAATTCGTGTCTTTCAAATAATGTATCGGCATAAAGTATACTTCGTTTTATTATATCAAAATTAAGTAATGGTTCCCCTCCATAAAATCCAATGCACACACGCGGCGAATCAGCAGAATGTTCGTATAAAAAATCAATAGCTTTTTTAGCAATATCCCATTCCATATATGCAATGGTTTTTTCGTTAGTTACAGCATCATCAACTGTAAAATGACAGTACCGACACTTAAAATTACATTTTCTAGTTGTTTGAAGAATGATGAAGCTCATACAATTGTCGATTATATCCTTATATATATCACTCCACGGATGTTCAATTTTATCTATGATGGATTTGCAAAAAAAGCCTTTTTTAATCAAATGCTTAAGACTCTCATACTGATCATTGCTATTGATGATGTTCTTATCAATCTTGTTTTCATTATACATACGAATCTGCACAAAAACGTCTCTTGTAACGTTAATGAGTTTGTTTACGTTTGAATCGTATACATAGTATTTTCCATTGTGAATAAAAGTTTTTATGGGCAACATTTCTTCCTCTATTAATTATCTTCTATTTTTAGTAAATGATTTTTATTGCTGTATGATTCTACATAATATGAGTTATAAAAAACCACATTAAGTTCCACGTTCATTTCATATAAAATCCAAAATTCTCTTAACAATGAAATCACCTTTGTCCTCCAAGCCTTATATTGCTCCTGAAGTTTAAGGTGGAAAGTAACAATTACACTTTTTGCGTGATACACAAAATAGTATTCTTCAATAATATTTGAAATAGCGTTGTTAGTTCGTTCGCAAATTAAAATTAACAAACTAACATTAAAGTCTTTATTCCCGATTCTTATAAAATCCCTAGTTCTACCTTTGTTGATATCAATTGTCTTTTTATTACAAGACTCTTTTTTACTTATTGTAATTATATCTCCTTGGCTATATCTTATCAGAGGCATCGCTCTATTACATAAGTTTGTAACTATTGCATTCCCTTCTCCACTATCAAATATCCCATGTTCTGTCAACACTTCCACATAAACATTCTGGGATATGATCATGTTATGGTCAACTTCATAAGCTATAGAATTCATTTCAGTAGATCCATACATATTGGTAATTGGGAAACCAAATATTTTGTGTGCTCGTTTTCTCAATGTATTTGTTAATATTTCTCCAAAGCACTCTATATATCGTATTGTCTCAACGGGCGTTTTGTTGCATTTCTCATAGAAATCTAATATTCTATTCAATGTGGATGGTTGAATATAAAGCCAATCTGGAGAAAAGGTGTTAATTAAATCACATATAATCGGAGCATTTGTTTCTTCATTTAAACAGGATTTACATATGTGCATCTCATTGTTTTTTATATAATGCATTTTTTTAGGTTCAGAAACTGGCTCATTATTTATATACTTAAAACTAATTTTTCTACTTATGGGTGATATATTATGATAACGCTTTCTAAGCCTCCATGTCTCTATCATAGATTCATTGTAATCATTTAAATCCCAGTATATATCGACTGGCATACCGCTTGATCCTGACGATTTAAAATGAATAAGCCTTTGCATATAATATTTTTCGTAAGCGCCTTCAGAAAACAAATTATATCTATTCTCTTGAAGCTTCTGCCTTGTCAAAATTGGGTACTGAGAAATATCGGTTGGATCAGTAATCTTGTACTCTTTTATAATGTTTTTGTAAAACTCATTATGCTCAGAAACATATCTCAGCATTTCTTCAAGTTTCGACATTCTCTTTGACCTCCGATCCCTCTGATTTCTTTGAAAGTTCGTTTTCAATAACAGAAACGATATCGGCTACACACTTGAAATTTTCAAGTAGTAGCATATCATCCGGAACTTCTATATTAAAGTGTGCTTCTACCTCCACTACGATAGAAATAAAGGTTATTGAATCCATTCCCAAATCATCTATCAAATCTATGTATTCAATGATATCAACACCAAAACCTTTGTCTTCGAAAAGCTCGGACACTAGCTCAATTACTTCTTGTTTTATCGTCTCTGTTGTCATAATTTTACTCCTGACCTATGTATTTTCTTAAATAGATTTGTACTTCACGCGTAGATACTTTCCCGTTTGGGGTTATCGGCATGGCATCACATCTCAAGAAAAATCTTGGAACTTCGTACACTAGTAATTTTGTTTTAAGTTTTTCCTTGAGGTCTCGGTCGATCTCATTCTCGTTTGCGTACAAACAACCTATAAATTCGTTGCCGTTCAATTCTACCTTGACAACTGCGCATTCTTTTACATCACTTTGCTCAACAATCTGCTTTTCAATTTCACTGGGATATATCTTGTGAGAATCAATTATAATGACATCATCCACTCTGTTTATAATATGCAGTTCGGCATTAGCATCGATATAACCAACATCGCCTGTATTATGCCAGCCTTCATACAAAGAGTTATGTTTATTTTCTCCAACAATATATCCAGCAAAAACACTTGGTGTTTTTACATGTATAGTGCCGTATACGCCATCTGAGACGATACTTCCCTGCTCATTCACAATTTTAATGTCTACATCCTTAATAGGCTTTCCAACGGAATTGCTTTTGCAGCAATCTGATCTCTGAGCGGTAACTCTCGGTCCTGCCTCAGACAATCCATATACATTGTAAATTGGAATATCAGCAAATACTGCATGCGCTTTCTCATAAATCCTATCATTCAGTATAGATCCGCTAACATAAATAGTTCTTAAAGAAGATATGTCATATTTTTTTCGCTCGTACTCATCTGCAAACATCGACACTAACGTAGGATTTAAGCAAATAATAGTAACCCCTAATATATTTATATTATTCAAAACATATCTCGGCGGAACAATGGTAGGGGCGACTACTAATTTCATTCTTGTTTTAAGCGCCACCAACAATTCTCCCGTTAACGTTGATGAATGAGATAAGGTTTTAGCAATATAGATACAGTCCTCGACGGTCGGGTTCATGTAATCTATAATTGCGTCCGCGTTGGTATTAATAGCAAAATGCGATAAAATAATACCTTTTGATTTTCCTGTTGTTCCGGAGCTATATATCACAACTGCTTCGCTTCTGCTATAGTTCTCTTGGAAATTATCATAAATGCAGTTCGGCAATAATGCAGCCGAGCTATTTTGTTTTTCAAATGTAATAACATCAATGGAATTAGGAATTTCATTTTCAACTTTGGAAAACAAACCTTTTTCAATAAAACAAGTGAGAACATCTGCTTCAATCATCATTTCTACTGCAGTTGAGAAAGGAATACGCCAATCCAACAAAACCGCACAATCGCCGTTATTCCAAATATCGATTAAGGTATTTATATATCCAATAGAATTTTCCCCGATCAATGCACATCTTGCCATACATTACTTCACTCCTCAAATTATAAATTCTGAAATTTCTTTGCGCCCCGGTTCTTTTGAATTCACCCTTTTATATCCTATGGAAACAACCCCCATAAGCTCCAACTTGTCATCAACCTGAAGCAATTCTTTTAATTGAAATTCATTATCTAACAAATCACCTATCCAACAGCTTGAAACATCTTGTGCATGTGCAGCCAGTAACATGTTCTGTATTACTGCTCCACACGATTGAACGTCTTTTAGGTGATGAAAAGATTCTTTTTTGTTCAAAAAAACAATTATTAAACTAGATGCACTTTTCAACCAAGCTGATCCTTTTGACATCTGGGCCACCTGACATATCGTTTCTTTTTGGCTAATAATTTTGAATTTCCAAGGTTGTGTATTATGTACAGATGGAGCACTTATACCAGCTCTCACTATACTCTCTATCTTGTCATCTTCAACAATTTTTGAGCTATACAATCTAACGCTTCGTCTTGATAGGATACATTCAATTACATTCATATATAAATCCAATTTGTTTTTAACAGTTTTCTCCAATTATAACTAGCATATTATCACTTAAAGATCATAATATCATATAATTAATTATTCTTCCATTTTATAGTATCATATATCAATATCATTTTCAAGGCATAGGGATAATTAACGAATTATAGGGATAATTAACAAAAACGCCATTGATACTAAATCAATGACGTTTTTTATTAAAGTATAATATGAATTAAATCCCACTTAGTTGTAAGGTAAAATTATTTGCACTCCAAAATTATTGTTCTCCTCAAAGTAGTCTATAAGTCCCCTGTATTTGCTGACTGTTGTCTCAACGATCTGATGCCCCAAACCGTGAAGTTCCGGAGAACTTTTTGTAGAATTTAATCGTTTGTTATTTTTTAAAACAGATTCACCAATACTGTTTTTGCATATTATGATACGGTTTGAGTTTTTTTGCAAAAATAAAAGTTCTATTCTTTTTTCACCAGTTACCTTCTCCTGCGCCTCGATGGCATTATCAAGAATATTTCCTAAAATACTGACCATGTCAATATCGTCGACATCACTAAAGTTTCCAACATAACCTGAGACAAGCACCTGCACTCCGTCAAGATTAGATAGTTTGGAATTTATTACGTAATCTATGACTGTATTTCCCGATTTTATAAGATCTCCCATACTGTTCACAGTATTGTCTAATTCGGAAAAATACTGTATTCCAGAATCGTATTTTCCTTCGTTTAGAAGCCCCTTCACCACGCCGAAATGATTTTTCAAATCGTGCTTAAGCTTTCGTATGTTAGCCCAGATCGTATTCACCTCTTCCATTCTCGATCTTTCAAAATCTCTTTGCTTGTTCAGCATAGCCAACTCGTATTTGTGGCGAAGCAGCTGCTGCACTTGATTTATCATTATATATAGAATAATGTTCAAAAGCACAAGTATAATTGCTAAAGCAAGAGCCAAAACGTCGGTCTCAGGAGAGGTGCTTTGAGCCGCCATCTTCATTAATGCGCCAAGACCAAGCGCAGTTGCCACAGTAAATAAAAATGATAAAAGAGCACTTTTTACATTAATATCTTTTTCCTTACGGAAAATTAAAAGCATAAACTTATAGAAGGCAAACTGAGCCAATTTGCATATGATGATGTAAATTACTCTCACATATGACTGCGAGCCTTGCATTACCATACCCATTTGGTCAATAAAAAGAGAAAAAACGGAATAAATCATACTATTAAATAGCATAGGCTCTATAACGAAAAGTGTCGCTGAGAATATCGGCCAAAGAGCAAATTTCTTTCTGAGGCTCAAGGCAAAGCCCATAGCTATCAAAAACGAACCAAGCATATACAAAAGATCGAAACCATACAAAAAATGATCAGCCGTCAACTGATATACAAGCAATAATGTCGCCCACAAAGCGGTTATCGGCCTTTTTTTCAGAGGGATATCATTGAAACGTGTAATAAACCATAAAAGGAACAAAACATCTACAACCGTAGCTGTAATCTCAGCTATCATATTCATGTTCCAAAGCACCTCCTTACATATTCCATATATGCCTTCTTAAAACCTTGCATACGCTTTTGGGAAATAGGTAGAGCAGAACTACCTACAAGAACCATATCATTTTCAAGCAATCTCTCCATATGCTCAAGATTTATTAAATATGCAGAATGTATGCGAAAAAAATCTCTACTATTTACGGCTTTTTCAAGTTCCGTAAGCGTTCCACGACAAAGATAGGTTTTGTTATGTATTAAAAAAATCTTATAATAATTCCGTTCACTTTCTGCATAAAGTATTGAACTAAGCTCAACATTCTTAACTCCAAATGTTGTGTTAAGAATCAATCGTCGCTCTGATTCGTGACTTTTTTCAACAATTCGCCTCAAAATTTTTGAAAATTCTTCTGTAATATGTGATTTGCGAATGTATGCAAACGGAAAAAAATCAAATGAATTATAAACAAAATTATCATAAGCAGACATGAAAACAATTTTTATTCCCTTGTATTGGTTACACAGCACCTTAGCTACCTCAAAACCACTAAGCCCTGGCATATCAATATCAAGAAGAATTACATCAACGTGGTTGTTCGCTATATATTCAAGAGCACTATTCCCACTTCCAAATGCAGGACCAACCTCAAAGTCCTCACCATCTGGCAAAATACGCCTACATTCTTTTTCAACATAACCTTTTAAAACACTCAAAAACTGACTACTATCATCGCATAATACAATACGTAACATATTATCCTCTTTTTTGTTATCTTTTATTGCTCATTCTAGATTAATTATATCATAAACATATTATTAAGTCAACTATATAAGGAAGAAACGAGGGTAACACCGCACCCTCGTTTCCAATAACACTATCACTTGCCAATCTTCTTCATATCGGGTTCCTTAGGCTGATATGCATTCCACATAGAAGCCATTCCAGCACCGGACTTTGCAGAAACAAGTGCAAGTTTTGCAAGTACCTTGTCAAGAATTCTCATTTTTGATCTCCTTTCTGTTTTTTATAAATAGCAGAACCAAATCTGCTATCAAAGTAAAAAGAATAGCACTGCTCACAACCATCGATATTCTAGTGAGCCAAATACCAGCTGTGGCAAAAAACAAAAACAAAATAATGCTTGTAATTTTATGCCTTAATCTTTGTTTGGGTAAAGTTTTCTTGTTCGGATGTTTAATAGGTGCAAAAACTATAAGCAATATAATGCCTATTATAAGAATTAGCAAATAATGCATCAGAGAAACTTGAATAAAGCTAGAAACAAGTAAAACCGCGCCATACGTTAGCAATGTAACAAACGAACAAAAAAAATAAGTTTTTGCATGATATCCACCAGTAAAACTTCTAAGCAAAATAAACACACATAAAAATGCAATCGTTTGTGATAATCTATTTAAAATCACACCACATATTATAACAAGCGTGGTACTAAATAAAAACGAAATGAGAAGCTCAAATCCATATACATAAATATCAAACATTTCATCATTTATGGTTTTATTTAATACAAGTTTTTTTGTTAATATAGTAGCAATTTTATTAAGCATAATCGATTCCTAAACACCACAAATAGGTTTTTTTCTATTATATCATAATAATTGCAAATTTGTTGACTTTGGGATAATTAACGAGTTTTGGGGATAATTAAAAGCGGATTTCAATAATCATTCACAAAATGACAATTGAAATCCACAAAAATATACCTATATCCAAAATATATCGATTGATAAATTACTTATTGCAGCATTATCTGTACAATATACATACGACACTTCTACAATGTTGTCTGCTGAATCTTGCAAAACTCGAATCGATGAAACGTAGTCAATTGGTTTAGTTTTTTCAATTAACTCACATATTTGACCATACCACTTTTCAGTCCTTAAACTATAATCATATGGATCAATATCACTTTTACCACTTTGTTTGATGGTATTAAATTTATGCTCATTTAATCTCTTTTTTAAATGTTGAAGATATATATTCAATCTAAAACACCTCCTACACATTCACATGATTTTTATTTTTGTTTATTTTGTTCATCTATTCATATAATAAGTGTCCTAATCACATATGATATTAGCACACAATGGTCAATTTGTCAATGGCTTTCTACATATGCATTTTAATTTTTACGATTATAAGCAATAATTAATGTGTTTTATTATTTTTCTTGTTCATTTATTATATGAATAGATGCTAATTTTAGAGACGATGTCCAATTTGGTTCATATATTTTTTCTTGTGTTCCATGAAAGAGTGCACATATCTATTCAAGGTTATTGTGGAATTTTTGTGACCTAATATCTCTGACAATGACTTTACATCCATACCACACTCAACAGCTCGTGTAGCAAAAGTATGTCTAAGAGAATGAAATCCACGATGAGATATATTTTGCTTTTTCAAAAGCAATTCAAAACTACGCTGATAGGATCTTACAGTGATAACTTTATCACCATCCGAAACCACGTATTTTGAATTGCTTTTGTTTTTTATGTCCTGCAAGATCGGAATGATTTGATTCGGGATCGGTATTATCCTACATGAACTATCGTTTTTAGGTGTTCCAGTAATACGGCAGAAACACCCGTTTTCACCTCTTCCATCATAACAACTTTTGGTAATACTCATCTCAGCATCAACAAAATTTATATCGTCCCACTCTAAAGCCAAAAGCTCCCCTATGCGCAATCCAGTATATAGACAAAGTACGACTCCAAACATCTTTATTCTACTATCAGACAAAACGGCTTGTTCGATAAGCTTTTGCTCTTCATTTGTAAAACTACCGACAGGCTTCTCTCTGCTCATCGGGCACTTTATTTTATTCACGCAGTTGACTTTAGTAACTCCCAAGTTATATGCCATCAATAAAGATGATCGGAGGACAAGAACTATTGCATTAACAGAATTCGGAGCAAGTCCCTTCCCTGTTCTTTTGTTCCCTTTTTGCATTAAATCCACAATATATTTTTGTAATTCTCGCGCATCTAGTTCATCCATATCATATTCACCAAACGCAGGAATAAGACGATTCTCGATTACAGCCGCATACTGTGAATACGTCCTCTTTTTAATGCTAGGCTTTTCATATAGTTCCAACCATTCATTGAGCCAGTCTTTATAATTCATTATGCACCTCTTTCTCCTAGTTTGAAGGATATTAATAAATATTTCTTCACAATATAACATAGTATTTTGAAATATGAATTCTATTTATTATTTCCACCTTGTTCTGAAAATTGCAAGTATTTATAAATCTTTTGAAATATGATTTGCTAAATATCATTCTTAATTAAGATATGTTATTATGTGAAACAGATACTTCATATTATACCTAACAAATATTATGTAGAAATGCATATTTCACTCAATTATCCCAATATTTCGTTAATTATCCCCATATATTATATGGCAAATAAGTATAATTGATTGAGCCTTTAATTCTGTAAAAGACTAAAACAAATGGATACTAAAAACAGTCAATAAAATATGCAAATAAAAATTGGACACATACGGATTAAATAGTTTAAAATCATATGCGTCAAATTTCTCGTCTGACAAAAAACATTCTCTTGGCTGTCGTGTGATTTTTGTACAAATCAGTTTATAAACGCGTTTTAAAAAATGTTATTTCCTGCGAAGAAATTTCCGTTGAGACAAGAGTAGCTCACAGTAGAACAATTTTGGAAGCCATAAAAAAAAAGAGTTTTAAATGTTTATAGTATCGAGGTTTGGAAAGCTTCGAAGAGTGTTCCACTTCTAAATCCAATATTTGTTTGATGTGTTTTAGCAGACTTTTTCTCCTTCTTCTTTTTTACATTTTCCGTTTTTCATACAAATAGGAAAATCCTTTGGCGACAGATTCTTGCCGACAAAATCCATTCCATAGCTGCACAGTGCAAAGCCTCTGCCAAAGGGACACAGTGCGTGAACGCAGGTATCCCATTTATGTTGCTTATTGATCTTAGCCATCCTACACCTCCGTAGTAAAATGTACTTTGTATCGCATCATCACACCACCTCGGAGATCCTTATCCCGAATCATTGGTACGATGCCGTCGCGCTCGGTAAGCTTTCCCTTGATGAAAGAATCACTGAAAAGCCAAGGGCACTCGGAATTGCGGTAGTATTCTTTTCTCAGGCGGTACACCGCTTCATCGGACTTGCTGCCCGATAGCTTGTAATCTGCTTCGAGCTTCTGCCACTGCAATACGATCCGTTGCTCCTGCTCGTTGAGAGCTCTGCGACCGGAGGTATAAATGGTCAACGTTTCGCCGTCATAATCGAGCAAGCTGGAACGCAGATAGTTAAGTCTACTTTCCTCAGTTCCTTGCAATATAAGCGAGGATTGAGTGCATTTGACAACTCTGCGAGCCCCTCTGATTCGTTTTGGGATCTCTTCATCCGTTTTGCCATACCAATCTATCAACTCAAGGCTCATATTGCCCTTGGCTGCATCTCTTTTGAAATCTGCAAATGTTTTCATTCTATATCCTTTCTCTAAGCTATATTTTGTTCGCCCCAGCGTATGTGGAGCTTTCCTTCGCTGTCCGCTTCTCTGCGCATAAGCAACGAGAGCAGATTGTAGTCCACACCGAACTTGTCATAAATCTCGTCAAGGTCTGCATCCTGTCCCTTCATAAAGAGATTGAGCTTTTCCTTTGCCATAACCATTTGCATCAGATTCGACTCGATACTGCCAGCGTAGGTGACGAAATAAATGTCCTTCCACTCGGTAGAGGTATATCGAATAAAACGCATATAGAACTGGCTCATACGGGAGTTGTTGTAGTGAAGCTCCGGTATGATGATCTTGTTGACGTATTCAAAGTTGACGCTGCTCGGCAAGCTCTGCTGTGTGCAAAGCAGTATTCCGTTTCCGCTCTCCTTGAGCGTTTTACGGAGCGCCCGACGTTTGGCAAAACTGGTGTTGCCTCCCGTAACCACAAATAGCGGTCTGTCGGGGAACGCTTCCTCGATTGCCTTGCGGTATTCCTCAAGCACGGGGATATGCCGCACACCGATTGCCACGATCTGATCGTCCCATTCTTCTATCATTGAGAGTACCTTTTGGATCTTTACCGGGCTATCGCCTACGTATTCGGTCATAGAGCTTGGTGCAGCGCTGATGCGGAGCAAGGTGAGGATCTGCTGCATCAGAATCATCATGGAGTCCTTGCGAGAATTGCCGGTGGACTGAAAGTAGTTCCAACGCATCTCGTAGAACTTCTCGACTGCCTGCTGATAGACCGCCTTCTCTGCCTCGCTGAATTTAACGGGCACTTGATGGATACGGCGTATGTCCTTGCCTGTGATCTCCTCAAAGGTTCGGGTAATCACCGTCTTACCAAGTATCTCGCTGAGCACGTCGGCATTGTAGATGTCCTGGGTTCTCTGTCCAACACCGAAAACGGTTATCTTCTCGGGCAGATGCGAAGCGGAAAACAAGGCATATCCACGCTTATATGCGGGGATCGGCTCCCCGAAATACGGATTGCCGTAGGTCTCAAGCTCTCCACTCTCCTTGTTGCGATGATATATATCGTTACACCAAGAAAGCATATTATAAGAATTGTTATAGAGCAATTCAAGCTGCGGCGCAAACTCGGAGATATTGTTTCGCGTGCTCGTTCCGGTTTCCAAAAGCTTGTATCTCACACGGCGGAAACAGTCAAGGCAAGCCTTGGTCGTTGCTCCCGATGCGTTGGAGATCTCGTCGCTTTCATCGAACACGAGCTGAATGTTCTCGTTGTGCATTCGTATCCAGCGCTTGATCTGCTTTTGGTATTTGCGAAGTCCGTTCAGTGTGATGATAACGAAGTCCCCCTTTTTGATTTTTGCAAAATCCGAAAGCTCTTCCAAAAACACGTAAGGAAGTCCGTAGTTCTTCAATACGATATCCCAGTTGTTTCGGATAGAGATTGCCGAGGATATGATCCACGTGTGATGCACGTTCTGGCATTCCATACGGTAAAGTCCTACGGCAATTCCAGCAAGCGTTTTGCCGCAGCCCTGCTCCCATTGAAGCAGTCCGTATCGTTTCTGAAGCATCAAATTGATATCCCGCTTCTGCATAGGGTTCAAGCGTATATGTTCCTCGTTCTCCGCATCCCATATTACGAACTCGTCGAGAGCGTGAGCTATCCTTTCATCAAGCTCCATATCCTCAAACTGTTGGCTCTGTATCATATACTCCCGCTGTTTACGACGTATCAGCTTGTCATAGCACGTAAAGCCATAATTTCCATCCGTAGAAGCCAACAAATACATTGGCACGGGTGTTTTCATCTGCTCACTCAACTGCCTGTTAGAAGCGTAAGAATAGCCCTTATAGACGATTTCGTAATCTCGCTTGACAAGAGCGATCCTATCCTCGGGCGGCTTCTCGTTCTGCTTTTGAAGCACCTTTTTAAGATAATTCAGCACCTTTGGCTCGGTTAAACGAACGCGGCACCATTCCTCATACGGCATACTGTCTGGTTGACGCTCCGTATAAAAACGGTGTACGTAGGCACAGCAACGCGAATGCTCAGAGGATAAACGCGGATGCACTTTTATCTGATAGAGCATCTTATCCACTTGGTAAGCAAAGTCAGCTGATGTTTGCTTATTCTGCGCCGTCGCCTTGAGTATTTCCATTCTGCTTTCACTCAGTTGAGTTTTCGCTTTTTCAATATTTACGTTAAGGTCTTTGGGATACGTAGAAGAACAAGCCGTGCAGTACGGCATTTCCGTGTCCTCGGCATCCTTTCGCTTTTGCCAGAATTGGAGCTTGGTCGGGAATGACTCAACGCCCATCGATGCGAATGCTCCCACGGGTAGGTCAA
Organism: Eubacteriales bacterium; assembly: GCA_045612105.1. Classification (GTDB taxonomy): domain Bacteria; phylum Bacillota; class Clostridia; order Oscillospirales; family CAG-272; genus SVTX01. The sequence continues at coordinate 37,622 of JAZKYL010000110.1, forward strand.
ACTGTCCGAGAAAACGGAATCTTGCGTTCATTTCTCTTATCATAGAGCCGTCCGTAAAATCATCGGCAAGGAAGGACTTAGGAACGACGATTGCCATAATGCCGCAGGGCTTTAGCAGCTCGTGAGCCTTGATACAGTAATAGAGCTGGGACAGTATCTCTTCGTTATCCTCAATCCACCATTTCAGATTAAAGGGTGGATTGCCGAGCACGTAGTCAAAGAGGATACCCGGCTTATACAGTCGGATATCCCCGTTTTCGATATTGGCATCAGGATAGAGGTGTCGGGCGACCTTGTAAGCTTTATTATCAATTTCACAGCCGTACAGATTGTTTTCCGTAGGCATAAAATTGAAAAAATTGCCCATACCGCAGGTTAAGTCCGCGATAAGGTCACCCTTCCCTACCATGATACACAATGCCACGATCTGACATATACTCGGTGGCGTGAAGAATTGTCCGTTCTCAATCTCCTTCTTGGCGTCGCTGTAGTCCGCGTAGCTGTCGTAGTCGGAGCGTTTCAGTCCATGCAGTCCGCCGTCTCCCGTGTAGGCATTGTAAATGTCCTCTTGAGTTATACCTTTGGTCTCTGCAATTCCCGAATCGATCAAGTACAAAATCTTATCATTAAGCTCTCTACGCACGTCTTGAGGGATCCTCTCGTTACGGGCATTATACTTCACTACGTATCACCTCCTACGCAACAAGTCCAAGATACTGCTCGGCGAACTGATGCGCAAGCTCCTTGCTGGCAAACTTAACGTCCACACGGTTGTTCTTGAACATACGGATCTTCCTGACCTTTTCATAGTCGAAATCGTACGTAGAAGAGCATTTATCATCGTATCCCACAAGGAATGCTATATCTTTGGGTAGATAATCAAGCTGCTGCGTTTCAAAGTGAGCTATGCTGCGAAGTACATTCTTCATTCCATCTCTCACCTTCCATACGGTGCGACTACACCAGGACTCATAAGAACAACCATATTCAAATTGAATGGTGTCGTTATGAAGCTCGTATTCAGCTCTTCCTGTGCTGGTTCGCCAAGCAAACTCGTGACACTTTTCCTTCAATTCATCTAAAGCTCTTTGCTCAAAGGTGCGTCCTCCAAGCTGAACAAATATTTGCTCTACAACGTCCTCATAGTTGAGAGTAAGCGCGCGAGTAGCATCGTTATATTCGTCAATACGGCTCTTTTCCCAATTATAGCTCGGAGCTTTGGGAATAAGCAATCCTTTGATTTTCAAGCTACTCACGGAAACGTGATATTTACTGTTAAAATAGCTCACGATAGATTCTACGAATATCTCGGGAAGTCCGGCGATTTTTGTACTCAACGAATGTGAGGACAATCCATCAATTACGGTATATCTATGCTTTTCATATTGTGAGCATATTGTTTCGTTTAAGATTTCCTCTTGACTTTTTATAAAGCCATCCCATAACGTCTCAAGCTTTATAAGGGTTGCTTTTGCTTCTTCATACGCTTTTTGATGTGCCTTGCAGTATTCACGGTCTTCATCAGAAATGCGTGTGTCCGCTTTAATTTCTATAGCGGATATTTTTTCTAATAAACTCATTGTTTTTCCTCCTATGAGTGATTGTAAAATTCATCGAGAATTTCGTGCCTTCCCTTTTTCTTGATCTTGCGCCAATGCGCCGCAACATAATCGGCAAGTGCACCGAGAGGCGTTTTGTTGCTGTCGGAGATGTAGCAATCGTGTACGAGAGCAACGTATTCGAGGAGTCCCTTTATACCGTATTTCTCGTGTATGTCGTTATGTATTCCCGTATGGAATATATAAGCCTCCGAGCCGTAATGAAACTCATATTCAACACCTTCGTGCGTAACCTTGACTGCAACATCCTTTTCTTTATCCTCATCAATTCCCGTTTTATAATCCTTAACGTAATAGTGTTTCGGTCCAAAGAACATTACGCCGCCGTTTACTACGATGGTTCTCTCAATAATAAATGGAAATTCCTTGGCTATAAGCTTCAGCGCCAGTGAGGTGGAGATGCGGCTTCTTTCTCTATCGAGCTGCATCATATGATACCTGCGCTCCCATCTGTTTACTTTTGCTGCATTCAAGATCTTGGTGATCTCCGCCTCCGTATATCCTATCGTTGGAATAAACCATTTGTCCCTGCTACCTTCCGGTGCGGGCCAGATATCCCTATCAATGATTTTTAAGAGGCAATGCTTTAAGAGCCTTTGCAGCTGACACCAATCCAAATACATAGATCGTCTTGATTGCCAGGTGCTTTCCACTCTTTCAATAAATTCAGGTGATAATTGCATAATAGCTCCTTCCTACGCACATTTAGCGTAAATATCCGGGATAGGCGCAGTAACAGGATGCGGCATGAGTGCGACTCTGTAAATAGAATTCATCGTTTCAAAATGAGCAAGATCTTCACTCACCTCAAATATTTCTACAACGCGGGATGTGTAAATAAAGTCACCGCCATACGAAATTACAGCTCTCGCTCCCTCTCGTAGCGGAAATACCACTTTGCCGCTGATGCATATAATCTTTTTCATTCTTTATACCTCCAATCTCTTATCCGTAGAATATTTTGCGTACCGTAGGATAGATGTTGTCTAGCAAACGGTTGATCTCCTGAAAGGTCAATCGCTCTGCTTTTGCTATTTCGTGCATCTTACAGCCTTGAACCTTCATTCTGACGATTCTCATTTCCCTCTCCGGGAGCTGACGCGCCAATTCATGCATCAACATTTCTTCTTTCATTTCTGTTGGCAAATCGTCATAGATAATCGCATTTGCAATACATAAACCTTTCTCACTATCAATAAGCTCGTCAAGGCTAATAACAGTAGCATTTCTCTTTGGTCTTGATAAATATTTGTAATAATCAAGCAAAACATATTGCATCCGTTTCCACGCAAGCGTTGAAAACTTGTATTTGCAAATCCTTTTATTATCAAAATACTCTTGCACCGCTCGTAAATAACCAAATACCACAACATCGTAATATTCATCCTCGGATAGCTTTTTTTCATTCAGAAAGGCATATACAAGATCGTGATTTTCCTCAGCAAAACGCTGTTCATTTTTTGTAAATGGTTTTAAATCCATAGCTCTTCCTCCAAGAAAAAGGGATACCGTTCCCCAAAGGTTGCGGTATCCCTGACTGTTTTGCTATGTATTGTTTATATAGCGGTCATTTTAAATAGGAAGCTCGTCTTTGTCTCCGTCAAGCGTATCGTTGCTGGAAATCTCAAAATGAGCTCCGCTTTCAGTGCTGTTGAAAGGCAGATCCTCATAGAACGGGGCCGAATCCGAACGGTTCATTGCTTCAGCCGCGCGCATCTGGTTGATGCTCTTGATCTGTTCACGGAAGTTCAGCGCAAACGTCTTAACTTTCGCAAGATCTTCTCCTACAAAGTCATGCACCTTCTTAAAGGTTGCAACGCTATATGTGTTCGCTCCTTCAACTTTCTTGAGCCCTATCTGTACCACTGCCGCATACAAAGGACGGTGGCGAGAGACAAAACATGCATTCACAAAATCAGAATACGGCGTAAGGCTTGTGGGAGGAAGAGTAAGCTGTATCGGCATATAGTCGCCGCTACGATAGATGTAAAGCTGGCGCATATTTTTGCACGCCTTACCCTTAGTAGGATTACCCTTACCGTCCGTTGCAGTACCGTACTGATTCAAAGGACATACGGCACAAGCGCCTCCGGGAGTACCGATACCAGTCTTGCCGTCGAGAGACGAACAAATCGGGCTTACGTTATCGTCGTATTCCGAACCCTCGGGCCAATATGCGCACGTGGAATGAGAGTACAGAATGACACCCTCAATCGTTTTTACGTAATCGGGATCGTCGGGATTGTCACTGGGGATCTCAAACTGCAAGGCTCCGCCTGCGGGAATCTTTATTCTCGGAAAGCTGAGCTGCAAGCCCTCGTAATCATCTGCAAGCTCTTCGCTTGTGAAATCACCGTCTACCATATCGGGAAGCGTAAAGTTCTTCTCTATCATCGCGTTTTCATAGTTGTTAGTCATAATATTTTATTCTCCTTATTTTTTAAAATTTGTTTGTTGTTAGTCAGCATTACGCTGCTATGTTGTTCATTCTTTCCCACTGACTTGTGGGCATTGTCAGCATTCTGTAGCTGATCTCTTCAAGATCGGTAGCGCGCTCGTAGCTTTCACTCACTACGCTTTGCGCTGTTACCGCACTTGCAAGTCCGAGGCGAGTCATATCCTGGCTATCCATAAGCCTGTCGAGTATGCCCTGTTCTTCGGTCTCGGTAATTCCAAATTCATTTGCTGCAACGTTGACGACGTACGGAACGTCAGCTTCGTTGATGTGTGCGTCGATTGCCTCCTGCATTCCCGATACCGTCTGTTCGAAGGTATCTTCGTCCAACGCATCTCTGACAGACGTGCGTATCTTTTCAAGGAACGCATTATCGTCAGCCATAAGAAAGGTTTCGGGACGGAGTTGAAAATGCTCGCTTGTTCTGTAGGTAGGACCCGAATGTGTGCGCTTTACCTTTCCAATATCTGTGATCATACCGAACTCAAGCTCGGGACAATAGATCATTGGTGACACATAAAAGGTTCCAAGTCCTGTTTCGCTGTTGCAAACCACCATTCCTGCCTGTACCGTTTTGCCGGGAACTATCTCGCGTTGCATATTCGGATTGACGACCTTCATAAAAAGGTGATTTTCTGTAATCTGGTTGCTTACGAACTGCACGTTTGGGATCTCTCCGATCACGGGCATTACGGCACAAACAATCTCGTGGTTGTCAATGCGAAGATACCGGTTACTTAAAAACGCTCGAACCTTGCCCTCCAGTACACGAAGCATACGTTGCTCGGGATTCTGCCTGAACCAATAGTTGACGTTCTCTGTAAGAAGTCCGCCTCCCTCCTCAAGCATTCGGTTGTAATACTTTATGGGAATGCCAAGTCGGGCACTGATCTGTCTGTGCGCATTATCAGCAATAGACATCGGCTCAAGGCGGTCGATGCCGTCATTATCCAACACTCTCAGATACAAGTCAGAGTTGTATTTCTCCATTATGAGGCTTGGACTGTTTACAACATAATCCTCCTTGATAGCATTTTGACGCATGATCTCGCCTGCTAACTCTTCGATTGCAAGGCCCGCTTTCATAATACATCACTCCTTTCCGTTTGATTTTTATTTTACCACGAGAGAACTACGGCGTTATCGGTGACGCTTGCTGCAAGTCCTTCGCTCTGAAAGACCTTTGCGAGCCTATGCCAATAGACCTTATCCGGCATCGCCTCAAGGGATGCTTTCTTGATCTCCTTGTCATTCTGCGATATGATTACGTCGCCGTTCTCCGTAATGGATAGACTGCTATGCCCGCGCGAGTTCAGATCGGTGATGATGCTTTCAAGGACTACGCGCCCTTTCTGCTCATACCACACCTGCGGATTGATGGGATTCTGCGGTGCAGACGGTGCTACCTCCTCTTCATCCGAAGACTTCGGCTGGGTTTCTCCCATCGGCACGACCTTGAGCATTTCATAGGTGATGTCTGCATTCTTGGTTACGGTCACGTCAGCGTGACTGAAATCCGAAACACCGAACACCTGAATACGTCCCGTTCCTCCGTTTGACACAAGAGCCTCAGGATCCTCCACGCGCCACTCCCAGGAAGAACCGGGATAAGCCGACTGCAAATAGTTTGTAATACGGTGGTTAACGTGGAGAAGCAAGGAAAGTGAATTGTCGTTATTACTTTTTGCTTGCTCGGTACGCTTGCGTTCCTCAGCTTCATAATGCTCGCGAATCCTGCGCGCTTCTCTCTTATTGATCCATTCCTTTATTCGAGGAATGAAGTACACCTTGGAAGCCCAAATGCTCCATGCCAAAAACGTCACAACGCTTAAACCAAACCATACGTATCCTTTTGCAAGCACTGTAACTACAAGCTGAATGATGATAAGAACGCTAACTACGCTCCATAAAGTTTTCTTTTTTTTCATTTTTTCGTCCTTTCTCTTTTTTGTTTTTCATTTTGGGTCTTTAAAACAAAAAAGGAACCGCCAACGTTTTTTCATTAAAAAACATTAACAGTTCCTTTTAGTTGCCAAGCGTTCCTGGCACGGGTACATTTCTCCGAATCTGAGAACTCGTTATAAAGCTCCATCTATCGGATTTTCATCTTCCGAGAATTCATTGTCTCGGAAAATATGACATTGCAATCTCAATTCATTACACAAACCAATTAGGGTGTGGCTTTGAAATTGCGTTGCGGCGATCATTATTTTTCAAATAACAAGATCGTCTGCGCAAATGCTTCTTTCCTCTCCTTTCTGCCTGTCGGCTTTTTTTATCTATATAAAAAAGTGCCGACAAGACAGACCTCTCCCATAGATAAAGCGGGAAGGCTGAACAGTCAGCACTTGCATACAAAAATAACAACGTGTGCATTGCGAGTTTTTACTCACGGGTATCCTTTCGGATGGGCACAAAAATCAATTACACTTGTATTATACCACAATATATTGATTTTGTCAAGTCCCCCAACCACTACATATAGTGGTTTTGGGAATTTTGCTATTTTTAATGAACTTTCTCATAGCCGAGAAAGCAATCCGACGACAAAGCAGAATCGAAATATTCGTTGCCAAGGGTTACTCTCGTTGTTTTCTTAAAATAAAAGCGGTATCGTTCCCCAACTGTAATTTTTGACTGCTTGCTTAAAAGGAATGCCGTTTCGTTTCCTTCCTCGTCGATCAATTTTACTTTGCGTAACTTAGTGAGAAGCTTGGGCACGTTAGCCGAGCATGTACCCTCAACTATCTCATATTCTTTTTTTGATGCAACCCGATACATAGTAAACGCGTTATAAAAGCTCAGTCCGCATATGGCAAGGCTTAATATCAGCATCATAATATCCTTTGCAAATGCGGCAAAGGTGACACCTACAAGTAAGCAACAGCTGCCAATTACTGCGGTCAATATAACTTTTCGTTTAAGAGGCGCGGGAAAGCTTGTCCATTTATCCATTATCACACACCTCCGAATACGATCTGCTGACGTAGATAGAGATTTGCAACGTCGGTAAGCACGGGACGGCAGACCAGAGAACTCTTTATACAGTACGCGATATTGTCACTGGTAAGATGCTCATCATGATAGATGGTGTCAAGGATCTCCTCGTCGTTGGCAAAGTGAGTCTTATCTGCCTCAATGCATTTGATGATCTCAGCGGTAGAGAAGGTTGCCTGATGCGCGATACGCATAACCTTCTTCTCTCCATCGCTCCGCTTGTCACGGAACAGAATTCTTTTGGTCACCTTGAAGGGCATACCCTTAGCGGTGAGCCTTACAAACGAGAACACTCTGAGAAAGATATTCTCGGATACGGGAACAACGTAAAGGTTTGAGAGAAGATCATAAAGAGCATCTGCCGGAGTTTCCCCTACTCCCTCTGCAATGAGTCCGCGCTGCATCAGATAATACTGACACGCTTCCATCGTCTTGCGGTAGCCGAGCCCGAACTCGTTGACCTTTTTCTCATAGAGATTCTTGATTTCGTCTGCGGATAAGATTCTCCAATTGAGAACCGACCAAAGTACCATTTCCTGCATATCAAGGTGGTACTCGTTCTTGCCGATCTCAACGTAAGGATAAGTCATTCCCTTTTCGCCTTTTCTCTGCTTCATAATTCCTACTGCGGTATAGTATTTCGTCATAAATTTTTCTCCTTTTATGTATTTTTTCATTCTTTCGCCTTATGCAACGGGATGAAGTCTATCACAGATTTCGTTACACGCGGCAATTACTTGGTCACACATATACTCGCTGAACATTCCTATATGTGCTTGGCTGTCATTGAGACAAAACCTTCCTTGCAGCCATTGATATGCCTGCTCCTTAGTCATAACCCCGTTTTCCCAAATTCTCGCCAATGCCCTATGCGCGAGGATCCTTCTGTTACGAAGCTCACTGTTGGCAAGAGTTCCCATCGGTCTTCTGCTATCTTTGTGAGCGTTCACGTATGAATCGCACTTGGGATAACGGTCACATACAAACAGATACGCGGTTTCGTCTATCGTGTTTTCCTTGTAGACCACGCTTGCGGGACGAAGCTTCGCTTCAGCACCGCAATATGGGCAGTAGATCTTTTGCTTCTTTTTCATTTTGTTGTTATAACACCTCCGTTTTATTTGTTTCATACATCGAGCAAACGGGACACGCCGTTTTATCGGTATTCCAAAGCAGCCAACTTCGAAACATATTTTCAAAGACTTGTCTGCTCATAGTTCCGCACATTTCGTCCTTTTGCGGATACTCTCCCGTCAGCTCATAAAATTTTCGTGTCGGGAATAATACAGGTCTTGCATCTGCATCTGCGGTCATCATATACCCTTCGTCGCACTCCACGTATATGGAATTCCGATAATTTCCTCTCGTCAATCCCATAAATCTGTATAGCTCGCGAACGTCGTCTCTGCCTTGAGTACAAAATTCTCCCCTCACTATCATTATACGATTTTTCATTCAAGATCCCCCTCCACTACTTTTTAAAGACGGATCGGGGCTTTCATTTTCTACGGATTTGCCGGACATTTGAAACAAACACATAGAAACAACTCCAATAATTCCCCCGAGCCACAGTCCTACAAAAAACAATAAAATAGGCATTTTTAATCCTCCTTTGCCTTAAATCAGAAAATCGGAGCATTGACGATATGACAATGCTCCGATTGTGTTTTTAAATGTTTTGCTTAATGATTCTTGTAATGATACCTACTGCAACACCGCGCTCCTCATCAATATGAGTGACCGCAAAGCTTACGTCATCCTTCTTGCCCGGCATTCGTCGGTCAAGACAAGAATGAGCAACGGCGTTGATGCCGTTCGTAAGGCGAATGAATATTACTCCCCTGCTTACGTCGGTTACTCTTCCCGCGTATTTGCTCTGAACACGGCAAGTGCTGAGCTTAGGTCGCATATTGGCTTCGGTTGCGCTTTTGACGTCAGCTTTTATCGAAAGGGTTTCTATGTTATCTCTGTTTACAGAAAGAATACGTATAAGAACGTGGTCACCTACAGAAAAACGCTCGTGAGCGTCGCCAACCCAATCCCACGAAAGATCACGCGCCAGTATCGTACACTCTACTCCGAACGCTTCAACGCGAATCGCCTTTTCCGCAACGGCAACGACGCGCGCCTGAACAATACGTCCGTCATATATTTTATAAGCGCCGTTCTTATCGGTATCAAAATAAAAGGTCATACGCTTTTTAAGCATAGCGTCACGGCGGCTCGCAACAACGCTTCTGGTCTTAGCATCAATTCCCTTTACTACAAAATCGATTTCAGCGCCGAGCATTGTATTGAGAAGCTTATGCTGGCGAATGACATAGTTCTCGTATTCATCCCCTGAAAGCTTATTGGGCGACGTTACTGTCATTTCCTTGAACGGAATTATAATGCGATAGCCCTTGTATTCTACAACGCATACCGTTTTGCCCGCATCCAATTGCTCTATACCTCCGAACATTCCGGTAAGGATCTTGCGAGTTCGGTAAGCATTGTGAATCTCATGCCAAGCAATCTCCGCAAGATCCTCCTCTGTCTGAACCTCAGCGCCTGCATCGATCGTCAAGATTGCTTCTTCTTTGGAAATTGTTTTTGTCCTCTTTTCGGGCACATTCTTTTCTTCCGTTACATCCTGAACATCGGGTTCTTCGGGCACTTCGACTGCCGGTTCCGCTGCCTTCTTTTTAGAAGTGCGTTTTTTCTTGGGAGTCTGCTCCACTGCTTCCTGTTCGGTTGCGGGTACTTCCTCAATTGGTATTTCTTCGTGAAGTTCTTCTGACGCATTTATTACCTCCTTCTTTTCTTCGTCATTAGCTTCGGTCACATTCATAGCGACCTCAAGGTTTTCAGTTTTCTTTTTTGTCATGTTATAATCCTCCTTTTTTGTTATGACATAATAGATTTTTTATTGGTTTTTACTACGCCTGTTTTTTCAGACGGGTTCTTTTTAATTCTGCTTTCAAAAGACTCCGTTTCTGATTCAAGCGTTCTTTTGCTCCACTCGGGAACATGCGCTGATGCCTTACACGGTATCAGCTTGTCGGCTTCGGGGTGGCTTGTATAATCAAACTTATCCACCTGCAAGACCTTTCGCCCTCGGATAATAACGAGTGCTCTGTTTATCGGCAATCGCAGCACCTCATCCATAGTGAGCAATTTTCGTTTGCCCACACCACTGGTTTCTCGGTACTCCGGGGTATAGTCGCTGACTCGCCAAGTTCCGAGCTGCTTTGCTTTACTCGTTACGTTGATGGACACCTCTCCCGAACGGTCGCTGATATACTTTGCGGTCAGCTCGTCAACGCAGCCGAGAAATAATTGTATATCCGAGTTTCCAAGGATCTCTTGCCATTGATTATACGGATATCTGTTTTGAAGTCCCGCAAGATTCTGGAACACGCAGGACATAGATATGTTTCGGGAGCGTATGACCGATATTTTGCGGCTGAGATCGGGGATAACTCCGCAGGCGGTCAGCTCCTCACCAAGCACGTGGACGGGTACGGGAAGCTTGCCATCAGGACAATGCTTATCGGCATACCGCACGAGTTTTATAAATACGAAGGATAAGAACAGCGAAGAAAGGAAATCAAATGTACTGTCCTGATCGCTCGTAATACAGTAATATGCGCAGGGCTTTTTGCCGGGGAGCTCCAAATCGATTTCATCATATGCGGTTATATTTCGTATCTGCTGATTTTGGAAGACCTGCAGCCTGGATCCAAGTCCTATGATAACTCCGCTGCGCACTGTTTCAGATGCTTGCTTGAATATAACATATGGAGCTTTAGCCGGGTGATTTGAAGGTATATGCTCAAATAAATCGTTAAGTCTGTTTTCGGAGCACAATGTCAGAAGCTTATATACCTCTCCGATATTTTTCATATCAGCAGGATATCCTTGCTCAACGTACAATACCAACGCCTTGAGCAAATTCATTTCTGCACTGTCCCAGAAGTGATCCCCACGCTCCGAACCTGTATTCTTAATGATTACGTCGCAGAAAAGCTGTGCCATCAGCTCCTCTCCCCCGATCTCACCAAGACAGTTCCAAGAGTCAGATGCTTCGGGAGTCACAAGGTTGAATACCTTTACTTCATATCCTTGAGACCTCAAATACTCGCTCGTCTTTTCATAGAGCTCGGATTTTGGATCCGTAATAACAATGGACTCACCGCGAGCCGCACTCTGCAAGATCCTGTTTACACAAAACGCTCTCGTTTTCATAGAACCGCTTGCACCGTATACTGCAATGTTGGCATTTAAACGTGTTTCCCTTGGAACACAGACCGCTTTACCGTCCAGCTTACCGAGAATGGTTCCGCCGTGCTTCTTTACGTCGCCCACCAGGTCAAGCACCTCTGTTACTTCTTTCTTGGGCATAAAGCCCGCTGTGCCGTATGTACCCTTGGTGGAGTAAATAAGATTTCTTGAACGGTCGTACTCTCCTTTGTCGCCGTACCCCATCTTCATTACCATAAAGATAAGAAGAGCGAGGATGCCGATGCAGAGTCCTATACCTATGAGTCCGTATGGAAAGGTGAACATAGCCTTGAAGCACTCACCGATTGCGAAGCTAGGTATAGCGGGGGAACTTCCGTCCCCCATTGTGCCGCCCACGTTTTGCCAGTCACTATAGTTGCGAATAAGCTGTGCTGCATATCCCCCACCGTAAAGCAGAGCAAAGAGGAGGGGCACGAGGGCGGCTGCAATCTTGATTATTTTCTTCTTGTCTAACTGAAAAACCTCCTTTCCACTTTCTTGTAGTCGATTGTCTGAAACTCTATTGCCTCATTGCAATACTGCCGAAGCACCTCGGCTTGATAATCAAAGCAAATGACCACACCACTCATTTCTCGTAAAGCAATCGCCGTATTAAATCGTCTGATCCGATTCAAGTCGCATTTATATGCGAGTATGACAGGCTTGCCGTCCTTTGTCATTGCGTCGTTCTCAACCAAGAAGCCCGACTGTTGCGGGCATAGGTCGTCGGTCAAGATCTCGTCAAGCTCACAACATAGATCGGGGCGGCACAAAAGTCGCAGGAGAATATCCCCTTTTTCGTCTTTGGTGACAAAATAAAAGTTATCGTAATTGCCGTCAAAAACGAAATATTGCTGCCTATTGTTTTCGAGAATTTTAAGCGCAAGCTCCATTGAATTTCCGAGCAATAAGCCTTTTAAGTCATTCCTCGAATATTGATACGACATCCGATCCAAACACAGATAATTCTGAATTAAAACTTTCATACGCATTTCGGATTTATAACTCCACTTGATAAGCGCCTCATTCAAACTGTAGGTTACAAAAATGTCATGCTCGGTAAGCAACACACCAACCGACCTCGACCCCTTCATTTTTGAATATTGATATCCAAGCTCCTGTATCTCACGCGAGGAATAAAACAGCGGTTCTTCTATCATCTCACCGCTTTCCCACTCTCTTGAAAAGATTGCGGGACGCTCATCGCGGAACACCTTTACATCGGCATTTTTCATCGTAATGATTGTCTCGGCAATTCGATAAAGACGATCGCGGCGGTGTGGCTCACCCCTTACGTGATTGGTATCGGAATTTTCATCAAAAAAGGACGAGAAACGGTTGGGGTTGTCGGAAAGCAGCAATCTCTTTGCAGTGATTGTTGGGCGTAGTCCTCGCCGCCCGTCCTTGTAATATGTCTTCAGCAGTCCTTGTCGTTTAAGTGTGGTAACGATTGTTTCTTTGTAACTGGCACCACCAGATAGGCGAGTAAGCAGATCTATCGGGAACTCACCAAATATAGCGGTGAGTTCGAGCAGCTCATAAGCTCTGGTTTGTTTGCCGGGTAGCGTTATTTTTTGTGATATGAGTATCACCTCCTCTTTTTTTACTTTTACCCAGACAGCGAGTAATCAAGGTAAGTGTTCGTCTATTTTCCGAAAAAGCTTCATTATATTATTACTTCAAAAATATGTATGGGCTGATTTTTCTTGAAAAACGCTAAAAATCCGATATAGTTTTCAAGGTATTTCCTTGTTTTTTATACCATTCCGGGAAGCATTCCTTAGTCATAATTGTGATTCGAGTGCAATCGGATGTCCCTATCTCTGTCGTGTTGTAAGCATCGCACAAGATTCCCGTGTCATCCTCCATAACGAAAGATGAAATAACGTCAAGCAACTGCTTCAATTCGTAATTGTCATAATCTCTTACACGGCGTGACGAAAGTTTCTCATCATATACGTGTGAGAAACACACAACACATTCCTTAAAGCGTGGCAGGTTATGATTGTCTGCGTAACTGCTCAGGGTAAAATACAGAGGATCAACGAGAAATTCCGTGCTCCTTCGTTGCTTTCTTTTGGGCAACAAGCTCGGTAGGGTTATCTCCAAAATCCCGTCCTCACATTTAATTTCGATTCCCTGCACAACTCCTGCCGAAGCGAGATATTCCGACTTTTTTACGCCGGTCGTACTATATATCAGATGGCGCAATCGGCAAGTAATAAGCTCACCTCGCAAAGCCGCATCGGTAGATAACAGCTCGTAGTTTTCGGGATACTCCGCGATATCCGTATGCTCAAGAGCACTTAACGTCCTCAAAAGCTTTTCGACCTCTGACTGAATGCCCGTTATTCTTTTATTTATAATTTGTCTGTCCAAGTTCTCTCCTTTCTCATTCTTTCATGTAATATTGTACTGTGCCGCTACTTGCATCAACGGTGCAAAATACCGTGTTTTCAAGCTCGATTTTTTCGATCTGCGTAACATCCACGACAATGAGTATTTTCTTTCCGCATTCATCGTCGTGACGCATATTTAACGCGTGAACGATCATTGCCTCCCTGCCTATCGGAACGTAAACTATCTCATAGGTTTCACCCTCAGCGAAGAATACAATCTTCGACGGATACGCATCGGTGCAGTGGAACTCGCATTTATCCCCGAAGTCAGCAAGCACCCAAAGAGCTGCCATCATTTCGGGATCGTCTTCTATATCCGGATTATGATAGTAGGTGTCCTTGTCGCCACGGTAAATAATCCGTCCTTGACTTACAAGATAGCCTAAAATTCGCTCTATCTTTTCTTCTTTTCCGGGATAGAGACGTTTCCACTGTTCCCTTTTGATGCTACGGTAAGTACTGATGTCACGCAGTAAAGACTCTGCTTCCTGTCTGTAAAGCTGTTCTCTTGTTTTTGTTGCCATAAAATTCTCCTTTATTTTTTAATTTTGTTTTGCCGCTTTCTCTTCAAGAATATCTCGAAGCTCGCGGCGGTCTGTGGTGATGAGAGTCTTTTCAAGACTGCTACATTTGAATTCGACCGAGATATTATTGTTGTTGGTACTGATAAGCCCGTTTCCTCTTTCAAAGTGCGTGATCTCCATCACCTCTACTTCTGAAAGACGGAGGATACTCTGTACTCTCTGCGCCTCTTCGTCCTCTAAATTCAAAATAATTTTTGTTTTGCAGTTATTGATGATTCCTTTGCCGTATTTTCCATCGTCAAGAGCAAAGAAATCATTGAGATCCTGAGTAGCGCAAACGGCAGAACCGCCGTATCCGCGAATGATTTTGAATATTTCCAAGACGAACTCTGCGGCAAGTCGGTTGCCCGTACCGCCTATAAGCTGCCAGCACTCGTCGATGAAGATTGTCTTCTCAACGGTGCGATTTTCTTTTGCTTTATCCCAAACATAGTCAAGGGCTACGAACATTCCGAGAGGAAGTAGGTCGCCGCTAAGCTCGGATATATCAAGCACGGTGTACTTGTTATCCAGATTGACGTTCGTTTGCTGGGAGAAGGTGCTTGCAGAGCCGTTAACAAGGCGATTTAAGATATTCGCCATACGCTTGGTCTGCGCGTCCTGTTTTAAGATTGCGTGTAGGTCTCCGAGAACGGGCATAGGGCGATAGCGGTCGGGATCATCGGGATCCCGTAAGGAATCGTTATCGTGAGTAATACCTTTTTCCTCATAGGTTTTTATAAGTGCTTCATCAAGCAACTGTCTTTCTTCGTGTGTCATATCGGGTATGAGCAAGCTGAAGAAGATGTGCAGTCGTTGTATCTTGGAGGAAAGAGCGGATTTCTCGGTCATAGCGCCGTCGATTAGCTCGTCGGCAGATTTATCTGCTTTTCGTATCTCCATGATGTTGATGCAATTCTGCGAGGCGGGAGATATCTGTATGAACTCACCGCCAATGTTCTTGCAAGCGCGGTAAAATTCGTGTCCCTTGAGGGGTGCTACGATAAATACCTGAATACCTTTTCGCCTCATACGAAGCGCCATCAACTGCATCAAGAATGTCTTTCCCGCGCCCGACGTTCCAAGAATGGAAATGTTAGCGTTCTTATATACCTGTGAATTGAAGATATCCACGATAGTAAGAGAGTTATTGAAGCGATTGACACCAAGCAAAATGCCGTTATCGTCACACATTTCAAAGCTGACGAAGGGATAGCAGCTTGCAGCACCTCTGGTCAGTACGTTTCTCTTTGAACGCTCAAACAGATGCTTTTCAAGGGATACAAGAGGTAATGCTGAAAGGAACGCTTGCTCCTCACGGAAGGTGCAGGTCACGCATCCGATGTCGTGGGAGAGCAAGAGCTTTCGCATTTCCTTTTCTCTGTAATCAAGCTCGGCGGGGTTGTTTGCGGTAATGGTAATGAGGGTGTTCATATAGTAGAAATCCTCGTTCTCCGCAATCCCTCGTTTGAGGAAATATCCGCTTTTTATGGCATCGTCAAGGCTGTCAAAGTTGGTATTGGTGTCGCTCGCATCCTTGATCTTGGAGTGATTGATACGAAGCTGCTGACCGAGCTTTTGTACCATTCTGTCCTTGGGTTGCTTGGTGAGGAACAGATCCACGTCGATTCCGTCACCCGCATTGACGAGTAGGCTGAGCCACCCGGCAGGAACCTCTGCTTTGTATCCGTGTGAGGGGATAAGCAGATAGGACTGATACAGCCCGTCCACGCATACGTAACGACCTCTCGTAAAATCCAAGGTTTTGGGAGCGAAGAACTCCGAGCAAGGAATATCGCTGATATCCTTGCCCGCGGCAGCATATTCAGCTATTACTTGCGGAACACGCTGCCTCAATGGGATAAGATTGCTTGTCTGTCGGCAAAGTACACTATAAAGGACTTCTGCTAAAAACTCATCCTCATTCTCAGGGATCAAAATGTCATTTCCGCACTGCTTCAAGAAATTCTGCGCGGTGCGAGCCGCGGTGTGAAGAAAGGAGATAGCCTGTGCCTCTTCATTTCCACGCCGCGCCCCCTCCGACTCATATTCAAAGGCGATAAAAAATCGTCTTGTAGTTGCTTCCTTAGAGCCGAGCCGCTTGATAAGGTCAAGATAGTCCTCTTGAAGCATACGGCAGTTTTCGTCGGTTTCGGTCTCCATTTCCCTCCTTATCATTTCGATGTGGCTCTTTATTTCGGCGCATTTGGTAAGCACCTTAAAATGCACCTTGACGGGACTGATCTTCAGAAATCCGATGAATGAGTAAATGATACTCCGCTGCTCACGTGAGGAGCGGAGCATAAAGTTGATGGGATTGACTTCTACGATCTTTACGTAGCGGTAGTCCTTCGTGTAGATAATGCCGTTTTCAATTTTATATATGGGCAAATACTCCGCAACGGGATTTAAGTATCTCGACTCCTGCGCTGCTCTGCCCGACGGTACTTTGTTCTTTGACATTTCTCACCTCGCGTATTATTTATAATACTCATCCTTACGCTTTTTGGAAATTACTATCCAAACAGCCGATCCTGCAATACCAAGTACAGCGATCACGATGAGAATGATTGCTACAGTAGGCATCTTCCAAAGTATCTCGAAGCTGTATTCACTGACGTTACCTGCAGCATCTTCCAGAACGATTCGGTACTTGCCTACCTCGGTAAGCTCGTCGCCAAGATTGTATTCAATGAGTTCATCATCAAGATATACCATCATCGTAGCGTCGGAGCTGAGATCGGTAATGATTACCGCGCCCTTGGTAGAGCCGCCGTTTTCCACACCCGAGATAACCACGCCTGGAGGAGTGGAATCAACAGTTACCGTTACGTTCTGCTCAACTCCGTCCGCAACTATAGTGATTTCATACGTGCCGCTTTCTTCGAGAATTATAGTACCCTTATCAAGAGTAACCTCTTCCCCATCTACAAGCACTTTATCAAAGCCCGGCAGGGTGTCGATCTCCTCTTCAAATTTTGAGTAAAGAGGATCGATTATAGTAAAGCTCAGTTCCTTGGCATTTCCGTACATATCCACCATTTTGACAGTATATGATCCGATTTCGGTAAGGGTAGCGCCGGGCTCATACTCTATCACTTCGCCGTCCTTGGTGACGGTAATAGTCAGCTCTTCGGTCGAATTCAACGTGACCGTATTCGCCAAGCCTTTATCATGAACGTCAATGGTATAGTCAACAGAAGAGTCGATATTTACAGTAAAACTGTAGGTCATACCATTTGCGGTGACGTCTACAACGTATTCACCGCTATCGGTAAGAACCAAGGTGCCCTTGTCGAGCGTAAAGTCATTTCCATTTACCTTGATGCCTTCAAATCCGGGGATATTGTCAAGCTCCTGTTCAAATCTTACATAATGTTTTTCAATGATAGTGAAACTGAGCTCCTTGGTATTGTTGAGAGCATCTGTGAGCTTAACTGTATAGAAGGCAGGCTCGGTAATAGCATTCTCAAGCTCGTACTCCATATGCTCGCCGTTCTTGCTAACCTCAACAACTACCTCTTCCGTAGCAGAAATCGTTACCGAGTTAGAAAAGCCTCCGTCGTGGACGTTTACAGAACAGTCAACGGTAGAATCAACGCTCACAGTAAACACACAGGATTTGCTGCCCGCAAATATCTCAACTATATATGAGCCGTCTTTATCCAAGAGCAACGTTCCCTTATCGAGAGTTATTTCCTTTTCATCGACTGTAACCTTTTCAAAGCCGGGGATCTTGTCGATCTCCTGCTCAAATCTGACGTATACGGGCTCAATAATCGTAAAGCTTATCTCATCCTCATTGCCAAGGGAGTCGGTAATCTTCAAAGTGTACTCACCGGGGATATCGAGCTTGTCTCCCACCTTATACTTAATAGTTTCGCCGTTTCTGGTAGCCTCAACATTGATGTCTTCTCTCGCAACAAAAGTAGCACTGTTAGCAAATCCCTTGTTATGGACGTTGATAGCATAATCTACAGTGCGGTCGACAGTTGTAGTAAAGGTGTAGGTCTTACCGTTAACCATCACTCCAACCTCGTAGGTGCCATTCTCTGTAAGCTTAAGGCTTCCGTAATTCAAGCGCACCTCTTCTCCGTTTACAATAACCTTTTCAAAGCCTACGGTATCATCGAAATTGTGGCTGAAGCCCGTTGATACCTCGGGGACTATTGTAAAGGTCATTTCCACGGTGTTCATAAGCGCGTCGGTTATCTTCAAGGTGTATTTTCCGGGAGAGTTATACAGAATATCCTCGTCGTAGGTGTACTCTTCTCCGTTGATGGTCATATAGACCTCCACAGGCTCGTAGAGTTCAATAAGAACGCCGTTTGAAAGACCGCCATCGTAAATATTGATATCGAAATCAACCGAGGTGTCGATCTCGAACTCGATCTCGCTGACGTTCTGTGCCATATCGGTTGCTACGACCTTGTATTTTCCCTCTTCGGTCACGGGAGTACCTGAAATATATTCGCCAACCTCAATTCCGTTCTTAAAGAGCAGCGCCGTAATATCAGAATCCACTATATCGACCTTAACGGGGGTATTCACGGGAATATCTGCCTTGTGTCCCTCAATTATGAGTTGAGGACTTACTGTATCGATAATGAATTCGTAAGTGTACTGATATCCGTCGTAGTTTTCAAGGATAAGGGTATAATTGCCGTCGTCGGTAAGCTTTTTGCCCGAAATGTATTCAAGCTCAACACCATCACGCATAACTGTAACTATCGCTTCATCTATCCAAGTAAATGTGACAGTTTTATTGGTATATCCGTTATTCTCTACTCCTTCAAGTGTTCCTGTGGGATAGGGCTGAGAGTAGGTTGTCTGTACCGAGATAGAATCCATACCTGTACGGAATTCGTCAGTGATTACTACCCTATACATTCCCGAGGTTCTGAATTTGTAGGTAAGAGTATCAAGCTCGACTGCAGTACCGTAATCGTCTGTATGAAGCAGCTCCCATGTCTCGCCGCCATCGGTGGACTTATATAAGTCAACGCTATGAAGATGAGATTCTTTGTCGATGCTCTCAATTACGGTAATTACCAATCTCTTTGTGTCCGCGTCAGCCTCAAACTCCGCTGAAGGCGCATTACGGGAGATAACTATCTTGAATTTCTCAGACTCGCCCGAATGGTTGACAGATACTGCGGTATATGTTCCGCTTTCGGTAAGGGCACAGGTTTCTCCGAGGCTATAGCTACCTATAAGATCTCCGTCTTCATCATAGACGTTGAACATAGCCATTTCGTCAAGCTCGTCGGTTATGGAAATTGAAATTCCGTCCTTGAAATAATAGGTGCGTCCAAGGTCAACCTTTACTGCTTCTCCGTTGCCAATAGTATAGTGAAGATTGGGAAGCGTGCGAATTATTGTCAAATTGTATTCGTTGGTATTGCCGTAGGAGTCGCTGATTACCATTACGTGCTTGCCCTCGGTGTTATAAACAGTACCTATAAAGCTTTCGCCATCAACTGTCACACCAATATTATCACCGAGCAACACTTCGTTTGCGAGGATATTACGATCTGCGGAATAGCCGTAAAGGTTTTCATCGGGACCTGCGGTTGCGGGAGCTTTCTCCCAATAATAGTAGGAATTGATACCCTGCTTGGCATACTCTGCAATCACCTCGTTAAGGCGCTCATCGGTAAAGTAGGCTACAAGCTCCTCGGGATTACCCGATTTATAGTAGATATGATAAAGTCCGTTCTGTGCGTTTACAGCATCTATGCTATCCATAGGAACGCCGGTATCCCAAGTTGAATTGCTCCAAACTCTCGTCATTACCTTGGATCGTTCTCTTGCGGTGGCAAACTCAAGGGCTTTATCATATGTGGTGAACGCAAAGAGATCGCCGTTAATATCGTGAATCTCAAAGTATTCCTTGGTAAGCGTTTCTGTAAATACGTTCTTTTTGGTGGAAACAAACCCACTCTCCCACTCGTTACCTGCTGCATCCACTACATTGACAAGGTAGCTTCCGCCTTCGATCGTGTAGAGCTTGGTGCCGTTAGCAATAGTTTTTCCGTTTACGGTAACCGAAACTATAGGAGCTGTTGTTATAGGATCTCCATCTGTCCAAGAGATCGTTACGTCTCCCGTAGCACGACAGTCTGCCACTCCCAAAAGGTCAGCCTGCTTAATTCCCCGGTCAATAACAACCGTATATTCTCCGGTAGAATTGCCTGCATCAGATACTCCCTTGAAAACGTATTTTCCGGGCTTGCTGAACTCAATTCCCGACACGTAGCTTACAAAGGTATCGCTGCCGGGCATCTTAACGTAGCAGGTCTCGCCGCATACAAAGGAAACATAATCTCCGTTAGTATATGAACCGCTGCCGATGGGCTCACCGTCAACGTAGAGCTGCGCTGAGGGTATCTCTCTGTCCAGAGTAATGGTATACGTCTCTGAGACATTGGAAGCCATATCCTTTACATAGAATTTGTATTCTCCTGCTTCAGTAAGCTTTGTATTACTGGAATACGAAACGTAGCTTGTAGCTCCGGGCTTCAATACGTATATAGCCTTAACCTCACAGTTATCCCATCCAATAAACTTGATATACTCAGCATTGGTAGATTTGCCTGACTCTATCTTGTTCTCTCCGCTGTAAAGCTGACCGTAAGGGACTGTTCTATCTATAGTTATCGTTACAGTTGAGGTTCTATTTTTGCAGTTATCTGCACAATAGAACGAATACGTTCCTTCTGCCTTCAGTTGCGTTCCCGACACATAATCGGAGTAATAGGATTCGCCCGGCAGCTTAGCAAAGCAATATCCTACACCCGAAAGGCTATCGGTAGCTACGTATTTTACGTATGCAGCATTCGTATAGGTTTCGCTCTCGGTTATCAATTTACTTCCCGCATAAAGCTTGCCCACCGCATCGGTTCTGTCAAGGGTGATCGTGTAAACCGAAGACTGATTACCTGCCATATCTACAGAGTAAAATTTATATACTCCCTCGTCTTCAAGCTTGGTAAGTGCAGTATATTCGGAGTACACACTCGCTCCGGGCATAAGTACATAGCATTTAGAAATACCGGACTGACTATCAATACCTTCAAACTTTATAGAGCTTGATTTACTGTATTTGCCTGAATCAACCTTGATTGTTCCACTGTAAAGCTGCCCTGTGGGTGCTGTGGGATCGTAATACACCGTGCTTTCCGCCGAAACGTTACCCGCTTTATCGACTGCTCTGAAGGTGTACCATCCGGTAGCTGAAGAGAGTGCCGTTCCTGCGGCGTAAGAGCTCCATGAAGAAGAGCCGGGGTTCTTGACCTGGTAATATGAGACACCGCCTGTATCGGTTGCAGTGTACTTGACGGGCTTGTTGGTGTACCCACCGCTTGCAATAGTAGTTCCGCTTGAGTTTGTGATCTTACCAACCGGGGCTACGGTATCCAAATATATCTTTGCAGTAGCGCTCATATTGGAAGCTTCATCAACCGCATAAAAATACCACCAGCCGTTGTTTGCGCTTGTTGCAGTAACACTCTTGCTCGTGCCTATCGTGTATGAATACGCCGAAGAGCTGGGTGAACGGTAATATAATCTGTAATTATTAGCATCACTGTACGATGCAGTAATCGCCTTGTTGGTATAGCTTCCGCTTGATACCGTCGATGTTCCCGCCTTCAAGGATACCGTTGGCGCAGTTGTATCAACTGTAAAGGTATAGGTGAAGGTATATATTTTAGACAACAAGATGTTTTCCTGGTATACTCCGGAATATGTAAGTACATAATCTCCGTCGGGAAGCGCTCCTTGATACAAATAACCGCTACCGTTGCCGGACAATGACTTGCTTGTATACGTGGAGCCGTTTCGAGTCAGCTTGAACGACGAGTGATACATTATGTCTCCGGCATATATATAGAAATTATAATACGTCCAATCGTACACCTTGTCGTTGTAATAAACCGATGTCGATGTGTCTTTTTTATAATTCTGCGTGGATATTGTTATTCTGAAATCGTCCATGTAGCCCGATGCCGATCCGCTGCCTGTATCGTACGTGCCCGAGATGGTATATTCTCCCGCCGTGTTGGTAGCCGCTGATGCGGTTAGCGGAAGGGACATCATAATGCCAAGTGCAATCGCTGATACGACAAATAACAGCAGTATTCTGATTTTGTTTTTTGATTTAAAATTCAATATTTTTTCCTCCTTATTTGCTTTAAGTATTATTGGTTTCTTTCTTTTCGGGATCGATTGTTTTCTTGTCCTTCTTCTTGCCGACGATGCGGCGGTTGATTAAAAATTTAAACCAACCGAAGATATATGACGATAGGCTTTCTCCCGATATACCTATCAAGGCAAGCAACACCAGCGGTAAAACAGTGAAGCATAGCAACACTGCCTTTGAGCTGATATCAAGCCCCAGCATAAAAATAGGCATTCCCACAAGAAATGCAAGAATGCCCGCTTCTATTACGTTTCTTAACTTGAATAATCCTCCCATCACTGTACCGCCTTCAATGAAATTCGGCGGTATATAATAGGTGTCAAATTCGCTGTCGTTTTGGCTCATAAATCCTCCTTTCTCTCCCGTTTCATTTAAAGGTTTCATCGTTCAGAAACAGAATCAGATTTGCTTCATAATCCTTGGCAAGCTTTTTTTGCTCCTCCGAAAGATGAAAGATATTGTCCGCGAAGTATTCCGCACCGTTATACACAATGGTGTAGATTGCCCAGGTTTCCGTGACCTCGGTTTCAGTTATTGTTTTCTCTCCGGTTTCTTTATTCACGGATTCCTTGTAAACGGTCCTTTTTCTATCCTCATATGAGGTAGTGTAGGAATACAGCTTTCCTTTGTTGTTGCTCAGTATATGATCCATATTAGAAATGGATACGCCTTGATAATCTTGGCACTTGGATGCGGAATACTGAGAAACAAAGGACATAACGTTTTGATCTGTCAATCTTGGATGAGAGTCTATGATCTCCTTTTGAGTAGCTTCAGAATCTTTGAAGTCGTCTTCTATTTCTGATATTATATCCTCCTTGGCTTCGTTCATGATCGATCCGAGGGAGGTATATATCTTATCAATGTTGTTTGTTATCACTGTACTATCATTGAGGATAAGGGCGTCCTTATTATCTACGGAATAAGGTTGTTCCAATCCATCAAATATTACACTTGGTAACAAACATATAATCAGAACAGGTATCAAAAGTAACGCAGAAATAACAATAATGATTTTTATTATCAGGTCTCTGTTCTCCCACGCAAATGCGGCTATCGCTCCGTAATAACTGCCTGCCGCCGCGCCCTTAGCGGTCGATGCAATGGTTTTACCGAGTTTAGTTGCGCTCTTTGCAAGTTTTGCGGTTGTCCGTGCAGTATTAACCGCTGCACTTGCCGCTTGTCCTGTTTTCTTTAATGGTTCAGAAACTGGGTGCTTGTTTTCTGCCATTATGCTTTATCCTTTCTTAGCGGTGGATTCGGTAGTTCTTTCACAACCTCCTCTCTGTAAGCAACCTGTCCGTTAGGAGCTGTATACGGAGTTCGTCTAACGGCATCTTGAGCATACTGTTTATACCAGCTTGTTCCGTCCGCCGTCGTGATCGTCGTGTACTCGCCCTCAGGCTTCATATATTTATCGGCATGATACATTCCGATCTCGATGCCTTCAGGATGCTCCGCAGTGATTTCTGTTGCCATTATTCTGCCCCCTCCGATCTCAACGTTTGAGAATTTGGGAAGATCAGTGGCACCGTTACCCATTGCAGCATATCCGAGATATGACATCAAAGCCGCCTCAGAGCCTTCGCCCGAAATAGAACCGACCGAGGATATGTTACCCGTTGCAACCTTACCTATTACAGTGTTTGCGAAACTGCCGCCTTTATTAACGGAAGATGTATAAATCTTACCGCCAAGACCTCCCTCGGATTCACCCGTTGCTTTCTTTACTCCGCCACTCGTGAAGTTTCTGCCTACAGCTCCAACTAAGCCGCCACTCATAAAACCACCACTGCCTGATGAGTTGTCGCTTCCACCGGAGCTACCTTTAGAGCCGCTTGCGAATTGCTTCGCCGCGAAAATTCCTCTTGCCGCTATCATTGCTTCGGCAAGCATTGAGCTTCCCGTATGACCTACGTTGAGTCCAAGACCTGCAAGAAAGCTGTCTATTTTCTGGCTTACTTTTAAAAAGGCTATTGCACATAAAAACCACACTAAAATATTGCCTGTAACAGCTTCTTTTCCGTACTTATCAATCGCTCCCTGAACCTCGCCTTCACTGATAGCAAAAGCCGGCACACTGAACAGAAAGACCATAATCAGCGTGACGGCTATGATAATTATTATTTTGTTTTTTCTTTTCATCTTGACCTATCTCCTTTACACCGATAATGGATTAGAAAGGAACGCTCCTACCATAGAGGTAAAAAGTCTGAGACACCATGCATTCATAAGAAGCAGGAAAACCTGACCACCGAGCATTCTGCACCAGCTTTTAAAAACATTACTCGTTGACTGCGATGCGCCCATAGAGAAAGCTACGGGAGCAGTAAAGACAAGTACACCAAGCAGGATATATCTTTCAGCCGCCTCTAAAAGCAGCTTGAGATAGTTCCAAGCCAAAACGAGCGTAAGTATCAGTGCGATAATGGTTGCGGCACCGTTTGATACAACACCTGCCGTTGTAAGAATAGATGAGAAAAATGATGAAAAATCCAGCGGTGCTACGTCGGCAGCTAAGATCCACGAATACGGTCTGCCTCCGATTTTTAAAACTATATCCACAATATCCCTTGCAAAATATGCTAAAAATATAAATAGCACCGATTTTATACTCAACTTAATGGGGTCTTCGGCTTCTATTCCTATGCCTAATCCAAAATTTTTAAATAACTGCCAGACCCAATTCAATAATATAAGTCCGATTGCGAGAGCTACGAATATACTATACATTGTTTCGGCAGCCGGAAAGTATCGAAGAAAAGTGTTCATATTGCATCCAAGTGAGCCCAAAACCGATGTACTGATCAAGTCCAATACATACATCACTTGTGTAGCGATCCATTCAACGATACCGTCTAATATTCCCAATTTACCACTTCCTTTCTTTTATCATAATGAACTAACCATTCCACTTTCCTCCCGTGAAGAAGGGAGTGACGTAAGCCATTATAAATCCAAGGCTGTTAAGGATCGCCCAAGTGATGATTATTCGCTTGAGCCAAGCCCTTGATTCGTCTACGGTTTTCCCGCTTCGCGAAAAGTTCATAAGAAGTAGCGCAACCGCAGCCGTTACGACCGCTGCAATTGTTGAGATAAGAAGGATCTGATTATATACGTCCTTCATTATCTCGGTAGCCTTTTCCCAAATGGTTGGTGTGTCAGCGGCAAATACGGGTACCGAAAAGCACACGAGCATTACTGCACACAAAAAGCCAATGTAGAGAAATCTACCCCAGTCGATCTGTTTAACTTCGTTTTTTGTTTCTTTTTTGATTGGTTTCTTCAAATTAATACCTCCTTCCAATTTGTAAACCTTTGTGGGCGCTGTGGTGGTTCTGGGCAATAAAAAAGCACCATCGTAAAAATGGTGCTTTAATTGCCCTTCGGCATATTTAGATATAAGTTTTGAGCATATTTATTATAACATATTCACATTTACACGTCAATACCGATTTTGTGCCAAAACCGTGCCAATTTCGTGCCAATTTCGTGCCAAAAGTGTGCCAATTTATTCTTTGGGGAAAAAATGCTCTAAAATCTCCATACTATCCCTTGAAGTATAGCCCCAAAGAACAGACGAAAGCGCATCGATCGCCTCCTTTCTTTTGCGATAATAGCTACGGTAAGCGAAGCCTTCAACGTGAGCTCGCATTTGCTCAATAATGTCGTCTACACTACGATACTGCTGCGGCGAGAGAAAACTATAAAAGAGTATCCAATAATACTCCTCCCCGTTTTTATGCTTTTCACGGAGCAGGTTGACCGAGTGCTCCACGAGCTTCAGCATTTTATGGCTACGCTCAATGCTCTTGGCTTGTTCGGCAATATCCGTATTATCGAAGTCCAGACCTGCAATATATATAGACTCCAAGAAATCCTCAATACTGCTGCCGAATTCAATCTGAAATTGCCGTCTTACTCTTTGGACTGAAAGCTCCAAGCTCCATACGACGTCGCGATATTTACGGAGAAGCGTCCACGTATCGTGATACAAGGGGTTCTCGGACACGTCCGTTTCTTTCTTTTGGGGCAAAACAACACCTCCTTATCTTTTAGTGGGGCGGAAGCACAACTCAAATACGGCAGTCCTTGCGTCATTACCGCATAATAGAGTCAGCGCGTAACGTGTAGGTCTCTCGTCAAGCTCGGATATCCGCATGAAGTCGTACGTGATTTTTCTACAGTCGAAACAATGAAAGCCCTGCGAGGAAAGAACGGTGGCTATCTTTTTCATTATGATTTCTCTCAACTCGGGATTTTTACTGAAACCACCTTTAAGGATCGCTTCATCCAATTCCAATTTGACGCTTACATTCATTGGAATTTCTTCCTTATCCAATAATACGTCTGATAAACGGAACATTGAGGTGATCTCCTTTCCCAAGTAAACTACCATTCCGTTCACGCCTATATCTTCCTTATAATAGATATATCCGTGGTTTTTTAACTTTTGCAGATATTTTTCAGCCGTTTTTGCCGATACGTTCCAGCGTTTTGCAAGCTGACCGCAATCAACAGTTGGCTTTCCCGTTCCGTTTCGCATATATACGACCGGATCGACCACCGAGTTTTGAACTCTGTTATCGTCATATACGGCATTGAGCCAAAGATCAAGAAACGCATCCATCTCCGAAAGATGCCTTCTTCCTATGATATCAGACACAACGGAAGTCGGAAGATAAAAATAGCCCTTATCCTTGTGGCAAGGAGCACCTTCGTACATAGCGCGATTGAGTCTGTGCCAATCCTTGATGCGATATTTTACGCAATTTCCATCATCAAGGACTTTGAATTCGATAAAATGCCTTCTTTGCAAGTCTGCAAGGATGTATAATGCCTCCAATTTGCCTTTGGCACGAAGAATCAAGATAAGCTCTTCCATCGTGCAAAGCAGCTCACTCGGAAATACGGTATAGTTTATACCGGAAATTTTTCGGTGCTTGGTTTCAAAGCTTGCAAGGCTGGAAAGCACAACGTAATGATACAACCCACATCCATCATTTGTCTTGATGTCGGGATCGCACATCAGCATTTCCACGAATTCCTTGTAGATCCTACGTCTTGGATACTCGACGATTTGTTTGATTTCTAATTGATACTCTGTCAAAAAAACCTCCTTTTGTTTTAATAATATATTTCCGCACCTTGATACCGAGCCATTTCCTTCGCCCTCTTCTTGACCTAGTATTTGCAGGTATGCGCTATGCACAGATTCTCCTACGGGCGAGCTCATATCTTCGCACACTATCCGCAGATCCTGTATAACTCCCGGCACAAGGCTATTCAGTTGTACGAAAGGGTTTTTGTCCTCTCACCAACCAAAGACGGATCGACTAATTTGATTTCTGCAAAAAACGAAAATTTTTCAGTAAACAAAAAAAGCACGGTAAATCAATGCTAAAATACATCGATTTACCGTGCTTAGTAAAACTATTTAGTTCTTCTTGCATAATATTCGTCTAACGCTCGGAATATAACACTTTCGATTTGCGATTGAGGGGTACCGCGAGTAAAATATTTCTCAAATCTTGATGCAGGTATCTTAATTTTCTCAACTTGATTGGGCTTTTGCTGACGCATTATAGTAAAAATACGTTCTGCCGTAAGACTTCCCTTTTGACTCAATTTTTTCATTTCGATTGCCTGAGCGAGAGACGGAGTTGCATCTTCGCTTTCTATTGTGTAAATTGTTTATTGCTTAAACTGATATATTACTTCACCATTTTCAATCAAATAGTTTTTTGCAAGTTGTCCAGAACAGAAGGCAAAATTTCGCAATCCTGATTAATTACCTGGGAAATATACGATAAGCAACGTTCTTTTTCCGATATACCACGGGACAAGTTATATTTCAAAGATAGCAAATAGGCAATTTCTGAACATTTTACTGCTTGGATATAATTTTCACATAAAGTATGATCAATAATACCCAATTCATATAAATATTTTAACCTATTATACATAAGATTGTGATGTTCTTTAAATATTTTTGTAAATCTAATATCGATTATATTGGCATTTTTTATATATAGCACTAATCTTCGCCATGCAGAAACCCCAAAAAGGGTTTCTGCGGATTGGGACGGGGTAGATTCTTTTGAAATAGAATTTAAGTAATTATATATGTTATTGTATATCTCTTGTAAATTAATATGAAATTTGAAATCCTTATTAAACCTCATGATCCTAAATGAAAGTTTTGGAAATGCTGGTTGAAAAACACTACTGTAATACTCAGAATAACTTATCCAAAACTCAGAGTAATTTTTAGAACCATGTTCCTTATCACTCCGACCATAAGTTGCGCACAAAAATGATTGTTTCTCATCATTAAAACCATGCAACATATATCCGTGCATATAATCGTATTTTTGATAACTAGGTTTAATGCTTATATATTTTTCGTTATGTATTCCCCAAACATAGCTACCGCCTTGAATAATATTCTTAACCATATCAACAAAATCTTTTTCGGTATATTTCAATACATTAATAAAAGATTGTACATCAATAGGAAAATCAAGTATATCCAAAACACCTTCTTTTATAAAATATTTATCTTCTTCATAAACATCAAATTTAAACTCCGGTGATTCAGTAAAACAGCAATTAATATATTTATTGTAAACCCACGGCATCCATTGCTCTTGGTTTTCAATATTTCCTGACAACATTCCAAGCAACTGTGCATGTGAAAGATATGTAGTTATTACAGGGTTCATTGATAGTGGCAATCTATAAGAAGTCATTTATCGCTCTCCTTTGCAATCAAGACTTAGTTATTATATCTTTTTATTTTTGACAATATAATTGGAAGTATTGTTTTATCCGCGTTCATCATATTTGTTGTTATAATCTTTATTCTATTATTATTTATACTATTTCTGTTTTCCTTAGGTATTCGAAACAAACTACACAATTCAAATAAATCATTATTTATTAACTCATAAATATTATATATTTCTTTTTCAACGTATCCTAAGGTATACATGTATTTTAATCTTTCTACCATCAACCACCTAAATTCATAAAACAAATTGATTAGTTGTTCATTTATTTCATTCGCTTCTTCTAATGTCTTTAATACATTACTAATTGCATCAATTCCATAAATAGCTTCTTGTGAAAAAATTGATCGTTTAGATGTAGAATCAATATAATGTTCCAATTCATTAATTATTTCTACTATATCAATTTCATATTTAAATTCTTTGTTGTATCTTAAAAATCTCAACAATACTTTGGTATATTGATCTTGAAAAACACTTTGGTAGTATTCATGATATGGTATTATAAACTCTCCGTACTCACCATTGGGCAAATGTGCGGCAGAGTAAAATCCTAATTCATCAAACCCATATAATAAATAATCTCCTAATCTATCTTCAGGAATACTATTCTTAGCTCTAATATACTTCTCATTATATGTTCCCCAAACATATAAGCCCCTACTTATAAATTTTTTTATCTCTTGTATAAAGTCCAATTCATTAATATTAAAAAAAACCGGCCATTTCTCTGTATCAATAACAAATTCTTGGCATTGAAGAAGATTTATATTTCTAAACAATCTATCATACTCATAAAAATCAAATATAGGTGTTCGCTCTTTCGAATAATAACAATTAACATACTTATTACAAAGCCACGGAAACCACTCTTCCTTACTTTCATTTGCCGATATTATCCCCAATGAATGGGCTAATATATTGGTGCTTTTCAATATAGGATTTATATTTAATGGCAATTTCATAATAATCTCCATTCTGTCGCTGAAGCATCAGCATTAATAGGAATGAAAGCTGGCGGTAAGCGACAATTTATAATACTTTTGTGATAAAATGTTTACGAGGAAAGACACAATATAACGCACGATAAGATGAGTCATAGATGTACTTCATGCTGAAAACAGTATAATATCTCTTAAATTTTAAAGCAATCTAACAATATATTCTCAGTAACTAACAAAAACTTTAACATCTTGTTTTTATAATAACACATCTATATATCAATTTCAATATATTGGTATAATATACGTAATATTGGGATAATTTACGAACATACAACAAATGCAAAATACCACCGAAATGAAGTAAACCCCATTTAGTTCACAAAAAATAAAAAACAAAACACCTCTTAAGGTATAATAACCATAGGAAGTGTTTTGTTATGGCAGATCTAAGATATCAGCCTATACACCAAAACTGGGAACAAATTATTTGCCTGCATTTCAGTTAGAGCCTCTGCGTCGAAAGAACATTTCTTGTAACTGATATTGTCAAAACAAAACATTTTACGAAAAAACATTGTATCTAAACCACCATAATAAATCATTTCATAAACAACATAAAATTTCAATGGTTTATACCTGCTCTTCAATACAAAAATATTACAACACCCACACAACAATCGCTAACAAAATATCAACTATTGTTCTTGTAATAGTATTATACAGTATAATACTGCGCCTGTGCAGTCCACAACTCATGGTACTTACCATTTACATCCGCTAAAAGCTCCTCGTGAGATCCGACTTGGACGAGCTCTCCGTTATCAAACACGGCAATTTTATCACAGAAGCGACAGGAGGACAAGCGGTGGCTGATATAGATAGCAGTCTTCTCGCCAACGATTTCGTCAAATTTGGTGTAGATTTCCGCCTCGGCAATGGGGTCTAGGGCGGCGGTGGGCTCGTCAAGAATGATGAAGGGCGCGTCCTTATAGAGCGCACGGGCAAGAGCAATCTTTTGTGCTTCGCCACCCGAAACGGTCACACCTTCATCATCAAAATTCTTATAGAGCGGCGTGTCAAGTCCCTTGGGCATATGATCATAACGTTCTCCAAAGCCGACATCTCGCAAACAACGCTCCGCCTTATCGTTGTCCCATTTCACACCAGACGACACGTTGTTTCCAAGTGGGAGTGCGAGGAGCGCATAATCTTGGAAAACCACCGAGAAAAGATCAAGATACTGTCTGTAATCGTATTTTCGAACGTTGAAGTCGTTCATGTAGATTTCACCCTCTGTAGGATCGTAGAGGCGACACATCAGCTTGATGAAGGTGGTTTTGCCTGAGCCATTCATGCCAACTACTGCAAGCCGCTCACCCACGTTCAAGGTCAGATTGACGTTCTTGAGGGCGTAGCTATCGCTTCCTGCATACTTGAAGCTGACGTTTCTAAACTCAATATCATATTTCTTATCTCTTCGCTTTTCAACGGACAAAGAGCCTTGATACATATCGTTGGGAACGTCAAAATATTCAAGATACTGCTTAAGAAACGGCTCGTTTTCTTTAATAGAATTGGACAACGTATGGCAAAGGATACCGATATCCTGCATCAAGCGTCCGAGAAATCCCGTGTATTTAATTACGTTGCCTACCGGAAACGCACCTAACGCACAGTAAAAGCAGATCAGAAGATAATTAAAGAGCGTGCTTATCCAGCCTAATATAATATTTGGAGTTTCCAGCTTGAAGTCCAGATTTTGAGCATCTGAAAATGCCTTCAAATGGCACTTGTTCATCTTATCATTCAACTTTTGAATGATATCGACTTGAAGATATATTCTATCATCCATGCCGGTACTGTTCATTCCTCTGCTTATCCTGTTTTCTTCCAGCAACATATCTCCGATTTTTTTGCTATGCGCGGCAACGATTTTATTCTTCTTCAATGCAAATATATTTTTTAACACGGCGAATACAATCATACCAACAGCCAAAACAATGCCGACCCAATGAAATCCAATGTCTACTATTTTTGTTACCATCTCAATGAATAGGAAAAGTGAGAAAGCAATCTTGATGGTACAGGACAAAATCAAATTAGCTGCGTGCCGCATATATGCGACGCCATAAGCGTTAATATATGTATTTTCCTTGACCTTTCTGCGGAGTGTACGTATTTCTGGATTCTCCAACTTGTCGTAATCAAGGGAGAGCGTTTTTTTGTTAAAAGCAAGCGCTTCGTTATTGTTTAACTTTTCAAGCTGTGTGTTTACCGCATTGCTAAGCAACGCGCTTATCACATGGACAAACAGATTTCCAAGCAATGTGATAGCTACAAGGTTAAAAATGCTCTCTTTACCTCTACCCTCGTAAAGCGCAGTAACGATCTCAGCAGACATCCAAAGATTGAAGTACGGAGAGATCGAAGAGAAAATAATCTGTAAAAAAGACGTCGGAAAATACTTTTTGTTGAAGGAATGGTAGAGCTTCAGTGCTCGTATTGTTACGTTTTCTTTATGCATTGATCTCGCCCTCCTTATAGTATTTTGCCTGCACTCCGAACATATAGGCATATCTTCCATTTTGTTCCATCAATTCTTCGTGAGTGCCGCTTTCTTTGATGACACCGTCATCAAGAAGAACTATACGGTCACAAAAGCGAGTGCTCGCAAAGCGATGGGAAATATATATGGAGGTCTTGCCCTTTGTCAGATTATGGTATTCCAAATAGAGCTTATTCTCGGCAATTGGGTCGAGTGCCGCCGTTGGCTCGTCAAGAATGAGCATATTGCCGTTTTTGTAAATGGCGCGTGCCAATACTAGCTTCTGCATTTCTCCGCCCGAAATATCAACTCCATCGTCATAAATGCCCTTCATAAGGTGGGTATCCACACCGTTTTCAAGTTCTTCGATCTTGTCCCAGATTCCTGCCAGTTTCATAGCATTTATGGCATCTTCCCTTACGGTGGGGCGACATAGATCGGCACTTGCCACATATTCAAGCATAGTGAAACAAACCGGACGGACTTCCTGAAAGACGGCAGAGATCATACTGTAATATTCTTCAATGTTGTATTCGTCGATCCGCTTGCCATCCACCAAAATTTCCCCCTTTGTGGGACTGTATAAACCACATATCAGCTTGATTAGTGTAGTCTTACCTGCGCCGTTAATACCAACAAGTGCAAGGCTTTCTCCTGCTTGCAGGGTAAGATTAATGCCCTTCAAAGTAAAATCATCGGCACCATCATACTTGTACCACACATCACGAAGTTCAATGCTGACCGCACCGGTCGGCAGGTCACATCCCTTTCCGTGGTTAAACTTATTGGGATAATCAAAAAACTCTCGGTAGTATGCGATTTTATCTGCTCTTTGGTTTAACTTTGCAGCGTCTCCAATAATGCCGTGCAGAAAGCCCACAATGCTACCAACGATACCGAAATAGAAAACAAAATCACCAGCGGTAAGTTCTCCCGCAAGAAACATACCGATCAACACGATGTAGGCAACACCGTTCTGTATCAAAGTCATAAGCCCTGCAAGGATAGCTGCCCAAAGTCCACGCAGGCGACAACGCTGATTCCACATCATAATGTGATTACGATAGTCGCTCATCATTTTATTCAGCCATTCCTCAAGACCGTAGAGTTTGATATCCTTTGCCACCTGCAGATTTTCGGAAAGCCCCCCAAGATATCCCGCTTTTCTACTCTCCTTTTCCCACAAATGCTTGTGCTTTTCATAATATTTGTTTTGCCACAGCGTTGTAAAATAAGACAAAATCGATACGACAATCACCACGACAAACACAATTGGATTGATAAACGCGAGAAGTGAGGCATACGAAACGATACCCAACAAATGAATCAACGCATTTGAAATATCCCTCCAAATAAATTCCAATGCGCAATTGCCGCTACTTGCGTCTCGACAAGCGTATCCGCTGATTTTTTTATAATCCTGCTTTTCTGTATTTTCAAAATCGGTCTTGTAACCCTGAATATAACTTATTTTTGTTTGACATGTGCTTGTAGGATAATAACGTCTTGAGCCGATACGGGTTCGGATGAATAAATTTATGATTTCGAGAAATAAGCTCACAGCAACGAAAAAGGCAACGATCCACACAAGACTTGAAAAAGGCTTGCCAGCGCCAATGCTGTCGATCAGATATTTGCTGAAATAGGATGCCAGAAGTGGCGTGATTACCGCTATTGGCACGGCGGCAAAAATGAAAAATACAAAATGTTTATCAATTCGCCACAAATTTTTTATTGCCCACACAAGACTGCCGAGCTTTGGATACTTCGGCTTTTCTTTTGGGACTTTATTCTTTGTCCTCAACTTGACCTCCAATTACTAATTAATTGCTCTATTGCCATTTATCATATTATATCACATAAAAACTTTTCGATTGCAGGCAAAAGCCACTCTATTCATTGTATACAGATCTTCCGGTCTAATGTCATTATATCATTACACTTGCTTTCTTAATTTTTCCACTTCCTGTGTAATGATACTTTTATCAATGCGATTAAATAAAATAGAAACCTCATCTATCGTTTTTCCAAATGGAACAACTTGTGTCCGCCATACATTATCCACACCCAACCAAGTCATTATTTTCTCAGAAGAGAAGGGGAAAAATGGTTTTAGAATAATACTGAGATTAGCTATAATTTGAACACAGTTAAATATTGTTTCTTCACACTTTTCAGGATTTTCAATTCGTGTTTTCCAAGGTTGTGTAATATCATAATACTTGTTTCCATAATTGATCAGTTCAAAAGCCGAATCCAAAGCATCTTTTAAATTACCAGCCTCTATTTTCTCGCCAACATCAAAATATGTTTTTTCTATTTTTTCTTTAAT
Organism: Eubacteriales bacterium; assembly: GCA_045612105.1. Classification (GTDB taxonomy): domain Bacteria; phylum Bacillota; class Clostridia; order Oscillospirales; family CAG-272; genus SVTX01. The sequence continues at coordinate 72,733 of JAZKYL010000110.1, forward strand.
TTCCTTTAAAAAATGAGCATTTGGAATTACACCATTTTGATATTTAATTATAAAAGCTAAAGTTCTATTAACATAATTCCCATATGCACCCACCAATGCGGAATTATTGCTTTCCACAAATTCTCTCCACGAAAAATCCGTATCCTTTTTTTCTGGCCCATGTGAAATAAAAAAATATCTTAGCGCATCTGGATTATAGTTATCAACAATTTCCTTGGCCCAAACAGCCCAATTTTGACTTGTTGATATCTTGTGCCCTTCCAATGTAAGATATTCACTTGAAATAATATCATCTGGCAAATGCCAACCTTCACCATTTGCAATGAGTAAAGCTGGCAATATAATTGTATGGAAAGGGATGTTATCTTTTCCATGAATATAATAGTGTCTACTCTTCTCTCCCCATATATCGTTCATTGAAATGTCATTATTTCGAGATACTTCTTCGCTTGCGGAAATATACCCTAAAACATTCTCAGCCCATATATATATGCGTTTGTCTTCATATCCACTATATGGAACTTCAATCCCCCACTCTAGGTCTCTCGTTATTGCCCTATCTCGCAGCCCCTCATCAATATATCTTTTGGTGAAAGCAATAGCATTTTTTCTCCATTGTGAATGTTGTTTCATATATGCGCATAATTCTTTCTCCAATTTTGATATTTCAATATAAAGTTGTCTAGTACGAACAAATTCAATATCAGAACCACATTCAAAGCATTTTGGGGAAAGTAATGATTCGCCTTCAAACACACATCCGCAATTATCACATTGGTCTCCTCGAGTATCTTTACCACATTCAGGACACTTGCCTATAATCAATCGGTCAGTTAATATTTTGTCGCAAGTCCTACATCTTGCCTGAGGAACAATTTTTTCACACACATACTTGCTTTTATACAACTTTTTGTGAAAACGACGAACAAAATTTTTATGCCACTCGTCAGATGTTTTACCATATAAATCGTAACTAAACCCAAATTTATTAAAAACATCATTAAATTCTCCGTGATAATAATCACTAATTTCTTTTGGGGATCTCTGTTCTTGTTTTGCTCTAATTGTAACTGGAGTCCCATGACAATCGGTTCCAGAAACATAAACGACTTTATCACCTTTTAATCTGTAGTAACGTGCAATTACATCTCCTGGTAGCAAAGCAGCAATATGACCTATGTGAAGAGAACCATTCGCATAAGGCCACGCCCCCCCTATAAAAATTGTTTTCATACGCAAATCTCTTTTCATTTTTTATTTTTTATTATTTGATTTTTTCAATCAACAACACAAAATCATTGAATGTGTTCAACTTTTCATTGATTAAGTATGTATCAGATACTTGTATAGAAAAGGTACTCTCTATTGCAACAATTATTGAAACTAATTGTAAAGAATCTAAAGACAATTCCTCATTATAATCCTGATCTGATATAAAAATCCCGTGCTTTTGAAAAATATCCATTAACAACTTATTCTTCATTTTTTCCCTCTTTCTTAACCATATTTACAAACAACCCCTTTCTAAATTGCACAATAATTTCGTTATTTATATCTATTATGTCTTGTTCATTTTGAAACTTGCAAATAATATTTTTTTGTCTTGCAACGCGATAAGGGCACATAGATAATATGCATATGGGAAACCACATACAATTATAACACTTTTCATCCGGAATATAAAGAGAAGTAAACTGTGCAATTTTTGCTTCATCAAAAAACACATCACCATTATGTTTTATTTTTCCAATTTTGTTAGTTTCTTGACACTCCACATGAGAAGAATTGTATGATATTTTTGTACACTTATGCAATTCTGCGTTTGGCATAATTACAAAGCCGTGATATTTCCCTGCCTGACACCTCATCTGTGAAAGATTTTGCGTTGCAACGGAGTATTTCACAGTGTGATAATCTCCTTGTTGAATATATTGAGACATTTGTTCTCGGTTAACAAACAAATTGCTTTCAATATTACGAATTGATTCTCCTCCCCAATTCGATGTTTTAGCACATAAAAACTCAAACCGTTTATCCCATCTTAACGCTTTTTGAAGCTCAGCTACGAATTTGGTATAATTATTTGCATTACTTTTATCCAAATTAGTTCTTATTACAATTCTAAATCTTTTGCCATCACAATTTCTTTGAATATCAACTAAATTTTTAACAATAACATCGTAAGTCCCCGCCCCACTGATCAATGGACGTAGTCTGTCATGCGTATCTTTAAATCCATCGATTGTTATTTCATAGAACAAAACGTTGTTTGAAATCAAAGCTTTGAATGTCTCTAAATCTAAAAGATATCCATTTGTAATCATATCTGATACAATCGTGACACCCTCATTTTCGCATTTTTGCTTGATTTGCTGCATCATATGCAATATTCGCTTTTTTTCGAGCAATGGTTCTCCACCGAACCATGAAATTTTCACAGAGCGATATTTCCTTATGTATTTATCGAAAAACTTCAAAATGTATAATTCGCTTTGATCAGTCATATTAATATTGCTGTGGTCCTCAAAACAATATACACATCTAAAATTACAACCTTGTGTAGGTATGATTGTTACATTCAATTGATTATCATATATAATTTTATTCATATAGTGATAAGCAATCGCAATTTCATTTTCATCAAGCGAAACAATTATATTTTCTTGTAATAAAAATGTTAAACTATCATTCAATTCGGTAATGGTTATTCTATTCTTTAACAGATTAAATATATATTCTTCTACAAGATATATTTTAGTATATAAAGTATTATAAACAATAAAGCAACCTTCAAATTCAAAACAATAGTTAAATTGTGATCCAACCCAAGTCGGTAGTTTGTTCATATCTTTTTTATTTAACATTCCTCCACAAAATAATCAATAATCAAATCAATCAATTTATCGATATCTTGATTACAATTAGTTACATAACAAGGAATTTTCAATTCCTTTTCGTAGAAAGAACTCCTTTCATTTAATTGTTTTGCTGATAGTAATTTAAAAGGTGTTCCCTGAACCGCCCACTTTAAATCTCTATGTTTAGGAAAAAGAACTAACGCAAGTACTTTTGTTTCGACATAACTTTCTAAATATGATATTGTTCGTTTAATATATTCTATCTCGTCAAACGGATTAATACATAATATTATTGCATCTGGTGATGTTCCAACAAGGAATTCATGCTGCGCCAAAGGATAGTGACCGATATTTCCATAATTATAAGGTACTGTTTGGGATTGGGACCCGACTATAATAATATCATTGCATTTACAATCAATTTCATGCATATACCTATTTATTGTTTGTACTGCATCACTTCCAGAAAGTCTAATGCCGCCATATCCCATAGGATAAACATGATCCAGCCCAAACAATAACGATGTAGGTTCAGTACCCAAACCGCCAACTTTATATCCCATTCTCTGCATTTTTTTGCGAATCATAAGTTGCAGCGAGAATTTTCCTTGTTTAGATGATGTACCAAATACACCAACCACTGGCGTTGATATGCCATATAGCTTTCCAATCATACCACGACCATTACATTTGGAAATTGAATTGGGGCAATAAACGAAATTACCATTTTCAATAATTGCTGTGTACTCGGAAACATAAGCCCTCAAATCATCAAATGCAAACAAATTTTTCTTGTATGTAATACATTTATCAATAAAATACTCTATATAATCTTTTTTTAGTGCCGCCGAAATGACATCTACATGTCCTAACACAACAGTATCAAAATCATCAGTCCAGATAATATCGTTAACCGATTGGATAATTGGATCAAAATCCAAATCATTTACCTGAACAATTTCAGAACATCTTTTTCCAACATTTCCAAATAAAGCTACATCAAAAAAGCCCTCAACCATAAAATTCAACATATCCCCATAAAGCGAAAGTGTTTGTATTTCCTTATTGTATGGAAAAACGACAGCTTTTCTAATAGAAAAATCTTCAACATTAATACAAGTGTCATAATCTTTATGCTTAAGAACCTTCTGTGCATTCTTGCCCAATTCGATTAATATATTTGTTGACAGTACCCCACATTCAAGCATTTTAGCAACAATTGATGTTATATATGGTGCAGCAAAACTAGAACCTGCAACATAACGATATTCTCCTTTTAGCCATGGAAGTCGTTGTAATGATCCTACTCCCATTATGTTAACATTGCTTCCCTCTAAAACATAATACTCCGCGCCTGTGGAACAATATTTACACCAATCCACGCCAATAACATTATCAAATATTGCTGGATATGAAACAAGTCCTTCATTATCAAATGCAGAGACAATAATTGTCCCTGCATCCGTGATATCTTTACAAACAGCATATAATGAACTAACGTTGGAACATTCTACGATCCCACAGCTCAAATGAATTATATCAAAATGTGTAATAGTAGTAATATATTTTAATACCTCAATAAGTGTATTACAATCCACAAAATTTGTCTTTTCAAACAGATTATAAACATAAAATCTGGCTTTAGGAAGTGCATTTGCCAAAATTGCCGTAACTGCTGTTCCATGCCCTATATTATCTGTACAGTCATTGAGAAAAACAATATTGGATTGAACAAATTCTTCACGATTCTTGTCCAATCCACTATCTAAAATCGCTATCGAAATATTATCACCCAAACAGTCCATCCAACGCATTTTAATATTCCTTCCAATAATAATATTTACTTACAATTGGCAACTTATCATCTATAAGTTGCCAATTGTAATACAGGGTTGTAAGTCTAATTCATTTGAATTTATCGATAAATAATCGTTTAATAATTAGTCTTCACAAAGTCCAAACATTGATCCAGAATAGTATTCTTCATACAATACAACATATTTCTTCTTCGTGTTTCTTTTGGTCAACTTTTTCATCTTCAGTTTCTCCTTTTAAATAATACTTTTATATTTATAATGATTGTATAAAAAAGACTACAACCCTGCATAACAAATTAATTGGCTAATTTTCTATCAAACTAACTTATATTTTTACAATCGAATTACATGCTACTTTCGAATTGTTTCGTATGTTTTGGATACGCTATTATTATACTATATCTACATCAAAAATCAAGGCTTTGGGATATTATACTAATATTAGGGATAATTAATCGAGGCATATCAGTTTAACTCGTATTATCTGGGTACAACAGATCATTACTGTCTTGCAACAAATCTTCTCAAATCAGTTTGTTTTTTCAAATAAGAATCGTGATAAAGTTTTGATATTACATACTTGCCTGTATCAACTTGGTTCTTACATATTGTTATTTGATATAATTAGTCTATCTCTTTCTGCATTTGTCGGTACATAGCAAGCGCCTGAACGATGATATCCACCATCTGATTTTCCAAAGTTCCCGTTGGAAAATATCTTTCAATCTTTTCCAACGCGATTTTAATTTGTGGTTTTTGATTGGGCTTTATCTCAAACATAATTCTCCTTAAAGTTATAGTATCAAGCTTTCCCTCCTTACTCAAGGACTTCATTCGTATGCTTTGTGCGAGGGAAGGAAAAACCTCTACGTCATCAATGAAGTCAACTAGATCTCTCATTTCGTCCTCATGCAAATAAGAAAGCTCTACCGCTGAGCGTATACCAATTTTACCCTCATCCACAAAATCAAGAAGTTCAGTAGTGAGTTCATTGAGCCGAACATAGCGACGAATTTGATCGGGACTTTCCCCACTTTCCTCTGCAACTAATGCTCTTGTCGTTTTAGACTTCTGTTTAAATGGCACAGAAGTTAGATCTGTTCGTTTACCTTGTCGTTTCAATGCATCCATCTTCATCTTATATGACCTTGCTTTTTCAGATGGTAGAATTCGTTCTCTGTGAAGATTAGAGTCTACCATTGCAATAACCGCTTCATCCCTTGTCATTTCTCTCAAAATAACAGGTAATTCCGTGAACCCTATCTTCTTTGCAGCGAATTTTCTACGATGACCGGCAATAATTTCATATCGATCATTTTCCTTCTTACGACCAATCAATGGAGTTAATATACCAAACTCTTTGATACTCTCGATTAAAGCTTCCATATCTGCATCCATTTTGACGTTAAAAGGATGCTTGGGAAAATCGTCAAAGAATTGAATCGGTATTACTCTGACCTTTTCTCTCTTTGCATCGTTACTCGGTTCGCTTGTTGTAATTTTTTTTGTGTCCATTTTTTTCTCCTTTAAATAAAAAATACGCTATAATTCACCGTAAAGATGGACTGATAGCGTACAGATTATTGAAAGAAAGAGCGTGATCAACACCCGCAAAAACCTCAATATTATGCAAAAAAGCCTCGAAAACGTAGTGTTTTCAAGGCTTTTAGTGGCTCCCCCTGTTGGGCTTGAACCAACGACCCCATGATTAACAGTCATGTGCTCTACCGACTGAGCTAAGGAGGAATATGACGGCTCTTTGAAACCGTATTTTATATAAACAACCATCGCTTCGCCACTAAAACACTTGCTTTAATCTGTGTCGCTATCTTTATCAAGCGACATCATGATTAACAGTCATGCGCTCTACCGACTGAGCTAAGGAGGAATATGACGGATCTTTCAATCCGTATTTTTTTGTCCAACCATCGCCTTGCCGCAAAACACCAACTTTTAATCTGTGTCACTAACTAAATCAAGCGACCCCATGATTAACAGTCATGTGCTCTACCGACTGAGCTAAGGAGGAATACGACTCCGTAGGCTTGATCGGTTTTGAACCGATTGCCTAACGGTATATATAAATGGAAACAGCTAAACTAATGTTTAGTTTAGCTGTTCTGTGTTGGCGATGAACTATCTTCCCGGCTCGTCTCCAAGCAAGTATTTTCGTCTCAGCAGAGCTTAACTTCTGTGTTCGGAATGGGAACAGGTGGACCCTCTGCGAAATAACACCAACTGTTGTCCGTTATTAGCGGACTTGATATCAGCAATTAGTTATCTTCCCGGCTCGTCTCCAAGCAAGTATTTTCACCTCAACAAAGCTTAACTTCTGTGTTCGGAATGGGAACAGGTGGACCCTTTGCGAAATATCACTGATTAATGGTGCACCTTCAGGGACTCGAACCCGGGACCCACTGATTAAGAGTCAGTTGCTCTACCAACTGAGCTAAAGGTGCAAATCTCTGAATGGTTTCTCGACCAATCGAAGAGAAAAAGAAGTAATGAGTATCAAAACCCGAAACTCAAACTATTCTTTTGAACCTTCGTTACTTCGACCTGTGTAGCGATACACTGTCTTGTAACATAGGAGGTTCAAGCCCTCGGTCTATTAGTATCGGTCAGCTGAACACATTACTGTGCTT
>JAZKYL010000111.1:0-1959 GCA_045612105.1 Eubacteriales bacterium
AGGATTTTAATCTAAGCCTTACTGCTATCGTGTTGCAAGTTTAGTTGGAAACTCTTTAATCAAAAGAGTTTCCTATACACCCGAAACCCGATAGAAGATGAACTTTGATTCAAATCAATACGGGTTCAAAGGACAACATTGATGTAATTTAAACCTTTTTTCAGGGAAGTTTTTTGACACACTTTTTTTCAAAAAAGTGTGCCGCCGGAGGCATCGCATCTCCCCGCTAAATTGCAATTTAACGCAGAAAAAGCACCGATTTCGGTGCTTTTTCTTTATCTTAAACCGTATTAAAACTTAAACCCGGGAATATCAACAAGATCCTTAACGTCAACAGGAAGCCCCGTCGCTATCGACTTATTCGCCGCAATACCCGTAAGGATACTCATACAGCCGTCGATATATCCCGCCGCTCTCTTGAAGGGATCCTCGGGAGGATTGGGGTTGAAAATATCGTTAAGCATAACGGGGTCTCCGCCACCGTGTCCACCCTGTCCCTCGGGAATTTCAACCTCGTAAGGCGGCTTGAACATCGGGAATACCGTTATTTTTTTATTCTTAATAACAGAGTTCTTGTCGTGCTCCGCGTCAAGATTCTTAACGACCGACTCAACGACCTCAAGTTCAATTCTTCCCTTTGTTCCGGTAAACATTACCCTGAAGCCCTCCCAAGGGGAGAAAGCATTGAGAGAATAGGACATCTGCGCTCCGTTTGCATACTTGACAAGAACGTTCATGGTATCCTCAATGCTGATTCCGTCACCGAAAACGCTCTGGTCGCGAAGATATCCGTCATCCTCCTCGCAATCATAATAAAGCACCTTGTTGCCGCCAACCGAAATATTTGCCGCAAAGGGATCGCCCTTGGCGTTCTCTGCACCTGTGGAACGGTAATAGAACTTTGTAATTCCCCTCTCCTCCGCGTTCTCTCTGCCGTAGAACTTCAGGTCACCGAGAGCAAACACTCTGGTGGGATGAGAATCGATCCAGAAGTTGATAAGATCGAAATGGTGGGTAGCCTTGTGAACGAGAAGTCCACCGCTGTTTCTCTTGTCTCTGTGCCAACGGCGGAAATAGTCCGCGCCGTGAGACGTGTCCAGCAACCACTCGAAGTGAATCTGCTTGACGTCACCGATAACACCGTTCATAATAAGCTCGCGAACCTTGGTCTTGTCGGGAGCGTATCTGTAATTGAAGGTCACGCGAAGATCCTTTCCTGTTCTTTCCATGCAATCGATTATCTGCTGGCACTTATCGGCATCCATAGTCATAGGCTTCTCGGAAATAACGTCGCAGCCCATTTCCATAGCCTTGATAATATATCTGTGGTGGGTGCGGTCGATAGAGGTAACGATCACTACGTCGGGCTTTGTCTCCTCGATCATCTTCTCAAATTCGTCAGCTCCGTACATAGGTACTTCGTGGTATCCGCACTGACTTACGAGACGGCGGTTAGCATACTCCATACGCTTTCTGTTGATGTCGCAGAAGCCTACAAGCTCGGCGTAATCGTTGAAGTCCTTTGAGATGGCGGTGTAATACATAATAGCTCTGCCGCCGATGCCTACCTGCGCATATCTTTTCTTTTCCATAGTGCAAAATCTCCTCATCTATGAATACTTTCCCTATTGGGGTTAATCTAATTATACATCAAAAAACCCTATATTTCCTTGATTTTTTTGACTACTTGATATTTGCACCCCTCAAAAACCTTTGTTTTTTTGATCACTTTTTAAAAACGCACAAATAATAGTATTTGTATTTCAAATTTTGATTTGTCGGGGACGCGGGGGAGACGCGTTCGAGAAACTTTTTGAAAAAAGTTTCTCGAGCTCTTCAAAAACTTTCCCCAAAAATGGTTGGAAGTGTAGCCATTTCATCTTATGAAATCGTGAGGATTTTTATCAAAGCCTCACTGCTATCGTGTTGCGAGCAAGTATCAAATTGCTTGTAAATAAA
>JAZKYL010000112.1:0-14365 GCA_045612105.1 Eubacteriales bacterium
AAAGAAAACGAACCAAAAGAACGCCGCATAGGGAAAAGAGGGTCTTGAAAAATCAAACGCAGGAAGCCGCGTTTGATTTTACTTCGACATCCTCTCTCCCCTATGAACCCCACTCACCTGTCGGCAAAGCCGACGAAGCGACCCGCATCCCCGCCGGAGGCACGCGTCCCCGTCGGCCGATAAATCAAAATTTGAACATCACAAATGAAAAAAGGGAGCGTTGCTCACCTACGGTGAGCGGCTCCCTTTTAAAATTATAGAATTTCGATCTTAACATCCTTATATATCTCCGCCACGTTTTTGGGGGTGGGAGGGGTAGTGCCTTCAAGGAGACAGGCGGCACTTCCGTAGCTTGTGGCTACTTTGAGGCATTCTGCGGCATCCTTGCCCTCGGAATATGCGGCGATAAAGCCCGCGATGGTGCTGTCGCCGGCTCCAATGGTGGAAAGGGCATTGACCTTGGGGGGAATTGCGGTTACGGCGGTATTTTCGGTAACCAGCAACGCGCCCTTCTCGCCAAGGGTGATCATTACGTTCTCGATGCCGCCTAAGTGCAATTTTTTCGCAAAATCAAGGCAATCGGCGAAAGAATTCACCTCTTTTCCCGAATATGCGGCGATTTCCTCGCCGTTGGGCTTGATCAGCCAGGGAGCGACCTCGATGAGGTCAGAAAGGGTGAAGGAGCGAGAATCAACTACGACTTTTGCGCCTTTATTTTTTAGTCTTGCGAGAAAATTTTTGATCTCGGGCATATCAATGCCATATGGGACGCTTCCCGTGAAGGTAACGACAGTGTTTTCGTCTGCCGAGAGCAGATTTTCGACCTCGGCAAGTATGCTGTTGTCAAGAGAAAAGCCCGAAAAGCTGATCCTGGTCTCGTCCTCGCCCTCGGTGTGAATGGTGAGGTTTTCTCTTATTCTGCCGTCCTTTTCGATGCCGATATAGGTCATTTTATCGGTCTTGAGAGCGGCTTTGAAGTCGGTGCAGTTATCGCGACCGAGGACGACCACGGCGATGTTTTCAATGCCGTTATAGGTCAGGGCGCGAGAGATGTTGACTCCCTTGCCGCCTGCGTCGCGACTCGTGACTTGGGCAAGATTTTCATGTTTCAGCACAAGGGATTTTGCCGTTGCGTGAACGTCGTAGGCAGGGGAAAGGGTGATGGTGTAGATTTTCATAATTGGGCTCCAAGCACCGCTTGAGGCGGCATGAATAGTGATCAATGAATTTTAAGGCATTTTATCAACAAAAGAAATAAGCGGACGGGGATCCCATCCGCTTATTTCTGGTGCGAGAAACGGGACTTGAACCCGTACGGTGTGAACCACACGCCCCTCAAACGTGCGCGTCTGCCAGTTCCGCCACTCTCGCATATTTAAACACCTTTTATTTATTACACGGAGAAGGTCTCCGAGGTCGTTTCTTGACAACATTGGTATTATACACTAAAAAGCAGCTTTTGTCAAGCCTTTTTTGAAAAAAATATTTTTTTTATTTTTAACACAAAAAAAGGGATATCTTTTTCATAAATGTAATGCAATTTGTTGTAAAAAACGGCATGTTCTCAAATAAATCGATGGTAACTATTCATCCTAAGTTTAAAATTGCGATTTATCGGGGTATGTCTATTTAAAAGGTGCATCCTCACCCACCGCATCGCGCGAACCCCCAAAGCTCGTACACTCGCTTCGGGGAACCCCGCCGCGGTCCCCCCTCCCCTGCCTTGGGGAGGGCTCAGGTTTAACTTCAGCGCATCCTCAACTGTAGCCTAAAAACCATTGTCACGGCTACAAAATCGCATCAAATTACGCTTTGCGTTAGATAAATAATATGGCGATGAAGTGTTCGCCAAGGGTTACGCCTTGCGTTAGCCTTCCCCAAGGCAGGGGAAGGGGGACCACGAAGTGGTGGATGAGGATGCACCGTTCAATTTAACAACCGTTCGACAAATCAAAATTTGAAGCAATCGCTCCAAAAACCACTCGCAACACGATAGAAGTGAGGCTTTGAGCAAAATCCTCACGGTTTTATAAAACGAAATGGCTACATTTTAATCCTTTTTGCCGGGAAGTTTTTTGGCTCCACCTTTTTTTCAAAAAAGGTGGAACGCGTCTCCCCCGCGTCCCCGACAAATCAAAATTTGAAGTGCGGTCTGAATAGTTACAATCGATGCTATTTGCCCTGTTTTCCGCGTTAAAAATAATAAGATGGGTTTTCCCGTCCGCTTATTTCTTTTATCAAATTTGAAAACACAACGCGTTTGTTCATAAAATATTAATTTTACAGTGATATCCAATTAATAAGAATTAATTATAATAAATATGTATTGACAAAACTTGGAGGTTATTATGAAAATTAAAAATCTGATCTGTCTTATGATGGCTCTGCTTTTGACGGTGGGCACATTTAGCTTCAGCGTGTTTGCCGTTGACAGTCAATCCGAGTCTTCGGACTTGGTTGGCGGAGACGTTAACGGTGACTTAGTGTTCGATAGCAAAGACTTGGTGCTTTTGCGTCAGTATCTGGCTAATTATAATTATATTACCGGTAGTTCTTCGGTTGAGGTAGCCGCAGGGGCTGACGTCAACGGCGACGGTGCGGTGAACTCTCTTGACGTTGTTCGCTTGAGATATGCATTGGCTAACGGTGAATTTAATAAGTTTGAGATCACCGAAACCGACGGTGTTGCAAGCGTTCAGACCTCTTATAACCTGAGCTACACCGCGTCGGGCTACAAAGCTATTGAAGATAGTGGTTTTTCCTTCGTCAGCGGCTTGACTCTTGATCTGGGGGATGCTTTTGCAGAGAGCTTTAACCGTTTTTCTGTGAATTATACGTCCACCGCGCCCTTGAAGATCTATATCAGCTACACTCTTGACGGCACTCAGATCGAGGACTATTATTTCCTTGAAGCCGGCAGAGGAGTGTTCTCGGGTCTTATTACCACTTTCCTTGACGGTGACCGGGGCTCTGCGCTTAATTCTATAAGAATAGATACTTGTGAAAACAAGGATGCGGTATTTATGCTCTACGATATGTCTACCGAGACTGTGGACGTTCCCGATAGAGATTATTACATAGAGGGCACGAGATACACTCTCGGAATCGACCTCGGTTGGGGCGGTACTATCAATTACGTTTCGGACAATCAATGCCCCGTTGACGGTGTTGAAAATATGATCAACAAGCACGACCCCGGACGTCTTGTTCAGCAGTCCTATTACGGTACGGGTGAACAAGATGGAATCGATTTTGTGTGGGGTAGCTTTAATAATAATGCTCAATGGCCCTACAACCCCGTTCAGGGAGGCGGTCAGGGTAACGTTGCCAGCCGTCTTGTTGACTTTGTTGTTGAGGATAATTACGTCTACATCAAGGCTCAGCCTATGGACTGGGGTAAGAACGACATTAAGTACATTACCCCCAGCTACATGGAGAACTGGTACATTATTGAGGATGATTATATCAAGGTCGATAACCGCTTCGTTGATTTCTCGGGCTGGGAGCATCCTATCAGAGGTCAGGAGCTGCCCGCATTCTATACCATAAGCTATCTTGACTCTTTTGTTTGGTACGACGGCGTAGATCCTTGGACAGGTGATGAGCTTTCCTGGCGTCACGAGCTCCGCTTCTGGGGCGACAGCCAGTATTCGAGTGAGTGTTCCTTCCGTATAAAGGAGCCTAACACCGAGACCTGGTGCGCATGGGTCAGCACTGAGGACAATTACGGTATCGGTCTCTATACCCCCAATATCGACCGTTATAGTGCGGGAAGATCTAATTATATTGAGACTTACAAAGTCAGCACGGGTACTTTGGGTTCCAAGGATCCTGCGGCTAATCCCACAAACTACGTGGCTCCTTGGAAGAATAAGCAGATAATTACTTTTGAAGAGTTTGAATTCAGCTATCTTATATGCGCGGGAAGCGTTGATGAAATACGCGCTACCTTTACAGAGAATAAGGATCTTATCGACAATGCCTCTCTGAGTGAAAACAGCGTCAGCAACCGCCGTCCTTATTATGAGGAAAGTATGGAGAGCATGGACTTCACCGTAGAGGGCAACGAAAAATTTGCCGCATATCCCAACTATACAGAGGTCTCTTACGATAAGACCGAGCAGGCTATGAAGCTGCTTTCAAGCAGCGGCGATGTTCACGTATCCTTTGACTATCTCGCGTCTCCCGATCACCCGCTTACTGCCGAGGATTATCAGTATTTAGAGATAGAATATATGGTTCCCGAAACAAACGGAAAAACAAATTATGAATGTCAGCTCTTCCTTTGCGCGGGTACGAGAACTGAGGCTAATGCGGACGATAGCGTCAGAGTGAGTTTGGTTAAGGACGGAAATTATCACACCTTGATCGTAAAGCTTTCCGACAAGGAATATTGGACGGGAAATATCAATCTTATACGTTTTGATTACTTCGGCAGCTCAAATGAAGGTGACGTTATTTACGTTAAATCTGTCAAGTTTTCTAATGAGGGCGTTGAAAACATGGAAAAGGTAGACTTTTCCAATGCGTCCGGTGACAAGGTCATTACAAGGACGAACTCAACGAAATATAGCTATGACAGTAATGTCGGAGCTACGAAGTTTACCGTTACGGGTTCGGATCCTTACGTATACTTTGACTATTCTTTAAACAGCACGGCTCTTTCGGCAGAGAATTACACAAAGCTGAAGATCACTTATATGGTGCCCGCGGGACAGAGCAAGAGCAATTTCTCTTATGTGGTCTTCCCATGCACGGGAACCGTGACGGCACCTTCAAGCAGTGCCCAGATAGTTAAATCCAGCGGAATTATTGCTGACGGAGAGTATCACACTCTTGAGATAGATATGTCTCAGTATGACTTCTGGACGGGTACGATCAATTTGATAAGATTGGATTATTTCAACGATTGCGCTGTTGGCGACGTGTTCTATATTTCGTCACTTGAGCTTGTGAAATAATTCCGAAGCACTTGTTTTAAAAGGAATATCTATTTATGATAAAACAAAAATGGTCCGTCACACTTGACGGAGAAAAACACGAGGTCGGCTACTCTTGCTCACCCTTTTGGGGCAAGACGGTGCTGACTGTGGATGGCGACAGCTTCACCGTTAAGGGTAAGCCCTTCGGTATCGGGCTTGTTCGCCGCGAGCCCATACTTGTGGGCGGTGTTCAGGCGATCCTCGACGTGAAAAAGGGCGGCAAAGCTACCCTTATCTGCCGCGAGGGAGAGGTTGAGGAAATATAAAAAGAATTGGGAGCGCTTCTCGATGAAGCGCTCCCATGTTTTTTGATTAGAAGTTGTTTGTAAATTGCGATTTATCTGTCAGTTTGTTTTTTGTTCATTTTCTTTCCGCGTCGAAAGAAAACGAACCAAAAGAACGCCGCATAGGGAAAAGAGGGTCTTGAAAAATCAAACGCAGCAAGCCGCGTTTGATTTTACTTCGACATCCTCTCTCCCCTATGAACCCCACTCACCTGTCGGCAAAGCCGACGAAGCGAGGCGTATCTTACTTCAACTTAGTTGAATTTTGATTTTAGATAAACGCTTTGGTTGGGTTTAACACCCTTTCAAGGGGAGAGGATCGTGAGGGATTTTTTTAGCACCGCAGGAGCGAAAAATCCTACGCCACCCTTAGAGACCCCCCTTTTCCAGGAAAGTTTTTGCCAAGCTTTTTTCAAAAAGCTTGCCGCCGGAGGCACGCATCCTCCCCTACAAATCAAAATTTGAAAGCAAAAACGAGGGCGGCAAGCCGCCCTCGTAAATTTTGGAATTATTTCTTATAGAGGAGAGGAGTCGAGACCACACCGGTGCGACGGAGTCTGTACTCATACGTCCAGTTGGTATCGCCCTGAACCCAAGCGGAGGGACCCTGCCAGGAGAACTTTTCGTCTGCATTGTGGACGTCTCCGAAGCAGTTACGGCGCGAGACGTAGGTGTTTATAACTATCTCGTGCTTTCCTGCGGGAAGAATACCGAGATCCCACGCATAGGGGGGATATGCGATAACTGCTCTCTTTTCTCCGTCCACCTCAACGGTGTTGACCGCCGCGGTGAAGTGGGGGATCTTGATGATAGCGTCCCAATCCTCGGGGCAATCTACGGGAAGCTTATAGGAAACAACTCCGCCGTAGAAGGGAAGACCCTGATAGGTAAGGTCGCTGAAGCCAAGCTTTTCGGGGAGAGTGGTTACTGTCAGAAGTCTACCCGCAACCTTGACACCGAAGTCACCGAGGAGATACATAGCCTCAACGTTGCTTCTCTCACCGAAGGGATAGGTCACGCGGAGCTTGTTTTCACCCTTTCTGAGAGGTGGCAGAGCCACCTTTTCGATGGACTTGTCGGTGTAGTAGCCGTCGGCTCCTACGTCAACAGGTCTGCCGTTCCAGTTGATGGTGGTGATATCGGGATCCTCGAGGGCAAGGTAGGGATTTTCGTAGTCTATCTCACTGTTAATTGTGAATTCAAGAGTTACGGTATGCTCGCAGGGCTTCTTTTCGACTACCCAAGGCTGGGGCTTGCCGGGCTGATAGCCAAGGCGGGCGCGGATCTTTCTGTCGATGCGAAGCACTTCCTCGACGGGAAGCAGATCCTCACCGTCAAGAGCATATTTCGCCATATCGAGCAGGAGCACATTGGGCTCGGAGAGGGTATAGTCAACGGTGTAGGGGAAGTTTCCGACCTGAACGGGCAGAGGAGTAGCCGCAGGCTCCCAACCGCTGTCCTCTTCGGTGTTCTCAAGGAAGATGAGAGCAGAATCGTAGTCATAGAGGGTGATGATCATATGAGTCTTGCCGCCGCGGTTGTCGTGACGGATGGGCTTGATCTCACCGGTAACGGTATCCCAGAGCTGGGGCTTATATTTGCCCTTGACGTAGATGTGAATGCCTGTGTTGCGGATCGAGTCCTTGCTATAGGGCTCACAGCAGTGGGAGATGAAGAGCCACTTACCGGTCTCGTCCTCTCTGATCTGATGGATAAGATTGCTGGTATAGTTGCCCGAGAAATCTCTGATCTCAACGGTTCTGTCCTCGTAGAGCTCTTCAAGAAGCGCGCCCTTGCTGAAGGCGATCTTGTGGGATCTGTCGAAGAGGGCTTTGCCTCTCTCGGAGGGGATAGCGTCCTCGTACTTGGGAGCGTCGCCCATGAATACCAGCTTGCCGCCTGCCGCTTCAAATGCTTCGAGACGCTCAAGAGTGGTGGAGCGAAGGGTTTCGCACTCGGGAACGATGATAACGTCGTAAGCCATCTCACCGACCTGAAGCGGTGCGCCGCCCTTTTCGCACTGAGAGGGAAGGAGGGATTCGCAGATATAGTCGAAGTCGATATTGCCCTTTAAGAGCCAATCGGTCACGTTTGTAAAGTTGGAGTCGAGCTTTTCTCTTACAAGAGCGGTCTGCTCGTTGGGTCCCCAGTGGAGCCAATAGCTCTCTACGGGGTGGACAACGGCTACCTTAACGCATGGCTTGCCTCTGGTCAGCGCGGTATTGACTCTGCCGAAGTGATCCTCAACGTATCTGTATTCCTTGTACCAGGGGGACTGATAGGAGATCGACGCGGGGTAGTCTCTCTTTGCGGTGCCCTTCATGGATACCCAGGAGAGGTGCTGAACGCGGACGGTGACTCCGAGAGCCGCCTGCCAGTCGCCGTGAAGCTTGTGACCGCGGAAGTCGAAATCCCAGCCTGTAACGCCGTAGAGCTCGCTCATCATACCGGGCTTGCCGTACTGGTGGACAGCCGACTGACACTGCTTTGCGGTAGTGAACTCAAAGTATGCGCAGAGCATATCGATGCCGGGGATACCGAAGGAACGGTAGGAGCGCATACAGTCGCCGATGCACATAGTCTGGGAGTGGAGGCTTGCCTCTGCCATCATATGACCCGTGAGGGCGATGCCGTGCTCGTCGCACCACTTTCCGCAGGTGTCGGCAAATGCCTCGGCAAATCTTTCGGAAACGTGGTCGTGGTAGTGATATCTGATAGTGGATATCTTGCCCTCGGGCAGATCCCAAAGAAGCTCGGGCAGGTGGTCGATAAGCGACTCGCCGTAAGCCGCGGTGAAGGACTCCTCAAGATCATCCGTCCAAGGAAGGCTTATATTCTGCTTGCTTGTGGCAAAGGAGAGTGTGGATTTACGGGTGAACTGAGGCTCGTCGGTGAAAATTGCGGGAACGGTCTTGCCGAACTCGTCGCCAACGGTCTCGAAATACTTTTCGTGGGTGGTCTCGATAAATCTCTCGATAGCCTTCTTGTTGAGGGTATCGACGTAAGCCTGATTGTTGTACCACGCGCTGTTGGGAGCGATCTCGCGCCAGATGTTCCAACGGGTGCCTTCAATAGCGTCACCGTCTGCTACCTTTTTGTAGGATTTGAGGCAGCCGTTATCATCGAGAACTATATCAAAGCTTGCGATAATATACGCGCTTGCGCGGTGACTGTATTCGGGATTGCAGGTGAAGGTCATATATCTCAAACGGTACTGCTCATCTTTTGTGACGTAGCCGCCTGCAAAGCCGGAGGGCCACTTGTCCTCGTCGTAGAGCCATGAGAGCATTTCATTCTTCTTTGCGTGGTCGGTACAAGCCTTGACCAGACCCATAAAGTTCTCGGAGAGATACTCGGTGGACATACCGTCGCGGCAGTGCATATGGAAGCCGCCAAGACCCATTTCTTTGAAAACGTCGATCTGACGGAGCAATTCCTTCTCCTCAAGGTCGCAGTTCCAAGCCCAGAAGGGAGTGCCGCGGTATTCTGCGGTGGGATTTTTGAAAAGCTCATAGTCGAGCGTCTTATTCTTCTTGTTATTATCGTAGATCATAAAAAACCTCCTTTTTTTACGTCTATATTGAATATCAATAAGATACCATAAGTATTATAAGGGAATTTTTGTTTAATGTCAATAGAAATTTGGGATTTTTCTTGTGCAAAATTCGGACTTTTTGCGGTTGTACTTGACACAATGTCTATAATTATGCTATAATTGGATTACCAAAAGAAGTAAGGAGGAACTTTATATGAAGCATATCACATCAAAGATTCCGGCAATGATAGGACTTTTCTTTAGTGCCTTCAGCTTTATTTGGGTGATCAGTTCGTTTATAGAGCTTGATCCTATCCTCCCGGGTGGCAATTCGCCGTTTGCTCTTTGGGTTATCAGTGTGATAAATGCCCTTTTCGCTATGTTGTTTTACTTTGTTGACGCTATCATATCGGTAATCAAAGCGTTCAAGGGAGAAAACAGAGCTTTAAATATCATCCTTGCGGCAGCGGTAGCTGTCGGCGTGCCTATGGTTGTATTCGTAGGCGGCGGACTTGGTATAAATATTCTGATATGGAATCTTTACCACGCAGGACTGGTGGCTTTGGAGATAATTCTGCTTTTGAAGTCGCTTCGCCTTGCCAAGGACTCTCTTGCTACAAATGAGGATGGATATATCGATAAAGGAAATCATTATATCAATAGTCGCAGAGAAAGAATCATCGAAACGCTGAATAAAAGCAAATTTATTTGATCGATCAATTCTAGATGCCCGCCGTTCACGGCGGGCGTTTTTGTAAATAAAACAAAATATTTTAATCCACCCATCCGGTTATAAACAAAACTTTAACATTTATATGCTAAAATAATCTCGTAAAATCGAAAAGTGTGTAAAGGAGGATAAAAATGTTCAAAATCCTTGTAGTTGAGGACGACAGAGAGCTTTTGAGAACGGTCTGTACCTTTCTGAACAACAGCGGATATGAGGCAAAGGGCTGTTTTGGCGCGCTCGAAGCATACGACGCGATGTATGAAGATATCTTCGATCTGATAATTTCCGACGTGATGATGCCCGATATCGACGGCTTTGAGTTCGTTCGTACCGTCCGTCAGTTGAACGCGCAGATACCCATACTGTTTATGACCGCCCGCGACGACTTTGCCTCCAAGCAGAGAGGATATCGTGTGGGAGTGGACGACTATATGGTCAAACCCATCGATCTCGACGAGCTTTTCCTCCGCATCGGTGCTCTGCTCCGTCGTGCTAAAATAGCCTCCAGCCGACGGCTTGAGGTCGGTAGCTTTGTAATGGACGCAGACGAGCATTCGGCAACTCTTTCGGGCGACGAAATCTCTTTGACCGCAAGGGAATTCAACCTGCTCTACAAGCTTTTATCCTACCCCAAAAAGACCTTTACAAGGCAGCAGCTTATGGACGAATTCTGGTCGGCTGACAGCGAAACCGCCCCACGTGCGGTGGACGTCTATATGACCAAGCTCCGCGCAAAGCTTGCGGGGTGCGAGGATTTCGAGATAGTGACCGTTCACGGGCTTGGATATAAGGCGGTGCTGAAATGATGAACAAGAATGGATTTTGGCACGGCTTTATTCGCTTGCTGTATAATTTCGTTCTGTTTTTCGCAATAATTGCCTTCACGGTCACCTGCTCGGTTCTGCTCTTTTTCTCTGTTATCGAGATGCCCGAGGAGCAGATAAGAGAGATCGCGCCCATAGTTTTCATCAACGTGATATTTCTTACCGTCATTTTTGTGGTCGCCGACACGATACGTAGGAAAATCACGGTGGAACGCCCCTCCGAGGAGATACAAAACACCCTCTCCAGAATGAAGCAGGGGGATTTTGATGCGAGGGTCAAGCTTTCGGGTGTTATTAATGAAGAAAACAGATTTTACGAGATCGCGGAGAGCGTCAATAGCCTTGGCGAGGAGCTTTCGGGTATTGAGACCCTCCGAACCGACTTTATTGCCAACGTATCTCACGAAATGAAAACTCCGCTTGCGGTTATGAACAATTACGGAACGCTGTTACAATCGGAGAATCTCACCGAGGAGCAGAGAATTGAGTATGCCCGGGGCATTGCCGATTCCTCTCGCCGTCTATCCGAGATGATGACTAATATTTTAAAGCTTAACAGACTTGAAAATCAACAGATATATCCCGACGTTCGCGAATTTGATCTCGGTGAACAGATCTGCGAGTGTTTGTTGCAGTTTGAAAGCGTCTGGGAGAAGAAAAACATCGAAATTGACGTGAATTTAGCTGAGGACGTAAAGATCAAGGCTGATGCCGAGCTTCTACAGCTTATCTGGAACAATCTTTTCTCCAACGCGTTTAAATTCACTGACGACGGCGGCAAGGTTTCGGTTACCCTTGAGGATGACGGAGAATATGCGGCGGTTAAGGTGACAGATACAGGCTGCGGAATGACCGCGGAGGTCGGCGCTCACATATTTGAAAAATTCTATCAGGGTGACACGTCTCACGCGACACAAGGAAACGGTCTGGGACTTGCTCTTGTCAAGAGAGTAGTTGACATCCTGGGCGGTGAGATCAGCGTGGAAAGTACCCTCGGAGTCGGTAGCAAATTTACCGTAAGAATTAAAAAAGGTATTTGAAAAAGACTTCTTTTAATAGGTGATCTTTATGGATTCTTGGAAATTTTTTTATAAAAAAGCTTTGTTTCCGCATATTGCGGTAATGATCTTGTTGTTTCCGCTCTCGGTTGCGGCGCTTTTGGCGGCATTCCTCGTTTTCGGCTCGGAGCACCCCGTAAGCTACGTTTGCTATGTGCTTGCGGCATATACATTGACGGTCTATTGCTTCAGAATACCTAATATCATAAAATTCGTCCGCAGAATGATGCAAGAGAATAGATTTTTGAACCGATTGACGACCGATGCCCATTTCAGAATGAAAATTTCGCTTCACGGCGCGTTTTACTTCAATATGGTCTACGCGCTTTTTCAACTCGGACTTGCAATTATGGATTCTTCGGTGCTCTTTTATTCGCTTGCGGCATATTACTTTTTGTTGGCTCTTATGCGAATGTATCTTCTGGGCTATGCTTGGTCTAACGCTCCGGGATCAGATATGGCAAAAGAGTACAAAAGATACCGTTTCTGCGGTGTTGCTATGCTTATCCTCAGCGTTGCATTGTCGGTAATGGTGACCTATACCATAATTTACGATACGCAGGAGAGTTACGGAATGATCGAAACTATCGCTATGGCGGCGTTTACATTTACTGCGCTCAGCGTTGCGATAGTTAACGTGATTAAATACAAAAAATACAACAGCCCCGTCTTCTCGGCGGCAAAGGATATAAGCCTTGCGGTAGCCGTGGTGTCGATGCTGTCGCTTGAAAGTGCAATGTTTGCCGCCTTCGCGGACGGCACGATGGATGCCGACTCTATGCTGATAATGACCGCAACCACAGGCTTTGCCGTAATGGTGTTTGTCATCGGGCTTGCGATCTTTATGATATCGAGGTCAACTAAAGGATTGAAAGGAACAACAAATGGAAAATAATCAGGAAAAATTCAGTTACACATACTCTGCAAGTGAAAAGAGCGAGATAGAAAAGATACGTCAGAAATATATGCCAAAGGACGAGACCGAGAGCAAGCTTGAAACTATCAAGCGTCTTGACGCAAGTGTTACAAGGTCCGCTATGGTCTGGTCACTGACTTTAGGCATCATCGGCACTCTTGTTATGGGCTTTGGTATGTGCATTATTATGACCGAAATCGGCGAATATCTCGGGCTTGTTGGTAACGCGGGTATGATAGTCGGTATTTCGATCGGTATCATCGGAATGGCTGTCGCAGCCGTGGCATATCCCATCTACCGTGCCATTGAAAAGCGTCAAAGAGAAAGGGTAGCTCCCGAAATTTTGAGACTCACCGAGGAATTAATGAAATAACCAAAAAGAAAAATGCTTGAGACCGTAAAAATCTCAAGCATTTTTTATTATTGTTTCTGCTTTGCGGCTTCTTCCTCGAAGATCTCTCCTCTGTGCTTGCCGAAAAGCTTTGCGAGAAAATCCTTTGTGGTGGGCTCTTGCTTCCTGAATACCCTTATCACGTTGCTTCTGTGGCGGAAGATGAATATTACCGTAATAACCGCCGCGATTACAGCCATAGGAATCATTTCGGGAGTACCGAGGTGACCTAATGCCACGGTGACGGGGAATAGCGCTGAAGCAAATACGGTCAGAGCTACGCAGTAGTTGAATATGAACATACAGATAATACCGATGCTAAGCAGAATAAGGAAGGCTAAAGGATCGAATGCCAACACCATACCGCCGTATGCCGCAAGTCCCTTACCGCCCTTGAACTTCATATAAAAGGGGAACATATGTCCAAGAACCGCGGAGGCGCCGGCGATAAGTCCCGAGATCGCTGCGGTTTCAGCAAAGATCAGCTTGGCGAGAATTACCGCCAAGGCTCCCTTGAAAATGTCGAAAAACATAACCGCAAATCCTAACTTTTTTCCCATAAGCAGAGCCGTGTTGGTGGCACCCAGGTTTCCCGTTCCGCGTTGTCTCATATTTACTTTTTTGATCTTCCCCAAAAACGCCGCAGGGCTGATCGAGCCTAAAAGATAGCCCACTATGACGGGGATCGCGTATTCCATAAATAACACCTCTTGTATTTGTGAATTCATAACTTAAATGGAATTTTTTAACCGTCCTTACTATGATTATACGCTTTTATGTTAAAATTACATTAAGTTTTTGTTTGCGTGTCGAAAAAAGTTTGTTTTGTGCAAACTCGGAGCTTTTTTTACAGAAATAAGGCGAAACTCATTTAAGTTCCGCCTTGTTTTCAAATAAGGTTTGATTTTATTATTCATTAAGAATTTTATCGCTAAGCTCAAGTACCTCTGAAGCGTACTTCTTCTTGCGGGATTTAAGAATACCCGAGAAGATGGGATAGGTAAGGAGTGAAAGGACAAGTCCAACGATGCCGACGGAGATGCCAACGAATAATGGAGCGCTCACACCGAGAACGGTGTAGTTGGAAAGGCCGATCATAGTGCCGATATCGGTCATAACAAGCGACATTCCGCAACCCATAATGACTGCGCTGATGCTGCCGAAAATATAACCGAATACGCTTGCGGGTCGCTTCACCTTTGCGTCAAGGTTTCTAAGGGCCTCAACGCCGGTGACTGTCTTTTCGCCATAGGTGGCGCGGATCTTCTGTACGTAGCTTTTGTTTGTCATAATTAATACCTCTTTTCATTAGTTTGCGGCAAGCCGCTCTCATATCTTACGGCATTATTATACATCACCCTTGTTTTCGAGTTTTTTGCGAATTGTTTAAGTTTTATTAATTTGAAATTTTTTTGTTAAATTGCAATTTAGCGGGGAGAGACGCGTGCCTCCGGCGGCACACTTTTTTGGAAAAAAAGTGTGTCAAAAAACTTCCCTGAAAAAGGTTAAAATTTCACCAATAAAGACTTTTGAAACCGTGGATATTTTAATCAGAGTTTATCTTCTATCGTGTTTCTAGTGCATTATAAACTATTTATTTACAAGCAATTTGATACTTACTCGCAACACGATAGCAGTGAGGCTT
>JAZKYL010000113.1:0-329446 GCA_045612105.1 Eubacteriales bacterium
TCAATATGGTTTCAAATGACATCATTGGTGAAATCTTTCCCTTTTTTGGGGGAAAGTTTTTGCCGAGCTTTTTTCAAAAAGCTCGCCGCCGGAGGCATCCGCGCCTCCCTCGCGTCCCCCCTAAATTGCAATTTAACAGAAAAAGCAGTCCGAGGACTGCTTTTTCTTAGTTATTCGATAATTCTTTGTATCTGTTCCCAGATAAGGACATTTTCTTCTTTACCTTCGTAATACTTTTTGGCATTTTCGATACTGGAGCTTGTAATGCTTTTTTCGATAATGTATTCGCTGTTATCGAATTGCTCCGAGAGGTCAGCGACGTATGAGAGGAGGTTGACCTTGTCGGTGCTGTATTTTTCTTTGAATGAGTCGGAAAGCGAGGTCACACCGCCAAGCAGGTCGAATGCTTCGCCGTCCTTCATAGTTACCTTGAACGTAATACCGCCGCCCTCGTCGCAAGCAAAACTGTAACGTAGAACGTCACACCTTTCGTCCCAACGGTATTCCTTAGTTGTTGTAAAGAATACAGTTGATATGGAATCCTCACGAAGACAGGTGAAGGTGTTTGCGTTGATTACCGCAAAGAGAAGCGAGAGAACTATGCAGGCGATGAGAACGATAAGGACGATCTTGTCCATTGTCTTTTTTTCACTCAAGCTAACGTTTCCTTTGTCGCTTGCTTTTTGTGACGCTCTGACCTGCCATACGATAAAGATCGCTTCATATAGTACAAACGCAACAACAATATTTGTTACCGTAAGAGTAAGAACTGCGCAAGCGGTATCATCACCGAATCGGGAATGAATGAAGGCTTTGCTTATCAAAGAAGATATCACGGTGTGGATCACTACTCCAAGCAACACCAACAAAGTTCCGAGAATGCCCGAGCCGCAACCCATTCCTTGTGATTTTTTATTATTATTCTGTAACAATTATTCTACCATACCTTTCGGACGGATTTAAAGAATTCTGTAAGATTTGCAATTCGTGAGCTTGCTTGTAATATCTTTTGCCGCCTTCTCGGTCATATCTTCTGTGATAACGGCAACGGTGGTGTCGTTCATGCAGGTGTAGCTTGCGCCTTCGCCGAAGCACTTATTAACACATTCGGAATTGATATTACAATCGGGGCACTTCTTGAAAATGAAGAATCTCTTACAAGCATAGGAATCAAAATCAGCAACGTCGTCATCATTTGCGACGGCAAATTCGGGCAGCTTGATTCCGTTTTCCATATGAGCGATAACGTCAACTATATCTGCGCAGACCGCACTTGCTGTGGGGAGCTTTCCGGCACCGGGACCGTAGAACATTACCTGACCTACCATATCCGCGCCGAGAAGTATGCCGTTGAATACGTCGTTAATGCCCGAGAGGGGATTGGAATATGGAATAAGACGGGGGGAGACCATAGCCAGGATCTTGCCGTCGATCTTCTCCGAGTGACCGATGAGCTTTACCGCGTAGCCAAGGTTATTAGCTAATTCAACGTCCTCGGTTGCGATATTTGTAATGCCCTCAACGTGAATATCGTTGGGGGAGATCGACTTGCCAAAAGCCAGAGCCGCGAGGATGACGATCTTTCTTGCTGCGTCGAGCCCTTCAACGTCGGCTGCGGGATTTCTCTCAGCATAGCCCTTATCCTGCGCGTCCTTCAGCACATCGGCAAAAGCGGCGCCCTCGGAGGTCATTTTGGTGAGGATATAGTTGGTGGTACCGTTGAGGATACCGTTGATCTCGGTGATGTTATTGGAGGAAAGGTCGTTACACATGGGGCGGATGATCGGAATACCGCCGCCAACGCTTGCTTCAAAGAGGTAAGCAACTCCGTGAGCCTTTGCTATTTCAAGCAACTCTGCCCCAAAGTTAGCTACGACCTCCTTATTTGAGGTGACAACGCTCTTGCCGGCTTCAAGGCAAGCCTTGGAAAAGTCGTATGCCGGGTGAGATCCTCCCATCATTTCTGCAACTACCGACACCTCGGGGTCATTCAGAATGATATTGAAATCGTGTACCACAAGCTTTTCAAAGGGATTGCCTGGAAAATCGCGCAGATCGAGTATATACTTGATGTTGACCTCTTGTCCAAGCTTGTTTTCTATTATTTTTTTGTTTTGAGTAAGAACCTCGGCGACTCCGGAGCCGACTACACCAAAACCGAGTATTGCTACGTTTACCATATTAATCTCCATTCCGCCGCCCGCGGAAATCACCAAAACTCACTTCGTTTGCTTCGGCGCCCTCACGCGGCGGCACAAATAATAATCGATGATTTTGCCTTCGGCAAAATTCGCGCGTGAAAAAGTTTATTTCACTATTAGAAAATAGCAACTTTCACGCTACACATCCTTTCGGTAGGGAATGACTTTTTACCAATACACTTTAGCTTGATAAAAAGCAATATATAACAGTATAACACATTTTTTGAAAAAATGCAAGTTACTATTGAAAAAAAACAAAATTTATGTTAAAATATTATACAAAGCAAAAAACAGACGCAAATAGGAGATGTTATGGGAGCAAGAATCAGAGATAAAAGAAACGTTAAGATATTTGTGCTTTATCTTATGCAGAATATCAACTATCCTTTGGATTACGTAACTCTTAACGATATTGTGATGCAGAACGATTACGTTATGTATCTTGACTTTGCTGAGTCATTTCACGAGATGCTTGAAAGCGAGCTTGTTGAGGAGGCTTGCAAGAGTGAGGGCGGCGACCCTATGTATATTGTTACCGACAAGGGAAGAATTGTCGCTACAGAGCTTCACAGTGAGATACTTTCATCACTTCTTGACAAGAGTCTTGAATGCGCGCTTCGTTATCTTGATTTCAAGAAGAGAAATATCAAGGTCACAAGCCGCGTTGAAAAGAGAGATGACGGAAGATACGACGTTATTTGCATTATCAAGGAGAATGACGTAGTTATTATGCAGAACAGTGTGGTTGTCGATACTGTCAACCGCGCTCAGAGGATGGAGGATAATTTCCGCGATCATCCCGAGGTGGTTTATAAGGGAGTTATGGCACTTTTATCGGGCAATATTAACTTCATATTTAATTGACAAATTGCACAAAAACTACATTTGTCTATACACGGTTTTGTTAAATGATTATAATGTTGCTTGATGACAAGGGTAATTTTTAACAAAGTTTTTGAGCTGAAAATGTGCAAAGTGCATACACTATGATTTCTATGTGATTTTTATGCACAAATTGATTGCGGCTATTTTGTTCAAAAACGACAATAGGACAACGAATTTTGTCAAAATATACAAATAAGTAAACAAAAAATCACTATTGACCAAACAGATTATTAATGATATAATATATAAAACTATTGTGGTCAAACGAGGTTCAATGAATAATCAGGGATCTTCCGAAAACGTTTTGAGCAGAGAGATGATTGCCGAGCTTATCGTGAGAGCGAGAGATGGCAGTCAAGATGCTTTTCTTGAATTAAAAGACCGATATAAGCCGCTTATGGAAAGTCAGGTAGTGAAACACACTTTGCCCGATATGAGTTCTCAGGATATTGAGGATATAAGGCAAGAGGCACTTTTGATCTTTTGCAATGCGGTGTGCAATTACGATCTTTCTGCCGATGAGGTTGAATTTGGTCTTTATGCTAAGATTTGCATACAAAATGGGTTGATCTCCTTTGTGAGGTCATATTCAAGGAGAAAGAAGCGTTCTCCGCTGTCGCTTGAGGACAGAATCGTTACCGATAAGGCTTTTGCTTCCGTAGATTTTTTGCAGTCCTTGGTGAACAAAGAGAATATGGCAGAGCTTGTCAGGGTGATCAGCAAAAATCTTTCTGATTATGAGAACCGTGTGTGGTGGATGTACGTGTCGGGTATGTCGGTTTCCGATATTTCGGCGGCGCTTGGCGGTGTTTCGTCCAAGTCGGTATCAAATGCCATTTACCGCATCAGAAGAAAGCTGAGGTCATTTATAGTTGACCGCCATTCATAATTGAATAAATTCTCAAAGAGAGTTTATTATATATTATTTTTCCCTTTACTGTAAAAGCGGAGTATTGGGAATACTTACACAAATCAAAGCGAGGTAAAAAACAATGTGCGAAAATGAAGTAAAAGTTGAAGGCGTGGAAGAGGTTGCCGAGGAAGTAGTATACGAGGACATCACTCTTACCTGCAGAGATTGCGGAGAGGAGTTCGTATTCACAGCCGGTGAACAGGCTTTCTATGCTGAAAAGGGCTTCAAGAATCAGCCTAAGTGCTGCAAGGCTTGCCGCGACAAGAAGAAGAATGCTGAGAGAGGCGAGAGACAGTACTTTATCGCTACTTGCAGTGAGTGCGGCGGCGAGGCTAAGCTTACTTTCCAGCCTTCTACCGACAGACCCGTTTACTGCAGCGCGTGCTTCGAGGCTAGAAGAGCAGCTAAGTAAAACTGTAATAATTTCGATAGTAAACGAGTTTCGCTTTTAACTTCGGTTTATATATTGGCATTTCAATTATGGTTACAAACACCCCACGAGAAATACTCTCGTGGGGTGTTTGTTTTGTGATTTGTGTACAATAAATGCTTTAGTTCGTTGTGATTTGTGCTAAATTTTCACGTCAACATTGACAAGACCGGTGTTTTGTGCTATACTCATATTATGATATATTTGACTTATAATATAAATGAAGATTAGGAGGTAAGATTATGAAAAGAATAGTTTCTTTGTTTTTAATCGGGTTATTATTGTTAACGCTATTTATTTCATGTGATACCGAGGATAGCACTACTACAGAGAAAGCTATTGACGAAGGGTACTTCCAAAAGATTCATGTTTACATGGGAGACAGCGAGTATAGTACCATTGATAGCAGAGAAGAGCTTGAATCGGCATTAAAAGATGTAAACAAGTATTTTAGTGAGATGATCGAGATCGATTATTGTGAAATTTCGGTCAGCTTTGCAAGTGATTTAATGAATACAGAAAAATATAAGGAGTTTATGAGAGAACGTGATAGACTTGGCACTATTGAAAGTGTTCGTAATTGGAGACAACGATTGAACACGTATTCCAAAGAATATCACGAGCAGATAGTTAATGATAACAAAGAATCGTTATTGATCTTAGGATATACGGAATTTAATCACACGGAATATTCTCCTTTGGTTTTTATGTCAGTTCCACTCAAAAATCTGTCGTCAGATGTTTTTACTGAATTGATTTTAAACGATAGTATTACTTCTATTTGTCTATTAGATCCGCTATCCGAGGAAGTGGATGAAGAAATAGGAGAAGATTGTCAGACAGATTAAGTTTAGCCCCTTGCCATCGGCAAGGGGCTATTTCTATAGTGTGTTCTGTCTGAATTTCTTATCGTAAGCCTTTTCAGAGAGCAAAGAAGCGTAAAGAAATTCACTCTCCTCGCTACCGATCGTTTTTGTAACAAGCAAAAGCACTATGTAAAGCGTTACAGTGAGAATTATGTGCAAAACAAGCTCGGTGACGGCTCCAAAGGGGTGATTTATAAGCGACAAAAGGAGCTTTGACACGTTAGTCGCGCCAATGACGCACAGAATTGGCATACCTACCTGGTGAAAGATCTTCGGTCTCATTTTGCTTATCGAAAACATCTTATAAAGGCTCAATGAAGTATTCAATATCTCGGTTGCGTAGATCGAAATGACGTATCCCCATATACCAAGCACGGGAATGAGTGTGATAGCGAATATACAGGAGGTCAGCGCGTCGATTATATTGACGTTCATCGAGTAGACCTGATGCCCCGAGCCTTTGAGTATCGCGTCGGTTGCGCTGTCGATGTACATTACGGGTATCAATGGCGCCATAACGCGGATATAGAGTGCGGTCTCTTCGTTGTGATATACCAACATACCTAATTCGTGGGAGAAAAAGAGCATTATGCCCGATATTCCGATAGAAAAGATCAGTGAAAGTGTCATAGCGCGGTATGAGGTTCGGCGGAGTCTCGAATCGTCGTTTTGGACGCAACATTCGCTTACCTCGGGGATGAGAAGTCCCGCGAAAGCAGTGATAAATGCCGAGGGGAAGAGTATCAGCGGCATAGCCATTCCGTGGAGCGCGCCGTAGGACGAAAGCGCCTCTGTCCAGCTTTTTCCGCTTTTATGTATTCCTTTTGGAGTAAGCACGTGCTGTATCATAGTCAAAGCCGACCTGATACACGCGCTGAAAGTGACAGGAAGTGTTATGCTCAGCAGCTTTTTTGTGATGTTTTCCGACACGTTAGACGGGAGAGTGCTGTCAGCGATCTTTTTCTTATCAAAGCGATATAAAGCGTAGGTGATTATCAATGACACAAATTCCGCGACGGCTCCGCCGAGGACGAGCGCGATACAAGCTTCCTCTGTACCTTTATCAACAAGGAAAGACAGTAAAATAACCGTTGCGGCGATTTTTGTGAATTGCGTGACTATCTGAAAGGCGGCATTAACCTTGACTCGTCTGACTGCGGTAAAATATCCCGACAGACAGGAACAGACGGCTACGGGGATAAGTGTTGCCGCTAATATTTTCAAGGGACGTATCGAGCGTGGGTCGCCAAGCAGATGCTCTCCTAATATGGGAGAGAGCAAAAACAAAAGCACAGATGCCAGCGCGCTTGTCAGAAGAGAACAGAACAGGGCTTTTTTTGTCGATTTCTTCGCTAAAGCTCCGTCACCAAGTCCTAACGCGTCGGAAACAAGCCTTGTCGTGCCAAGATTTATCGCCGCCGTGCCAAGGGTGATGGAAAATGCGTAAACGCTTCCGAGGAGCGAATACAGTCCCATGGCCTCGCTTCCCGCGCGATTTGAAACGTAGACGTTGAATATCATACCCACACCGCGCATTATGAGTGCGGTGAGAGTCAGGGAAAGTCCGTTAAGAAAGAATCTTCTCGTTCTGGATGCCATTTTGATCTCCTAATATATATTTGCTTGTACTTTTATAAATTTATGAAATGAAAAAACACATTATGCGTTGTCAAAGCCCGAAAATCTGCATATATGTATAGTAACGGTAGCTTTTGACAGGAAAATACAAATAATATGTAAAGCATTACGTATTTGATTATTATCAATAAATCAGAGTAAATCTGTGCAAAAAAATTTGTTATATGTGTGATATTGACAAAATACATAAGTTGTACTATTATATTATGTGTTGTTTTCGGAGCGATCCGAATGTTTTATATCACAGATTTATATTACATATTTAATTAAGGAGAATGACATTAATGAAGAGTTTTGTTTGTGAATTGTGCGGTTACGTTTACGATCCTGCTGAGGGAGACGTTGAAAATGGCGTTGAAGAAGGAACCGATTTTGAGGATATTCCCGAGGATTGGACCTGCCCCTTGTGCGGTGCATCAAAGGAAGATTTTGAGCTTGTTGACGCCGACGATATTACCGAATAAGACCTATTTTTCCAATAAAAAACAACTTTCAACCCATTAAGGGAAGAAAGTTGTTTTTTGTTTTATTGATTATTCGCTGCGAAGAGCGATAACGGGATCCTTTTTAGCCGCTGACTTGGCGGGGATAAGACCGGCAATAAGCGTAAGTGCAACGCTTACGAGCACTAAGAATATTCCCCAACCGAAAGGTACGTAAGCCGTCAAATTGCTGAATCCGGTCAAAGAACGCAGTATAGCGCTGATCGGCAGACAGAGAAGTGCGGTAACTACAACTCCAAGAAGTCCGGCACAGAAGCCTATAATTACGGTTTCAGCGTTGAATACGCGAGAAACGTCCTTTTTCGAGGCTCCGATAGCGCGGAGGATACCAATCTCCTTGGTTCTTTCAAGAACCGAGATATTCGTTATAATTCCGATCATTATTGAGGATACGACAAGGGAAACAGAAACAAAACCGATAAGAACGTAAGAGATAACGTTGATTATCGTAGATACAGAGGACATAAGTATCGCGACATAATCGGTGTACGTGATCTTATCCTCTTCGCTTTGCATTTTGCTGTTGTATTTGGATATTTCTTCAGCAATCGCATCTTTATTTTCAAAGGAATTGGCGTAAATGTTTACTATTGAAGGCTTGTCAATATCGCATACTCCGATCATTTTGAGGTTGTCCTCAAAAGTATTTTCGGAGAGACCGCTGGGAAGGTAATTTTCATAAATTTCAAGTAACCGTTTGTCGTCTGCGGTTTTAAGATGCTCGTCAAGCATATTCGCAGCTGCAGTATTGATCTCATCCTCGGTTTTCTTTACGTTAGATGTGTAGGTCTCAAGCGCCAGATCGGATATCAGAGAGTCGTATGCTGAGAAAGCGTCGAGCTGTCCTGCTTTGATCATACCTATATAGGTCTCGCTTGATATACCTGTCATTTGCGAATAAGAATTTGCGACGTAGAGCGTTGCGACGAGATTGTTGAATTCTTTTTCTGCATCCATTTCTCCGAGTTGAATCATTCCAAGATAAATGTCGGGGGACATTCCCGTCATAGTGGCGTACATATTGGCTACGAACGCTTCTTTAGTGATGGTTTTACCATCCTGTCCAATGAGAAATCCGTTCTTTACGCTATCAGTGATCATCTTTTTGATGTTATCGAGTTCCTCTGCGGTAGGCTCGCTAATATTGGCAACGATAGCTGCCTTTTTCTGATCGTAAAGTGTGGTTTTTACCATCTCGAGAAGATATTCGTCAACCATCTTCTCAAGTTCCTCATCAGAATAGGTCGCGAGGAAGGACATAAGCGTTTCTTCGTCCATTCCTTCAATAAGATTCTGGGAGATAATCAGATCAGAGAGAAGTTCTCTGTAATTTGTTTCTTCACCGTCTGCAAAGAATTGATCCTTATACTGCTGTGCAAGAACATTAATCTCATCCTGTGTGGGAGTACACATAATGTTGAAATAAAGTTCAGCACGAGTAGCTGTTTTGGATTTACTAGCGTAATCGATAAGCGTCTGTATCTTTTCTTTAGCAGTGGGATTTCCGTCGTTGATAAACTTAAGACCTGTGAAGATATCGTAGTTTGAATTGATTGCATCGAGCTGTTCCTTGGCGATATCGGTTTCCAGAGTTTTCTCAATAACGTATTCGGTAAGAGCTGCAGTATAAGCGAGGCTTCCATTCAAAACGGTAGAAGTTGCATTTTCATTGGGACGTATTATTCCGACTACGTTTACGTCAAAACCGTTATCAATCTTAAGCTCCATAGTGAGCTCGTTATCACTGATGTCTTTCCAGAGATTAGTGTTTTTGTCCTTTTCGTAATAGTCAGCATTAAGTATGAGCTTATATTTTACGTCACATATCTCCTCGTAGGTGTATCTGTGAGTCGTGCTTTTATAGCTTTCATCGCCTTTCATCGCGGATGCGATAGTATTGGTTATATCTTCCTTAGATAAAAGACCGAGAGCATAGAGTGTCATATCTGTGATCTCGTTGTTTTTTGTAAGAACGAGAACGACTTCGTTTGCATTTTCGGGCCACTTTCCGTGTATGAGGTCATACTGTTCGGTTATCATATTGCTGACAAGCGAGGTATATTCGCCGTTTTTATCTTTGATACCGGGGATAATCTCACACCATGTGTCAAGAGTTGCAAAGTTTGTAGCCATGTTCGACATGGAATTTTGCTGTTGACCGCCCATCATAGCGGAAAATAAAGATGATACGTCTGCCTTATTATAGTTACCGTTTTCGTCCTTAGTATACATATTAAGGTCTACGTCGTACGAATACTGTACGGCAGAGATATACTTTCCAATCTCCTCATTATCCCTGTTGTCGAGAAATTCCTTGAATTTTTCAAGGTTATTAGTCTTTTCCGTGGCGGAGCTCATGCTGTGAATAAGATCGTACAGCATAGGATTTGAGTAGACTGCATCAAGATCGTGTTTGACTTCACCGTCCCCAGTTACATTTGAAAGGTTTTCAATCATAGAGGAAAGGTCGGTTTCTTTGTCGTATATGGTAATAGGGAAAGAAGACAAAGTGTCTTTCTGTATATCATCGATAAACAGATTGATTCCGCTGGACAAAGCGAGGATCATAGCTATACCGATAATACCAATACTTCCTGCGAAGCTTGTCATAGCAGTACGGCCCTTTTTGGTCGCAAGATTGTTGAGCGAGAGGGAAAGAGCGGTAAGGAAGGACATAGAGGTCTGCTTTTTCTTGCCCTTGCTCTTGTCCTTGTTCATCTCACGAGCCTTTTTGGTAAGTCCCGAAGCCTCGGAGGAGCTTTCCACAGCGGGAGCGGTATAAGGGTCGGAGTCGTCGGTAACGAGACCGTCGATGACCTTGATGATACGCGACGCGTAGGTGTCGGCAAGCTCGGGGTTATGTGTTACCATAATAATAAGCTTGTCTTTGGATATCTCCTTGAGAATCTCCATTATCTGTACGCTGGTTGTAGTATCAAGCGCGCCCGTGGGCTCGTCGGCGAGAAGTATGTCGGGGTCGTTTACAAGTGCTCTCGCGATTGCGACTCTCTGCATCTGACCACCCGACATCTGCGAGGGCTTTTTATTCAGTTGATCGCCAAGTCCCACCTTCTCGAGAGCTTCGGTGGCTCTGCGGCGTCTTTCGGCTTTAGAAACACCCGAAAGGGTAAGCGCAAGCTCCACGTTTGCCAAAACTGTCTGGTGGGGAATCAGGTTATAGCTTTGAAAAACGAAACCGATGGAGTGGTTTCTGTACGTGTCCCAGTCACGGTCTTTAAAGGTCTTTGTGGATTTTCCGTTGATAACCAGATCGCCGTCTGTGTAACGGTCGAGTCCGCCGATAATATTCAGCATTGTGGTCTTTCCGCAGCCTGAGGGGCCGAGGATCGCCACAAACTCACTCTCACGGAACTCAAGGTCTATGCCTTTGAGGGCGTTTACCACAGTTGCGCCCGTTACATAATCCTTGGTAATATGTTTTAACTGAAGCAAGGAAGTGTCCTCCATAAAAAATAGTTTTACAATTTAATATTTTATCATTATTTTGTAAACTGATTATAAATTAAAGTTCAATATTTATTGCATTTATGTGTTTTTTTGGTGAAGAAAACCTGTTTTTTTATTTACGGGACAATTTTGACGTATATTTGAGGAAAATACTTGAAATTTTAAGACAAAAGTGTTATACTTATAAGGATATAAATTTATGAGGAGATTTAAATGAAGGAAGTCTTAAAATATCTGAAGAATTATAAGCTTGAGTGCGTTATGGCACCGCTTTTTAAGCTTCTTGAAGCTTGTTTTGATCTGCTTGTTCCCATTGTCGTCAAGATGATTATGGACGTGGGTATTAAAAACGGTGACAGAAGCTACATAATAAACGGTTGTCTTATATTGGTGGCATTGGGATTCATAGGACTTACCTGCGCTATTGTGGCGCAGTATTTCGCGGCGAAGGCGGCGGTTGGTACGTCCACGGGACTCAGGCACACACTTTTTGAGCATCTGCAGAGGCTTTCCTATTCGAATTCGGATAAGCTTGGTAAGTCCTCAATGATTACCCGAATGACAAGCGATATAAACCAGGTTCAGTCGGGTGTTAATATGTTCCTTCGCCTGTTTTTGCGTTCGCCAATCATAGTTTTCGGAGCTATGATAATGGCATTTGTAATCGACAAGAGCAACAGAGTGGCACCCATATTCGCAATAGTCATTCCCGCATTGGCTTTAGTTGTGTTTACTATTATTCTTGCGGGAATACCGCTTTTCAAAAAGGTTCAGCAGAAGCTTGACAGGGTTACGTCAAAGACCCGTGAAAATCTTGGTGGAGTCAGGGTGATACGTGCCTTCAATATGGAAGCAAGTGAGACCGAGGAGTTCAGCCGCGCCAATCACGCTCACACTGCAAGTCAAAGGTTTGCGGGAATGATAACCGCGCTTATGAACCCTATGACCTACGTTATTGTAAATATTGGAATTATTGCTGTGGTATATTTCTCGGCTATCGAGATCGACTCGGGCAATATGACTCAGGGAGACCTTTTTGCAACATACAATTATATGTCGCAGATCCTGGTTGAGCTTGTCAAGCTGGCGAACACTATCGTGCTTATGACAAAATCCATCGCTTGCGCACACAGAATCCAAGCGGTGCTTGATATGCCCGAGGGAATGGAAGTTGCAGCCTCTACGGAAGAGGGCTCGGGCGAATTTGCGGTTGAGTTTAAGAACGTTACGCTCAATTACAGCGGCGAGGGTGAGGCTACCCTTGAAAATGTTGACTTTGACGTAAGGCGCGGCGAAACCGTCGGAATTATCGGAGGCACGGGCTCGGGTAAGACCTCACTTGTAAATATGATACCGAGGTTTTATGACGCTACGGAAGGTGAGGTCAGAGTTTTCGGCAAAAACGTAAAGGAATATCAGCTGGAGGAGTTGAGAGAGCAGATCGCTGTTGTGCCTCAAAAGGCGGTGCTTTTCAAGGGAACGATACGCTCAAATCTCTTGTGGGGTAACAAAAACGCTACCGACGAGGAGATGAATCGCGCTCTTGAGGTTGCTCAGGCGGCTGATTTCGTTGCGGAAAAGGACGGTCAGATAGATGCCCCTGTTGAGCAGTTCGGACGCAACTTCTCGGGAGGACAGAGGCAGAGACTTACCATCGCGAGAGCAATAGTCAAGAACGCGCCCATTATTATTCTTGACGACAGCGCGTCAGCTCTTGATTTCGCAACCGAGGCAAAGCTTCGACACGCTCTGAAGGAGCTTGACGGCGATCCTACCGTATTTATAATTTCACAGAGGACTTCGTCTATAAGCCACGCTGATAAGATCGTGGTTCTTGACGACGGTGCAGTGGTCGGTATCGGTAAGCACGATGAATTGCTTGATTCATGCTCGGTTTATCGCGAGATATACGAGTCCCAGTTCAAGGGAGGTGAGCAGTAATGGCATTCTTCAAGAAAAAAGCTGTGAAAGCAACTAAAAAGAGCAAAATGCCGCTCGGTGCCACCTATGGACAGACGATCAAGAAGGTCTTGGGTTATCTCAAGGCTTATAAGCTACTATTTGCGATCTCGCTGATTTTGGCACTGGCTCAGGTTGCGGGTACGCTTTATATTCCGATACTCGTCGGTAATGCCATTGATATGGCAATCGAGGCGGGGAAGGTTGATTTTGACGGTATATATAAGATACTAGCGCAGATAGGTGTTGTTACACTTCTGACGGCTCTTTGCCAATGGGTCATGAACGTCTGCAACAACCGTATTACTTTCGGAATCGTGCGCAGACTTCGCCGAGATGCCTTTAATAAGATCCAATCGTTGCCATTGTCGTATATTGACAGCCATCCTGTGGGAGATACGGTCAGCCGAGTTATTTCAGATGCAGATCAGTTCTCGGACGGTCTGCTTATGGGATTTTCACAGCTCTTTACGGGAGTTCTTACCATAATCGGTACTCTTGCGATTATGTTCACCATTAACGTGAGCATTACTATCGTTGTTATCGTAGTAACTCCGCTGTCTCTCTTTGTTGCGGCATTTATAGCAAAAAATACCCACGACCTTTTCAAAAAGCAGTCAGAGACACGCGCCGAGCAGACCTCACTTATTGACGAGATGATCGGCGAGCATAAGATAGTTGCCGCATTTACTCACGAGGACGAAGCGATAGAGCAGTTTGACGAGATAAATGACCGACTTGCGAAATGCTCCTTGAAGGCAGTGTTTTATTCGTCTTTGACTAACCCGTGTACTCGCTTTGTTAACAATCTTGTTTATGCGGGTGTTGCTCTCGTTGGCTCGCTTGTCTGTATTTCGGGCAGTGGAGACCCAATAACGGGAACCGCGTTGACTATAGGCAGTCTTACCAGTCTTCTCAACTATGCTAATCAGTACACAAAACCCTTCAACGAGATTTCCGGTGTTATTACCGAGCTTCAGAACGCGCTTGCCTGTGCGGCAAGAGTGTTTGAGCTTATCGACGCTGAAGAGCAGATCCCCGAATGTGAGAATGCCTACAACCTTACCGAAGACGAGGTGGACGGAAGAGTCAATATTGAAAACGTTGAGTTTTCTTACACACCCGATAGAGAATTGATCAAGGATTTCAATCTTTCGATCGAGAACGGACAGAGAGTTGCTATTGTAGGTCCTACGGGATGCGGAAAGACCACGGTCATAAATCTTTTGATGCGCTTCTACGACGTTGACAGCGGAGAGATCGAGGTCAGTGGGCACGATATAAGAGATCTGACAAGATCCTCGCTCCGTCGCTCCTACGGAATGGTGCTCCAGGATACCTGGTTGAAGTCGGGAACTATCCGTGAAAATATAGCTATGGGCAAGCCCGATGCTACCGACGATGAGATCAAGTCAGCGGCAAAGGGTGCACACGCTCACAGCTTTATCCGTCAGTTACCCAAGGGATACGACACGGTTATCGGCGAGGACGGTGGTGCGCTCTCACAAGGACAGAAGCAGCTGCTTTGTATCGCGCGAGTCCTGCTTTGTTTGCCCCCGATGCTGATACTTGACGAGGCGACCTCCTCTATCGATACCAGAACCGAGATGAAGATCCAGGATGCATTCGCGAAAATGATGAAGGGAAGAACATCTTTTGTCGTGGCACACAGACTTTCGACAATAAAGGAAGCCGACATTATTCTTGTTATGAATAACGGTCATATAATAGAAAAGGGTGACCACAAGACTCTGCTTCAAAACGGCGGATTTTATTCGGAGCTTTGGAACAGTCAGTTTGAAAGTTAATAAAAAAAGGGAAGAGACCAGATCGAGTCTCTTCCCATATTTTTTATTCATTATAAAGATCTTCTGCGAAATAAGCGTTGGTGCAAGCGGTCTTGCCGTCCTTACCCACAACTGTGAT
Organism: Eubacteriales bacterium; assembly: GCA_045612105.1. Taxonomy (GTDB): domain Bacteria; phylum Bacillota; class Clostridia; order Oscillospirales; family CAG-272; genus SVTX01. The sequence continues at coordinate 14,790 of JAZKYL010000113.1, forward strand.
ACGGAAATACTTCCAATCGGGATTCATTCCGAAGTCTGCGCTTGTAACAGCACCGTGGTTTTCGTCAAAAGCCATTTCTGCGTGACGGATTCCGTAGTTGCAAACTATCTTTTCAGCCTCGGAGCACTCGATATGAACGCGTCCGTCCTCGAAGGTGAGGGAATAGATCTCAGGACCCTCTGATGCGTAGAACTGACCGTCAACAAGGGCTTTTGTGATAGTGGAGTAGTCAAGGGAATCAGCCTTGATCATCGTCCAAGCCCAACCCGAATCATATCTTCTCGACTGGGGATTAGCTGCGTTATGGTTGTCATCAGCACCGATGCAATAAAGCTTTTTACCGCCCATAAGCATATCGTCGTAGACTCTCGGATGGTAATCTGCATATCCTACCGCAAGGCAGCCGCCGTTATACATTTCAAAGGCGTTCATACCGTTATAGCCCATATATTCGGGGTATGCTTCAAGCGACCAACCGGGATGGTTATAGGTTACGAAAAAGCCCTTATCTCTTGCGGTCTGCATCATTTTACTGATTGCCTCGCCACTGTATTCACGGACGTAGGGAGGCTCGCCTTCGTCGTGTTTTACCAAGTAAGCATTTTTCTTAGCGTTGCCGATACAAGCATAAGCCTCGTTCCACATAGGCTGGGTAATATTCTCGGGATCAATGCCTATAAAGCAAATATGGCAGGTCAAAGTTTCATAATGGATACGAGCACCGGGCTTGTTGATCTCATATTCAAATCCGTGGAGAGCTAAAAACTCATCATCGGTCAGGTCATCGTGGGGAATCATAATATCGTGATCGGTATAAGCCACCACCGAATAACCGAGATTTTTATATATCTCCTTGACCTCCTCGGGGGTTCTTCTGCCGTCCGAAAGAGTGGTGTGACAATGAAGATTTGCCTTGTAAAAATTACCGCTTTCCTGCAAAAGATACTTTTTCATAATCGTTACCAATCCTTGATTTATTCGTCGTCCTCGCTGTCGTCGGAAAGGAAGCTGAGCTGCTGATTATCCTTTGAAACGACTGCCTTATTAGGTCTGAGTCCAAGATGCTCGTAAGCGAGACGGGTGACGCATCTGCCTCGCGGTGTGCGGCTGAGGTAGCCTATTTGCATAAGATAAGGCTCGTAAACGTCCTCAAGCGTGACCGCTTCCTCGCCGATGGTTGCGGCGAGAGTCTCAAGACCGACGGGACCGCCGTCATAGAACTTAATAATTGTCTCAAGCATTCTCTTGTCGGTAGCGTCAAGCCCAAGCTCGTCTATCTCGAGCTTATCAAGCGCAAACTGCGCGATCTCGTTGTCGATTTCATCTTTACCTTTTACAAGGGCGAAGTCGCGTACACGCTTGAGAAGTCGGTTAGCTATTCGGGGAGTGCCGCGGGATCTTGAAGCAATCTCATATGCACCCTGCTCGGTGATATCGATTCCCAGAATGCCCGCGCTTCGTGTGACGATCGTAGCAAGCTGCTCGGGGGTGTAAAGCTCGAGCTTCAACACTATTCCAAAACGGTCACGGAGAGGGGTAGTAAGCTGACCTGCTCTCGTAGTTGCACCGATAAGGGTGAATTTGGGCAGATCTATACGAATACTTCTTGCCGAAGGACCCTTACCGATAATGATATCAAGGGCGAAGTCCTCCATAGCTGGGTAGAGTATCTCTTCTACCTGTCTTGAGAGACGGTGAATCTCGTCGATAAACAGCACGTCACCTTCGTTGAGATTGGTGAGAAGAGCTGCAAGGTCGCCCTGCTTTTCGATTGCGGGACCCGAGGTAACTCTGATATTTACACCCATTTCCGCCGCGATAATGTTGGAAAGGGTGGTCTTACCGAGACCGGGAGGGCCGTAAAGCAGAACGTGGTCGAGAGATTCACTTCTCAGCTTTGCCGCGTCGATATACACCTTCAGATTTTCCTTTACCTTGTCCTGACCGATGTAATCGTCAAGGGTTTTGGGGCGAAGAGAAACGTCGGTGTCGGAATCCTCGGCTGAATAAGAGGTAGAAACTATTCGGTTTTCAAAGTCGAATTCTTCTTCGTTAGTAAACATTAAGAACTACCTCCAAATTATTTCATAAGGAGCTTAAGAGCCTTCTTGATGATCTCCTCAAGTCCTAAAGTCTGGGTATCAATGTTCTTCAAGACGTTAAGTGCCTCGGTTCTTGAATAACCAAGCACCATAAGGGCATCCTGTGCCTCGCTGAGCTTGCCGGAGTTGGTTTTTATGGGTGCTACGCTTTCTATGCTTGCGTTTGCCGCCGCATCAAGGTCGGTCTCCTTCATAAGCTTGTCCTTAAGCTCAAGAATGATACGAGCCGCGGTCTTGGGGCCGATGCCGTTTGCCTTGGAGATCGTTTTTCTGTCCTCGGTGCATACCGCCAGAGCGAATTTCTCGGGGGTCAGCAGAGAGAGAATTGAAATTGCCGCCTTGGGGCCGACACCCGATACAGAAAGCAACATTTTAAAGGAAGATAACTCTGTTTCGCTGGCAAATCCAAAAAGCTCGATTCCGTCCTCGCGGACAGCCATATAGGTGAAGAGCTTTGCGGTGGGATTATCCTGAGTGTGCCTTGGGGGCAGAGAGTTATAGGTGTTTTCACTGATTGTCAGCTTATAGCCTACCCCACCCGCATCGATGACGGCGGTGGTGGGGGAAGCCAAAGCAAGTCTACCTGAAATATAATAGAACATTTAAGTGATCCTTTGATGATTATTTCTTTTTGTTGTTATTTGAGTTTTTTTGATTGTTTTTAGTATTGTTTTTGTTTGTGGGGGTGTTATTCAGTGACTCTTTTGTTTTCTTTCCAAGAATGAAATCTGTAAGAGAAATACCGTTATTCTCCAGCTCGTCTTCATCGCCGTAGTTGTATACTCCGTCGAAGGAATCTTCTCCTTCAACAACAAAATACTTCTTGGCGAGCTTAACCTTTCTCCATTTCCTTTCAAATACTATGATAAGAACGAAGAGTGCGGTTGCGGCAATTGTGATAATGATACCGTAGGTGAAAGCATTCGAACGATATTTGAGTCTGAGAGTGTGCTCGCCTGCGTCATCAATACGGAAAGCAAGAAGCGCGTCTCCAACCTCTACAACGTCGACTTTCTCTCCGTCAACATATACGTTCCAGCCCTCGTCGTAGGGTATAGTGGTAAGAATAAGCTGATCATCCTTTGCGGTTTTGATGGTACCGGGAAGGTCGTCCTCTTTATAATCGTCGTCGATTATGAATTCGTTCTGCTTAATTCTTGAAATAACGTCTTCGAAAAGCTCCATATCAACGTAGTAGATAAATGCTTCGTCGTTTTTAGTGTAGAACTGATTGTAAGTGTTATCAATGGTAACGGTCAGCTTATATTCGGTGCTGGGTACAAATCCAAGCTCGACTATACGGTCGTTACATTTTGCAAAGCTACAAGTAGAGGATTTGGAATGGTTGATAGTTCCGTCGTCCCTGGGTGAATCAAATATCTTCATCTTTTCGAACTTGCCGGTTTCGGTATTAAGTGCCTGAGCCGAAAGGTCGACCTCGCGGTTGTAGTATGCGGGGAAGAAGAGGTAGAGCATTTCTCCCTCGGGAACAGTGTAGGTGTAGGTGATAGTACCTGCCTTATCCTTGTCTATCTTATCATATCTGTCATGGTCGGCAACCTTTTCGGTCAGATCGCCGTGCTGTACCTTAGAGGTAGAATGCTTTACGTTATCAAGTGCGACGTCAGTTTGTATTGCAGGCTTGAATATCTCTACTTCTTCACCGAGAATTCCGCTGAAGAAGGCATTTACTCTGGTAAAGGGAGAGGTGTATCCGTCGGGATTGTATTTTTCTTCGTAATCGTCGCTATCCTTACTTACTCTGATGTTATGATCCTTCATATTGACATTTAAAACGTCGTCTGATGCGGCAAAAGCAAGGGAGAGGGCATACTTGTTGTAGTAGACCATAAGGTCATCTGAGGAATAGTCCTTATATTTATCCGCGAAGGTAGCTTCCTGAAGCTCCTCAAGGGTCATTCCCTCATGCTTTGCGTAATCCTCTCCGGTAAGCACGGTGTTACCGTAAAGAGGACTGTAATCTCTGTCGGATATGATATATTTCATACCAAGCAGCGAGTCTGTAACGATCGTACCACCCTTATACTGGGATTTATGAGATTGCGAATAGTAACCAAGCATTCGGAGGAAGTTAATGGTGCTCTTGTTGAGAGTTGAGGTGGAGTTTGAAACACCACGGATATCAAGCGCCATATTATCGCACAGCTTTCTGTGGTAGGTTTTTTCAAATCGGTAGAATGAGGTGTCGAAATCCTCGGTCAGCGTTTCTGTAACGGGACGAACCAGATTGTTAAACTCGTTATAGGATTGATAAGTGGTGAATCCTACGTCCTTATCAAAGTCGTTTACGTTGGTAAGACCGCTTATGAAGAGCTCTCCACAGACTACACAGAGCATAACTGCCGAAACCAACTCTTTGTTCTTGACCTTGAACATGAGAGCTATCAAGGTAACGTATACGACAAGCAGAATTACGGTCAGCAATATGGTTGCATAAGGATGCACTAAGAAGTCTTCTTCGTTGGGACCGTAGGAGAGATCGACCAGCTTTTGCTTGAATTCTTCGTCAAATTTCTGAAGAACTGCGATAAATATCAGAATCAGACCGGAAATGCCGGCAAGATGACCGGGCTTTATTTCCTTAACGTGATCAAAGGTTCTGAAGGCAAGATAGATCAGGAAGAAGCAGAACATAAAGCTGAATCTCGCGTTAAGCCACTGAGGCTTTTGGAAGCCGTGCCAGATAAGATCAAGCGAGGTGATCATAAAGCTGAATACAAAAATCAGCAGGAAAATACCGCTTGCAATCTTTTCTCTGAGAGTAAATCTCTTTGAACAGAAGAATATGGGAGCAAGAATGACTGTAAGAAGACCGCAATAAACGAAGGGCAATCCGTCGATACGGACGGTGTCATAGGAAGCGGGGAAGAGCTTAAATATAAGGTCAAAGAAATCAAATTTTGTCTTGACCTCCCAGTTGGGATCGGTAAACTCATTCTTACCAAACTGAAGTGAATAATAAGCTCCGAAAACAATTACCGCAGCCATACAAACGGCGATTACCGAGAATACGGCAATACGAACGAAGGATTTTCCAAAATGATTCTTCTCAAGACGGGGATTGTTTACGTTTCTTTCGGTATATGCGAACATATAGAAGAAATAATACAGCAGCACGAAGATGCACACCATATAACCGATATAGAAATTACTTGCAAGCGTAAGGGACAGGAAAATCACAAACATTTTATATTTTCCGTGCTTAACAAGCTCCTCTACACCAAGCGCGACCAAAGGAAGCCACATAACCGCATCGATCCACATAGTATTGCTCTGATGCACTACGCAATATGCCGAAAGAGCGTACATGATCGCGAAGGTAATTACGGTGAACTTGTTTTTACTTACAGAATGCTTGTGAAGATAGAATCCCATTGTGGTTCCGCAGATGGCAGCCTTGATCATAAACATTATGAGCAAGAATTCCTGAGTCTTATCTACTGGGAAGAGGCAGATCAAATAGGAAAGGGGGCTTGCGATATAGTAAGCATACATTCCTATAAATTCGCCACCCAATGACCTTGACCAGGAATAGAGCAGGCTTCCACCGTCAAGCACTGCGTCACGGAGTGCCTCGAAAAAATAAACGTACTGACCGTTAAGGTCGAGAACGAGAACGGTTCCGCTACCGAAGGGGTAAAGTCCGCGCGCCAAGTATATCAAAAAGAATATAATTGCGGGAATCAGCGCAGCCAATCCAAGATAACCGTATTCGCTCTTGATAGACGATATACGCTGACTGAAGCTCGGTTTGTCTCCGAGCAGTTTAACGTTTTGGTTTGAGTGTGTATTCGCTGTTGCGTTGACAGCACTCGCTCTGCTTTGATCTTTCATTTTTGTTTCCTTTCTTTTTGCATTTTACTGAAAACTCAAAAGCACTATTCGGTGATGATTTTCTTGATTGATCTTTCAAGCTTGACTCTATCGACGGTCATATCCCGTCCGCAGCCTTGGCAGACTATGCGGACGTCGCTACCGACTCTGAGGATCTTGAAAATTCGCTCTCCGCAGGGATGAGGCTTTTTTAATTCAAGCAGATCGCCCACGGTTAATTTGATTATTTGCATAATTTTACCTTGCCTACAAAATAATTCAAAATACATTATACCATATTATTATATAAAAGTAAACCTTTTTGATAAAATTTTCTTTGAGTTCATAAAAATTCTAAAATTATGTTTGACACCGGCGTTATTATGTGATATAATATTATGAATATGATAATGGGATGGTCTTGCCTTCGTTAGTCGGGCGAGGTTTTGACTACATCGGCAAGCCGTTATGAAAGTGAGAAAAAATGATAATACTTGGAATTGACCCCGGTTACGCTATCGTCGGTTGGGGAGTGGTTGAATATTCGGGCACAAAATTCAGAACTCTGGGTTACGGCTCGATACAGACCCCTGCCGGTATGCCGATGATAGAGAGACTTGAGCGGATATATCTCGGAATGAACGAAATAATCGACAAATACAAGCCCGAGCAGATGGCGGTGGAGGAGCTTTTCTTCAATACCAACTCAAAAACCGCGATAGTTGTTGCTGAGGCGAGGGGAATAATACTTCTGTCTGCAAGGCTTAAGGGAGTGGCGATAGCTGAATACACTCCGTTACAGGTCAAGCAGGCGGTAGTGGGATACGGTCGCGCGGATAAAAAGCAGGTCATTACTATGGTGACGTCTCTTTTAAATCTTCCTGCGCCGCCTAAACCCGACGATACCGCCGATGCCCTTGCTATTGCAGTGTGTCACGGACACAGCGGTGTGTCAAGATTGGCGCAGTATTATAACAAATGAAATCAATACTTAACGATAAATTAATTATGGAGTGATAAAATATGTGGTGCAGTGATAATTGGCAGGATTACGAATTACTTGACGCGTCTGACGGAGAACGTCTTGAGCGTTGGGGAAAATATATACTTATCCGTCCCGACCCCCAGATAATCTGGAAGGGAGTTGCGAGACATCCCGCTTGGAACAAGGCAGACGGAATCTATCGCCGTTCAAGCAACGGTGGCGGAGCTTGGATAAAGCAAAAGACTCCCGAAAGCTGGGATATCTCTTACGGTGACTTGAATTTCAGACTCAAGCCTATGGGATTTAAGCACACGGGGCTTTTTCCCGAGCAAGCGACCAATTGGGATTGGTTCTCATCACTGATAAAAAACGCTAACAGACCTATCAAGGTGCTCAATCTCTTTGCATACACCGGTGGAGCTACCGTTGCGGCGGCTAAGGCAGGAGCGCAGGTGGTCCATGTTGACGCATCAAAGGGAATCGTTGCGATGGCGAAGGAAAACGCGGCACTTTCAGGTCTTGAAAGCGCGCCTATACGCTATATAGTTGACGATTGCAAGAAGTTTATCGAGCGTGAGATCAGACGAGGAAACAAGTACGACGGAATAATAATGGATCCTCCCTCTTACGGAAGAGGTCCTGGCGGTGAGGTCTGGAAGCTTGAGGACAGTATAGACGAATTTGTCGGTCTTGCGGCTCAGCTTCTTTCAAAAGAGCCCTTGTTCTTCCTTATAAATTCATATACTACCGGTCTTTCTCCTTTGACTATGAGTTACATACTTGATCTTAAGGTCAAGAGTATTTACGGCGGCAAGATCGAGGCAGGCGAGATAGGTCTCAGGGTATCGCAAACCGGTGCAATTCTTCCTTGCGGAGCAAGCACCCGTTGGACCTGCGGTAAATAACAAAATCTTTATAAATAAAGGGAAAAACAATGTCTTATATTAAGGTAAGAAATCTCAGCTATTCGTATAAGGACGACGACGGAAATCCTATTCCTGTACTAAAGGATATTTCTCTTGATATTGAGAAAGGTGAGTACGTGGCGGTGTTGGGTCACAACGGTTCGGGTAAATCTACACTTGCCAAGCTTCTGAATTTAGTCATAGACGATTACGATTTTTTCGAGGGCACTATTGAGGTTGACGGAATGGACGTAAGCTCCGACGATATTACCGACGACGATATATACGACCTGAGGAAAAAGGTGGGAATGGTGTTTCAAAATCCCGACAACCAGTTGGTAGCTACCATCGTTGAGGAGGACGTGGCTTTCGGTCCCGAAAACCTGGGGTTGCCCCGGGAGGAGATAAGAAAAAGGGTAGACGATGCGCTTGAGACTGTTGGAATGACGGAATTTGCTCACCACGAGCCTCACAGATTGTCAGGCGGTCAAAAGCAGAGAATAGCGATAGCGGGTATCATAGCTATGAAGCCCGATTGCATGATATTTGACGAATCTACCGCGATGCTTGACCCTATGGGAAGACGTGACGTGGTCGAGACTATCGAAAAATTAAATAAAGAAGAGGGTAAGACGGTAATTACTATTACTCACTATATGGATGAGGCGGTAAGAGCCGACAGAGTCATCGTTATCAATGATGGCAAGATCATTCTTGACGGCACACCCTCAAAAATATTCGCCCAGTCAGAGATACTTAGAAGCGCGGGACTCGATCTGCCTCAATGTGCAGACCTGCTTTTGAGATTACGAAAAAAGGGCATAAAGCTTGACGGTGAGATAAACACGCCCGAGCAATGCGCTGAAACTATAGAAAAAGCTCTTAATAGATAAAAAAATACCGCATAAGCGGTTTGGAGATTATAATGTCGAAGATTACGGTGGAAAATCTGTCTTACGTTTACAGTGCGGGTACCCCGTTTGAGGTAAAAGCTCTTGATGACGTAAGCATCAGTATTGAATCAAATTGCATAACCGGTATAATCGGACACACGGGTTCGGGTAAGTCTACGCTTGTACAGATGTTCAACGGGCTGCTACAGCCTACGTCGGGCAAGATCTATATCGACGGCGTGGATATTTGGGCAAAACCCAAGGAGATAGGCTCGGTAAGGTTCCGCGTGGGACTTGTTATGCAGTATCCCGAATATCAGCTCTTTGAGGAAACTGTGGAGGCAGATATTGCCTTTGGTCCGAAAAATATGGGGCTTGATGAGGAAGAAATAAATAAGAGAATAATTGAGGCGGCGGATCTCGTTGGTCTTGACCGCGAAAATCTAAAAAAATCACCCTTTGATCTGTCAGGCGGACAGAAAAGACGCGCTGCAATAGCCGGTATTATGGCTATGCGCCCCGAGATACTTGTGCTTGACGAGCCCGCCGCGGGTCTTGATCCTTCGGGAAAAAAGGCTATTTTTGAAGGTATTCGCAACTATGCCGAGGCTACCGGAGCGGCGGTGGTTATCGTCAGTCACAGTATGGACGATATGGCGAAATACTGTGAGGATATTATCGTTATGTCTCATTCCAAGGTTGCTATGACCGGCAAGAGAAACGAGATCTTTTCACGTGGTGACGAGCTTGAGAGTATGGGGCTTGGTGTTCCGCAGATCACCTATCTTGTACGTTTGCTTCGCGATAAGGGCATTGAGATCCCTCAGGACCTTTATACCGTTGAGGATGCCGAGGCGGCTCTCTTTGAGCTTTTGGGAGGTGCCGTATGAAGGGTATAGCTTTCGGTCAGTATTATCCTGCCAATTCGGTGATGCACCGCCTTGACCCGAGAATGAAGATAATTATCGGTATTCTTTATATAGTTGCCTGCTTTCTGTGCAAAAACGTGATCAGCTTTGCGCTTTTGGCGTTTTCTGCTATTTTTATAATTCTAATCAGCCGAATACCGATGAAGATCGTTCTTAAATCGATCAAGGCAATCATATTTATTATGATTTTTACCGCTATTCTAAATATTTTCTGGACTAAAGGTGAGGCGGACGAGCTTCTGTTCTCGTGGCAGTTTATCAATATTTACGTAAGCGGTCTTTACAACGCGGCATTCATTGTAATAAGAATTATTTCAATGATAATCGGTACAGGTATATTTCTGACCTATACTACAACGCCGATTCAGCTTACGGACGGTCTCGAACAGCTTCTTTCGCCTTTGAAGGTGTTTAAGATACCGGTGCACGAGTTTGCTATGATGATGACTATCGCGCTCAGGTTTATTCCAACTATAATTGAGGAGACCGAGAAAATAATGTCGGCACAGAAAGCAAGGGGAGCTGATTTTTCAAGCGGATCTCTTGCAAAAAGAGCAAAAGCGCTGATTCCGGTGCTTATTCCTCTTTTTATCTCTGCTTTTCGACGTGCGGGCGAGCTGGCAACTGCTATGACCTGCCGTTGCTATCGCGGCGGAGAAGGAAGAACGCGACTTAATGTTTTGAAATTCTCGTTCAGAGATTTTGCCGCTTTGTTCGTTATTCTTCTGTTTGGCGCAGGTATTGTGTTAATAAATATTTTTGCACCCGGTTATACTATGAATTGAGGTTGCCAAATAATGAAAATACTTCTTACTCTGTCTTACCTTGGCACCGATCTTTGCGGTTATCAGGTTCAACCGAAGGGTAGAACGGTGCAGGGGGAGCTTAATACTGCAACAAAGGCTCTTTTTGGCTTTGATTGCGACGTGACGGGATGCAGTCGTACCGATGCGGGAGTTCATGCAAACACTTTTTGCGCGGCAGTGACACGAAAAGGTGAAAGGGATATCGAGACTAGCATTGATGTTTCACGAATTCCCGTGGCGATGAACGCTCATCTGCCCCGGGATATTGCCGTTCGGGAGGCTCGATGGGTAGATAATGATTTTCATCCCAGATATGACGTTAAATATAAGGAATACGTCTACAGGATATATAATTCTTCCACGCGTTCTCCCATTGAATCAGGCAGAGCGTGGCATATTCCGCACTTGTTTGACGACGTGGCTATTGATAAAATGAAAGCTGCCGCAGATCAATACGTGGGGATTCACGATTTTTCGGCATTTATGGCAAGCGGTTCTACGGTTGAATCGACGGTGCGAGACGTTAAATACGCTGAAGTTATAAAGCAAGGCGACGTTATTGAATTTAAAGTTGCCGCCGACGGTTTTTTATACAATATGGTCAGAATTATGACGGGAACGCTGGTAGCCGTGGGTCAGGGAAAGATAAATCCCGAGGATATTGAAAAAATAATTGAGTCACGTGACAGAAAAAAGGCAGGAATGACCGCTCCGGCAGAGGGGTTGTATCTTAACCGTGTTGTTTATTGATATTTTTGTTTGATTATTATGAAAGGAGGCGCTTGAATTTATGAAAAAGCAGAATAGAGATATATCGATTCTGGGCAGAATTCTACTTTGGTTTAAAAATTTAAAGAACAAGATCAAGGAAATGCGCCTCGTTCATAAGGTGATCGAGAGGGAGAGATTGCTTGCGGGAGCTGACAGTGAAAATTGTTTGCCCGAAGCTAAACTTTCTTATGGGTTTGGCTTGGCGAGGGTTATTTCTCTGACTGCTTTGTGCGTGTTCCTTATTGTTGCGCTTGTTTTCGGAGGTAGCATAATTTCTTATGAAAACGTATATTATATGTTTAAGGACATTGGCTATATCTCAAGCTTCAACGAAAGCCGTCCTGAGTCTTTGAGCTATTCCGCACCATTTACAAATCAAGATTTTACGTCTTTTAAGAATGGTCTTGCGGTGGTTGGAGACAGTGAGATCAAGCTTTTCACATCAACCGGAAGAGTGACCTTGAGCGCGGGCTCAAGCTACACTAATCCCAAAATATGCGCGTCGGACTCGTCGGTTCTCGTTTATGATCAGGGAAGACACTCTTTTTCGGTATATAACTCCTTTATCAGCACTTATTCGGAAACACTGGATTTTCCTATCAGTTCTGCTCATATGGCAAGCGACGGTAGTTTTTGTATTGTTACGAAATCGAGTGAGCATAGCTCAGTTGTTCGCGTTTATGATAACAAATTCAATCTTGAGATGGAGTATTCCAAGAACGATCATATTGTGTCCGCCAAGATGTCTTCTGACGGAAAGAGAATTGCGGTCGTGTCACTGAGTACTTCAGGCGGTGAGAGCGAAACTGTGTTAAACGTGATCGAGCGAGGAAAGACCTCGCCCAGATCTGTAGTAAAGCTTAACGGAATAATGCCTTATTTTGCGGAGTTTACCGCGGGAGACCGTATAGCGCTTATCTGCTCGGACAGTGCTCACGTTTATGACCTTGACGGTAAAAGAAAGAATATGTTTGAATATCCCTATTCGCTCAGTGCTGCTTCGATATCGCAAGGCGGTTTTGCATTATTGCTGAATGAGAGCAGTGTGAATTCCGGGAATATGCTGGCGACTTTTGATGCAAACGGAAAATTGAAGTTTACTCAAATGCTGTACGGACACGTGATGGATATCGAAATGAACGGTGACGACGTGATTGTCATGTTCCGTGACAAGATATGTCGTATAGATGCAGTCCTCGGCTCAAAGCAAGAGGTTGCATTTTACGAGGAAGATCCCCGTTTGTTGGTATTCCCGAACGGCGACGTTTGGGTGTGTACTCCTACGGTAGCATACTACATATTCATTAATTAATAGCGCTCAGGCGCGGATTGGAAAGTATTATGCTTGATATTATTATTTTGGCGGTCATTGCTATACCCGCGATAAAGCACTATCGCGGAGGAATAACGGGTACTGTTTTTGGTATCGGTAGGTTTATTCTGTCGGTTCTGTTTGCGGTTCTCTTTGGGAAATTGGTAGGTATGGCATTGGCTGACGGTATAGTTGGTGCCGCAATATCCTACGGAGCTTATTATAAGATAAACGAATACGTTGACGGAAGCAGTCTGTCAAGCTTTTTCGCCGATCCCCCCGAGGGCTTCGTACGTTTTTCAAAGCTAATAGGAACGGACGTCTCGGCTCTTGAAGAGCAATACGGTAATGCTGCAACAACAAACGAGACTCTGCGTGAAATGGCTGCTAAGGCTTCACGTCCAATCACCGAAACGGTGTCGGCTATACTCGGCTACTTACTTGTGTTTATCGTCGTATTTATAGCCTTGACAATAGTGATCGCTTGTCTTAAAAAGATAAAAATACCCGTGCTTACAAGCTTTGATAAGTGGTTGGGATTAGGTCTTGGTATTGTTTTGGGGCTTTTTGGAGCATCCTTATTATCAACCGTATTCTATACCGCGCTCGAGGTCGCATCTGCGCTGACCGGAGACGGAAATATTATGGATTTTTATAATGACTCGTTCATTTTTAAACTTATATACAATTTGAAAATATTTGAATTTGTTAGAAACCTGTTGTAGATCAGAAAGTGAAGACAAAAAAATGGTAATGTGTTCAAATTGCCACAAGAGAGTGGCGGTAATATTCGTTACAAAGCTTGAAAACGGTGAAAAAACCTCTCAAGGGCTTTGTATAAAATGTGCCAAGGAGCTTGGTTTGCCCATCGAGAATATGATGGGTGATATCTACAATAAAATGGGTATTTCTCCCGAACAGCTTGAGGATATGGCTGATGAGATCGGTGAGATGCTTCCTCAGGCGGATACCGAGGACGGAGGAGCTCCCGCAATTGATCTGCCAAAGCTCTTTAAGGATAGCGGTTTGGCTGACGTTTTAAAAGCGGCAAGCGAAAATCAACCCACTAAAGAAGAGGGCGGTAACATTGTGCCCATTAATCCGAAGCAGGGGAGAAAAGAGCCACCTAAAGGAAACAAGCAGCAGGGAAAGACCTATAAATTCCTTACAACTTATTGCAAAAATCTTACACAGAGTGCAAGGGAAGGTAAGCTTGATAAGATAGTCGGACGTGACAAGGAGACCGAAAGAGTTATCCAGACACTTTGCCGTCGTCAGAAGAACAATCCCTGCCTTATTGGTGAGCCCGGTGTAGGTAAAACGGCTATCGCCGAGGGACTTGCTATCAGAATTGCTGAAGGAAGGGTTCCTTATAAATTAAAGGATAAGGAGATCTTCCTCGTTGACCTGACCGCATTGGTTGCGGGCACTCAGTTCAGAGGACAGTTTGAGTCGAGAATACTCGGCCTTCTTGCAGAGGTTAAAGAGCACGGAAGGGCAATTCTTGTAATTGATGAGGTCCACAACATAGTTGGAACGGGTGACGCGGAGGGTAGCGTTAATGCCGCGAATATTCTGAAGCCCGCGCTTTCAAGAGGAGAAGTAAGGATAATCGGTGCTACGACACTTACGGAATATAGAAAATACATCGAGAAGGATTCTGCTCTTGAGCGTCGTTTTCAGCCTGTGACTGTCAATGAGCCCTCTATCGCCGAGGCGGTTGAGATGCTTCGCGGTATAAGTCATTACTACGAGGAATTTCACAAGATACGTATTCCCGACGGTATTCTTCATAGAGCAGTAGTGCTTTCCGAAAGATATATCACCGATAGATATCTTCCCGACAAGGCAATAGACCTGCTTGATGAGGCGGCATCCAAGCTCTCGCTTTCTTCCGCAGAGCTTAACGAATCCCTTGAGATACACGACAAGCTTTTGAGTTTGAAATCGGACAGAGAGGCTATTGAGGCGGTAATGACCACCGACGATAAGGAAACTCAAAAGAAATACGAGGATTTGACTAAGATCAAGTCTGAGGAAATGAGACTATCTCAGAGACTTGACGACATTCGTGGTGAGTGCGATAACGTGGTGCTTACCACAGAGCATCTTGCCAACGTTATTGAGCTTTGGACAGGTATTCCCGCAACGTCAATCACCGAAAATGAGTTCGCGCGAATCGATTCTCTTGCCGAAAGACTGAAAACTCGACTTGTTGGTCAGGACGTGGCGGTTGATGCCGTTGCGAGAGCGATAAAGAGAAACAGAGCCGGAATTGCATATAAGAGAAAGCCTGTATCCTTTATTTTTGCAGGACCTACGGGTGTTGGTAAAACCGAGCTTGTTAAAACTCTTGCGGCAGATCTGTTTGACTCACCCGAGACACTTATAAGGCTTGATATGTCCGAGTTTATGGAAAAGCATTCGGTTTCAAGAATTATCGGTTCACCTCCCGGATACGTTGGCTACGATGACGCGGGACAGCTGACCGAAAAAATCCGCCGCAGACCCTATTCCGTCGTGCTTTTTGACGAGATAGAGAAGGCACACCCCGACGTGCTCAATATTCTGCTTCAGATACTCGACGACGGCAGAATTACCGATGCTCACGGAAAGACCGTTAATTTTGAAAATACTGTTATCGTTATGACCACCAATGCCGGATCTGAAAACAGAAGCGGTGTGGTTGGATTTACTTCTGACAGCGCGAAGAGTGACGCTGAAAAGACCGAAAAGGCACTTTCGGTATTCCTTCGTCCCGAATTTATCAACAGAGTTGACGAGATCATAACGTTCCGCAGTCTTGACGTCAACGATTTCGGAAAGATAGCTCATATTATGCTTTCTCAGCTTGCCGAGGTGCTTTCCGAGAGAGGCATTAACTTGGAATATGACGACGAGGTAGCTCTTTTCGTTGCCAACGGTTCGTTCTCTGAAAAATATGGCGCGAGAAATATGAGAAGATATATTCAGAAGCATATCGAGGACAAGCTGGCTGAGCAGATAATATCGGATTATTCAGGTTCATTTACTTGCGCTAAGCTTTCTGTCAAGGATGGAGATCTTTCTGTTCTTTGTATATAAAAATTATGAGGGGGATTACCTAAAATGAAAAAATGGCATATTCCCAATTTGATCGATCTTGAAAACGAATTTGATACCGGGTTATCCGATGGACTTTCGGCAAGAGTTGCAAGGGTACGACTTGAAAAAGAGAGAAAAGAGAATAAGAATAGGGATTTTTCGTTATTTGTGCCACGAAAAAAGTCAGCGGTTCAAGTAATATTCGCTTATTGCAGCTCTTTGTTTTCAATTTTGCTTTTGGTGATGGCGATACTTATTGCCGTATTTGGAAGAGTTGAGCTTGGGCTTTCGGTTTTTGCGGTAGCACTGTCCGCGGTGATTTTCGGCGGAATTATAAATCTCAAAACACAGCGAACCCTTGAGGGCGCAAGGGAATATGCCTCTCCCATGGCAAGAGTGAAGCGGGGAGGCGACATATTATATACCGATGGACGCAATCTTGTAAAGGGTGACGTGATTTTGCTTAAGTCGGGGGATCTTCTTACCTGCGATGCGAGAATAATCAAGTGCGAAAATCTTGTTGTCAACGAGTTGATATATATTGACGACTGCTTGACGAGACGAACTGTTTTGAAAAAAAGCGACGTTATTTATTCTGAAGAATCTGAAGTTGATGCTCCGGATGCTGAAAATATGCTTTACGCGGGGAGTGCTGTAGTTGAAGGGAACGCTATTGCACTTGTTGTCGCTGTTGGAAACGAAGTGTATCTTTCGCACTTTGTGGATGAGGGAATGCTTGGCGGAAAGGATGCCGAGCCTGAGGAAATCAAAAAGCTTCGCCCTGCTTGGTATAAAGCTACGTTTCTTTGTGCCTCGGGAATTCTTCTCCTTGCGCTTCTCGGTTTTTTGACCTTTAAAGGCGAAGAGAGCTTTATTTGCTATTTTACTATGCTTTTATCGGCGGTTTTCCTTGTTACTACCGAGCTCTTGTCATGTGGAGCAAGAGCTATACTGTCATCGTATATTTACAGATTGTCCAATGGCAAAAGCAGAAAAAGAAAAAAAGATAATTCCGCTATTATTCGTAACGTTAAATCCTTGGAGACCTTGACTAACGTTACTGACGTTATACTTTTGGGCAGAGTCGGATATTGTGAGGGAGTTTTTAAGGTCTCCGGAGCATATGCCTCGGGCAGAGTGATTAATGAGCTTACCCCGGAAACGTCTGATGGAGCAAGGCTTCTTGAGCTTATACATATTTACGTCAAGGCGCAGAGAGAAAGCTCCTCTGATAACGTTTTGCATGCTGATGGAATTATTGATGCGCTCTATCTTCATCTGCGAAGCGTTGGCTTTGATATCAGCGGCGCGTCACTTGCCTTAAGATCGGTTTATTTTGCTAACGACGCAAAAACAGGCGAGGATTTTGCGTGCGCGGAGACAGATAAGATTATTTACAGAACGGCACTTTTGAACGATCAAAAGTATTTGTCTCTTTGTGATGCGGTTCGCATAGGTGATAAAGTTGAACCTATTTCTTCCGAGGAGATCACCCGAGTGTTCGAGTTTGTTCGTACATATGAAGAAAAGTGCGCCAAGTGTCTCATTTGTATATCGGAGAGCGATGGCCACACGATACTTGAGGGATTGATCGCTCTTGATCAGCCTCTTGATACAGAATTGGCAGACGTAATGCCAAAAATGGATGATTTCGGTATTAAAACCACGGTGCTTTTGCTTGAAGAAACAGATCAGATAAAGCGACATATTTTAAACCACGAGTTGTCCGTATTGTTTGGCGGAAAAATAGCCTATGCATCGGAGTACAAAAAGGTTGGAGCTGATATCTTGTCAGGTATCGGTGAATATTGCGCATATATAGGTTTTTCGGTCGAAGAATATAAGGTTTTGGTTCAGAGTCTTAAGAAACAGGGAAGAAAAGTTGCTACTTACGGTGTTGACGGAAGATTTAACGAGGTTATGGCTTGTGCTGACGTTTCGGTAAGCTGCGATGCTTTAAAATATTCTTCTTCGAAATACAGAGAATCAATATATGAACGTATGCCATCCGAGGGTCGGGATACTAACGTAAGAGCATCCCAACAGACTAGACTTCTGTCGAAGGTTATTGTGAAAAGAGTTCACGAAAACGGCGGAGGAGTTTATTCCTTATTTAAGGCAATCAGAATGTCTCGCGGTGCGTGCATTTCAGTCGGTCAGTCGATGTTAATGTTTATTTTGCTGATGAGCGGTCTTATCGGCTTTGCGGCGACAAGTGTTTTGCTTGGAACGGCTTTCCTTGATCCCTTGCAGACTGTTGCACTTGCCTCTGTATTTGCTTTCCTTTCGGTCACTGCGTTTACAGACGCGGAGCAACCGGCATCGGTTCTTTCGGTGAAACGTGATTATTCTCTGTATCCGTATGAACTTATAAAAAGTAGAGTTCCCGATATTATTACAAGGGTAACCGTTGCGTCGTTTACTGCAATTGTTATTAAGGTCTTGGACGTAGTAGGTGCATTCGGAAAAAACCCCACCTACACTCTTCCTATTTATATATGTCTTTTGTTTTCTTTGTTTGCCGAAGTGTTCTTTATTAACCGAGGCTTTACAAAAAAAGGAGATAACAGAAGCTATTGCTGGCTCAAGGTCGTTGTTGCCTATGCAGTTCTATTGGGAGTTTGTGCTGTATCTACTCAGGCGAGTTTTGCTGAGGAATTCTATCCAAATGGTTTTGGTACTTTAGAGTATTTGATCATTCCGGGATATGTAGTAATTTACTTTGTCGGCATTTTTATTTCACGTCTTTTAAAATATGCAAGAAAATAAGGTGTATTACGTGCATATATTATACTAAAATAAACGGCTGCCGCATTGCGGCAGCTTAAGCTTTAGGGAGGTATGCGCGTGAGAAAGATCAGTACGGCGGTTTTACGTGAATTGGAGGTTATTAATCTTTGCGGAGGAGAAAGATTAGGGTATCCTTGCGATTTTGAAATTGATCTTGAGGATTGCAGAATCCTATCAATTATTGTTCCTTCCTGTGAAGGAGGAACCTTGTTCGGAAGGAGGGAGGAGTATATTATTCCTTGGTGCAAGGTTGAGTGTATTGGAGAGGATGCGATTTTGATTAAAATGCCTCAAAATGAGATATCCGACTGTTGCTGTTCTGCCAAAAAATCAAAAAAACGCGGATTGTTTCGATGAATTGTAAATATTTTGTAAACTTGAAAACTAACACTTGAAAAGCTTTGTAATATATGGTATAATCATTAACGCTGTGCGAAAAGTGCAGTGAAATTATAATACACACACAGTACCACGTCTGCGGTGTCGGTGTCTCCTTTGTTATCCTTGTAAACAAAGGGGATTGCATCGCCAAAGCTACTGTGGTGGAAAAACCGAAGGAGGACATTATTATGTCTATTATTTCTATCAAGCAGCTGCTTGAAGCAGGCGTCCATTTCGGACATCACACAAGAAGATGGAATCCTAAGATGCAGGAGTACATTTTCACTGAGAGAAACGGCATCTACATCATCGACCTTCAGAAGACCGTTAAGAAGTTTGAAGAAGCTTATATGTTTGTTCGCGAGATCGCTGCAAACGGCGGAAACGTTCTTTTCGTTGGTACCAAGAAGCAGGCGGCAGAGGCTATCAAGGAAGAAGCTACCCGTTGCGAGCAGTACTACGTAAACGTTCGTTGGCCCGGCGGTATGATGACCAACTTCAAGACCATCAAGAGATCTATCGCTCGTCTCAACGCTCTTAACAAGATGGCTGAGGACGGCACCTTCGAGATGCTCCCCAAGAAGGAAGTTGCTAAGCTCCAGAAGGAGATCTTCGACCTCGAGAAGAACCTCGGCGGTATCAAGACTATGGAACAGCTTCCCGACGCTATCTTCATCGTTGACCCCCGCAAGGAGAGAAACGCAGTTCTCGAGGCTAAGAAGCTCGGTATCCCCGTAATCGCTATCGTTGATACCAACTGTGATCCTGACGATGCTGACTACGTTATCCCCGGTAACGACGACGCTATCCGCGCAATCAAGCTCATCTCCTCCGTAATCGCTGACGCGATCATCGAGGGTAAGCAGGGCGAGACCAACGCAGAGGCAGTTGAGGAAAAGACCGAGGCTGAGGCTGAGGAAGACGCTGAGAACGCTTAATTAGCTGACATTTTAGCGGTTGTTAAGCTTAACTTACCAACCGCTTTATTTTGAATTTTTGTAAATAAAATCGTATAAAATAGAAAGGAAATATCCAAAATGGCTACTATTACAGCAAAAGACGTTGCTGCTCTCAGAGCAAAGACCGGTATCGGCATGATGGAGTGCAAGAAGGCACTCGTAGAGGCAGACGGTGATATGGATGCGGCTATCAAGCTTCTTCGTGAGAAGGGTGAGCTTAAGGCAGAGTCCAAGATGGCAACAAGAATCGCGGCAGACGGTATCGTTGACGTTCTCGCAGAGAATGGCAAGACCGCTATCGTTGAGGTCAACACTGAGACCGACTTCGTTGCAAAGAACGAAAAGTTCAAGGAGTTCGTTAAGAACCTTCTTAAGAGTATCGTCGCTAACACCCCCGCAGATGTTGAGGCACTTCTTGCTTCCGACTATGAGGGTACTACCGTTGACGCAAAGCTCAAGGAGCTTATTTTCCAGATCGGTGAGAAGATCACCATCCGCCGTTTCGCAGTTGTTGAGGGCGTAACCAGCACCTACATTCACGGTATGGGCTCTATCGGTGTTATCGTTAAGTTTGACACCGACTGCGCAGATCACGCTGATTTCGCAGAGTTCGCAAAGAACATCGCACTTCAGGTTGGTGCATACCCCACTCCTTACCTCGACAGAAACGCTGTTCCCGCAGATGTAATCGAGAACGAGAAGAACATCATCAAGGCTCAGCTCGCTAATGATCCTAAGATGGCAGGTAAGCCCGAGAAGGTTCTCGACGGTATCGTTATGGGTAAGCTTGGCAAGTTCTACGAGAACAACTGTCTCGTTGATATGGAGTACGTTAAGGCAGAGGATCACGAGACCGTTGCTAAGTACGTTGCTAACACCGCTAAGGCTATGGGCGGTAACATCGCTATCGCATCCTTCGTTCGTTTCGAGAAGGGTGAGGGTATCGAGAAGAAGCAGGAAGACTACGCAGCAGAGATCGCTAAACTCTCCGGCGTTAAGCAGTAATTCCGAATTAAGATAATTCAAGAGGGTCTGCGTTTGCAGATCCTCTTTTCTCGTTGCGATAAAAATAGCCTATTTTTCGCAAAATTTGGAAATAATTCGTCAATATCGTAATATCTGTTGCGATTTCTGCACCAATATGCTATAATAAGATGTTCAGATATTTAAGGAGGACATATCCTTATGGCGGAAAATAAAAAACACGAAAAATTGATCGAAAATTTCAAAAATCCCCCCATCGATTACAAGGGAAAGCCATTTTGGTCCTGGAACGGAGAGCTTGACAGAGACGAACTGATAAGACAGACCCACGTTATGGAAGAAATGGGCTTTGGCGGTCATTTTATGCACTCTCGCGCGGGACTTATAACCGAGTATCTCAGCGACGAATGGTTTGACCACATTAATGCCATCGCCGATGAGAGCGAAAAGCTCGGTCTTGAGGCTTGGCTCTACGATGAGGACAGATATCCCTCGGGAAGTGCCGGAGGAATTGCCACGAAGGACCCAAAATATCGCTGTAAATCCATAGTTAATCACGAAATGCTACCGTCGAATTTCGCTTGGAACATTAATGTTTATATAGCATTCATCGCAAAGATCGACAATAACGACCTTTGGTTCTATAAGCGAATTTATGAGTGCGACGATATTGATGCTATTATTGCCGAAAATGAGCCTAAAGTCGCTGATAAAGCAGGAGTTTGGAAGGTGCTTTTCTACACAACAGGTCACTATCCCGATCATCCTAATTTCAACAACGGCTCACCTCTTGATACTATCAGCCGCGAGGCTGTGGCAAAATTTATTGAAGTAACTCACGAAAAATACAAAGAAAAATGCGGAGATAGGCTTGGCAGGTCAATCAAAGGTGTTTTTACCGACGAGCCCCGCCGTTTTGATGCTATACACTTTGATTTTTCTAACGAGCGAGAAAGGTTTGCTTCAACCTGCTGGACGACCGATCTTGATGAGATATTCAACGAGAGATACGGATACAGCCTGAAGGAGCAGCTACCCGAGCTGTTTTATTGGTTTAACGGCGAAAAGGTAGCACCCATAAAGCTTGATTATTTCAATTTAACCTGCGACCTTTTCTGCGAGAATTACGCAGGGCAGATACAGGAATGGTGCCACGAAAACAATATGATCTTTACGGGTCACGGACTCGAGGAAGAGTCGCTCAGAGCGCAGATACTTTGTATTGGCTCGATAATGCGCCTTTATGAGTATATGGATTGGCCCGGAATGGACGAGTTGACAGAGAACGAACGCAAATATTGGGTTCCAAAGCAGCTTGCAAGCGTCGTTCGTCAGCTTGGAAAAGAAAGAATGCTCTCCGAGCTTTACGGATGCACAGGCTGGCAATTCAATTTCCGTTCTCACAAGACGGTGGGGGATTGGCAGGCACTTTTTGGGGTGAACTTCCGCTGTCAGCATCTTTCCTGGTATACTATGGAGGGTCAGGCGAAGCGAGATTATCCTGCCTCTATCTTCCATCAATCACCTTGGTACAAGCATTACTCGAAGGTTGAGGACTATTTCAATCGCTTCAACGCGTATAATCTCGAGGGTAGACCCGCTTGTGACGTGCTGGTGCTTAATCCCATTGAGTCGATGTTCTGTCAGATACATATTGGCTGGCACGATTGGGGAAAGCAGGAGATCGCTTCACCCGAATGCGCCGAGATCGAAAAGAGATACAGAGAGACCTTCTTTATGCTCACCGAGAATCACATTGATTTTGACTGGGGCGAAGAGGCAATAATGTCGCGCCATTGTTCTGTTGGACGTGACGAACAGGGAAAAGCGGTGCTGAAGATCGGGAAAATGGCTTATCATACCGTTGTTGTCAGCAATATGACAACAATTCGTAAAACCACGGTCAAAATGCTACGTGAATTTATGGATCTGGGCGGTAATGTTATTATTATGGGAGACGAGCCCAAATATTACGACGCGGTTGCCTACGACGGCAAATTTGAGCTTTCAAAGGGGGCAATCTACATTGATTATGAAGAAAAAGCCCTTGTTGACGCTATCAGGGCTACTTCAAATGAGTTTGTTAGCGTGACCGACAGCGACGGTAACGTTTGCCGTGAAATCTTTGTGCAATCCAAGCACGATTTCGACGGTGGTGATGCTTTCGTCGTACTCAATACCGATCTTGAAAACGGTAAAAACGACGTTGTTATCACCTTTAAGACCGATCGTACAATGTACGTTGAAAAATGGGATTTCGCAACGGGTGAGAGATACGATGCCGACTCATTTGCAGAGTATATAGGCGGCAATACCGTGATAAAAACCAAGCTTTTGGCAGGGGAGACCAAGTGCTTCGTTCTGCGAGATGTTAAGGACGAAAGCCTTTCTGCCGAAGAGGAGCTTTGCGAGGTGTCTTCTATAGCCTTTGACGGAGAATTCGATTATGAGCTTGACGAACCTAACGTCTGCGTTCTTGACTTCGCTAAATGGCGTTGGGAGAACGGTGAGTGGAGTGATGAGAAGCGAGAGATCATTCAAATCGACCGCAAGATTCGCGATGAGCTTAAGATAATGCGCCGTTGTGAGGCTATGCTTCAACCCTGGTATATAAAAAAGCACGGTCTTGATACCGAGTTTAAGAATATTGAGGTCAAATTCGAGTTTGATATTGAGGAGATGCCCGAGAGCGCGGTTGCACTGATTGGCGAACGACCCGAATTCAATGAATATTTCGTCAACGGAGTCAAGGTCGAATGTCCTGATATGAAGGATTTCTGGATCGATATAGCCTTCAAAAAGATGCCGATACCTAAAGAGCTTTTGGAGCTTGGTAAAAACGAGGTAATGGTTAAGACTTTATATAAGTGGTCAACACACCTTGAATCGGTTTACCTTATAGGTGAATTTGGAGTGAAAGCTGAAACGAAAAATTCAGTAATTACCGCAAAATTGCCCGAAAAGCTTGTTTGCAAGAGCTTTGACGAACAAAAAATGCCCTTTTATTCGGGAAACGTTACCTATAAGCTGCCTTATGAAAAATTTTGCGACAAGGTTGCTTTAATGGAAGGCGAAAGACTCTTCCTTTCCACAAAATTCTTCGGCGCGGCTGTGAGAGTTACTGACGGCGCAGGTCTTGACGAAATAATCGCCTGGGAACCTTATGAGGTTGAGATCACCGAGTCAGCAAAGGCTGAAAAAGACCTGAATATTACCGTCCTAGGCACAAGAAAGAATACATTCGGACCTCTCCACGTCATCCCTTGCGTCGTTCACAGATGCGGTCACGGAAGCTTTACCACTGAGGGCAAGGAGTGGTGTGACGAGTACAATCTCATTGAGGACGGACTCAGAGAGATCACATTGACGGTCAAAAAATAAAAACGGAGTATTTCTAAAAAATAATTTATGAATTGCAACGATTATATGAAAAAAGCCCTTGCCGAAGCCGAAATGGCGGCGGCAGAGGGCGAAGTGCCTGTTGGCGCAGTCATTGTCAAGGACGGTGAGATTGTCGCAACGGCGCGAAATAATAGGGAACAGACAGGGGATGCAACGGGTCACGCCGAGCTTTTGGCAATTCGCGAGGCTTGCCGCGTCCTTGGCGGCTGGCATCTTGAAAAATGCGAGCTTTACGTCACGCTTGAGCCTTGCCCTATGTGTATGGGCGCGATCATCAACTCACGTCTTGGCAAGGTTACTTTTGGCGCAAAGGATGCCAAAGCAGGCGCCTGCGGAAGTGTGCTTAATATGTGCTCTTATCCTCTCAATCATAAGCCCAAGATTGAAAGCGGCTTTATGAAAGATGAGTGTGCTAAGGTATTGACCGACTTCTTTGAAGGAAAAAGAAGGAAAAATACTGTCGTTAGTGATGAAGCCATAAGTGTAGGTGTTGATTGGTACAAGGGAAAGTGGTTTGCCGCAGAGATTGTGTCGGGAAAAGGCTCGTACAAGCTTTTTGACGGTATTGATTCGTTATGCAAATATTACTGTGATATTCCTCATATCATTATTGACGCGCCTATTGGATTGCCAGAATCCGAAGTTGAAGCCGAAAAACGCCCTGACAAAGCCGCAAGAGACTATTTAAAAGTGGCTACGAGAAAATCTTCTATATTTCCTGTTCCTTTCCGACAGCTGATATATGCTGAAAATAAAGCAGATGTATGGAATTTGAGCAAGGAGCTTAACGCAAAAACAACTTCAATGAGTATTGGAATATTCCCTTGCATCCGTCAGATTGATGTTTTTTTGCAGAATAACGCTGAGTGGAGAAATCGGCTTGTAGAAAGTCATCCAGAGTGCGCATTTCAGGCTTTGAACGGCGGCAGAGGCATTATTAATTCCAAGCATTCCGAGGAAGGAATCCAAGAAAGAATAGAGATCCTTTCAAAATTTGTCAATAACATAGATGAGCTGCTCCTTACCGTCAGCAAAAATCAAAGAGAAGATCTACTTGATGCCATGTGTCTCGCAGTCACTTCAAAGACAGGTTTTAAACCTATAAACAACCAAGTAAATTACGATAGCAAAGGACTACCAATGCGTATCGTGGTCTCCAAATAATAATAGCATTCTCCTTTTTTATAAAAGTTCTTGAAAAAGGGGGAGCGTGAGGGGGAGAAAACTTCTTTCAAGAAGTTTTCTCCCCCTCACATAATATAAATTTACGAATGCGCGCCGCAGTGGAAGTTTTCTTCTGCGATGCAGTGAACGGGACAAGCCTTGGCGCATTCGCCACAGCCTGTACATTTTTCGTAATCGATGACCGCAAGATTGTGCTCAACGTGAATTGCTCCGTGAGGGCAGGTCTTTTCACACTTGCCGCAAGCAATACAACCGTTTTTGCAAGCCTTTCTGGTGACCGCGCCCTTGTCGTGATTAGAGCAGAGAACCGCAACGCGAGCGGTGTCCTCGATAAGAGAAATCACCTTGTTGGGACAGGTGCGAACACAAATTCCGCAGCCGATACAGCTCTTGGGGTCTACCTTAGCAACGCCGTTTTCAACAGTGATCGCGTTCTGAGGGCAGACCGCAACGCAGTCGCCATAACCGAGACAAGCGAAGTTACATGCCTTGTCGCCGTTGTAGTTCATATTGGCAATTCGGCAGCTTTTCTCACCGTGATAGTCGAATTTTCGCATTGAAGCGTCGCAATTTCCGTTGCAGGCAACGTATGCGACCTTTTCAACAACGTCCTCGGCTTCAACACCAAGTATCTCAGCAATCTGCTTTGCCGCGCCGTCGCCTCCGGGAACACAAAGATTGGTAGCGTCACACTCACCCGTGGAGAGTGCCTTTGCGTAACCGTCACAGCCGCTGTAACCGCAGGCTCCGCAGTTAGCACCGGGAAGACAATCGCGGACCGCTAAATATTTTTCGTCTTCCTTTACCGCAAAAAGGTTAGATGAAACTGTCAAAATCACTCCGCAAACCACTGCGATTGCAAGACTTATAAGAATAGGTATCAAAATTTCCATATCAATACCTCCCTTATTTCAAAAGTCCTTCGATAACTCCGGAAAAACCGTAGAAGGACATCGCGACGATAGAAGCGGCAATAAGTGTGGTGGGGAGACCCTTGAAAGCCTTGGGAGCGGGACAATTTTCGATCTTGGAACGTACACCCGCAAAAAGGATCATGGCAAGCAGGAATCCGAGACCGACACCAAGGGAAGAAACCATGGATTCAACGAAATTATATCCGTCGGTTATGTTGTTAAGTGCAACACCAAGTACCGCGCAGTTGGTAGTTATAAGAGGCAGATATACACCCAAAGCTTTGAAAAGCGAGGGGATAAAGCGCTTCAGAATTATCTCAACGAACTGAACGAGGGTCGCGATAACGAGAATAAATACGATGGTCTGGAGATAGCTGAGTCCGTTGGGCTCAAGCACGTAATAGTAAATGGGATAAGTTGCCGCCGTAGCGAAAAGCATAACGAAGGTGACCGCAACACCCATTCCCGTTGCCTGATTGACCTTTTTAGAAACTCCAAGGAAAGGACAGATGCCAAGGAACTGTTGGAGAACGTAGTTGTTGATGAGCACACCGCCCATCATAATAAGAATCAAGCTCTTAAACATTAGCGTTGTCCTCCTTCTTTACGTTTTCGGGATTAACGGAGGGACACTCGTCCTTGTGACAAAGATGAGCAGTGGGACAACCCTCGCAAGAGAAGGATTTTTTCTTGACTCCACCTTTTTTCGCGGTGATCTTGTTCATAATGGCGATCATAATACCGAAAACAAGATAACCACCGGGTGCCTGAGTCAAGATAGGGATCTTAAAGTAGTCCATAAAGGGAATAGCAAATCCCGCAAAGCTTCCCGCGCCAAGTACCTCGCGGATGGTTGCCATAGCTACCAAGGCAACGAGGAAGCCTATTCCCATACCGAGACCGTCGAAAACACTGTCAAGGACGGGGTTTTTTCTTGCGAACATCTCGGCACGACCGAGAATGATGCAGTTTACAACGATAAGAGCGAGGTAAACGCCAAGCATATCGTAAATTGACGGCAGATAAGCTTGCATCAGCATCTGCAAGACCGTAACGAAGCCTGCGATGATTACTATGTAGCAGGGAATTCTTACCGTATCTGGAATGATCTTACGCAGAGCTGAAATTGCGGCATTGGAGCAAACCAGAACGAATGTTGCCGCAAGACCCATTGAAAGTGCTGAGATTACGTTTCCGGTGGTCGCTAGGGTGGGACAAGTACCGAGAACAAGGATAAGTACCGGATTTTCCTCGATGATGCCCCTCAGAAGGATGGCTAATTTATTATTTTTCATTTTGCATCCTCCTTATCTGTTAGAATATCATATGCGTCAAGTGCTGCCTTGATAGCATCGGCATATGCTTGAGTGGTTTTTGTTGCGCTTGTGATAAGCTCGGGGGTAAAGGTGGGATTCGTCTGTCCGACGTACTTTTCGCCAAGACCGACCTCGGCAGAAAGCGTTTCGCTTGAGCTGACGTACTCTGCACCCGCAACCTTGCCTTCGGAATCAATACCGCACATAATAACAAGTCCCGATTTGTAACCAGTTACTTCCATTTGGAAAACGTATCCGCCGTTGTCCTCGGAATAAGCGGCGGTTATACTTTCGGGCAGTCCATCTGTGGAGATCTCTACGAAGTTCTTGCCCGTGGGCAGAACCTTTGAAAGCGTTCTTTGTACCTTTTCAGCCTGAGCCGCCTCGATTATCGGAGCAGTTACCATATTGACCGCCGCAAGAAGAAGAGCGACAACTATGCAGATAGAGGCGAGAACGATAGAGGGAAGAAGCTTATTTTTCATTCTTGACACCTCCTATCGGCTTGGGAGCGCAGAGCTTTTCAATGTAAGGAGTGAGAATGTTCATAATAAGTATCGCGAAGGAAACACCCTCGGGATAGCTTCCGAAAAGACGGATAAGCACGGTAAGAATTCCGCATCCAAGCGCGAAAATCGCTTTTCCTCTGCGGGTAACGGGGGTGGTAACGTAGTCGGTTGCCATAAATATAGCACCGATGAGCAGACCGCCGCCGAGAGTGTGGTAAAGTGCCACTGTCGGATCCTGCTTGATTGCAAGAGTCATAAGGAAAACAACCGCAACGTAAACCAGGGGAGTCTCCCAAGAAATGACTTTTCTTATAAGTAAATAGATCAAGCCAAGTATAAGGGCAACAGCACAGGTCTCACCGATAGCACCGCCTCTGTTACCGATAAGCATATCGACAAGAGTGGGGAGAGTTCCGTTGCCACCCTGAAGAACCTCGAGAGGTGTTGCGCTTGAAATCAGCTCTGCAGAAGCAAACTGTGTTGCAGTGCCCCCCGCAATGCTTCCAAATGCGATGAGCAAAAATACTCTTGCGGTGACGGCGGGGTTGGCAAAGTTACATCCAATGCCACCGAACAGACATTTTACTACGATTATTGCAAAAACAGAACCAACGATACAGTGCCAGATGCTTGCCTTGGTTGACAAGCTGAGAGCCAAAAGAAGTCCCGTCACTATCGCACTGAGATCACCGACAGTCTGCTGCTTTTTGCAGATAATATTGAAAAGAAATTCAGACAAAACCGAGGTGCCTACGCAGACGCATATCATTATAAGCGCCTTCCATCCGAAAAATACTACAGCCGCGATTGCCGCGGGGGAGAGCGCGATAATCACGTCGCGCATTATTGTTTTGGTCGATACCTTGCCGTGAAAATGAGGGGAGGTAGCGACTATTAAATTGTTATTCATGATCTACCTCTCTTACTTTTTCAGTTTAGCAAGATGTGCTTGGTGCTCACGCACTTCGCTCTTGCCGATTCTGTTGTTCTGGACCAAAGGACGGTTTGCGGGGCAAACGTATGAGCAGCATCCGCATTCCATACAAAGCATAACCTTGCTGGCTTCGAGTATTGCTATTCGTTCATCCTTGTTCTCATTAGCTATCGCTTTTGCAAAGGTTATAGGCGAAAGATTCAAAGGGCATCCCCTTACGCATCTGCCACAGTGAATACAAGCGGTAGGCTCGGGAAGAATGGAATCCTTAACGTTGAGAATAGTTATACCACCGGTTGTTTTAAGTGTGGGATCGTCAAGATTTGATGCGGGAATTCCCATCATAGGTCCTCCGTAGAGCACCTTGCCTGCATCCTCCTTAAGTCCACCGGCAAACTCAATAAGCTCACGAAGAGACGTACCGATGGGGGCGATAACGTTTTTGGGGTCAGCAACAGCAGAGCCATCTACCGTAACTCTTCTTCTGACGAGAGGCTCGCCTGTCTCAACGTATTTTGCGAGAAGCGAGAGAGTAGTGACGTTAATAACGATAACACCAACGTCTGCGGGAAGCTTACCTTCGGGGATAATACGCTTTGTGGTGTTGTAGATAAGCACTTTTTCTCCGCCTTGGGGATACGTATCGGGAAGTGTTGCGACTCTTATACGAGACTCGCCCGAAAACGTTTCTTTCATTTTCTTGATACACTCGGGCTTGTTCTTTTCAATGCCGATAATTATTTCACCAACCGAATCGGCATATTTTAAAAGGAGACCGATACCCTTAACGATCCACTCGCTATCGTATAGCATAGCATGTGTATCACATGTTATGTAGGGCTCGCACTCTGCGGCATTGATAAGTATTTTATCGATTCCGCCCTTCTTAAGCGCGTCAAGCTTGACCGAGACGGGAAATCCCGCGCCGCCAAGTCCTACAAGACCAGACTCTCTTGCTGCGGTTATGAGAGATTCAAGATCATTAACTGTGGGAGGGGTAATATCCTCGCACATAGTTCCAAGCCCGTCACTTACGATACGTATGGCGGGAACGATTCTGCCGTCGCTTCTGAGATAATCCTCGATCTTAGTAACTTTGCCTGAAACAGATGCGTAAATGGGTGAGGACACGTATCCGTTTGCCTCAGCGATCTTTTGTCCTACCGTTACAGTATCACCGACACTGACCAACGGTGTTGCAGGAGCACCGATGTGCTGAGAGAGGGGAAGCAATACCTCTTTTACGTCGAGCATAGTAACAGACGGCGTTTTTGCCGTATTTTTACAATGAGGAATATGGGTGTTACCCATAGTTCTGAATCTAAACATATTATCCTTTCTGTTCTCACTTTTGGGAATTTTAAACAAAACCAAAAGCGAGCAATATACAAAAATGCCCGCATAGCTTTGCGAAATCCAATCTCAAGAACTCCAAGTATTTCGCCATTATATTATACTATAAACATTAAAAAAAGTCAAGATTTTTGACGTTGAAATGATTGTTTTTTGCTTTCCAAATTCGTTAATTTTTATCTGTTTTATGTTAAATTATCGACAAATAAGCAAAAAAGTGAGAAAAAGCCCCGAAAACGAGGCTTTTTCATAAAAATTATTTACTGAGTCTGTATTCGATGGTAAATGCTTCTTCGTCAGCCTTTTGGAGTCTGATGAGAGCGGCATCTCCGGCAGAAAGCTTAAATTCAAGCTTGTTTGTACACTCTGAGGTGACGTACTGAAGTCCGTCGCATTTGCTGACCTCATAAATGCGGTAATTTCCGTTAAGATCAAGAGAGATTGCCTTTTCTTCCATATAATCGCGGTTGAGTATCAACATATATCCGTTGCCATACTTGTCTTCATACTCGGAGACCGAAACACGATTGGGAAGCTCACCTGCAAGATAAGCACTGTCTGAAGCCTTTGCGTGAAGCTCGTCAAACATAGCACAGTTAGGATTAACAGTAGCGTCGTGAATAACTCTCTTGCAATCAAGTGCCATAAGAGTTTCGCCAAGATTCTTGAATTCGACGTGAATAGCCTTTTGATCCTCAAAGAATATATCCTTATCGCCTTCCTGATTAATTACCGAGCCGCAGGCGGTGTAATGCTGAAGACCCTTTGCGCCGTAAAGCACACCTGCGTACATCATAGCTCTTACCATCGGGAAGATGAAGAAGTCAACGTTGTGGAGATTCTGTCCCTGATAATAGAACCAGATAGGCATATTATACTTTTCGCCAAGCTTTTTCATAAGACCGAGGTCGCACCACATGCGTGAGCGATCAAATTGAACATTTGCATTATGCTCACCCATTCCAACGGGATAATAATCCAATGAAAGCTGCGGAGGATCGATCACTGTGACATATTTTTCAAGATATTCGGGGAAAAGACCGTTGCCCCAGGTGTATTCTGTATTGTAAGATGGGATTGCAACTGTGAAAGGCAGTTTATCGGGAGCTTCACGCTCGCAAATATCCATAAGCATTCTTGCTTCCTCGATCTGATCGTCGAGAAGAGGTTCGTCCCAAATGTAATAGCCCTTGATGCACTTCCATTTACGGTGATCATTGATAACACCCTCAAGGTCGTTCTCATCGTAGAAACGGTTGCCCTGCATACCGCCGTAACGCTTCAGCTCTTGATAAATAAGGTCAACTCCAAGCTGTTCGCAGTAAACCACAGCGTCAGCCGCATGCTCGGGAGATGCCCAGCCAAGCTCGAGCATATTGAAGCCTGCCTCGGCACAGTTGCGAATGACCTTTCTCATATCATCTCCCTTAGCGGAGAAGTTGGAGAGAATAAAGTTGTCCTGAAGCCACAATCTGCGCGGATTACCTATAGGATATCGCGCGAGAATCTTCTTTTCCATAGTAATACCTCCGATAAAACAAAATCGTCGTAACGAATTTCTTCGTTACTACAAGTATAACATAATATTTTTCCCGAGTCAATAAAAAACTTGAAATCGAAAGTTTTTTTGATTAAATTATTCTGATATTTGGAAAGTTCTTGAAAGAGGGAGCGCGAGGGGGAAAACTTCTTGAAAGAAGTTTTCCCCCTCGCAAATAGTAATTATTTTAAGCCTTAAGTCTTGCTTCAAGAGCAGCGAGCTCGTCGTACATAGTCTGAGGAACTCTGTCACCGACCTGAGCGTAGAATGCCTTGATGTTCTCAACGTCCTCGAGCCAGGACTCCTTATCAACGGTAAGAAGCTCCTTGATGGTGTCGAGGGTAACGTCTGCGAGACCCTCAATGCAGATGTCCTCTGCCTTAGGAACGTAACCGATAGCGGTGATGTCAGCATCAACCTTGCCTTCGCAACGAGCGAGGATCCACATAAGAACTCTCATGTTGTCACCGAATCCGGGCCAGATGAAGTTGCCGTCGGCATCGGTGCGGAACCAGTTAACGTGGAAGATCTTGGGAGCGTTAGGAATAAGTGTACCCATCTTGAGCCAGTGTGCCCAGTAGTCACCCATATCGTAGCCTACGAAGGGTCTCATAGCCATAGGATCGCGACGAACTACACCGACAGCGCCTGCTGCAGCTGCAGTGGTCTCGGAAGCCATGATAGAACCGACGAATGCACCGTTCTGCCAAGAGGTGGACTGGTAAACCAGGGGAGCAGTCTTCGCACGTCTACCGCCGAATACGATCGCGGAGATGGGAACACCTGCGGGATTAGCGAACTCAGAAGAGATGCAGGGGCAGTTGATAGCCTTTGCAGTGAAACGGGAGTTGGGATGAGCACCACAGGTGGACTTATCCTTCTTGTCGAACTTGGTGAAGTCCCAAGGATTGCCCTTCCAGTCAATAGCCTCTGCGGGAGGATTCTTATCAAGACCTTCCCACCAAACGGTGTTGTCAGCAGTGTTGTGAACAACGTTGGTGAAGATGGTATCCTTCATAGTGGTGTAAAGAGCGTTGGGGTTGGAGTTGAGGTTAGTACCGGGAGCAACGCCGAAGAAGCCGTTCTCGGGGTTAACCGCCCAAAGGCGTCCGTCTTCACCGACTCTGAGCCAAGCGATATCGTCACCTACGCACCATACCTTATAGCCCTGCTTAGAGTAGAACTCGGGGGGAATAAGCATAGCGAGGTTGGTCTTACCGCAAGCAGAGGGGAATGCAGCACAAACGTACTTGGTCTCACCGTCGGGATAGTCAACACCGAGGATGAGCATGTGCTCTGCCATCCAGCCCTCTTTACGTCCGAGGAAGGAAGCGATACGGAGAGCGAAGCACTTCTTACCGAGAAGAACGTTTCCGCCGTAACCGGAGTTTACAGACCAGATGGTATTTTCCTCAGGGAAGTGAACGATATATCTGTTCTCCTCGTCGATATCAGCGCGAGCGTGAAGACCCTTGATGTAGTCTGCGCTCTCACCGAGTGCCTCGAGAACATCATAACCTACGCGAGTCATAATAAGCATATTAAGAACGACGTAGATAGAGTCGGTAAGCTCGATGCCGTACTTTGCGAAGGGAGAACCAACAACGGACATAGAGTAGGGAATAACATACATTGTGCGACCCTTCATACTTCCTGCGTAGAGCTTGGAGAGCTTCTCCTTGCACTCGGCGGGATCCATCCAGTTGTTGATGTTACCTGCGTCCTCTTTCTTGGAGGTGCAGATGAAGGTTCTGCCCTCAACGCGCGCAACGTCGTTAACAGCGGTGCGGTGGAGGTAGCAGCCGGGAAGCTTTTCCTGATTGAGCTTGATGATCTCGCCGGAAGCACACGCTTCAGCTCTGAGAGCCTCTGCCTGTTCCTCGCTGCCGTCGATCCAAACGATCTGGTCGGGCTGTGTCATAGCAGCCATTTCGTTGATCCAATCAAGAACGAACTTGTTGTTGGTAGGTGTCATGATTTTTTCTCCTTTTATATTTCAAATATATTTTACGTTTTTTGTCGGGAAAAGGCTATTCTGAAAGATATCCTCTATCCGCCATTATACATTTTACTATATTTTTTGCAAGTTTGCAATATATATTTTTAAAAGTTTCAAATTGTTAATATTTTCTTTTAATACTAAACATTTTACGTATTCTCCTAAACTCGAAAATTATAAAAATTCACAAATTGTTCGCTGTATGTTTTATAAAAACGTGGCTAAATATGTTAAAATATAAAAAAAGATACATTTGTGCTAATTTTAAAAACACAGGATGGTGACAATATGGAAAAACTTAAAGCAAAAGAACAAAAAGTATATGATTACATAGTCAGATCGGTTCGTGAGAACGGATTTGCGCCAAGCGTAAGAGATATTATGCGCGATCTTGGATACAAAAGCACGTCTACTGTGCATATGTACCTTAACCGCCTCGATATGCTTGGATATATCCGTAAGGAGGACGGTAAGAGCCGCGCTATAAGCCTTGTCGCAGATGATATGCCGGCAGTTTCCGCCGTTCCGGTTCTTGGTACCGTAACTGCGGGTCAGCCAATTCTCGCTGAGGAGAATTTCGAAGGCTATATCGGCTATATCGGACGCACGTCTGCTGAGGAAATGTTTGCGTTGAAAGTCAAGGGCGAAAGTATGATCGAGGCAGGTATTCTTGACGGTGATATGATCATTGCAGAGAAGACTTGTTATGCCGAAAACGGAGAGATAGTTGTCGCGCTTATCGAAAACGAGGCTACCGTTAAAAGATTTTTCCGTGAGGAGGGACACTACCGCCTTCAGCCTGAAAATTGTACTATGGAGCCAATAATAGTTGACGAGGTCCTGATCCTCGGAAAAGTAGTAGCAATTCAACGCAGTTATGTCTGATATCGCAGTAATTTGAGGTGAAGTATTTTGGAATGGCTGAAAAAAATCCAAAAATCTGTTTTTAGCTCCTTTAAAAGCGTACTTTTCAATTTTAAAGAGTTTGTTTGTATTTATATAGCCATCGTTATAGTCCAGCTCCTTTTTGGAGTCTGGACTTTATCTGCTTATACCAACTACTATGCCAACGACACGTTTTTTTATGATGCCTATACTTATGACATAGTGGTGAAAGGTTCGAGCCATAATGTTACTAATATGGCAAATAAGATAAATTATGATGTAAACCATGGCAGTGACATTGTTGAGAGCTTTATGTCAAATAAAAATGAGATCGGTGTGGATCTATATAAAGGACAACTTGAAAGCTTTAAGGAAAAATATCTTAAAGATATAATTCTTGAGATCGATTATACGGTAACACCCAAATACGTTTACAGATCCGAAATAAGAGATGAGATCGTGGTTTCTTCGATCCTTCTCGGAGCAGTTTCTTTCTTGATAGGCATATTGATCCTGTCCGTGATGTATTCGGTAAGAACCAATCATTATAAGTACCAATACGGCTTGTATATGACCTTCGGCGCAGACAAAAGAATGCTTGGTAGTATTTCGCTAAACGAGCTGTTGTCTATAAATACACTGACGGTCATTCCCTCGGCAATAATATCTTATCTTCTTGCGCTTACCTTATATTCAGGCAGCGGTGTCAGCATTGTCATAGAGCCCTTGCAGATATTGATGTATCTTTTCGTGACGTATTTGTCGGTGATCATTGCCGCGTGTATCTCGTTGGGCGGATTTTTCGGCAAGGCACCCATAGATCTGATAACTACTGCCGATAATTCCAATTTTGTTTCATCACCGAGGCATTCTTTGCATCTCTTCGGTAAGAATTTGCCAATAGGATACGAGAGTTATTCGGTTTGGAGATTCAGAAAGTATATTGCGCGGTTGGTGCTTGGAGCAGTTTTGTTTTCCGTGGTTTTTGTCAGCGGAATCTATTGCGCTAATATGATCAAAACCGAGAATGAAGTTCCTTGTGAGGAATTTACGGTTGATTTCAGGTATTATGAAAAGGATCCCGATAACAGAAAGAGAGCAAACAGAGAAGCTGCTTGGATATTGCCGGAGCTGTTAAAGATAGACAACGTAGACAGTGTGACCTTTGAACAGAGCAAGACCCTCTCCGAAAGATTGGATCATATTCTTATAGAACCGGGAACAGAGCTTGCAGGGGCAAATGCTTCCGTACCGACAAATGAAGCTGAGGGATACAGCCGAGCTACAAATAAATGCAGATACGTCTGTCTATCGCTTTTGGCTTTAGAGAATTATGAGGCTATGTATTCCGTAGACTATCTCGAGGGGTATAATGCTGCCAAGGTGCTTGCTAACGACGATATGATAATTGTCAGTGAGAGCTTGTACGGCGCGAAGGCTTTCGATTTTGAGGTTGGAGATAAGGTGATGGTAGCTGAGAAAAAGACGGTTACCGGTCAGATGATCCCCGAGTCGGATCCTATGAAATTCCTTCGTCAACAAATTGATAATTGCACCTTTGAGTATAAGGAATATACCGTTGGCGCGGTTATTAACGACAATAGTGTCGAGGGTAGTATAATTCTGGGTATGACTCCAGATGAATACCAAAAGATTACGGGAAACGCGCAGGTCATCAGCGAATTCAGCGTTTATGCAAGATCCGGACTTGAGCTTGCAGAGATAAATAGGCTGAATTCTGACGTACATACGCTTTTATCGGAATATGAGGCTTGGACATGTGAGAATACAAACAATTCCGTATATGCTATAGTTGATAACCGAATTAATCTTCCCGGTGTTATCTATCTTATGTGCGTCCTGGTTCTGCTTATCTCTCCGGTTGTTTGGATATTCTCGCAGGTGATGTTTTACAATAAGCGAGAGCAGGAGTTCAGAACGCTTACCTCGATCGGAGCCACGCTTAAAGAGATCGGTGGTATTCACGCGGTCTCGGGAGCCATCGTGTTTGTTGTAAGCTTTATTGTTAATTTTGCTTTGAGCAGACTCATATGTTTCGCAATATACAGACTTTTTACCAACCTTTTGCCGAGACTCGGCATTACGGGTATAAACGCGTCTTTTGACAGCTTTGTTCCACTACCCGTAGTACTTCTTTGTGCAGCCGTATCGGCGGTTTGCGGATGTATATCGAGTCTTATTCCTTTCATTATATATAAAAATAAGCTTAAGCGAGAGCAGATGGACGTAGATTTGACCTCCGCTGAGCTTCAGAGCGAGGTGTGATTATGGAAAATAATGAAAAAGAGCTTTACGGCGGTATTGACCTCAATACAATAGATCCCAATAGAATAATGCTTGAGACCGTAGATCTTATAAAGCATTACAAGCAATACGATGACGTTGTGTATGCCGTAGAAAGAGTCAACCTTAAGGTACACGAGGGCGAATTCGTAGCAATAATCGGTTCGTCGGGTTCGGGAAAGAGTACTTTACTTAATCTTTGCGCGGGACTTGATCGTCCAAATGCGGGACACGTCTTGATAAGAAATCAGAATATTACAAAAATGAGTGCGGATGCTTTGAACAGATATCGCGGTATGAATATCGGTATCGTTTTTCAAAAACATAATCTTATCCCGCAGTTTACCGCCTATGAAAACATACTTGTTCCCACTATGATGTGCAGACGCGAGGATTTTTCATATCAGGAGCATCTGAAAAAGCTTATTGATATTCTCGGTCTTTCTGACAGACTGAATCACCTACCCAGCGAACTTTCCGGTGGACAGCAACAGAGAGTTGCTATTGCCCGCGCGCTTATTAATATGCCGCAGATTCTTTTTGCCGACGAGCCGACGGGTAATCTCGACAGAAAAAATGCCGATGAGGTGTTGGAGCTTCTGCTTGAGATCCGCCGAACTATCGGAATGACTCTGGTTATGGTCACTCATGATATGAAGATCGCAAAACGTGCCGATACCGTATATATTATGGAAAACGGCCATCTTTTGTCGAGAAATATTGATTTTGATGCTAATTAATTTATCGGAGATATAAAAATGAACGAAAACATTTTTGCGGGACTCCAAAAGTTGACTCTTTTGGACTATCCCGGCAAGGTCGCCTGTACTTTGTTTACGAAAGGTTGTAATTTTCGCTGTCCTTTTTGCCATAACGCGGCTTTGGTGACCCGTGCGGAAGAGCAGAGAATGTATGAAAATACTGAAATACTTTCCTTCCTAAAAAAGAGACTGGGAGTTCTTGACGGAGTGGCTATTACCGGCGGAGAACCCACGCTTATGAGCGGACTTTACGATTTTATTAAAGAAGTCAAAGAAATGGGCTATGCTGTTAAGCTTGACACCAACGGAACCTGCCCCGACGTACTCAAAAGACTTGTTAACGACTGTCTTGTGGACTACGTGGCGATGGATATCAAGAACTCACCTGAAAAATACGCATTTACTTGCGGATTACCTGAAAGCTATGATCTCTCCAAAATAGAAGAAAGCAAAAACTTCCTAATGGAGGGAAGAGTAGATTTTGAGTTCAGAACCACGGTTGCAAAGCCCTTCCATGAGACCGAGGATTTTGTTAAAATCGGAGAATGGCTGAAGGGAAGTGAAAAATACTTTTTGCAGCAATTCAAGGATTCGGGTGACATTATCGGGCAGGAAATTTCTTCCTTTAATGAGAAAGAAATGGGAGAGTTTTTGAACGTTTTGTTGCCTTTTGTGCCAAACGCACAATTAAGAGGGGTGTAAATCTATATATTGTGACGAATTTTGGAAAATAACACAATATCTTGTGTTACCCCCTTGACAACTACCCCTAAATATAGTATAATTCTAGTGCGGCGCGGATGGCTGTCCGCGCCTTTACTATGCCCATTTTACCGTAAAACCATACGGTATAAGGGTTTCAGAGGTTAATAAAAAATTAGAATATAAAAATTGAAAAGGAGAAAAAAATGTATAGCGTACAAAAGAGAGACGGAAAAATCGTAGAATTCAATTTAAGCAAGATCTCGGATGCTATCAGACTTGCATTCGAAGCGCAGGAAAAGCAATTTAACCAGAACATAATCGACTTCTTGGCACTTAAGGTCACAGCGGAGTTCGAGCCCAAGATCAAGGACGGTCTTATCGCGGTTGAGGAGATCCAGGACTGCGTTGAGTCAGTTCTCGTTCAGGCGGGCTATGCAGACGTGGCTAAGGCATACATCCTTTACCGCCGTCAGAGAGAGAAGCTGAGAAACGTTGAGAACACCGCGCTCGACTATAAGGATACCGTTGATAAGTATCTTAAGATGAATGACTGGAGAGTTAAGGAAAACAGTACCGTTACCTATTCCGTAGGTGGTCTTATCCTTTCCAACTCAGGCGCTATCACCGCAAACTATTGGCTCAGTGAGGTTTACGACGACGAGATCGCAAACGCACACAGAAACGTTGATATCCATATTCACGACCTTTCCATGCTCACCGGTTACTGCGCAGGTTGGTCGCTGAAGCAGCTTATCCAGGAAGGTCTCGGCGGTGTTACCGGTAAGATCACTTCCTCTCCCGCAGGTCACCTTTCCACCCTCTGCAACCAGATGGTAAACTTCCTCGGTATTATGCAGAACGAGTGGGCAGGCGCGCAGGCATTCTCCTCCTTTGATACATACCTCGCTCCTTTTGTAAAGGTAGATAACCTTACTTATAAGGAAGTAAAGCAGTGCATTCAGTCCTTCATTTACGGTGTAAATACTCCTTCCCGTTGGGGTACTCAGTCTCCTTTCACAAACATCACACTTGACTGGACCGTTCCTAATGACCTTGCAGAGCTCAACTGTATCGTTGGCGGCAAGGAAATGGACTTCAAGTACAAGGATTGTAAGAAGGAAATGGATATGGTCAATAAGGCGTTCATCGAGATCATGATCGAGGGCGACGCTAACGGTCGTGGCTTCCAGTATCCTATTCCTACATACTCTATCACCCGTGACTTCGACTGGTCCGAGACCGAGAACAATAAGCTTCTCTTCGAGATGACCGCAAAGTACGGTACACCTTATTTCTCCAACTACATCAACTCCGATATGGAGCCGAGCGACGTTCGTTCTATGTGCTGCCGTCTCCGTCTCGACCTCAGAGAGCTTCGTAAGAAGTCCGGCGGTTTCTTCGGCTCGGGTGAGTCCACAGGTTCCGTAGGTGTCGTAACCATCAATATGCCCCGTATCGCATACCTTGCAGAGAACGAGGACGACTTCTATAAGAGACTTGATAAGCTCATGGACATCGCAGCTCGTTCGCTGAAGACCAAGAGAACGGTTATCACCAAGCTTCTTGATGAGGGTCTGTATCCTTACACCAAGAGATACCTCGGCACCTTCAACAACCACTTCTCGACTATCGGTCTCGTTGGTATGAACGAGGTTGGTCTTAACGCTAAGTGGCTCAGAGCCGATATGACTCATAAGGAGACTCAGGAATTCTCCAAGAACGTTCTCAACCACATGAGAGAGAGACTTTCCGACTATCAGGAAATGTACGGCGACCTCTATAACCTTGAGGCAACTCCCGCTGAGTCCACCTCTTACCGTTTCGCAAAGCACGACAGAAAGAGATGGCCCGACATCATCACCGCAACCGATAACGCAAAGGCTCCTTACTACACCAACTCCAGCCACCTTCCCGTTGGCTACACCGAGGATATCTTCGATGCTCTCGACATTCAGGACGAGCTTCAGACCCTTTATACCTCGGGAACAGTATTCCATGCCTTCCTTGGTGAGAAGCTTCCCACCTGGAAGAGCGCGGCAACTCTCGTTCGTAAGATAGCGGAGAACTACAAGCTTCCTTATTACACAATGTCTCCCACATACTCGATCTGTACCGAGCACGGCTACATCAATGGAGAAGAGTATACCTGTCCTAAGTGCGGCAAGACCACCGAGGTTTACAGCCGTATTACAGGTTACTACCGTCCCGTTCAGGCTTGGAACGATGGTAAGAGCCAGGAGTTCAAGGAGAGAAGAACATATAATATCGATCGCTCCACCGAGCTCCATCCCGAGATCAACGTTGGCACGGATAGCGTAAGAACTATCAGCATTATTCCCGAGCCCGTTGTAGAGGAAGAGTGCGTATGCGAGGCAGTTGCAGGCAAGCAGGTACTCCTTTTCGCTACCAAGACCTGCCCCAACTGTAAGATCGCAGGCGAGTTCCTTGACAAGGCTGGAATCGCTTACGAAAAGCTCTTTGCTGACGAGCATCTTGATCTTGTTGCGGAGTACGGCATCAAGCAGGCTCCTACGCTCGTAGTAGTTGAGGACGGACTTGAGATCGCTAAGGCGGCTAACCTCTCCAATATCAAGAAGTTCATCGAGGAGACCCTCGCTTAATTTGTTGAATTATAAAGAGGGAAAACACAAGCGGTTTTCCCTCTGAATTAATTTGATATTAATTCCGACTTTAAGAAAGGAATTCTGCGTGAAAATTAATCCTTCTTGGAAGTGAAACGATCGTTTTCACGCACGAATTTTGCCTTTAAGGCAAAATTCATAGATTATTTTTATGCCGCCGCAGTTTTTGCTGAAGTAAATTCAGGAGTGCTTGCTCGGCGGCGGAATGGAGATAATTATGTATGATTTAATAGTTGTTGGCGCAGGTCCCGCAGGACTTACCGCCGCAATATATGCTCGCCGCGCTGATAAGAGCGTTCTCGTTCTCGATAAGGGAATGTTCGGCGGACAGATGACCTTCTCACCCAAAATAGAGAACTATCCCGGATACGGACAGATCAGCGGTAACGAGCTTGCAGAGAAAATGGTCTCTCAGGCTATCGAGATGGGTGCCGAGATCGATATGGCAGAGGTTACCGGAATTGAAAAAGAGGGAAACATTTTCTGCGTATTCTGCGGCGATGATATATATATGTCCAAAACCGTAATTCTTGCGACCGGTGCGCGTCACCGCCTCCTCGGTATCGACAGAGAAGAGGAATTCATCGGTGAAGGAATCTCCTTCTGCGCAGTTTGCGACGGCGCGTTCTATGCCGGCAAGACCGTAGCGGTTATCGGCGGCGGAAACTCTGCGCTCCAGGAGGCGATCATGCTCTCCGACGG
Source organism: Eubacteriales bacterium (assembly GCA_045612105.1). Classification (GTDB taxonomy): domain Bacteria; phylum Bacillota; class Clostridia; order Oscillospirales; family CAG-272; genus SVTX01. The sequence goes on from JAZKYL010000113.1 coordinate 56,676, forward strand.
TTGTGAAAAGGTCTATGTCGTTCAGAATCTTGATTTTCTTACCGGTGAAGAGAAGCTTGCTGAGATTCTCAAGAAGAGAAAGAATGTTGAGATAATCTACGGCTGTACAGTTGAAGCAATTCACGGAAACGATGTTTTCGGCGGAATCGTTATCAAGAACACCGCAACCGGAGAGAAAACGAGACTTGACCTTGACGGAATGTTCGTTGCCATCGGTCAGGTTCCCGAAAATGAAGCCTATAAGAACCTTGTAGCCCTTTCCGACAGAGGATACGTGGTCTCCGACGAGAACTGTCTCACAGAGACCGACGGACTCTTTGTTGCGGGTGACTGCAGAACAAAAAATATCAGACAGATATCAACTGCTTGCGGAGACGGCGCAACCGCCGCACTTGCCGCTTGTAGGTATTTGGATAAGTAAGGGATTTTTGGGGGAAGGAAAAACTTCTTGAAAGAAGTTTTTCCTTCCCCCAAACCCCCTTTCTTTTCAAGAACTTTCTGAAAAAAGGTAAACAGAATTTTTCATAAATCTATTGATTTAATTGACGTTTTATGGTAGAATATTATTGGCAAATAATGCTTTTATATAAATAGCTCAAAAGAAAGGAAAAAGTATGTTAGAAATTAAGAATTTAACTTACACGGTAACCGATCCCGATACGGGAAAAGAGAACCGAATTATAGATAATGTAAGCTTGACTATCAACGACCGCTTTGTTGCCATCACAGGTCCCAACGGCGGCGGTAAGTCCACACTTGCCAAGCTGATAGCGGGCATTTATAAAGCCGATTCCGGACAGATACTTCTGGATGGCGTTGATATTACCAATATGACCATTACCGAGAGAGCAAACGCAGGTATCAGCTTTGCATTCCAGCAGCCAGTAAGATTCAAGGGTATCACCGTTAAGGATCTTATCTCGCTGGCGGCAGGAAACAAAATTTCGGTTGCGGAAGCCTGCAAATATCTTTCCGAGGTAGGTCTTTGTGCGAAGGAATACGTTAATCGCGAGGTCAACGAGTCGCTTTCGGGCGGTGAGCTGAAGAGAATCGAGATTGCTATGATCAACGCTCGCGGAACTAAGTTTTCGATCTTCGACGAGCCCGAGGCGGGAATCGACCTCTGGAGCTTCAATAACCTTATCAAGGTTTTCGAGAAGATGCACGAAAGAACCCACGGTTGTATTATGATCATCTCTCACCAGGAGAGAATTCTCGATATCGCCGATAAGATCGTTGTGGTTGCCGACGGTAAGGTTGCCGCATACGGAGCGAAAAACGATATTCTGCCTGACCTCCTCTCGGCTCAGGCAGGCTGTAAGTTTACTCAGGGAGGTGACGAATAATGGCTGAAAAGAAGCTTGACAGTATCAAACTGAATATTCTTCGTGAGGTTGCAGACCTTGAAGATGTACCAACGGGTGCTTATTCTATCCGTGTTGACGGCGACACCTTCGATAAAAAGTCCTCCGAGAACATTATTATCGAAAAGAAGACAGACAAGCCCGGTATTGATATCTATATCAAGGCGGCGGGCAAGAGAGAAAGCGTTCATATTCCCGTTATTCTCGCTGAAAGCGGTCTCAAGGAGGTCGTTTATAACGATTTCCACATTGAGGAAAATGCTGACGTGCTTATTATCGCAGGTTGCGGTATCCACAACTGCGGTGTGCAGGACAGTGAGCATAGTGGAATACACAGCTTCTACGTTGGAAAGAACGCAAAGGTTAAATACGTTGAAAAGCACTACGGTGAAGGCGATGGCAACGGTAAGAACATTATGAATCCTCACACCGTCGTTGAGCTTGCCGAGGGCGCGTATATGGAAATGGAGACCACCCAGATCAAGGGCGTTGACTCCACCAAGAGAAAGACCGACGCGATATTGAACGAAAAGGCAACCCTTGTAGTCCACGAGAAAATTATGACTCACGGTGAGCAGTTTGCCGAAACCGAATTCGTAGTTGACCTTCGCGGCGAGGATTGCGGAACTCACGTGGTTTCCCGTTCGGTTGCAAAGGATAATTCCCGTCAGCTCTTTATCTCCGATGTTGTCGGAAACGCAAGATGCTCGGGGCACACCGAGTGCGACGCAATTATTATGGATAATGCCAGCGTTGTTGCCGTGCCCAAGATCGTCGCAAACAACACCGAGGCATCCCTTATCCACGAAGCGGCAATCGGTAAGATCGCGGGTGAACAGCTTATCAAGCTTATGACACTCGGTCTTGACGAAAAGCAAGCGGAGGAAGAGATAATCAACGGATTCTTAAAGTAAAGTTTAAAAATAGCGGAGGTGCTGCTATGAAGGTAACGAACATTATTGCTAACCGTGATACAATCGAATTCGCAACCGATCCAGTTGTGAAAAAGAAGGCTTTAGTTTCCTGCTATTCTCCTGCTTTGGGCGAAAATTTGCAGATCTGTCACGCTGAATTTGCTCCCGAGGACGGAAAGTACGTAATTCCTCGCTTTCACGAAAAGGATGACCTGGTTTTTGCAAGATTTGAACTTACGGTTGCCGGAGAAGTGCTCGACGGCAAAAAATACGTTGAGAATTTTAATTACGCAGAAAGAACCTTCGATTATCCCACCGCTGACACCAAAAAAGGATTACAGATCGGCAATCTTGACGACGCTGTAGCCCTTGGAGTCAAGCATATCGCTCTCAATATGAACGAGGGTGATATTATTATGACCGCGCCCGAAGAGGGCAATACCATCGAATTTTTCCACGATGGCAGAACCTTCTATTTCAATAAGGGCAGAGTTCTTGGCAATGACAAGCGAATAAAGGATCTTTCCGATAGGGGTATGATCATCACTTATATCCTCCTCAATAGCAGAAAATGGGGAATTGAGGTTCCCGACGATCTCTGGAACGTGATCAAACACCCCGATTACGATAAGCTTCAGGACGGCAAGGGAAGGATCTCCCAGTTCAATGTTGTCACCGAGGACGGTGTTGCTTATTATAAGGCATTTATCGCATTCCTCGCAGAGAGATACACGCGAGAAGACGAAAAATACGGTCGAGTTGTCGGTATGATCGTCGGAAACGAGGTCAATTCGGGCTACGAATGGTGCAATTCGGGCGAGATGACCTGCGAGGAATACTGCAGACACTACGCAAAGGCTCTCCGTCTTACCTATCAGGCGGCTTGCTCTGTTTACAGCAATATGAGAGTTTATATTTCTCTCGACCACTTCTGGACGGGAGCGAACTTCGATCAGAATCCTCTGCGCTATTATCCCTCAAGATCGATTCTTGAGAACGTAAACCGCGAATTTCGCGACGAAGGACAGGTTCCGTGGAACGTGGCGCACCACCCCTATCCCGAAAATCTTGCCCACGCGGATTTCTGGAACGATAAGACCGCGACCGACGATCTCGATACCTACCGTATTACATTCAAAAATCTTGAGGTGCTTGCAAAGGTGCTGTATCAGGAGGAATATCTTTATAACGGAGAGAGAAGAAGGATCATTCTCTCGGAGCAGGGCTTCAACTCCCATTGGACCCCCGAGAGCGAGGTGCTTCAGGCTCTCGCATACGGTCGCGCATACAAAAAGGTCATGCAGATCCCCGAGGTAGATAGCTTCATCCTTCACGCTTACAGAGATAATATCAAAGAGTTCGGACTGAATCTCGGGCTGCTCAGACGAAAAAAGGAGTCTAACGAGATCGACGGTCCCAAGCCCATTTATTACGTCTTCAAGGCAATCGACAAGAAGGACGAAAAGGGTGTTTACCATTGGGAAAGATACTGATTTTGGAGAAAGAATATGAAAATTATCGAAAATCCCGATAAAGAAATAGTCGCTATAGTCAAGGAAGGACTCAAGCAAAGAGGCGGATATTGCCCATGCCGTCGAGAGAATAAACCCGAATATAAGTGTATGTGCGAGGAATTCAAAGCGCAGATCAAGGATCCCGACTTTGAAGGCTATTGCCACTGTATGCTGTACTATAAGAGTAAGGAAGATTAAAACTATGATAACAGAGATCACAAAAGCAAATTACGAAACAGAAGTAGTAAATTCCGATAAGCCGGTACTTATCGACTTTTGGGCAGAGTGGTGCGGTCCTTGCCGTATGCTTGCTCCTACCGTTGACGCTATTGCATCTGAAAGAGATGATATCAAGGTCGGAAAGATCAACGTTGACGTTGAGCAGGAGCTTTGCGTAAAATTTGAAATCGACAGTATACCTACGCTCATTATTCTCAAAAAGGGCGAGATTGCGGGTAAGCTTGTGGGGTATAATTCAAAGACCATAGTCGAAACCTTTATCGACAAAACAATATAACTAATAAAAGGGCTATTTCTGCGCATTACGTAAAATAGCCCTTGTTATTTCCAAATTTTATTGATGTACGGTTTAATATTGTGCTAAAATCTTTTCAAAAGAATAAGATTGTCTATGGAAAGCTTTGACAAAAGTGTTATAATTTAAGTATAAATTATTTGAGGTGCAAAATGAAGAAAACTTCGTATACGGCTCAACAATTGAAGATGCTATCTCTTCTGTCACACGAATATCCCACAATACAATCTGTCAGCGCGGCGATAATCAATTATAACGCAACCGCAAATCTGCCAAAGGGCACAGAGCATTTTTTGAGTGATCTTCACGGCGAGGCGGAGGCGTTCAACCATATAATGAACAACTGCTCAGGCGTTATTCGCGAAAAGGTGGACGGACTTTTTTACCGCTCGATGTCCGAGACAGAGAGGCGTGAGTTTTGTACCTTGATCTACTATCCAACCGAGAAGCTTGAGGAGCTTCGCGGCAAGGGAATTATTAACGAGGATTGGTACAGTATAACTCTTTATCGCCTTGTTGATCTGGCAAGATCGGTAGCATCAAAGTATACCAGAGCAAAGGTAAGGGAAGCTTTGCCTAAAGATTTCCAATACATAATCGATGAGCTTTTGCACACAAGTGGTGAGGAGCATAATAAGCAGGAGTATTACAGACACATCATCTCGACGATAATAGACATCGGTCAGGGAGACTCGTTCGTTGAAGCACTTTGCGGACTTGTCAAAAGAATGGCTGTAGATTGTCTCCATGTTGTTGGCGATATTTACGACCGAGGTCCTCGAGCTGATAAGATACTTGATATGCTTATGGCGCACCATAACGTGGACATACAATGGGGAAACCACGATATCGTCTGGATGGGTGCCGCCGCGGGAAGCCCTGCTTGCGTCGCTGCCGTGCTTAACTCGGCTATTCAGTATAATACTCTGTCGATCATAGAAAACACTTACGGTATAAGCCTTCGCGACCTTATTGGATATGCTCAGGAGACTTACAAGGGCTGTACCTGGTTTATGCCGAGAAATCCTGATGACAAGTATTATATTAAAAATAATATGGATAATTTGTCCAAGGCTCACAAGGCTATTGCCATAATTCTTTTCAAGCTTGAAGGTCAGCTTATTAGCCGTCACCCCGAGTATGAAATGAATGACAGATTGCTCCTTCACAAGATCGATCACAAAAAGCACACGGTAGAGATAGATGGCAAAGAATATCCTCTTAACGATTATCATTTTCCGACTATAGATGAAAACGATCCATATGCACTCTCACCCGAAGAACAGAGTCTTATGGACTCGCTTGTTTCTGCCTTCAAGCAGAGCAGAGTGTTAAAGAAGCATATACGCTTTATGTATAGCGTTGGAGGCGTTTATAAGATACATAATAATAATCTTCTTTATCACGGCTGTGTTCCTATGACAGAGGACGGCGGATTTGAGAATATTAAGCTATTTGGAGAACCTTTGTCGGGAAAAGCATATCTTGATGCTTGCGATAGATTGGCAAGGTCTGCTTATTATATAGGTGACGAATTTTCGCTCGATTTTATGTACTACTTGTGGTGCGGAAGAAAGAGTCCTTTGTTTGGTAAAGATAAAATTACCACCTTCGAGAGGTATTTTGTTGCCGAAAAAGAGACCTGGACGGAAAAACGCGCCCCTTATTACAGTTATGTCAATGATTTTGATGCTGTTTGCCGTATTCTTGAGGAATTCGGGCTTGATAGAGATAGCTCACACCTGATAAACGGACATATTCCGGTCATCAGCGGTGAAAATCCCGTCAAAGCCAACGGAAGATACATTCTTATCGACGGCGGCTTTTGCAAGGCATATCAGACCAAGACGGGAATTGCGGGTTATACGCTTATATACTCTTCAAGAGGACTTAGGCTGGTATCCCACGGTCCTTTTGACGGTAAGATTGCGGCACTTAAGGAGAATAAGGATATAATTGCCGCTAAAGACGTTGTTTTTGAAATGATGCCCACAAGAAAGCTTGTCAGCGACACCGACGAGGGAAAAGAGATAATCGGTCGTATGGAGGATTTGAAAATGCTACTTAATGCCTATCTTGAGGGTACAGTTAAGCAGGCAGGCGAGCATTAAATCTATATTTTTTGAGGTGAAAAATGGACATTAGATTACAGGAAGTATTGAAGGAAAATACAGATAATTACCTTATGCCTTTCTTTTGGCAGCACGGTGACCATACCGATAAAATTCCAGAGCAGATACAAACCATCTACGATAGTGGATGCCGGGCATTCTGCGTCGAATCCCGTCCTCACCCGGATTTTGCGGGTGATGGCTGGTGGAGAGATATGGACATCATCCTCGCAGAGGCAAAAAAACGAGGCATGAAGGTATGGTTGCTTGACGACGATAAATTTCCCACGGGTCATGCCGCAGGGCTTATAGCAAGCAAATATCCCGATCTGAGACAGTGGAACGTGGCAGAGCGGCATATTGACGTCTGCGGTCCTATGAAGGATGGCGCTGTGTTGGCATCTGCAACAGGACATGAGCATGTTCTTCTTGGTGCTTACGCATACCGCAGACAGGAAGACCACGATGAGATATGTGAGCTTGATGGTATCGACCTCACGTCAAATATCAAGAACGGGATACTATATTGGGACATTCCCGAAGGTCTCTGGCGCATATTCTTCTACTATAAGACCCGTCAGGGAATTATGAAGGACTACATAGATATGACGAGAGCTGAATCGGTCAAAGTGCTGATCGAAGCTGTATATGAGACTCACTATGAGCATTATAAAGAGTATTTCGGCAATACCTTCGCGGGATTTTTCTCGGATGAGCCCTGCTTCGGTAATGAATTCCGCTACGGTGTGCCTAAACTCGGTTTCGTCGGTAAACGAGGCTTCAGACTTCCGTGGAACGATGATCTCATCGAAATAATGAAAGAAAAGCTTGGCTACGATCCGATTCCTCATCTTAACCTGCTTTGGTTTGAGGACGGACAGAACGGTGACTTTCAATGTGAATTTCGTTATGCCTATATGGATGCCATAACCGATATGTATAGTAGATGCTTCAATAAGCAGCTTGCCGATTGGTGTGAAGATCACGGTGTTATGTATATGGGACACGTTATCGAGGAAGCGTCAACAAGTGTAGGAGCCGGTCACTTCTTCAAGTCAACGAAGTGGCAGCATATGAGCGGAATTGACGTGGTTCTTCACTCGGTAATGCCCGGGATGGATCATATTTCACACTCCTCAAGCGGCGCGGCGGGATTTTTGATCTCCGACTTTTCTCACTATGCTCTCGCTAAGCTTGGTGCGTCTTTGGCGCATATCGAGCCCCATACAAAGGGAAGAGCGATGTGTGAAGCTCTTGGAGCCTACGGTTGGGCGGAGGATACCACGGTTATGAAGTACATATTGGATCACTTTATGGTTCGCGGTATCAACCATTTCGTCCCCCATGCCTTCGACTCAAAGTTTCCCGATCCCGATTGTCCTCCTCATTTTGGAATTGAGGGTAAGGATCCCAGCTTTGACGGCTTTACAGCACTTATGGGTTATACAAACAAGGTTTGTCATGTTCTTTACGGCACAAATCACGTTGCAAAGACGGCAATTTTTTATCACTTTGAAAACGAGTGGTCAAGTCGCTTTGAAAACGCTATGCCTATTGAAAAAGTAGCAATACCGCTTTATGATGCCCATATTGATTTTGATTTCGTACCTCACGATTATCTCGGAGCAGATAAAATTAACGACGGCAAGCTCTGCCTCGGTGACGAGCAGTTTGAATGTCTCATTATTCCTTATGCCGACCATATTTCGTCGGATGTAGCAAAAACATTTGACGAAATGAAGTCAAAAGGCTTGAAGTTGATCTTCGTAAATGCCCTTCCGGATAATTATAAGACCGATGACGAGGTCATCGCACTCGACTCTCTTGCTGAAGAACTGACCTCAAGAGGACTTGGAGACGTAGTATTTGAGGACGGCTATTCCAAGGTACGCGTATATCATTGTCAGCGCGACGGCAAGGATATATTTATGTTTACAAATGAGGAGAGAAGATCGATCAATACGAAGGTTATCCTTCCTTGCTGTGGAGAATTTGCTCGCGTTGACTTCGCAAATGAGGAGATCTATAAGGATTACACCGAAAACGGCGAGATCAGCCTCGCTCTTGAGCCTTCACAATCGTTAATTGTTATGTTTGGCAACTGCTCTGAGCTTGAATATGCCCCCAAGCTGACCGAAACTGTTGTGGTCGATCCCGAATATGAGCTTGAGCTTGCTACTTATGAGGATATGGACGCTTTTGAGAGCGTAGGTCATTTTGATAGCTTCTTCAACGTCACGGGATGTGATTTCAAGCCCGATTTCTGCGGTAAGATGCGTTATAAGTTCACTATCAATGCGGAAAAGAAGGGAAAACGAGTCCTTCTTGACCTTGGCAGAGTAGGAACGAGCGCAAGACTCGTAGTCAACGGAACTGACCTTGGAGTCCGATTCTCCGCGCCCTATTCCTTCGACGTAACAGATGCCTTGAAGGACGGCGAAAACGAGATTACCGTTATCGTTGGTAACACTCTCACTCAAAAAATAAGGGACAGATTCTCCTTCAATATGCTCGTCGCTCCCGCAGGACTTCTCGGAGAGATGAAGCTAAAATACTTCAATTAAACTGAAAGAACCAACGACGTCTGCCGTTGGTTCTTTTAGTTAAATATTATTCTTTATAAGATTGTTTACCGCATCTCTCACAGCAAGCATCTGTTCAGAGCTTCTCGCACACTTATCAAAGGTGATCTCACCGCCAAATGCCGCTTCTATTGCCTCTAAAACTCGCTCCTTGCCGCAAAGTGACTCTGCGAGTTTCATAGCACACATATCCTGCAAAGCTTCATGGAACACGATAATACGCAGTGATTCAAGAGCCTCGCCATTCATTCCGGGATAAACCGAATAGGTGTCACCCGCAGGCACCCAATCGTTACCGCAGGAATCTCCGTAAGGGTCAAGCATAGCATATGATTGGTGTGTGTTGTAGAAGTTATATCCCCAATGCAAAAATCCTACGATATCGTATTTATACATCTGCATACCGATAGAACGGTTTCTGGCAGATGGCATAGCGAGGAAACGGTTTGAAACGTTCTTCCATTGGGAGCTGCAATAATAAGTCCAGAGCCCCGGAACTTTTCCTTCAATAAAGGGACCTATGTGATCGTTGCAGGGAATAGGGGTCTTTACAACACCTTGCTTGTAGAATTCGTAGCTTGAGAGGGCATCCATAATAGTGTAATCCTCAAGCAGATCGGCAATCGATTCCTTTGCAGCCTTGTAGAAGCCGATATGATCGTTTGTGGGCTCGTCGGAGATGTGGAAGAAGCAACGCTTGTCGTCACCTCTCGCCTTCATATGAGCAAGAAATTCGGTAATGAAAGCGCGAAGAAATGTTACGTATTCCTCGGCGGTAGCGTCGGTCTCCCAACCGAAGATTTTCTTGTATTCGCCGTCAACCGTTGCCATGACCTTAGGAGCATGCTGCGCTCCCCACTGTGTAAAGAAGTGAGCTATCTCAAAATACTTTATGCCGATACGGTCGCACATCTCGATCCAACGGTCAAGAAGGGAAAAATCAAAGCTATATTCGCCATTCACACGTGTAACGCCGACTAATTGATTGGTAAGACGCTCACCGCCGACTTTAGTATCAAGCGCAGGAGTGAATACAGGGGTCAAAAGAAGATTGATGCCGTTATTTTTGGCAACCTTAGCAAAATTCTCTATAAGCGCCCAATGTCTCTCTGACCAAACCTCGCAATGATAATAGTTAGCGATACAGTCGCAATAAAACCATTGTGTCAATATCAACTCCTGCTCGGGAAGCAGAGCATCTATTATTTCTATTGTGATCTCCGAGGAACAAGCAAGGTTATCGCCGCAGTAGTATGAAAGCGTAATAGAGCTTTCTCCTGCGTGAACTTTGTCCTTAATTTCCCTGAGATCTATCTCGATCCAAAGGGATTTGAGCTGATTCTTCATAAGATATACGTTTCCTTCATAGGTAGAGGGCAAGAGAAGGTCGGGGTAAAGCCCGGGCTCGGTTCTCAGATAATTATCGTGTTCAATACCGGGAATGGTCGGAATAGTAACGGGAACCGACTTTACCTCGCGTATTGTAGCATATTCGGCAAGTGCGCCCTCAATAACAGGTTTTATAACTCTGCGCATAGGATCGCCGGAGTCGCACATTTCACATATGAACTGAAAAGATATACGCTCTTTTTTGAGAGCTGTAATTCTGTTAATTTCTTTGAAATCGTCGATTCTACTGTCAAGAAAACAATTTTCAAGGGATGAAACTATTTTTGATTTGATCATATCAGTTTTCCTCCTGAATCAGAAGTGTTTTGGCGAAATATCTCACCTTTAATAATTATATCACAGTAAAAAAAGCTTGTCAACGATAAAATCGCTAAAATTAGCCTGTTTTGACTAAACTATTGTCAATTTGCACAAAATATTTTCTCAAATTTGTGAAATATCGTTATATCTTTCAATTTATTTTTTGATAAAAATGTGCTAAAATATATATTTGGTAGAAATATGTTAAAATACGTAAAAAAATAAGGAGTAAGTATGGTAAGAGAAGATTTAAGAAACGTTGCGATAATCGCTCACGTTGACCACGGTAAAACGACCCTTGTTGACGGACTGCTCAAGCAAGGCGGAATTTACAGAGATAACCAGGAAACAGTCACCAGAGTTATGGACTCGGATGATATCGAAAAGGAAAGAGGTATTACCATACTTGCCAAAAATACGGCGGTGCATTATAAGGACGTTAAGATCAATATCGTCGACACCCCCGGACACGCAGACTTCGGTGGCGAGGTTGAGCGAGTTCTCAAAATGGTAAACGGTGTTATCCTCCTTGTAGACGCGGCTGAAGGCCCTATGCCTCAGACAAGATTCGTTCTTAAGCGCGCACTTGAGCTCAATCACAAAGTCATCGTATGTATCAATAAGATAGATAAGCCCGACGCACGTCTTGGCGAGGTAGAGGATGAGATTCTTGAGCTTCTCATCGATCTTGGTGCTAATGACGATCAGCTCGATTCTCCCATGCTTTACTGCTCCGGACGCTCAGGTACGGCATCCACCGATCCGGACGTAGAGGGAGAAGACCTTACCCCCCTCTTTGACACTATTCTTGATTATATCCCCGCTCCCGAGGGTGATCCCGAAGGTGACCTTCAGGTTCTCGTTTCCTCTATCGACTATAATGAGTACGTCGGTCGTATCGGTATCGGACGCATTGAGCGCGGTTCCATTAAAGTAAATCAGGAAGTGCTTGTATGTAACTACCACAAGCCTGATGAAAAGCCCAGAAAAACCAAGGTCGTGGCGCTCTTCCAGATCGACGGACTTATGAGAGTTCAGGTCGAGAATGCAAAAATGGGCGACATTATCTGTTTCTCGGGTGCAGGCGATATTTCCATTGGTGATACTCTCACTGCTACCACAAATCCCGAGCCTATCGAATTCGTAAAGGTCAGCGAGCCTACAATGGAGATGACCTTTGCAGTTAATACCAGCCCCTTGGCAGGTAAGGAAGGTAAATTCGTTACCTCCCGTCAGCTTCGTGAGAGACTGTATAGAGAGCTTCTCCGTGATGTTTCTCTCCGTGTGCGCGACGGTGATACCACCGACGAGTTCATCGTATCGGGAAGAGGAGAGATGCACCTTTCCATCCTTATTGAGAATATGCGCCGCGAGGGATATGAGTTGACCTGCTCCAACCCCAAGGTCATTCTTAAGGAGATAGACGGAGTTAAGTGTGAGCCTATGGAAAGAGTTACTCTCGACGTGCCTAATGAGTACGTAGGTGCGGTAATTGAGAAGCTTGGTCAGAGAAAGGGCGACCTTATCGAGATGAATCCTGTGGGAAGCCGTATGAGAATCGAATACAGCATTCCTTCAAGATGTCTCTTCGGTTACCGTTCCGAATTTCTTTCCGCAACTCACGGAGAGGGTGTCCTTAACACCCTTTTTGAAGGCTATCAGCCTCACCGCGGCGGTATTATTATGAGATTTACAGGCGCGCTTGTTGCAAGCGAAGCCGGTGTTACAACCAGATACGGTCTCTTCAATACTCAGGAAAGAGGACAGCTCTTCGTTGGACCTCAGACAGAGGTTTATGAGGGCATGATCGTCGGAGAGAACCCCAAGAACGACGATATTTCTGTCAACCCCTGTAAGGAAAAGCACCTTACCGCTATTCGTAGCGCGGGAGCCGACGAAAAGCTCCTTCTTACTCCTCCCAAGATCTTCAGTCTTGAAGAAGCGATCGAGTTCATCGCAGACGATGAGCTTATCGAGGTAACTCCCAAGTCAATAAGACTCCGCAAAAAGATCCTTGACACAAGTATTCGTATGAGAGAGATGGTCAAGGCTCGCCGCGCGGCAGAGAATAACAACTGATAATTTCATAAAATGACCGCAGGGAAGTCTGCGGTCATTTATATATAGAGAAGCCCCCGAGACAGCTGTCTCGGGGGCAAAAGTTATATTTGATTGTTAGGAAGCTTTGGAGATATTCGTAAATTCGCCTGCATAGACGTATTTATCGTTGCTTCCTTCGGGTGCACCTGCAGCAACAAACGCAAACTGAACGTTTATCTTTTCATTGTTTGCGAAGAAGGAAGAAAGATCAATAGAGAATTGATGTCCCTTTCCATACTGAACCTCAATACCTCTCTTTGACATTTCGCCGCCAAGATCGGTACGGTCGCTTATGGTTGCGCCTGCGTCGACCCAACCGGTAGTCAACTCATTACCGTTAGCATCATATACTCTGTAAACAATGCCTGCGACTCCGCCATTCATACCCATCCATCCGCTTCCCTGGAGAATACCGTTGGCATCTGCCTTGAAAGACTTGTCAGCTCCGTTAATTACGTAAGTAGAAGCATCAATAATTCTGTATCCCTTGCTGTTCTCAAAAACGGTAGGCTGAACGTTGCTCTGCGTACCGATTGCGTTAAAGAAGAATACAAATGAAGGATCGGAAGTCTCAAATTCCGCTTCGCCGCATTTGCAGGTACCGACGATCTTAGCTTTATCGGTGCTGTCATCGCCATCGTCAACAAACTTGTATCCGGAAACCATATCGTGCTTGCATGCCTCACCTGCATCTGCCGCCTCGTCGGATTCATAAACTCTTACGTTTGTGATGTGACCGATGAGACAAAGGGTAGTGGGAGCATTCTTGGGCACTACTGCAAAGGTTACGTCAACCTCCTGACCGATATAATCAACAAGGTGGGCAGCGATACCGGAGGGAGTATTGTAAGAGCCCTGATATACGGAGTTTACGTAATATTCCTGGTTGTAAGTATCCGCATTGAATCCTTCTACAGTTGCGTTAAAATGACCGTCGCCTGCACTCTTAATTCCGCCTGTTGCAGTGGCAAGCTCGTTTCTGTTGTAGAGAACAGCATCGTGCCAAGTCTTACCGCCATCGGCAGACCAAACGTATTTTTCGATGCCCTCATAAACCATTGTCCAACCTGCGAGAGCAAGGTAAGCATTGCCGGCTGTGGCATTGTCATACACAACTACCTTAGGACCGACCACCTGGTGGCTTCTGTAGCTGTTGAAAGCAGGATCGGAGGGGTCTCCGTCGCCTCTGCCGTTGATAAAGTCAAGACCGGAAACGTAAGCGGTGTTGCTCTTGGTGTAACCCTGTTCGTTATCGGGATCGATGTAATCCTTGATCGTGGGAGTTACGGGAGTGGAGCCTGATCCGGATTCTGATTCTCCAACAACATTGCCGTCAAGGTCATATGCTATATATTTAGAAGAACCGGTAAATACTCTGACCTCATCACACTTATTTTCGCTAAGCTTTTCAAGCTCAAAGAGTTTGTTGAGATCGTCGATCATACCCATATATGCGATATCGATGTAGCTTGTGGAAGACATAGGCACGTTGAAGATATCAAGTCTGAGATATCTTGCGATATAGGTCTTGCCGTCACCGTTATCGGCAAAGTGAGCGTGACCCATAGCTTTGACATCAACAACCATTATATGCCACTCGCCGTCATGGTATGCGGTACCTGCTGTGAGCGAGCATTTAGCCATTTCGATATCGGGATCGGTAGTGGTAAAGAACTGGAAGTAGTTAGTTTCGATATTAGTTTTGGGAATACGGTACTTAAGAACGACGTACGCACCGGTCTCAATTTCGGAGGTGTTATTGAAGGGCTGGAAATAAGCCTCAGAAGTGCCGAGTCCGTCACCGTAATATCTGACGTAAGAGCCGTCATCGGAAAGCTCTACCTTACCGATACCCTTTACCCCACCGTTGGTTTGAGCATAGATGGTAGAGGAGGGGAGGTAGACGTTAAGAGGAGAGTCGCTACCCATCTGGATGTTGGGCCAACGCTTAAACTCTTCGTTTGCGACTATTTTAAAGGTTCTGCTTTCGGCATCTGTCATATTGACAGCGAATGCGTAAGAGAAGGTTCCGTCACCGTCGTAATAAACGTAGTAGCCGTCATAGTAGTGCTTATTACCCATCTTGTCGGGGGTATCGATAGAGCTGGTGACATATTCTACCCATTCATCGCCGATCTTTTCGTAGAGCTTGGGATTTGTGAGCATATTAAAGCCGTAAACGCGAGCAACTACGTTACTTGTACCGCCGGAAAGGGTAAATTCAGCGCTTTCACCGTTAGTGGAGAGGATCTTGGGAACGAAAACGCTTTCGATCTTTTCGCCCTCGGAGACTTCAACGGTGAGGGGGTTAAGACAAGTATTCTCACGGATATTCTGCATATTGGTGTCGGTCTCGGGACTTACGTGACCCCAAGGAGTGATGACCATATTGAGGTTGATAGTATCACCGGGCTTGAGAGTAACCTCTCCGAGGTCCATAGAGAGACTGTAAACGTAATTCTTGCCCATTATAACGAAGTTATCGTTGCGTTCAACACCGTCGATAACGATGTCGGAACTATGAATTACAAATCCCATATTTGCGTTGTTGTAGGTCCAGCTACTTTCTTTATACGTCTTCAGGTCATAGAGCGCGACGTAAGGACAATCGTTACCGAGAACAAGCTTTTCAGCTTCTGCTGTTCCGTTGGTATCCTTATGTACTACACAGTCGTTGTCGCCGTTTTCAGACCAATAGCCCATCTTCTGATAGTATCCCGAATAGCCTTCAAAAGAGTAGAAGGAGAAGTCGTTTGCGAAATCCTTGATCTTGACTTCCTCAAGAATTTCGTAATTTATCTCGTAGTAAGCGCGGAGCTCATCCTCCTGAGGCATTTCAACGTGTGTATAAACAACCTTGATCTTGCCGTCGTCGGAGATATAGGTCATATCCGTGTCAACGTAAACGGGTCCTGCGGAGTCGATCACGTTGGAAATATTTTCGGTTGCGTTGTAATTTCCGTCAGCATCTGTGTACTGAAGGAAGTACTGATATCCCGCGTGAGTGTGCTGAGGCTGATTGCTGTAGCCCTTATCAGCTTCAAGCTCGAACCAGTAAGGCATGGACTGTGAACGGAAGTCGGGAAGAGTCCAAAGGTCACGCGCGCCGTACCAAGGAGCGATACAGCTAGTTTCCGTTGTTCCTACGGAGAGGTGATAGTAAGGCCAGAAGTACTGAATAGAGGAAAGCTGCTTGAGCGGAACCGCTCCCCAATTCTGATATAGGTTAAGAACGTTGAATTCAACCTTTTCATCAGCGGGAAGAACAATGGGGAAGAGAGTTTCGCCATAAGTCATATCACCTGCAAAGAAGATAGGCTCCTCATTTTCTCCTCCGAAGTTCTTGGAGACCTCGGTAAGAATAGGAAGAACAAGGTTCTTGTCACTGACGATAGCTGCTGATTCAAGACAACCGGAGGAGGTAACAGTTCTGATATAAATAGCTCTGTCAACAACTCTGTTTCTCATCTTGATATTGATGGTATAATGATTGTTACCGTCATAGAAGAAGGGAGCGTTGAAGCCTGTTCCGTTGATGTTGAATACGTATGCTCCGGTTATGGAGTCATATTCAACAAAGTCATCACTGGAGATGTTGGTGAGAGGTAGTCTCTCAAACTCAGCCTCTGCGATAAATGCATCAAAGCTGTGTTTTTCATCGGTATAGATTCTGTTTCCGGTGAAGAAGTCGTTGGAGGTATTGACCTCCTTATGCTCGGTAGCACTTGTTGCGGGATCGTCAAATGCGATGGGATCAATAGTGCCGTTCTCGGGAGTTACGGTTTGAGTGATAATGTAGTAGCCGTCCTTGAGCTCAACGGTCATCTTTCCGGCATTTTCATCAACGGGAATGATGTATCCGAAGATACCAACACCCTTGATGTCAAATCCTATGTACTCCGCGGTTGCCCAATCAACCCCCTCAAGAGTGGTGTGGAGATCAGTTGCAGCATCCTTAACAATGATCTTGTCAACAGTGTCAGCCGCGATCTCGGTTGCCATTCCGACCTCTTTGATGCCTGTTATTTTCTGAGTGGCAACAAAATGAAGTGCCTGATGAAGCTTGTCGGAATAAGTGTGGTAGGTTCTGTCAAGGAAGAGTCCGGCAAAGCCCTGAACCTCAGCGTTAACAAGCTTAAGGTCCTTAAGATTAATAACTTCGCCTTCCTTAGTTCCGTCGAAATCTATACGTATCTTGCTGACAGTATCGGTATAGCCTGCGCCGTTAGAAAGAAGTACAGTATAGGTGTGCCATTCACCGTCGTTGGAAATGTTAGTTGTAACGCTGCACTCATTGGTGTGGTTAGTAGCATCGCCGGCAATATAATAGATCTGCAACTGATCAGCGCCCTCTGACTTGATCGAGAACTGGATAGCGTTATAATCGTTAGCTGAGAACGTGTACTTGTTGTCGCCGCCAGCCATATAGATATAGGGGTCACCGCCGCCGATCTTTACGCTTATCTCTCCGTCCTTAGAGATCTTTATGTTCTTTATACCTGCGCTTATAGAGGAGAAGAGCTGAGAATCAAGATCAAGGCTGTTATGTATTGTCGTATCGCCCGCAAAGTCATTTTCGAGCATATGTACGTCGTAATAGTAATAACCTATTCTGTAAATGTTAGGTCTTATATTCTTTGAGGATGCGGAAGAGTAAAATCTCTCGCCGTTCTCCTTTGTAACGAATACGTCCATAGTGTTCTGAACGTAAACACCGCCCTGCTTGTTGGTGATAGAGGTGACCTTCTTTGAACCGGTAAGAGAATAATTAAGGTTCATATTGAGGTTCTCAATGCGATAGTCATCTCTTGAAGCGGTGGTGTAGTAGGACTGAACGCCATTCGCCATTTTCTGAGCGTACTCAATGGAAGGGGAATAAACGTTATCTTCAAGAACCGGACCGACAAATTCTTCGGTCGTTTCCTCTTCGGTGGTGATCTCTTCGCTTTCTTCGGTAGAACCAAAAGACTCGGTATTTTCAGATGATTCGTTGGATTCAGAAGTGGAAGATTCTGTGTCAGAAGAGGCTTCGGAGGAATCGATAATATTTGTAGCAACAGCGGTTGTTTCCGCAGCCGAATCGGAATCGGCCATTGATTCGGAAATTGCATCTGTTTCGGAATTTTCTAAGGAGTCAGTTTCCGTAGTTTCAGGCTCTGTTTCGGAAGGAGTACTTTCGCTGCTCTCTCCGTCAGTTTCTGTAGTTACGGTAGGCTTGGAAGTTTCGTTTTTTTCAACTGTGGCACTTTCGGTGGTGTTATTACTACTTTCCGAAGGAGCCTTAGTTGTTGTCGTTTCTTCATTTCCGGCGCATGATGCCAAAGCGGTGCAGAGAATAGCTCCCAGCATCAAAATGGCAAGACAGGCAGAAAGAATTGACAAGAATGTTTTTTTCATAGCAATATCCTTTCTTTGTTTTTTAATAATAAATCGCTACTATATTATTATAAATTATTTGTTACGATATGTCAATAACTATTTTCGAGAATTGTAGCACAAATTTCATTTATCAGTTGATATTTTGGTTTTGTCTCCTAATGAAAAAATGGAGTAGAATCCGGATGTTAAAAACAGAATAATTAAATATTATGTTGGAGAACATAGTATAATTATATAAAATAATTTAGTGGATTTGAATACTATTTTAGACTTAATTTATACACTAAAAGATATTATAAAGCTTGACTGCATTATAATAATCGAATATTTAATGATTGAATTTTCATAAGAACCTCCTGTATTATTTTCCTGTAAAATTATTATACCAAAAATTCATTACGATTTCCTTGAATTTTTTGTGCTGTTTTTTGTAAAATCTTTGTTTTTTTGATGTTAGTTAATTTTAGGATACAATAATAATAAAGAACCGTTCCAAGCAAAAGCTCAAAACGGTTCTGAATTTATTGGTTATTAGGACATATGCTCAAAAGATTCGGTTTCCTCGGTTTCGGTTTCCTCGGTTTCGCTTTCTGTTTCTGTTTCCTCGTTCTCGACAAGTGAAAAACCGTTAAATCCGTTAGATTTTATAAGCGTTGGATAATCCTTGTAGGAATAATCGAAATCAACGGCACCTACTATAGGAGAAAGTTTTCCGGTTTTACAATACTGCCACATTCCAAGTGTTTCACCGTATTTTTCTGTATCCCAGACAAAGCTTTCAAGATCATCGGCATTCCAATCGAAGTGTTCTTTGGATGGATAACGTGAATACCAGATCTCAAAGAGCTCAATCATATTCTCGGTCTGCATTATGTTGAAAAGGAATTCATTGCTTACGTAAAGTCCGGTATAATAGTTTTCCTTTTGCAAAGCGGAGAAGAAGGTTAGACACATTTCCGTTATGATGGGTGATGCTATCTCACTAGGATAATAGTCTTCTTTGCGAACGTCCTCGATATCAAGATAAATAGGATATTCAAATTGCTTTCCTTCAAGCCAATCAAGTACGTTTTCGGCATCCGTGCGTATTTCAGATACACTCGATGAATAAGTAAAGAAATAAACGCCAACGTCAATTCCGGCAGCCTTTGCGCCCTCATAGTCCATTTCGAAGGTGGGTTCAATTCCACCGTCCATATTATCGTTGCGTATAGTACTTCCTATCTTCAACATAACGTAATCAACACCCGCTTCTTTGAGCGCGACCCAATCCAAAGGCTCGTAGTTGCCGTTTGCATCAACGGTGTGATTCCATTTTGAAATATCTATTCCGTGAGCTATGACTTGGTTATTGCCGGAATATGCATTGTCTAAAATGTCACTGTAAAAACGGTAATTGCCTTTATAATTGAACCCGCAATCGCAATAAAACTCAGTATATCCCATATCGGAAACGGTTGGTGAGATCACGCTCATTTTGAAATTATGACCAAGAGGCGCATAAGTCTCACTGTAAGAGTATCCACAACCGCATTTATAGACCGTCTCACCGGTTAAAGTACAAGTGGGAGTAGAAATGATCTCTTCTGCAAGAGTGTGACCTTTCGGTTCAACGAAGCTTGAAACGAAAGAGTATTCACAAAGCTGGCACGTGTAGGTTGTAAAACCTTGTTCTGTGCAGGTAGGATCGGTAATAGACTCGTTAAGCAGATGTCCAATGGGATTGACGTGATCTGAAGTAAAACGAAGATCACAGTTTTTGCATCCGTAATCGACAAATCCCTGATCGGTACAAGTCGGATCGGTGGTTTTATCCACAAGCTCATGGCCGAGAGGGGGAACTATATGATCTTTGTAAGTATCGTCGCATCTTTCACAAACGTAAGTGGTAAAACCGGATTCAACGCAGGTTGGAGGCAGAACGGTTTCTTTATAGTTGTGTCCCAAAGCAGACGTGATCTCGGATCTGTAAGAAAAGCCACAATGACAAGTGTGCTCTGTGTAGCCCAGCTGAGTACAGGTGTTACCGGTCTTTTTGCTTGTAAAGGTATGACCATATGCCGGCAGGACTTCCTCGTATGAGTCACCGCAATCAATACATGCGTTGACAATTTTACCGTCAACGTCACAGGTGGGATGTATTATTGTTTCTTCATACTCATGGTTGCAGAAGCTGCATGCAGGAAGTGATAATAATACGCAAAACAAAAATATAAAAAACAAAAACTTTAAGTATTTCATAGTATTCCTATCCTTCGGAGGTTATTTCTTTAAACAAAAGATCGGATAACGCGCAAAAATCGGCAACGGTAAGCTTTTCTCCGCGCACGTCGGGTCTGTGACCGCATTCAACAATCATTTCGGTAAGTCTCTCCTTGCTGATCTCGGGGAATCCGGTCATAAGCGAGTTGGGAAGAGTCTTTCTTCGCTGTTCAAATGCCGCCTTTACTGTTCTGAAGAACATCGGCTCGTCAAGAGGCTTTATAGGCTTGTCTTTCCAAAGATCAATTCTAACCACGCTTGAAGTTACCTTGGGAGGAGGCATAAAGCGATCGGCACTTACGGTAAAAAGCATTTTTGCGTCACCGTAGTAGTCGATCACAGCGGTAATCGCACCGCAGTTTTTCTTGCCCGCACCGGCAGAGAGTCTTTCGGCAACCTCGGTCTGCACCATAACCGTGATAGAGTCAAAGGGAAGCTTGCTTTCGATAAGCTTCATCAAAATGGGAGTTGTAATGTAATAAGGCAGATTGGCGCAGACTGCAACCTTACCCATTTCAAAATAGGGGGCAAGAGTAGACTCAAGGTCTGCCTTCATAATGTCTTCGTTGATGACAGTGACATTTTTGTAACCGTCAAGAGTGTATTTAAGAACGGGAATAAGCCCCGAGTCGATTTCAAAGGCAACGACACGGGCATATCTCTCGCAAAGCTCGCGTGTCATACAGCCGATACCGGGACCGATCTCGATAACGGTAATATCCTTGTCGTCGTTGCAGGCATCGGCGATGTCCTCAACTGTCATATTGTCGGTCAAAAAGTTCTGTCCGTACTCCTTTTTAAAGGAAAGACCGAACATATCCATGACCTGTTTAATTGTTTTAGGATCACAAAGATTAAGCATAAATGTTCCTTATTACTTGTTATATTTTTTATTATAATTCTTGTTTTTGTCAAATTGACGGTTCTTATCAAAGCTCTTTTTTTCAAAAGGCTTGTCCTGTCTGAACTCGGCAGGCTTGAAGAATTGATAGAGCGTACAGGGAAGCATTCCGTTATAAAGCTTTCGAGTTTTATCCGCGCGTCTGCCGTAAAGCTTTTCAAAATAGTCGCAGGAGGTAATAACGTATATATGCCAAGGCTCAAAGGTCTTGAAATGGCGGCCGATATCCTTATAAAGAAATTCCACCTCACGCATATCGCCCATTCGCTCGCCGTAAGGGGGATTGCAGACGATAGTACCGCGTCTGCCCTCGGGTTTTTCGATCTTTCTCGCGTCACAGGAGAAAATGTTTATGTTTTCCTCAACTCCGGCACGGAGAGCATTTTCGTAGGCTACGTCAAGAATGTCCTCATCGATATCAGATGCCCAAGCCTCGAATTTCGAATCTTTAATTTCAAATGACGCGGCTTCCTCGCGAGCATTTTTCCACATTTCATCATTAATACGCGGAAAAGCCTCTGAAGCGAATTCACGCTTTAGACCGGGAGCGATCCTGCGGGCGATCATAGCTGCCTCGATGGCAATAGTTCCCGAGCCGCAAAAGGGGTCCCAGAAAAGATTTTCCTCACAGGGTCTCGAGGTCAGAGCAATAGCAGCAGCTAAGGTCTCACGAAGAGGCGCGGCACCCGCATCCGGGCGGTATCCTCGCTTGTGAAGTGCTGTTCCCGAGGTATCGATCATCAGCATCGCCTCATCCTTTAGAATGAAAAACTCGACTTTGTATTTAATTGCGGTCTCGTCAAACCAAGCGATGCCGTATGCACCCGAAAGCCTATCAACTATCGCCTTTTTTACTATACTCTGACAGTCGGGGATAGACGTAAGCTTACTCTTGATCGAATGACCGGTAACAGGGAACTGATCAAGTCTGCCGATCCAATCTTCCCAACGAATTGCATTGGTGCCGTCAAATAGCTCCGTAAAGCTTTCGGCATGAAAACGACCGAGAACGATAAAAACTCTCTCGGCTAAACGAAGATTTATATTAACTCTCGGAATATCCTTTTCCTCGCCCTCGAAGAGTACTCGACCGTCAATGGTCTCAACTCTTTTAAGACCAAGTGCGTCGATCTCCTCACCAAGCTGTTTTTCAAGCCCAAAAAGGCAGGTTGCTGCAAGTAACATACAGTAGTTGACCTTTCATAAAAACATATAAATATATTATAATATAAAAATACTCTTTTGTCAATAAAAAGCAGGCGAAAAACGCCTGCTTTTAATAAAAATTATTCGTCAGACTCCGACAAGGTTTGCGATTCGATGCCGAGAACCGCTTCTGCCTCGGGTGTTTCAAGCTCCTCGATACCTTTAAGCTTCTTTTGAATCATATCGTTTCTGTGTTGAGCGTCATCAAGAGATCTGCCTGCCTCGTCGATCTTTTTCTTAGCCTTTGCCAAAACTGTTGAGAAAGTGTCGTATTGCGATTTGACGGCGGAAAGTATCTTGCGAACCTCGTTTGCCTTTTCGTTGATGGCGGCGAATCTGAAGCCCATAGCGAGGGAATTAAGTAGAGCCGTAATTGTTGAAGGACCGGCTATCATAATGTTGAATTCTGTCTGAAGTCGCTCGGGAATAGCGTTAGGGGAGCTGGCTATTTCCGCGTAAAGCCCCTCGCTTGCGAGATACATAATAGCAAAAGGAGTTGTCTTTGGAACACTTATGTACTTTCTGATAGTTCTTGCTTCGTGAATGACTCTTTCCTCAAGAGCCTTTCTTGCCGCCTTCGTTGCTTCCGCATCGGCACGGTCAGCCGCCTCGCAAAGACGAACGTAATCCTCCATCGGGAACTTGGAATCAAGGGGAAGATAAGTGATCTCGGCATAATTTTCACCCGAAGGTATCTTGATCGCAAACTCGACTCGTTCTTTGCTTGAAGCTGACGGAGCGTAGTTTTCAACGTACATATTGGGAATAGTCTGGTCAAGAATGTTCTTGAGCTGAACCTCCGCCCAGGTTCCTCTTGACTTAACGTTGCTCAAAACTCGGTTAAGGGAAGTAACGTGCTCGGTAATACCGCCCGACATCTCCTTCATCTCTCCAAGTGCCTTGTAAAGATTCTCAAGCTGTCCCGAAACTGTCTTGAACGAGCTGTCAAGCCTCTGTGTGAGGGTGTTGGTAAGCTTTTCGTCAACAACGGTTCTCATTTCATCAAGCTTTTTCTCGTTGCTCTCGCGAATCTTTGTCAAGGACTCCTCAATACGCTGATTCTGCTTCTCGGTCATTTCCGCATTTTTTTCACGTATCGTGTTAATGCCAACGGTCATTTCGCGGAAGATCCTTATAAGCTGCTCGCGGTTGGTCTCGGTCAAACTCTCAAGACGCTTGTTGATCTCGGCGATCTGCTTCGAGACCTCCTCGCGCTGCGCCTGACCAATAACGTTCTGCTCGCTTCTGTTTCTGGAAAATTCGTTATAAATGCTTTCTTTAAGCTCGTCAAGCTTTTTCTCGGTCTTGCTGCTTTCCGAAAACCTGTTAATTTTGCCGTAAAGGGAAACGGCGACAATGAGGCACACAACGGAAACGAGCAAAGAAACGATGCCGATTATTAAAATAATAATATCCATATAAACTCCGTTCAAAATTAGTTATATATATTGTATCACATAAAATTGATTTTGTCAAACAAAAAATCCGTCGCCAAGCAACGGATTTTTGATGTATTATACCATCTCTTCTATATGATAGATATAATCAATAGAACGAAGAGCGTCGATTATCTCGCTGTGCGTCTTGTACTTCTTAAGCTCAGCGCTTTGGATAGTGAGCGCTACGGAATAAACGCTGAGACCCGAATTGATGTAAGCGGGATTTACCTCAATGTCATCGATACGAAGACCAAGCTTTCTGATCGTTGATACAAAGCTTTGAAGATTTTCCTTGCTTTTAAGCTCAAGATGTACTTCGAAATGATTGGATCTGTTCTTGAAGCGTCTCTCCATACGGGGGAACATGGAAAGACAGATCATCATTGCCAAAAATCCTATCAAGGATACGGTATAGAAGCCTGCGCCTATGAGCAGACCGATAAATCCAACCGCCCAGAGTCCTGCGGCGGTAGTAAGCCCCTTTATCTGGTTCTTGGAGCTGAAAAGAATCGAGTTAGAGCTGATGATTGCTATACCTACGACGACTGCCGCGGATATGATGGGGAATCCAAGGGTGAATTTTGTTATTAAAAACAGGTCAAGCAGCATAGCCATGGTAGAAGCTAAAGATATCAGCATAAAGGTACGCAGACCTGCCGCGTGACGTTTGGTTGAGCGTTCCCAACCGATTATTGCAGAGAATAATACAGATATAGCTATTCTGAGAAGAATGGACCAAAGATCAATTCTTGATGCCCATTCACCGAGAAGGTAGCTTATGGGGTCTACAGCATTGAATATTTCCGGCATAATGTTAAAACCTCTCAATCATAATATTTTAACGACGATTTCTGAATCTGCGTCGCTGAAGCTCCGAAAGAGCCTCGAATTGTTCATCTGCCGCTTCAAGGAATGCGGCTTCCTCGGGAGACATCTCGATTTTTTCGGGTTCGGGAAGCTCCTCACGTATTTTGCTGATACGTTCTATAAGGATATCAACCTCGCTCTTGGGATTTCCGTGCTCGTCAACAGTTTCAACCGGAGCAAGATCCTCGATCTTTTCGGAGAATGAGCCCGAAAGATGAAGCGAAAGCTTTGCGCAGGCGGGGCCTATGAGCTCGTAGAGAATACTTGAAGCAAGAATAATGGTTTGTAGATTTTCACCCACATCGCCGCCAAGAGTTCTCGCTGCCATAGCAGCAAGACCGATGGCAACACCCGCTTGAGGGATCAGTGCGAGACCAAGATAATTTCTGATATTTTTCGAGCTTTTTGTAACCAATCCGCCCAAGAAAGCACCGCCGTATTTACCTACCATTCTTACGGCAAAATAAAGAATCGCTATCAGAATGATAGGAACCGTACCCGAATTGTTGCCTGTTGGTGAGAAAAGTGAATCGATCTGCAAATTAGCACCCGAACGGACGAAAAAGAGAAGCATTATAGGGGGACTAAAATAATTGATCTGCTTATACAGCTTGTCGTCCTCGGTGACGTTGATATATACCATTCCCATTGTGATGCATCCGAGCAGAGGAGAAATGTCGAGGAGTGCGCAGATACCGCAGAAGACGAAAAGCATACTGATAAGAATTATCAAACGGTTATCGGTAGATCGTTTTTTAGGCATCAAAACCTTCAAGAACCAACCAAAGAATGCTCCGAGCACCATAACGCCTACGTTTATAATTATAGGCATTATGACAGTGCCTGCTGAAAGAGTTTCGCTACCTTCTGCAAGCATCGAGCCCGCAACCGACAGTGCGATACTGAAAGCGATCAAGCTGAATACGTCGTCAAGCGCGATTACCTGAAGCACTGTGTCAACAAATTCGCCTTTGGCCTTCGTCTGTCTGATAGTCATAGCAGTTGACGTAGGCGCGGTTGCCGCCGCAAGGGCAGAGAGGACTATCGAGAATATGGGATCCAGTCTTAAAACAAAGAACGTAAGAATGAAAACCAACAGTGCCGCCAGGAGTGCCTCGCTCAAAGTTATGACAAGGGTTTTCAAACCGTTTTTCTTCAATGATGAAAGCTTAAAAAACTCACCGACACTGAAGGCAATAAAAGCAAGTGCTATATCCGAAATAAAATCGGTTCCGGCTATAACCTGCTGAGGTATGAGATCGAGGCAGAAGGGACCAATAATAATTCCCGCGACGATATAGGCCGTGACGTTTGGTAGCTTTAAAAGCTTAGTTACTCTCGTCAGCGCAAAGCCCGAGAAAAGCATTATTGATATCGCGATAATGACAACCGCGGTTTGGGATATATTTTCATAAAAGCCGTTTAGCAAGCTGCCACCTCCTTAAAATCCTCTAAAAAACGAAAAAGACACATCAAAACATACGGCAAGCAGCCACATGTCCCGATACGTCTCAAAAACTCTGTACCGATTACTAATTGTACTACTAAAATTCGGTTTTGTCAAGAGGTTTTTGAAAATATCTATTGATGTTTGTAATAATTTATGTTATAATTGATGTGGATGATAATTATTTTATTCATTAATTAAACGGAGGTGCCTATGAACGAGAATATCAACTGTAGCAGCTGTTCCAAGGAATCCTATAAAACTGTTCCATTAACTCGTTTTTTTGAAAAGCTGAATGAATTATTTTCTCGTAACGATCTTCCCGCAGTCGGCAGATTGCTGGACTATTGGGATGGTGAAGCAAGAGCTCTTGGCGATAAACGCGGATTGCTTGAAATACTCAATGAAAAGATAGGCTATTATCGCAGAACCGCTGAAAAAGAAAAGGGAATGGCGGCTATTAGCGAGGCATTTTCTCTTATTGAAAACGACGGAATCGGCGATCCTATATCAATAGGAACTATATATCTCAACGGTGCTACCACTATGAAGTCCTTCGGTCACGCGAAAGAAGCTATGGCTTATTACGAAAAGGCAGAGAAAATATATAATGAGAACCTTGAGGACGGAGATTATAGGCTTGCGGCACTTTATAACAATATGTCCTCGGCTTATAAAGATCTCGGTGACCTTGAAAAATGCGAGGAGTCCTGCTTCAGGGCAATAGACATATTAAAGGATAAGGATGATTGCCTCGGAGAAACAGCGGTAACGCTTATTAACGTCGCTCACTTGTATTACGACGTAGATCCTTTGGACGAGAGAGTATACGAGATAATGGATAAAGCTTGGAATTGCCTTATGTCCGAAAAGAATGAACGTAACGGAGATTTTGCGTTCTTCTGCTCAAAATGCTACCCATCCTTCGGATTTTTCGGCTATTTTGAAAGAGAAGCAGAATTGAAGGCTCTTATGGAGAGAATATATGCAGGGAATTGAGTTGTCACGCGCCTATTTTGAGGAATTTGGGAGACCGATGCTTGAGCGCGAGTTTTCGGAATATATCGATAGAATTGCGGTAGGACTCGTGGGTCACGGCTCGGAGTGCTTCGGCTTTGACGATGAGATATCCACCGATCATGATTTTGAGCCCGGATTCTGCCTTTGGCTTACAGATGAGGACGAAAAGGAGTTTGGATTTAAGCTTTTCAGAGCCTATTCAAAGCTTCCCAAGGAGTATATGGGTGTAAAATGCCTTGAAAAAAGTGCCCTTGGGTCAAAAGAAAAGGGAGTACGAACAATTTCGGAATTCTATTCTGCATATACCGGTCGCAGCGGTGCACCCGAAACACTCCGCGACTGGCTCTATACTCCTTCCCATTATTTGGCAGAAGCCACTAACGGAGAGGTCTTTTCCGACCCATTGGGCGAGTTTACACGTATCAGAGAGCAGATCAAAAACGGAATGCCCGAGGATGTTAGGCTTAAAAAGATCGCGTCCTGCGCTCTCCATATGGCTCAGTCGGGACAGTATAACTACAAAAGATGTATTGCTCACGGTGAGATAGGTTCTGCAAGACTTGCTCTGGATGAATTTGCAAGAAATGCAGCCGAAATAGTCTTTTTGCTTGAAAAGTGCCACGCGCCGTACTATAAATGGGTGTTCCGTGCTATGAAAAGACTGCCGCGGCTCTCCCATCTTGCTTTTGACCTTGAAAAATTGATAACTTTGCCGTCAGACGAAACTCTGATGATAGAGCTTGGTATAGAAAGCCTCAGCGAAAAGATAATAAACGAGTTGAAAAGTCAAAAAATAACCGAAGCAACCTGCAATTATCTTGAAAACCATGCCTATTCGGTCAATGAAATGATAACCGATAACGAAATTAGAAACCTACATATTTTATTATAATCTGTAAAAAATAATTCTACCTATTTATTATGATACCCCTTGACAAAGGAAAAAATGTGTGGTATAATCTCTCTCGTAATGTTAGGGAGTAGCCAACGGCATCATCGTATCTTACTGCGTCAGAACGGTTTTATACCCGCAGAGGATTTAAATGGCGAGACTTTCGTTGCAGTTTTTACTGTTGCGAAAGTCTTTCTTTATGCCTTGCAAACTCCAAATAAGTAATTTCAAGGAGAAGAAAATGGATTTTTTCAAGGAACTGTTTTCGGGTTTCACCTATATAGCAACAGGTGATAACTGGAAAACCATAGTAATGTGGATAATCGGCGGAGTGCTGATATTCCTTGCTATCAAAAAGAAAATGGAGCCCACGCTCCTGCTACCTATGGGTCTTGGCGCGATTCTCGTCAACCTGCCGCTTGCAAACGAAGGAATAGTCAGCCCTCACGGCTCGATCACCACGCTTTTCAACGCAGGTATCGCAAACGAGCTTTTCCCGCTGCTGCTGTTCATCGGTATCGGTGCAATGATCGACTTTGGTCCTCTGCTTTCCAACCCGAAGCTGATGATCTTCGGTGCGGCTGCTCAGTTTGGTATTTTCTTTACAATGTCACTGGCGGCTCTTCTCGGATTTGAGCTTAAGGACGCAGGTTCTATCGCGATCATCGGTGCAGCTGACGGTCCTACCGCTATTGCGGTTTCCCAGGCACTCGGCTCTAACTTTACCGGTGCAATAATGGTTGCGGCATATTCTTATATGGCACTTGTGCCCATTATCCAGCCTCCCGTGATCAAGCTTTGCACGACCAAAAAAGAGCGTATGATCCGTATGCCTTACCGTCCCGCAAACGTATCCAAGCTTACAAGAATTCTTTTCCCCATAGTCGTTACGATTATAGTTGGTATCTTCGCCCCCAAGAGTGCGGAGCTTATCGGATTTTTGATGTTTGGTAACCTTATCCGTGAGTGCGGAGTTCTTGATAATCTTTCCGAGACCGCGCAGAACGCTCTTGCTAATATCATTACGATATTCCTCGGCATCTCGATCTCCGCTCGCCTTACCGCGGCAGAGTTTTTGAAGCTTGATACTCTTATGATCCTGGCACTTGGTCTCTTCGCGTTTATTTTCGATACCTTTGGCGGTATTATGATTGCAAAGGTCATGAACCTTTTCCTCAAGGAAAAGATCAATCCTATGATCGGTGCTTCGGGTATCTCTGCATTCCCCATGTCCGCGCGTGTTGTTCATAAAATAGGTCTTGAGGAAGACAACCAGAACTTCCTCCTGCCCCACACCATTGGTGTAAACGTTTCGGGACAGATCGCTTCTGTTATCGCGGGCGGTCTTATCCTCGGCATGCTATCTTGATAGAAGGAGGAGAGAAGAATGACTACTAAAATCACTACAACTGCTATCGAAGAGATAAGCGAAGCTACAGAGGAAATAACTACCGAAACAGTTGAAGTTGTCGGAGTTGAGACGTTTCCTCCCGAAAATGACCAGGTGGAAAATATGGTCTACACTCTTCCTATGATGGGAAAGGGAATGTTCGGTATTTTCTTAGTTACCGTAATCATAGTAGCAAGCGTTGCAATATTAAATAAAGTGACCGGCGGAAAGAAGAACGGTTAATAAAAATCAGTGATTCATCACTTAATTGATGGATCACTGATTTTTTCTATTGAATTATTCCGCCGCCAACAACGTAATCCCCGTCGTACATCACCGCGGATTGACCTTTGGCAGGTGCTCTTTGAGGCTCATCAAAGGTAAGCGTGATTTCGTCGATACCCGTTTGCTCAGCGTAAGCGTCGCTCTCCGCATGACGGTAGCGGATCTTGGCTTTAACTCTGATCTTTCCATCGAAATTATCAAAAGGAATAAGATTTATCCCTTTTATTACAACGGTTTTCGTGAAAAGTCTGTCTTCGTCTGCAAGAGTGACCGTGTTGTTTTCAGCATCCTTTTTCGTCACGAAAATATGTCGTCCCATAGATATTCCAAGACCCTTGCGCTGACCGATGGTGTAGTGAATTATACCCTTGTGTCTGCCGAGAATATTTCCGTCCTCGTCGATATAGTCGCCTACTGGATATTTCTCACCCAATTCCTGTTCAATAAAAGAAGCATAATCACCGTCGGGAACGAAGCAGATGTCCTGGCTGTCACTCTTGTGCGCAATAATGAAACCGTTATCCTCACCAATTTTGCGGATTTCAGGCTTTGTAAGATCACCGAGAGGGAACACGGTATGTGATAATTGATATTGAGAGAGTGACCAGAGCATATAAGTCTGATCCTTTTGTTCGTCAGCCGCTTTTTTCAGTAAAAATCTGCCGTCCTCACGTCGCTCTATCCTTGCGTAATGACCGGTTGCGATCAAGGCTGCGCCATCCGCTATTGCATTATCAAGCAAAACACCGAATTTTAAAAGCTTATTGCAAACAATACAAGGGTTTGGAGTGCCGCCCGAAATATAGGTGTCAATAAAATCTCGAATTACGGTGTCGTGAAATCTGTCTTCAAGAGAATATACCTTGTGAGCTATACCGATTTTATCGCAGACCGAGCGCGCGTCGGTAATATCCTGGTCGGAAAGAACTTTTCCGTTTGCGTCAAGCTTTTTACACAGCTTCATAGTCGCACCGCTGACATCGTAACCTGATTTAATGGCAAGTAGAGCAGCCACCGCGCTGTCGATTCCGCCGCTCATAGCGACGGTCAGTTTCTTTTTATCCATAATACCTTATTCCCAAGTGAATTTAGTAAGCTCGCCGAATTCTTGCATACCTTCGAAATCTCTCTGACGAAGAATTTCGTAAACGGCAATAGCCACCGAATTTGATAGATTCAGCGAACGCAGATGATCTCTCATCGGAATCCTGACGCAGGTGTCAGGATTGGCAAATAAAAGCTCCTCGGGAAGACCGCGAGTCTCCTTGCCAAACATTATCCACGCATCGTCGGGATAATCTATATCCGAATATTTGTGTTTTGCCTTGGTGGAAAAATAATAGACAGTAATTCCGGGATTTTTGGCGTAAAAATCATCAAGCCCGTCATAAAATGTAATATCAAGCTTGTCCCAGTAATCAAGTCCCGCACGCTTAAGCTTTGCATTGTCAATTTCAAATCCAAGAGGTCGTATAAGATGTAGAGAAGCACCGGTAGCGGCGCAGGTGCGAGCGATATTTCCTGTATTTTGAGGAATCTCTGGCTCGCAAAGAACTATATTTATGTGTGACATATCGTTTCTCCGAAAAAATTTTTGTTCACGGTTAATTATATATCATATGTGTTAATTTTGCAAGTATTTTACGAAAATTTACAAATACGAGTTGCTTTATAATAAAAAGTATAGTATAATATAATTTATAATGCGTAATTATGCGCAAATCTCTGTTTGATTTATCAGAAACTAATTATTTTTAACCGAAAGGAGTCGTTATGGGACTCGGAAAAAAGCTTTTTGGAACTTACAGTGAAAAGCAGATC
Source organism: Eubacteriales bacterium (assembly GCA_045612105.1). Lineage (GTDB taxonomy): Bacteria > Bacillota > Clostridia > Oscillospirales > CAG-272 > SVTX01. The sequence continues at coordinate 88,415 of JAZKYL010000113.1, forward strand.
AAGAAAATAGAAAAGATAGCAAAGCAGATCGAGGAGCTTGCCCCCAAATATGCCGCTATGACCGACGATGAACTTAAGGCGGTTACCCCTGCCCTTAAGGCAAGACTTTCAGCAGGCGAGACCTTGGACGATATTCTCGTAGATGCTTTCGCGGCGGTTCGCGAGGCTGACGACAGAGTGCTTGGTAAGCGTCCCTTCCATGTTCAGCTTCTCGGTGGTATAATTCTTCATCAGGGAAGAATTGCCGAGATGAAAACAGGTGAAGGTAAGACCCTTGTGGCTACTCTTCCTGCATACTTGAACGGTCTTGCGGGCAACGGTGTTCATATCGTTACCGTAAATGACTATCTTGCTCGCCGTGACAGTGAGGAAATGGGCAGAGTCTACGGCTTTATGGGACTTTCCACAGGTCTTGTTGTCCACGGAATGACCAACAGTGAAAAGCAGGCAGCTTATGCGGCTGATATTACCTACGGAACCAACAATGAGTTTGGATTCGACTACCTTCGTGATAATATGGTGGTCTATAAAGAGAGAATGGTTCAAAGAGGTCACGCATTTGCGATCGTTGACGAGGTTGACTCTATTCTTATAGATGAAGCAAGAACTCCTCTTATTATTTCCGGTGAAGGCGATGAGCCCACCGATATGTATGAGAGAGCTGACCGTTTTGCAAGAACTCTCCGCAAGCTTGTCAACAAAGAGATCGACCAAAAGATCGAGCAGGATGAATACGATGCCGATTACGTGGTTGACGAAAAGGCAAGAAATGCTATCCTTACTCCCAAGGGAGCTAAAAAAGCCGAGACTTTCTTTGGTGTAGATAACTTCACCGATCCCGAGAACGCGGAGCTTATGCATTACGTTAATCAGGCGATCAAGGCTCACGGCACCATGTTCCGCGATCAACAGTACGTCGTGACCGACCAGGGAGTTATGATAGTAGATGAGTTTACAGGCCGTATTATGCCCGGCAGACGTTATTCCGACGGTCTTCATCAGGCAATAGAAGCAAAAGAAGGCGTAAAGATCGAGAAAGAGAATAAGACTCTTGCCACTATTACGTTCCAGAACTATTTCAGAATGTATAAAAAGCTTTCCGGTATGACCGGAACTGCGCTTACAGAGCAAGACGAGTTCAGAGAGATCTACTATCTTGACGTGGTTGAGGTTCCTACCAATAAGCCAATGATAAGAAAGGACCATCCCGACTCGGTCTACCGTTCCATTAACGGTAAATATAACGCGGTTATAGAGCAGATAAGAGCCTGCCATGAAAAGGGACAGCCTGTTCTTGTGGGTACTGTATCGATTGAAAAGTCTGAGGAGCTTTCAAGAAGACTTATGAGCGCGGGAATCAAGCATACCGTCCTTAACGCTAAGTTCCATCAGAAAGAGGCGGAAATCGTCGCTCAGGCGGGTAAACTTGGCGCTGTCACAATTTCCACCAATATGGCGGGACGCGGTACCGATATTATGCTTGGCGGCAACCCTGAATTCCTGGCAAAGCAGAGAATGAGAGCCGACGGAATCGCGGAAGAGCTTATTATAGAGGCAAACGGAACCTCAAGCACCGATAACGAGGAAATACTTGAAGCAAGAAGAGTCTTTGCCGAGCTTTACGAAAAGTATAAAGAAGAGATCGCTCCCGAGGCTGAAAAGGTCAGAGAGGCGGGCGGATTGTTTATTCTCGGTACTGAAAGACACGAGAGCCGCCGTATAGACAATCAGTTAAGAGGTCGTTCGGGACGTCAGGGCGACCCCGGTGAGTCGAGGTTCTATCTCTCGCTTGAAGATGATCTTATGAGACTTTTCGGTTCTGATAGAGTCGCAACTATTGCCGACAGAATGGGTATGGATGAGAATACAGCCATCGACGTTCGTTTGCTCTCCAATTCCATTGAGAGCGCTCAGCAGAGAATTGAGGCAAACAACTTCAAGCGCCGTAAATACGTTCTTGCCTACGACGACGTTATGAATCAGCAGAGAACCCTCATCTATAAGCAGAGAGGCGAGGTTCTTGACGGTGGAGAGGGAATACAAGAGACTATCAAGAAGATGCTTCTTTCAACCGTCAGAGACAGAATTTTGGCTAATACGTCTGATGAATCCGTGGCAGATTGGAGCTTTGACGCGCTTCGTTCCGAGCTTTCCTGCGTATGTACGGAGAGCGACTTCAATTATACTCCCGATGAGCTTAAAAAACTTAAGAGGGAGCATATCGAAGAAATGCTCGAAGGTCGTGTTCTCGATCTGTTTGAGGAAAAAGAAAAGCTCTTTGGTAAAGAGGTGTTCCTTGAAGTTCAGAGATCGATCCTTCTCCGTAACGTTGACACGGCTTGGATGGAGCACATCGATGCTATGGACGACCTTAAGGATATGATCAATCTTCAGGCATATGCTCACCGTGATCCCGTCACCGAATATAGAATTACGGGCGGCGATATGTTTGACAATATGATCGATGAGATACGCGATAAAACAGTTCGTATGATCCTCACCGCCGCACCCAGACCTATCGAGCAGATAAAGCGTGTTCAGGTAGCCAATCCTTTGCAAGCGGGATTTGAGGGCGGCAGCAAGAAGGTCGTCAAAAATACAAGCGTGCGAAAGGACGTTAAGGTAGGACGAAACGATCCTTGTCCCTGTGGATCGGGTAAAAAATATAAGAACTGTTGCGGTGCCGCAGGCAGTTCCGATAATTAATAGCTTGAGAGGATGAAATAAAATGGGCTTTGGACTTTTACTGATAGGCTACGTTTTTTCATTCGTCGCAACCGCAGGTATGGGTGAGTATATGTTTGCGGGAATGCTCATTGGTGGATTCTTAATGTACCTTGGACTTTGCGAGCTTCGCAAATATTCTCCGGTTTTCATTTATTCATTGATAGTAAGCATATTGATAATAATATGCTCTGTTTTCAAGACTGTCATATGGGTAGATTCCTGGCTGTCTTTAGAGATAGGAATATTTACGTCTACCTTCGTTTCGATAGTAGATTGGGTAAAGTTTATCCTGTATCTTATCTTCGATTTTACGATGCTTTACGGAATTGCCGATCTGTCTCACCGTGTTGATTATCCCGACACGAGACAGAAGGCTATTCGTAATATGATTTTCGTCGGTATATATAACGCATATCAGATCGTTATGTTCTTTCCCATTGGATTTATTGAAAGCGATAAGTCTTTTTTCCTGACACTGCTTTTGATTATTCAGGTGATCTATACCGTAGTTAACGCATTTCTTATCTTCAAATGTTACGCCATGATCTGTCCCGCAGGGCAGGAGGATATGCCTCGTAAACCCTCGCGTTTTGCATTTGTTAACAGATTTCGTGAGATACGGGATGCTAAAGAGGAAAAAGCTATCGACGATATGAAGAATTATTATGAAGAAAAGCTTCGTTCTAAGAATGCTAAAAAACACAAAAAGAAAAAGTAAAGGAGTGGCGAGACGTGAGCGGAAAGCTGCATAAAAATATAGGTTTTTCATTGTTACCTTTTGCTTTTTTGTTTTTATTTGAGCCCGGATACGCAATAATCGACCCTTTGCCTGACTTTATTGGATATATAATTATGTGCTCGGCAGTTATAAATCTTGCCGACATAAACCCGAGAATTTCAGAAGCATTAGGCGGCTTCAGAAAGGCAATACTAATAAGCTTGTTGCGTTTTCTTGCTATTTATCTTCTTGATAAGGTTTTTATTGCCGATGAACAAACGGTTGGAGTTCTGCTCTTTACATTCGTATTTGCGTTTTTTGAGCTGGTTGTGCTTATTCCCGCATATAGGCAGCTGTTTGAGGGGCTTTTATCTCTTGGAATGCTTCATAACGGAACGGCAGTTTATCTGAAACACCTTAAGAGAATTAAAAAAATAGATCCTGAAAGTGGAAAAGAGGTAATTTATGTTAAAGAAAGCAGACGTAATATTACCGAAAAGGCATACACACTGACCGCCTGCTTTCTTGTCGTTCGTGCTGCCGCTATGACACTGCCCGAATTCACCACCCTTATTTCAAACAATTCTTATGAATTTGTTAGATTGCTGAGATTTTTCGGTGTTTTACTGACATTGCCAATAGGTATAGCATGGTTGATAAAAATGCTGTCTTACTGCGCCAAGAATCGCAGTGATACACCCTTTATACGAGAGCTGTCCGAGATTTACGTAAAAAACGCAAGGGAAAACCCGAATTTTTACGTCGTAAGGTTGCTTTCCAGTGTTCTGTACACCTTGATCGTCGCTTTCGTGATATCTGCCGACTTTTATTCGGATTACATCAACCTTTTGCCCGATTTTCTGTTTTATATTGTTCTTATAGTTGGAGCTGTATTTGTTCGAAAATTTTCAAACAAATGGAAGCTGCTGCTGATTTCATCTGCTTCCGGTGCGATACTAAATTTGGTCTCCCACCTACTAACCTTGGATTTTCACAATAATTTCTATCCTGCCGCTATCAAGAAAAACGTCGAGGCATATAATTCGTTCTACCGTATGGCATCCTTTCACCTTGTAGATGCAATAATTCTCATACTGACAGTTATAATCGTAGTTTTTATGCTGTGGGATATTTTTAAAAAGCATACGGATATTACCTACGCCGGCAATATTAAAGAACTGAAGGAAGAAAAATCGAGATTTTTGAAGGGCGCGATATCGACTCTTGTATTGGCGGTATTGGCAGCGGTCGGAAGTGTGTACTACGTACTCGCGCAGCCGTTTTATAACAGTGAGCTTTGGTTTTTCTATTATTCAAATATCATTTCTGTAGTAATCTCACTTGGATTTACCTTCTCCTCGGTTTATTTTATCGGTTACATTAACAGCTGCATAAAATATCACTATAGATCGGATATATAATAGTCGCGTGAATAAATTTGTTTCTGTCAGTAAATAATTATTTTAACGGGATTCCCGTACAATTATATCCATATTGGAGGATTATTTACAATGCAGAACAACAATCAGAACCAGCAGAACAACCAGAACCAGCAGAATAACCAGAATTCTCAGCAGAATCAGCAGAATCAGCAGAACAAGCAGAACAGCAAGAATTCTCAGAACAACAATCAGAGTCAGAATCAGAATCAGAACCAGAGATAATTTTTCACGATCTGCCGCGTTTCGGCGCGGCAGTGACTACATAAGAGAAGGAAATATGAATTTTAACGAGAAATTTTTAAGGCTCAAGAGAGCTTTGTTCGATAAATGCTACGCAAGCCTCAACGATAAGCAAAGAGAGGCTGTTTTTACTGTAAATGACCCTTTGCTCGTTTTGGCGGGTGCGGGAAGCGGTAAGACCACTGTACTTGTCAAAAGAGTAGTGTTTATCATTAAATACGGTAATGCGTATTATACCGATTTCGTTCCCGAATATGCCGACGAAGCATATCTTAGGGAGATGGAAGAAGCACTCAATTCGGCAGATCCGTCTCTTGCCGAGGAGATGCTTACCGATTTTACCTATAATGCTTGTCAGCCATACCGTGTGCTTGCGATCACCTTTACCAATAAGGCGGCAAAGGAGATCAAAGAAAGACTTGTAAAGGCACTTGACGACGAGACCGTTGCAAATGATATATGGGCAGGTACATTTCACTCGATTTGTATGCGCATTTTGAGAGCCAACTGTGAAAAGATAGGCTATAAGAGTGGTTTCACCATATACGATACCGATGACCAGAAAAAAGCCATCAGCGCTGCTATGAAGCGTTGCTATATTGATGAAAAGCAGTTCCCAATAAAAAGCGTAATGTCTGCTATAAGCAGAGCCAAGGACAAGCTTTTGCCCCCCGACGCATACGCTAACGAGGTAAACGGAGATTTCAGACTTTCAAAGATAGCGAGAGTCTATGCCGAATATCAGAAAACGCTGAAGGAGTCCAACGTAATGGATTTTGACGATATAATTATGAATACCGTCAAGCTTTTCAGAACCGACAACGAGGTGTTGACCTACTTCCAAAAGAAATTCAAATACGTATGCGTAGACGAGTATCAGGATACCAACGAAGCGCAATTCGTGCTTACATCGATGCTGGCGGGAGGATTTCGTAACATAATGGTCGTTGGAGACGACGATCAGTCGATATACAAATTCCGCGGAGCAACTATCGGCAATATCCTTGATTTCGACAAGACCTATTCAGATGCAAAAGTAATAAAGCTGGAGCAGAATTACCGTTCAACAGGAACGATTCTCGGTGCCGCTAACTCTGTTATCGCAAATAATAAGGGAAGAAAGGGAAAGAAGCTTTGGACTCAAGGCAGTGTTGGCGAAAAGATCACGATCCGCAGACTTGACGATCAGAATATAGAAGCAAAAGATATAGTCGATACCGTCTATTATGCAGTGGCACACAAGGGAAGAAGCTACCGTGATTTTGCCGTGCTTTACCGTACAAATGCACAGTCTAACAGCATCGAGCGTGCATTTGCAAAGAGTGCGATTCCTTACAGAATGCTCGGCGGAGTCAGGTTCTCCGACCGTAAGGAGATCAGAGATGCCGTTGCATATCTCCAGCTTATAGTCAATCACGCAGATAGAGAAAGATTGCTTCGTATTATAAATGAGCCAAAGCGTAAAATAGGCGACAGAACTATTGAGGCTATATCTTTAATAGCGGCAGAGCAGAATTGCTCCATGTTTGAAGTAATCGAAAGAGCAAGTCAGTTTACGGCACTATCACGTAATGCCGTAACTCTTGAAGCCTTTGCCGGTCTCATAAATAAGCTTACGGTTTTGTCAGAACAGCAGAGTCTTACCGATCTTTTTGATTCTGTGCTTGACCTCAGCGGATATCGAGCTATGCTTGAAGAAGCGGGAGAAGAGGAGAAGGACCGCCTTGATAACCTGGATGAATTTAAGTCGAGTATACAAGAGTACATAAACAATAATGAAAATCCCACGCTTATCGGATTTTTGGAGGAAAACGCGCTGGTTGCCGACGTCGACCGATACGATGACACTGCCGATGCCGTGGTTCTTATGACCATTCACAGCGCAAAGGGTCTTGAATTTCCCATCGTAATACTTCCGGGCTTTGAGGATGGAATCTTCCCGGGAATGCAGACTATGGTAGGCAGTGACGACGATATGGAGGAAGAAAGAAGACTTGCGTACGTGGCTTTGACAAGAGCCAAGGAGCAGATATATATTCTTCATACAAAATCTCGTCTCTTGTACGGACAGACTCAGTATAATCCCTTGTCCCGATTTGTCAAGGAGATACCCGATGAATACGTTATAGAGGACGATAGAGCGGGTGGCTCGATGTTCTCACAGACAGTGAAGCCAAATAAGACCTACGTGTTCGATCAGGATGATTATCGTTCAAGACACGGTTCAGGAACAAATCAAGGCTATTCATCCTTGTCTCCCTTCTACGGCAACAGGTCACAGAGCAATAAGACAGCACCTCAGAGAAGCGGAACTGTAAGTGGTAATAATTCAGCTCAAAAGCCGGTTTTCTCTCAACAAAATGCAGAAAAAACTGTTTTTGTACCCGGTGACAGAGTAAGGCATATGACCTTTGGCGACGGAGAAGTTCTTTCCGTCAGACCTATGGGCGCCGATACGCTCTATGAGGTAATGTTCGATAAGGTCGGAACAAAAAAACTTATGGCTACGTACGCAAAACTCAAGAAAATTTAAATTTTGCTCCCCAAGTCATTTGGGGAGCATTTTTGACTCAAAAACACATTATAACCCCATCAATTGTCTTTTGTTTAAGAAAAAATTGACGAAATATCATAGTGTTAATGTAGCAAAAAGTGAGATTTGATATTGATTTATGGAGAAACTAGTGATATAATTATAAAAACAGCACAAATTATGAGGAGGTGTAACTGAAATGGGAATTAACGCTTTTCTTGCAGATAATCTTTGCGATATAACTCTCCATCATTGGACGAATTACTCTAAAATGCCTTTTTCCCATACACACCCCCAATATGAAATATATTTTTGTTCCGATAATATTGAGCAAAAATCGGTAATCAACGGTGCGGAATATAGCTATAAGTATCCTTGTGTAATAATTTCGTCGCCCTATACCGTTCACGCCATGTCGTGCGCTGTTCCGGATGCCGAGAGATACGAAAGGTTCGTCCTGTATTTTGATGAAAGCATAATAGAGCAGTTCGATCAAAGCTTTCTGCCGGAAGGACTTATTTGTCGAAATTCGGGATATATGTTCAGGTTGACCGAGAGTGATGCCGAGTATTTGAAGAATCTGATTCTGACCTTTGAGCCCAAGGATAAAACCGAATTAAAGCTGCTTTTAGCCACTTTTCTCAATAAACTGGTATCACTGTCTCCAATGAAAGATGCTATTTGTGTAGGTAAGACCTCCTTTTATATCCAGGACGTTTTGCAGTATATTGCCGAGCACTATGCAGAGCAGATCGACGCAAATACGATTGCTTATAGGTTTCTTATAAGCCGCTCAAAATTAGATAGGGATTTCAAACAGTTTACAGGAGTTACCATACACGGTTTTATGGATATGTGTCGGTTGAATCAGGCGAAAATGCTTCTGGAGCTGCGTCAGGATATGTCGGTGGCTGCCGTTTCTGCCGCCTGCGGATTTACAAGCGAAACCTACTTTTTTCCGTTTTTTAAGAAAAACGTAGGTATGACCCCTGTAGAATACCGAAGATTTCTTGAAAATAAGAAATAATAATGTGCTTTACCGCCAAGCGCGGTCAACTATAATTATATAAAGGAGAATTAAAATGGGAAAGATTACTTTTATGGGTGCCGGAAGTACCGTGTTTGCCAAGAACGTCATAGGTGACTCTATGCTCACTCCCGCGCTCAGGGATTTTGAATTCGCGCTTTACGATATCGATGCGGATAGACTTGAAGAATCCTACATAATGGTAAATGCCCTCAATAAGAACATTAATGAGGGAAGAGCAACTATTACTAAGTATCTCGGCATTCCCAACCGCAAGGACGCTCTCAGGGGCGCGGATTTCGTTGTTGACGCAATTCAAGTCGGCGGATATGACCCTTGTACAATTATTGACTTTGAAATACCCAAAAAGTACGGTCTTCGTCAGACTATCGCCGATACACTTGGTATTGGCGGCATCTTCCGCGCTCTCCGTACCATTCCCGTGCTTCAGGATTTTGCTGACGATATGGCACAGGTATGTCCTAACGCGCTTTTCCTCAACTATACCAATCCTATGGCTATGCTTACAGGCTATATGCAGAGATATACCGATATTAAGACCGTTGGTCTTTGCCACAGCGTGCAGGTATGCTCCGACGGACTCCTTAATGAGCTTGGCATGGCAGGCGAGGTTAAGAGACCTATCAGGGAAAAGATTGCAGGCATCAATCATATGGCTTGGCTTCTTGAGATAGAGGATGCTGACGGAAACGATCTATATCCCGAGATCCGTCGCAGAGCTTGTGAGATACTTGAGAACCCTCCCGAGAATTTCAGAGACCTGGTTCGTCTTGAATATATCCGACGTCTCGGATATTACTGCACAGAGTCCAGTGAGCATAACGCGGAGTATAACAATCTCTTCATTAAGTCCAAGTATCCCGAGCTGATAGAGAAGTACAGAATCCCGCTCGACGAGTATCCCCGCCGTTGTGTCAATCAGATCGCTGGCTGGAAGAACGCCAAGGCAGAGTATCTCAACGGAAACATCTCTCACAACCGTTCCCGTGAGTATGCTTCTCACATTATGGAGTCAATTGTCACAAATACTCCCTATCAGATTGGCGGAAACGTGCTCAATACCGGTCTTATCACCAACCTGCCCACCGATGCTTGTGTAGAGGTTCCATGTCTCGTAAATAAGCTTGGTATTCAGCCCACGGTAGTAGGGAAGCTTCCTACTCAGCTGGCGGCTATGAATATGACTAATATCAATCCTCAGCTTCTCACCATTGAGGCAGCTGTCACTCTTAAGAAGGATGCTGTATATCAGGCAGCAATGCTTGATCCTCATACGTCCTCCGAGCTTTCGATTGATGATATCGTTAAGATGTGCGACGATCTGTTTGAAGCAGAGAAGGATTGGCTTCCCAAATATAATTAATAAATTTATAAAAGTCCAACACTTCGATTTTATTCGATATGTTGGACTTTTTTTATAAAACAAAAACCCCTGCCTTGGCAGGGATTTTTGTTGTTTTAATTATGAAATGAATTACTTCTGCTGTTCTGCCTGAAGCTTTTCAAGGTTTTTGTTAACAGTCTTCATAAACTTATTGATAGATCTGTTACCGGAGTTTTCCATCTTACCGGTTACGGTAGAAGCCAACTCCTGACCGCCCTCACCTGTCCAGGTAACTCTGGGAAGAACGTAAAGAATACCCTCACAGATCTCACTGTAGGTCTGACCAAAGTCGGTGCAAACGCTATCCCAAATGAGATCAAGCATTCTTGCGTCATCCGGAACGTCAGAAGCCTGCTTACCAAGCATCTTTTCATAGAAAGTGATCATTACGTTATCACTGTAGAAGGAAAGAACCTCAAGGGTGTCGCCAACCATATCCTTATTTCTAAGGTAGGAAGGAATACAGAGGTATCCGCCCCACTGGAGAGAACGGTAACCAACGTCCTTCTGGTTGGTGTCGTACATAGGATAAGGAAGAACTCCGAAGGTAACATCGGAATCAAGGAATCCTACAAGCTCATAAGTACTGGTAAGCTGCATAAGAGCTCTGCCTGTGGTAAGCTTAATAGGAGCGGGAACTCCGCTGGTTCCGGGAGTGGGGTATGTGAAATGACCGTTCTGAGAAGCAGAGAAGTCCTTGAGCTTAGTAACAAGATTGTTGGTTTTTTCCTTGTAAGCCTCATTCATAAGAGCGATTCTGAAGTCACCGGATTCAAGATCACGCTCAACGTAGTTGATATTACTTGCGTGGAGGAAACCAATCCACGGTACCCACTGCTGACCGGTAAGACCGTAAGTATCGTCGGTAGTTTTACCGTCGTTAGAGGGGTCTTCGGAAACAAGCTGAGCAAGAGAGAGCATCTGATCAAGAGTCCACTCCTTATCGTCAACCAGCTGATATACGCTCTTCTCAAGAATGCCGGAGGTCTTCTGCTCCATCATAGTCTTGTTGAAAGCGATAACGTAGGTATAAAGGATGTTGAAGTTACTGAAACCGAGGAAGTAATAGTCGCCTGTGTTGGTGGAAATTGAGAGAGCGTCCATAAAATCATGGTTCCAATGATCAGCATCAAGATCAATGCCGGGCATCTGTCCGAAGTCCTGAAGATACATCTCGGAAACGAGATGAGGAACACCGGTGTGAACGTGAGAAATAAGAGTATCTCTCGATCCGTCCATAGTCTTTACCGCGTTCTTGAAGGGCTCAAGATAGGTTTGGTGGTTACCGGCACTGGTAGCGGTGATAGTAACTCCGAGATGATCGAAGACCTTTTGCTGACGTGAGTAGAGTGCTTCATACATTGCACTGGACTCGGTCTTCTCGGGGTCAGCCCAATAATAGCCCATGGGGTTTACGTCGGGAAGAATAGAGAGGAAGAAATCATCGTCATAATTCTTCTTTTCAACGTCAACAACCTTTTCGGGTTCGGTGGTTTTTTCCTCGTCTGATCCTGAGCCGGCAGTTGTCTCAACGGTGGTTTCGTCGGGAGCCTTATCACAAGCTGCGAAAACCGAGAGAAGAGTCAACATAGCAAGGATCAAAGCGAGAACTTTAAAATGTTTCATCATTTTAAATTCCTTTCTTTTTAAGATACTTGGGTTTAAAACAAGTTTAACCAAAATAATTATAACACAATAGGAAAAGTCTGTCAAGCGTTAAAAATAACAAATAAGAATGTTTACAAATTGATTAAAATAAAGTTTAAAATTTTTAAAAATATTGGCTGTAATTCTATAATCCCTTTAACTTCATAATCTATTGATCGAAAACCGTTTCGATAATTCTCGGACAATTATTTGGCGAATATCGCCATTGATTGATATGTTCAGTTGAATCGGGGTCAATAAAATACTTAATTGAAGGGTGTGCGCTCTCTCCTTTATATGAATCTATCATAACAAGTTTTATCTTCATTCTGTCGGGAATAATGCTTTTTATATAAACGGCTGCAGTTTTTCCGATAGAAGCACGAATAGATTCCGCCGACTCCTCGCGAAGCTCGGCAAGCCCTGCAAGATTAGGAGTCAATTCAACGAAGACACCGTAGCTTTCAACGCTTCGAATTATTCCTGTAACTGTCTGACCGGCAGAGAATAATGCTGCATTTTCTTCCCAAGTGCCCAACAATTCTCTCATAGAGACGAATATGCGCTTTTTCTCACTGTCAATGGACTTTAGAACAGTGTTAATAACCATACCGCAAAATAGTCTGTCCTTTGGGTGCGAAAATCTTGAAACAGATATGCAATCCACAGGTAAAAGAGCTATTATACCGCACCCTATGTCTACAAAGGCACCAAAGCTCTCAAGATGAGTGACCCTTGAGCAAAATACGTCTCCGGGAAGAAGCCCCGAAACGAAATTATTTATGCATTCTATCTGTGCGGCACGTCTTGAGAGATAAGCAACCGCCTTTCCATCGTTTTCTTCAATAGATATTACCTTGAAGCATACGGGCTTGCCAACTCTTGTAATGATCGCTATATCCTTTGTCGTTTGTCCTGAAAGGTTGTAGCATACCTCGTCTTTCGGTATTATTCCGGTTATTCCATGGAGATCAACGTGCAGATTCATATCAGAATCGCAGAGAAGAACGTTGCTCTCAATTATCACACCATTAGCCATAGCCTTTTCAAGTCCGAGCCTACCGTGCGATATATATTCACGATTTTTTAAGCAACCGGACATAAGCCCCTCGGGCTTATATGTATTCATCATTTGAGTTCTACCTCCGATTTTTTGTTGTTACGCTATAATCTATGCCGCAGCTTATTGAAAATATAACGTTTTGCGGTATTTTTCTGATAATATGGAAAAAAAAGAAAAAAATTTTTTGATATCATATTGAAGCAAACAATATGAAAAAATGAGAAAAACAGAGAAAAAAAGAGCTTTGCAAAAGCTAAATTAAAAAAATCAAAAAAAATTCAAAAAAGGTATTGACAAACATAAACTCTTGTGCTATAATATGCAAGGTTAAAAAAATGAACACTTTTTGGAGGATAACAAAATGTCTACTTTTATGCAGAAAAAGGAAGCAGTTGTCCGCAAGTGGTATGTAATCGACGCAGCAGGTAAGCCCATGGGTAGAACCGCTGTTGTTGCAGCAGACCTTCTCCGCGGCAAGAACGCTCCTGAATTCACACCCCACGTTGACTGCGGAAACTTCGTTATCATAATCAACGCCGACAAGGCAGTTCTTACCGGTAAGAAGCTTGAGCAGAAATATTATCAGAGACACTCCGGTTACATCGGCGGTCTCAAGAGCATTCAGTACAAGAAGCTCATGGCTGAGAAGCCCGAGTTTGCTATGGAAACAGCTGTAAAGGGAATGCTTCCTCACAACGCGCTCGGAAGAGCAGCAGCAACCAGACTTAAGGTTTACTCCGGCGAGGCTCATAAGCATGAGGCTCAGAAGCCCGAGACCTACGAGTTTTAATTTAAGGAAAGGAAGGAAGTAAACCTATGTATACAAGTGCAAAGCCCTATTTCTATGGCACAGGTAGAAGAAAGAAGTCCGTTGCTCGTGTAAGAGTATATCCCGGTAACGGTCAGATCACCATCAACGGTAAGGATATCGATGAATACTTCGGTCTCGAGACCCTTAAGCTCATCATCAACCAGCCCTTCGGTGTAACCGGAACTGTGGGTAAGTTCGATATCGTTGCTAACGTAAACGGCGGCGGTATTTCCGGACAGGCAGGCGCTATCCGTCACGGTGTAGCTCGTGCGCTTATCGCTGCTGATGAGAACTATCGTCCCGCTCTCAAGGCTGCAGGATTCCTCACCAGAGACCCTCGTATGAAGGAAAGAAAGAAGTACGGACTCAAGGGCGCTCGTCGCGCACCTCAGTTCTCGAAGAGATAATCTTCGCATATTGCAAAAAGCACCATTTATGTGGTGCTTTTTGCCTTATTTAAAATTATTTTGTTGGAATTGATAAAAAATACATTAATTACTAAAATCTTATTTACGGAGGAAAGATTATGAAAAGAGTATTAAAGCTTTCGGTAGTAGCACTTTTTGTAATTGCCTTAACACTTTGCTTTGTCGGTTGCGATATAGACTTGGATGACTTTGATATTGATAGCATTTTAGGCATCTTTGACGGTGGTCGCAACAATTGTGACGGTAACCACGATTGGATTCTTAATTTTAGAAACGATCCCACGTGTCAAGGCTACGGTAACGAACACTATACTTGTGTGAACTGTGGCGAAATAAGAAACGAAACACTCAATCCCACCGGACATAACGTTGTAACAGAAGATGGTTATCCCGCAACCTGTTATGAAAGCGGAATTACTGATAGAAAATATTGTGATAGATGCGGTTTTGAGATAGAAGCTGCACAAATTATTCCGGCTACTGGACATAACGTTGTGATCATAGAAGCTGTTTCCGCAACCTGTACCGAGGACGGTCACACCGAGGGTGAAGAGTGCTCGAATTGCGGATCGATCTTGAAGAATCCCGAGATCATCGAAGCAAGCCACAACTACGAGTACGTAGAGCCTATAGCAGCAACCTGCCAAAATGACGGATATACCGAAGGCTGGATCTGCTCTGTATGTGAAGACGTTTGGATCACTCCTGAGTTGATACCCGCTGCCCATGATTATATTGACGTGTGGGGATACGGTGCTACCTGCACGGAAGAAGGACTTACTGACGGTATAAAATGTAGCTATTGCGAAGAATTCTCTGTACCTCAGGTAGTTATTCCCAAGCTTGATCATAATACTTATGTAGTAAACGGTTATGCCGCAACCTGTACTGAGGACGGTCTCAGTGACGGAGAAAAATGCTATAACTGTGAACAGTTTACCATAGAACAGACCGTAATTCCTGCAGGTCACGTTGTGGAGACTGTTCCCGGATATGCCGCTACTTGCGATAAGACAGGTCTTGAAGATGGTTCGGTATGTACCGTATGCGGTGAGACTATACTTGAACAGGTAGTTATTCCTAAAATTGCGCATATTTCTGTCAATGTTCCCGGATATGCTGCAACTTGTTCTTCAAACGGTCTTACTGACGGTGTGATCTGTTCTGTATGTAAGACACCTCTTACTACTCAGCACACTATCGTTGCTACAGGTCACGTTTTTGATAACGAAGGTCATTGTACCGGATGTTCACTTGAAGCAACCGCGGATCTTGTTTATAACGGGGTATATGATTATAATTCAAATATTTCCGCATATAAGGTTGCCGGTCTTGTTGAAGGCTCCGTAGTTACAGAGGTAATTATTCCCGATAACTACAACGGTCTCCCCGTAATAGGAATTGAAGAATATGCATTCGACGGAAATGTAAATATTACTATCGTTGTAGTACCTGCCAGCATCGTTGAGGTTGGTGATTACGCATTCAACGGTTGTACCTCTCTTGAAGAAATAGATTGTGCAAACTTTACTCAGACCAATACATGGAACAGCTATTGGTACGGCGACTCTTATGCAATAAAGATCACTGCTCCCGTTTTTGGCGATAAGACTCCCTATGAGCTGTATCTTGAAGCTATGAACAACGTAAATCATAACATAGACAGATTTGTTATGAGTAATAACGCCGTAACATATATTTCCGATGGCATAACTACCCATAAGGCTTTGGAGATCTATACTCTTCAAAAGCAGTATTTTAACGATTCCTACGTTTATCAGAAGGAAACCGACTATATGTCTGTTCCCAATAACGTAGTATCTGCCGAGCAGTATTATGTTGGCGAATACATTTATATTCCTCAGTATCAGCAGATGTACTATTTCTCACTTGAGGCATATTATGATATGATGACAATAAATCGCTCCGATATGCCCGAATTTACTGAGAAATATTTCAAGGCAGTGAAGTTTAGAAGAAATATTGACGGTACTATGCAGCTCACAATAGAAATGGACGAAGAGCTTATTAGAACTCTAATTGAAGAGGTAAGCGGTATTGGCGATGTAGATTGGAATATTTCGGCTTGCACTTACGAATACACCTTCGATTATAACGGAAATCTTTCCAAGATGATATCCGATCTTACTTACAAGATTGCCGGAAACACTCAATATACTTTTAATGCAGTATCTACCATTACCCTCAGCGAGGTTGGTACGTTCAACGGCATCTACGCTCCCTACGGCTATCAGGACGTAACTTACTATTGGGAAAATCAGTGCTCAAACGGCCACAATGTCGTTGAATGTCCCGCGGTTGAGGCAAACTGCTTCTCAAACGGTTGGACTGCATATTCTTATTGTGACAGATGCTTCCATGAGATCGACGGCATGGAGATAATTTACGCAGGTCACAATTATGAAAACGGCGAATGCACCGATTGTGGAGATTTTGAGAATTACTATACTTCTCAGGGCCTTGCGTATGAATTTAACGGCGAAGGTTATATAGTCGTCGGAATTGGTAACTGTACCGATACAAACGTTGTTATTCCTCAGCAGATCTACGGATGCCCCGTAATTGCTGTTTCTGCAGATGCATTTAAGAATACTAACGTTTACAACATACAGATCGGTTCCACCTATTTCCTGGTCGATTATTTCTACGGTTGTGACGATACGTCTGTTTACTGGAATTAAAATTGATCAATATATCAAAAAATCCCTTTGAGCATCGCTCAAAGGGATTTTTTGATTGATTTATTTAAACTTAATAACACTCTCGTCCCACTTTGCGGGTGCTTCATAACCCATAAGGTTGACCATAGTAGCCGCTACGTTAGAGAGACCGAAGTTGCCCTCGTCTGCCTTAACGGTGTAGTGAGCCTTTGCATCGGTGTTGTCGTAAATGATGCAGGGAACCTTATTGAGAGTGTGGCTGGTCTTAGCCTTCATCTTTCCGTTCTTGTCGACCTTGGGCTGACCCTTCTTGTCCATCTCGAACATCTCGTCAGCATTACCGTGGTCTGCGGTGATAAGAGCAACGCCGCCTAATCTGTCAAGAACAGGGAGTATTCTGCCAAGCTGAAGGTCAAGAGCCTCCATTGAGCATCTTGTAGCTGCGAGAGATCCGGTGTGACCGACCATGTCGCCGTTGGGGAAGTTTACTCTATAATAATCGTACGCGCCACTCTCAAGAGCCTCGATCAGCTTATCGGTGATCTCTGCGCACTTCATCCAAGGTCTCTGCTCGAAGGGAACTACGTCGGAGGGAACCTCAACGTAGGTCTCGTTCTCCTCGGAGGACTTGCCCGACTTGTTGCCGTTCCAGAAGTAGGTTACGTGACCGTATTTCTGAGTTTCGGAGATAGCGTACTGCTTTACACCGGTGTTAGCGAGATACTCGCCCATAGTCTCGGTGATCTCGGGGGGATTTACAAGGAACTTGGAGGGAATGTGAAGGTCGCCGTCATACTCAAGCATACCTGCGTATACAACCTTTGGAACACGAACTCGGTCGAACTTGTCGAAAGCACCCTCGGGAGCGTCGAAAGTCTTGGAGATCTCGATTGAACGGTCGCCGCGGAAGTTGAAGAAAATAACGCTGTCACCGTCCTCAATAGTACCAACGGGATTGCCATTCTCTGCAATAACAAAAGGAGGAAGATCCTGGTCGATGACCTTGAGCTCTGCTCTGTAAGCTTCAACAGCCTCATGCGCGCTTGCAAACTGTCTGCCTTCGCCAAGCACGTGAGTCTTCCAGCCAAGCTCAACCATAGACCAGTCTGCTTCATATCGGTCCATGGTGATCTTCATTCTTCCGCCACCGCTTGCTATCTTGATAGAGCAGTTAGCGTCGGAGAGAGAAGCAATAAATTCCTCAAAGGGATCGATGTATTCAAGCGCGCTGGTCTCGCCAACGTCACGTCCGTCGATAAGAATGTGAACGCGGATATTAGCAATGCCCTCAGCCTTAGCCTGTGCGATCATTGCCTTGAGATGGTCAATGTGAGAGTGAACGTTGCCGTCGGAGAAGAGTCCAAGGAAGTGCAGGGTAGAAGCGTTAGCCTTTACGTTGCCGATAACCTCTTGCCAGGTGTTTGAAGCGAACATCTTGCCGCTTTCGATGCTCTGTGTAACAAGCTTTGCGCCCTGAGCAAATACCTGACCTGCGCCAAGTGCATTGTGACCTACCTCAGAGTTACCCATATCGTCGTCTGAGGGAAGTCCGACAGCAGTACCGTGAGCCTTGAGAGCTACCATGGGGTAGTTTGCCATAAGAGCATCGAGATTGGGGGTGTAAGCACCTGCAACCGCGTTGGAGATAGTGTCGGGAGCAAGTCCAACACCGTCCATAACGATGGTGAGAACAGGACCCTTAACGCCGTCAAATTTTGCCGATTTGTTGAGTGTTAATGCCATTTTATTTGTATTCCTCCATAAATTGATTCAATTTTGTACCAAATTATAGTATAACCTATTTTGTGAGATTTTTCAAGTGATTTTCGCAAAAATATATGATGAATTTTTATGTTAGTCTTAATAATTGATTTGTAAATGTTGACTATACGCAAAAAAACGCAGCATAATCACCCGAAATTCACATTGAATCAATAAATATTTACAAATAATACTTGCCTTTTTCTTCCAAATGGTGTATTATTATATAGTATGTTTATTTGTGCCGCCGCGTGGAGGTTCTGCGTGCGGCGGAATGGAGATTTCTATGTTCGGTTATATTCGCACCGATACTCCCGAATTAAAGGTGAGAGAAAATGAATATTACCAAGCCGTCTATTGCGGACTTTGTAAGGCGCAGGGTAAATGTACAGGACAGTGCTCAAGAATGACTTTGAGCTACGATGCCGTTTTTTTGGCACTTCTACGTTTGGCGATCAACGGTGAATGCCCTGAAATTAAGCAAGGCAGATGCATGGCTCACCCTTTCAAAAAACGTGCTTATATGTCATATTGTGATACGTTGGCATATTGTGCTTACGCATATGCGATTCTTGCATACGGCAAAACAGTTGACGATATTGCAGATGAACATGGAACAAAAAAGTTGAAAGCCCGACTTTCCAAGCCTTTTACAAAAAGTATGCGGAGGAAAGCTCTCAAAAAATACGCAGACCTTGACAGAAAAGTCAACGAGGACTTGCGAAGACTCTCAGAGATCGAAAAAGAGCATCTGCAATCAGTTGATATTCCCGCAGATCGCTTCGGAGACCTGCTTGCGGATATAGTTTCCTATGGTCTTGAAGGAACAGACGAAAAGATAATGCGGAACATCGGCAGACACATCGGTCGTTGGATATATATAATCGATGCCGCAGATGACCACAAGGACGACCTTGAAAAGAACAGGTTTAACCCATTTATCTGTCTATATGAGGGAAAAGAACTTACCGAGGATCAGAAGCGAGACGTCGCTACGTCGTTGAGACTGGAATTGCTCGCGGCTGAGCCCGCGTTTGATCTCATTGATCTTGATGAAAACCCCAACGTTGGGGGCATAATAAGAAATATAATTTACCGAGGAATGCCCGACGTGGCAGACCGGGTTTTGGAGCTTGACGGCAAATCAAAACGTCAAAAAAATACTAAGAAGAGAGGACGACCCGAAAATGGCTGAATACAAGGATCCTTATAAGGTGCTTGGAGTATCTTCCACAGCAACCGATGACCAGATAAAGGAAGCTTACAGAAAGCTTGCGCGAAAGTATCATCCCGATAAATATACAGATAGCGATATGAAGGATCTCGCTGAAGAGAAGATGAAAGAGGTAAACTCTGCCTACGAGGAGATCCAGAAGATGCGTTCGGGAGGAGGATCAAGTAACGGATCCTATTCTTCTTCGGGTAGCAGTTCGTCATATAGTAGCTATAATTACGCAAATATCCGCAGAAACATCAATAATGGAAACATTTCTGCCGCTGAAAATGAGTTAAATTCTATCGATGCTGGTGACCGCGGTGCCGAATGGAATTATCTTATGGGTTGTGTTATGATCAAGAGAGGCTATTACGTTGACGCTCAGAGAATGATCAATAACGCGTGCAATATGGATCCCTCAAATGCCGAATACAGAGCCGCAAGAGACCGACTCAATATGCAGGCAAGAGGCTATGGTGGTGGCTATAATACAACAAATTCAGGCGGATGCTCGGGATGCGACGTCTGCCAAGGACTGATTTGTGCAGATTGCTGCTGCGAATGTATGGGTGGCGACCTTATAAGATGCTGTTAATGAAATTCGGGGAGACTTTTGTAAGTTTCCCCGAAGTCACGATTTTGGATGAAAGGGGGGAGAGAATTGAGCAAAGGTATATCAAATAAGACCAAGAAAATGACGGCCTCAGCGCTTTTGGCGGCGATGGGGGTTGCGTTAATGTTTTTGGGCTCACTTATCGAAACACTTGACCTGTCTATGGCGGCGATGGCTTCTTTTTTCTGCATTTTCGCAGTTATAGAGTTTGGAAGCTCCTATTCTTGGCTTATATATTCAGTGACAGGCATTCTGACTGTTGTTCTGATGCCGCACAGTATGGTCGGTTGGTTCTATCTCCTGTTTTTTGGATATTATCCAATACTTAAAGAGAGATTCGAAAGACTAAAACGTCCCGTGTCTTGGCTTGTAAAGCTTGTCGTGCTCAATATTGCTCTTGTTGTCAGTATAATTCTCGCTTCCTTCGTATTTTACGGCGGAAATATGTTTGAGACCTTCGTCTTGATGTTCGGCGCAGAAGAATGGGGAATATATGCCGCTGTCGGCATTTATGTTCTCGTAAACGTAGTTTTCGTCGTCTACGACGTCGCGCTGACTCGACTTATCAGCTTATATCTATTCAGATTTAGGCAGAGATTCAAATTCTTCAAATAATAGAAAAACCGCTTGCGTGAACAAGCGGTTTTTTGATCAAATGTCGTATTTTTCTTTCATAAAAGCGTCGATTTCGGCTCTTGTGGGCATCGATTCTGCCGCGCCGAGTCTTGTAACCGAGATAGCCGCCGTGCAGTTAGCGAATTTCAGCGCACGCTCAACGTCCATTCCTTCGCCGATAGCGGTAGCAAATCCGCCGTTGAATGCGTCTCCCGCGCCGGTAGTCTCTACAGCCTTTACCTTAATACCCGAAACGTGGATCTCACGTTGACCGTCGGTGTAATAGGCGCCGTTGACACCAAGCGTTATGATTACGTTCTTTACCCCAAGTGACAAAAGCTTTTTAGCGGCAGCCTTTGCGTCATCAACACTGTTTATCTCAATTCCCGTGAGATAGCCTGCCTCTGTCTCGTTGGGGGTTATGTAATCAACCATAGAAAGAAGCTCATTGGATAAAGGACGATAGGGAGCAGGATTGAGAATAAAGGGCTTGCCGTGCTTCTTTGCAAGTTTTGCTGCCGCATGGATAGGCTCATCACCGGTCTCAAGCTGTGTAAGCACTACGTCGCAATCGGCAAAATCCTTTTCAGCCTCAATAACGTCGGCTTCGGAAAGCAAAAGATTTGCACCCCTGACTATAAGTATCCTGTTCTGCGCATCGGTCTTGTCTATTTCAATAATGGCAGTTCCGGTGTTCTCGCCGTGACATACTTTAACGTATTTTTTAGGAAAGCCTTTTACGTCATAAAAATTATGCAGACAGTTTGAAAGCGCATCATCACCAATTTTTGCGATAAGCAGAGCCTCGCTTCCCGACATATGCGCGGCTACCATCTGGTTTGAACCCTTTCCGCCCGGGCTTGTTCTTATAAGATCACCAACTGCGGTTTCACCCGCTACAGGAAGGTGTACTGCATACCCCGTAAGATCAACGTTGCAACTTCCCGGTCCAATAATTTTTGCCATTAAATTTTCCTCCAATACTATTTCTTTTCCTCTTGAAGCATTTTCCACACGCGCAAAGCCGCAATTTGTGTCTTTGCGTCAGGAAGCTCTCCGAGACATATCATTTCAAGCATTTTGTCAAGAGGAACCCTCTCGCATTCAAGAAATTCATCGTCGTCAAGATGGCTCTCTCCGAATTTTAATCCTCTCGCAAAATACATATAGATGACCTCACTGAGTAGTGCGGGAGATGGATACATTTCGCCGAGATATATCAATTCCTCACACTCAGCACCGGTTTCTTCCTTTAACTCACGCAGAGCCGCGGAGCGAATATCGTCCTTTTCACCCTTTTCAAGCTTTCCCGCAGGTATCTCAAGAGTGCATTTTCTATGTGCATAGCGATATTGTCTGACAAGTATGACCTCTCCTTCGTCTGTCAAAGGAAGTACACAAACTCCACCGTTGTGATTGCAATACTCACGAAAGCCCTCGCTTCCGTCGGGAAGAATGATCTCATCACGATAAAGATGAAGCACCTTGCCGTCAAAAATCAATTCACTCGATTTTTCTTTTTCTATAAGCTTATTTTCGTCTATCATAAGCACCTCAAATTTGATTTATATAATAATTATACACCAATTTTCATTTTTTGTAAAGTATTACTTGAAAATTTTTTGTAAATATGTTAAAATGAATAGTAATAATTATAATTGGAGTATAAAACTAATGAATGTAAAAGAAGAATTCTCGCGTACCGCTTTCGTGTACGGAGAAGATGCAATAGAAAAGTTAAAAAACGCCAAGGTAGCAGTATTTGGTGTCGGCGGTGTGGGTGGATATATCTGCGAAGCCCTTTGCAGGGCAGGAGTAGGACACATTGACATATTTGACCGTGATACAGTGTCACTTTCCAATATCAATAGGCAGATAATTGCTCTTCATTCCACGGTTGGCAGACCCAAAGTTGAAGTAATGAAGGAAAGAATGCTTGATATCAACCCCGAGTGTCGGATAAACGCTTACAACGTCTTTTATTTGCCGGAAAATGCCGATGAATACGACCTCTCACAATACGACTATATAGCCGATGCCGTCGATACCGTTGCGGCAAAGCTTGAGATAGCAACAAGGGCATATCAGTATAAGATTCCTGTTATCTCTGCTATGGGCGCCGGCAACAAAACAGACCCAACACGCTTTGAGGTTGCTGATATTAACGATACCACCGTCTGCCCCTTAGCGAGAGTTATGCGTAAAGAATTAAAAGTGCGTGGAATTAAAAAATACAAAGTCGTTTATTCAAAAGAAGAGCCTCGCAAGAGCGGTGTCATCGATCCCGAAAGCGGCAAGGCAATACCGGGCAGCCTCTCGTTCGTTCCTTCTGCAATGGGACTTATTATGGCAGGGGAGATCATTAAAGATTTGGTCGAAAAGGCTTGAATTATAAGTGAAAACACCTGATTCTACTAATAGTAGAGTCAGGCGTTTTTCTTTCTACTTTCAGTATTTGTTGATTAGGTTAACAAACAAAACGAGTAGATTGACATTGGGTAAAATTGGGGTATAATCAATTTATAAATACCAATAAGGAGATACTTATGAAATATCTGATAGTTGCCGATTCATCGGCGGATCTCGCAAAAAACAATTACGCGAATGTCGTCACCCCCATTTGCTCAGTGCCACTTAAGATAATAACCTCACTAAAAGAGTACGTTGACGACGAAAAGCTTAATGTTGAGGTGATGGTCAATGAGCTTGAGGACTATAAAGGCCGTTCGTCTTCATCTTGCCCAAATCCCTCGGACTGGCTTGAGGCTTTCGGCGACGCGGAGTGTATTTTCTGCGTAACAATTACAAGTGGACTTTCGGGTAGCTATAATTCCGCTTGTATGGCAAAAGAGGAGTACGAAGGACAGCATCCTGACAGAAAGGTCTGCGTTATAGACTCACTTTCCACAGGACCCGAAATGAGTCTCATTGTGGACAAATTAGAAAAGCTTATAGAAAGCGGCGCAGATTTTGAGGGTATCTGTAAAGAGATAATGCAATATCAAACAAAAACCGGGCTTCTTTTTATGCTTGAATCGATGAAGAATCTTGCTAACAATGGGCGTGTAAGCCCACTTGTGGCAAAGCTTGCGGGAATTCTTGGAATCAGAGTGATCGGTAAAGCAAGTGCCGTCGGAACCCTTGAACAGCTTGAAAAAGTAAGAGGCGAATCGAAGGCACTGCCCGCAATACTTGAGCAAATGAAGTCATTAGGATACGCAGGCGGTAAAGTAAAAATAGCTCATTGTATCAACCCGAGAGCAGCCCAAACCCTCGCGGAGCTTATAAAGCGTGAATTCAAGAAATCCGACGTTAAAATTTACCCCTGCCGAGGTCTTTGCAGTTTTTATGCTGAGCGCGGTGGATTGCTTGTTGGATTTGAGAAAAAGTAATACCGCCGTTTCCGCAAAGCAGTAGGGTACCGCCATTTTTATGCATCTCGATCAAAGCTGACACAACAGCTTCTATCTGCTCTCGGCAAACGTAAGAGTAGGGTATCTGTTAATTAAAACGTTTATGTGCTTCATTCTCAAACCTCCATCGCGACAGCCAAAGCCGCAAGATCTCCGATCTGCTCGCCATGCCTTTGCCGAGCATTGATAAACGGCAATTATTTTGTGCAATTATCTCCATATAAAAGTCGATTTTATCCATTGAAAATACCTCGAAATCGTTTTATAATTATTTGGAAAATAAATCTATTGTTTACTATTGACATTAATAGTTTAAAATGATAAAATATACTCAACGTTAAAATATTAAAATCGGAGAATTAAAGTGAGTATAAAAATCGGAAACATTACCCTCGAAAACGGACTTATGCTAGCACCGATGGCGGGCTTTACAGACTACTCCTTCAGGCGCATCTGCCGAGAGAGGGGAGCAGAATATACTGTCAGCGAGATGGTGTCGGCTAAAGCACTATGCTACGAGCAAATGTCAAAGAAAAATCCCCTGTCTCCTTCAAAGACCGCGCCGTTGGCGGCAGTCAGAAGCGAAGAGAATCCAATGGCAATACAGCTTTTCGGAAGCGAGCCCGAATTTGTTGCCGAGGCGGCGGCTATGATAGAGTCACGTGATTACAGATCTTGTGTGTCCGAGGCTTCGCCCATGGCGATTGACATAAATATGGGATGTCCTATGCACAAAATCGTCGGTAACGGAGAGGGAAGCGCGCTTATGAAAAATCCCTCTCTTGCGGCAAAAATCGTTGAAGCGACTGCAAAAGCATTGAAGCATACCCCTGTGACCGTAAAAATTCGTGCGGGATGGGATGATAACTCCAAAAACGCACCTGAGATGGCAAAAATGCTTGAAGCGGCGGGAGCATCGCTTGTCTGTGTCCACGCAAGGACAAGAGAGCAGATGTACAATCCGGGGATTGATATTGACATCATAAAGGCTGTCAAGAATTCTGTGAAAATTCCGGTTATCGGTAACGGAGATATATATACAGCGGATGATGCCGTGAAAATGCTTGAAATCACCGGTTGCGACGGCTTGATGATTGGTCGCGGCTCTTTGGGCAATCCTTGGATATTTGAGGAAATCTCTGCAAAACTCAATGGATTTGAGTATGAACAACCAACTCTCGGTGAGCGATTTGATACCTGTCTGCACCATATATCGCTTATAAGAGAACATAAGGGTGAATACACAGCGGCGGCAGAGATAAAAAAGCACGCAGCCCTTTATATCAAGGGTGTACGCAGTGCCGCTTCGGTCAGAGACAGAATTATGAAGACTACTTCCACAGAGGAGATTGAAAATATTATTAATGAGCTGAAGGAGGAGAATCTGTGAGCAAATACGTTAAAATTGTCAGCGATGACGCGAAATTTGCAAAGATGCTTTCACTTGAGCTTGCAGGTATTGGTATCAAGCCTTTGAATGATGCTAACAGTTTAAACGACTCTGATAGGCTTTTTATCGTTGCCGACCTCGACAACGTCTCCAACGAAGAGCTCAAAATATACGATAGCTCGGTGACAATAATCGGTTACTCAAAAAATGATATTAAGAATACCGAGGCTTGTTCATTGGTATTCAAAAGACCTTTTTTGATGTCTGACTTTCTCTCGGTATTTGGTGAGGGAAAGGCGATCAAGTTGTATAATTCAAAGTCTAAAAACTATGATAGTGTTAAAAAACCACCAATACTCACGGTTGATGAAAGCAGCAGCTCTGCTTTATGGGGAGACTTGAGGATTTCGCTCAGCGAATATGAATATAAGGTCTTGTCTCTGCTTTGTGAGAACAGAGGAGAGGTAGTTGAAAGAGAGCGGATATACTCACTTCTCGGTGTTGAGGACGGCAATATGGGCGACGTTTATGTTTGCCACCTCAGAAGAAAAATCGACAATAAGCTTGGTCTTAAGCTGATCTATACAATACGCGGCAAGGGTTATATGCTAAAAAACTAATACCGCATTTTACAGCAAATATAAGGAGGTTATTATGAACAAATTAACCTTTGACAGGGACAATTTTTATCTTGACGGAAAGCCCTTCCGTATGATCGCGGGAGATATTCATTATTTCCGAATCCATCAGAACGATTGGGCAAAAAGACTTGACCTCGCAGTTGATTTCGGTTTGAATACAATACAGACCTACGTTCCTTGGAATGCTCACGAACCCAAGCCCGGAGTTTACAATTTCGATGGAATGCTTGACCTTGGAGTATATCTGAAGCTTTGCCACGAAAAGGGCCTAAAGATTTTGCTCCGTCCATCGCCCTACATCTGCTCCGAGTGGGATCTTGGCGGTCTGCCCTCATGGTTGCTTAAAGACAGAGAGCTGATCCTTCGTTCTTCTGATCCCAAATATCTTGATGCAGTACAAAGATATTACGATCATCTTATTCCCGAATTTTTGCCCTATCTTGCCACAAACGGCGGCCCTATTATCGCCGTTGCCATTGAAAACGAGTACGGAAGCTACGGCAATGACCACGATTATATGAACGCGCTTGCCGATATGCTCCGCGCAGGCGGTGTAGACGTGCCCTTCTATACAACCGACGGTGACCGTAATTATATGCTTACATTTGGCAGACAAAGCAAGGCCGATTTCTTCGGTGTAAACTACCGCGCGGCGGTGGGTACCTCTGCTCACGCCGAAAAATGCGTGCGTGAAAACGGAGAAGATACCCCCTTTTTCGTCGGTGAATTCTGGGCGGGAAGAAGTATGCATTGGGGCGAGCCCTTCGGTCACCGTCCTCCCGCACAGACCTCGGACGGATTCAAGGAGGCTCTTGAGCTTGGCGGCCACGTCTGCTTCTATATGTTCTCAGGAGGCTCGAATTTCGGCTTTATGGGCGGTGGAAATATAGGAACGTCGTTCAGTCCCCGTCCCGACACTCCGTCACGATATATTCCTCACACCACCTCCTACGACGTTGATGCGCTTATTAGCGAGGATGGCAGACCCACTGAAAAGTATTTTCTCTGCCGCGATGTGCTTGACGAATATCTTGGAAGAGAAAAGAGACCTCATATCTCCCCCGAACATTCAACTCAAAGTGTTTCCGTTGAGTTGACAGAGTCGGCAGACCTCTTTGAAAACCTCGATAATATAAGCGAATATCAAGGCAAAACTCCGCTTCCGAGACCCATGGAGCACTACGGACAGAATTACGGTCTTATCCTTTATTCCACCAAGCTGGATGCTTTCGAGGAAATACACATGAGAGTTCAGCCACATAAATACAAGGACAGAGCAAGCATTTACGTTGACGGCGAATGGTTTGCCACCTATATGCGCGACCGAGGATGTCGGGGCGGCAAGAAAGCATATATGGCAACCGACGGAGTTGCGGCACTTGCGCAAAAGGGCAACGAAAGAGAGATAGACGTTCTCGTCGAAAATACAGGAAGAATCAACTTTGGCAGATTCATGTGCGACGAAAGAAAGGGAATGGAGGGAGGTCTGCTTTACGGCGGAGTTCAGCTTTTTGGATACGATACGAGAACAATCTCCCTTGAAGACCTTTCGCGCCTTGAATGGAAGGCAAATTCCCATGAAGACCACAAGCCCTGCTTCTTCAGAGGAGTATTTGATGCCAAGAGCGGAGTTGACAGTTACGTCAGCTTTGAGAATCTTGGTCACGGCTATATCTGGATAAACGGCTTCAACCTTGGCCGATACGATAGCGCAGGCCCTCAAATGACCCTTTATCTTCCCGGACATCTTCTCAAGGAGAGTGATAATGAGATCATCGTTCTTGATATTGATCCTATAGGAGACAGATCAAAAATCGAATTTATCGACCACGAAATTCTCGAGGGTGAAGCAAAAGAATTATCATAAAAAATCACCGCAGACCTGAAAAGGTCTGGGGTGTTTTTCATTATAACAAAAGGTCAAAGTAATAAACAGGCAACGCGCTCCAGCCGTGGCAGAGGCTTCCGGCATCATTAAATGCGTGCCAGCCGTCAATAGTTTCCCAGAAGGTCGTAGCACCCTCTGAGAGCATGTAGCCGTATTTTTCTTCAATATCCTTTATAATGTAGTCCTTGTAGCCCTTATCAACGGAAAGCAGCGCGTCGTAGAAATACGCGTTCATCGAAAGAGTTACGTCAATTAGTTGTGTCCTCTCTGAAATAAGCTTCTCGGCAATATCTATACCCCCAACACAAGCAAGAATTGCAAGGGAATTACCAACGACAGAAAAGCGTCCGTCTTCACTACTTGTTTTAAAGAGCCCTCTTTCCTCATCGAACAAAACGCGCTTCATTCCCGTAGCCATTTTGTCAGTATCAACCTCAATTCTACCGCCTATCTCCTTATACATTCTGAAAACGTAAAGGAACATAGCGTTAAGACACAAATCGTATTTTGGTCTGTCTTTAGGGATAAGACCGCTTGCGCCGTAGCCATCGTTGCCGGTACTCCATTCATAGAAATTCCATGCCGGAGCGGGAAAAGCAGGGATAAGTCCTTGCTCATCAACTTTTGAAGCAAAAGTTTCAACGATCGTCTCAACAGTTGGCATAACCTCGTCAAGTATGCTTCTGTCTCCGCTGAATCTGACGTATTCCGCCACCTGCTGAACAAAGGTCAGGCTGAAAAAGGGGATTGGCAGTTCTTTATCCGTTGGCGAAGTAATACGGAGAATGCCGTTATTCAAGGATTTTGCGAGAAGCATAATATTGTATCTTGCGTATCTATATTCCTCAAAAGCAATATATCCGCAGAGCATCTGATTGCGGCTGTCAAGGGAATAAAGAGCCTGCTCTCGCCAAGGACAATCCTCATAATGCTCGTGCATACAACAAATAAGCGTGTAGACAGATGCATCGTAAATTCTCTTATGAAGTTGATTTTCAAAAGTCTTTTCTTTGATATTCAAGGGATAAACCACAGGTCTGATTCCTATATATCCCACCTTTATCGGTTTTGTATACTCGATTTCAAGATAGCGTCCAGCGATCCTTCGCATACCGCCAAAGAATCGATTATCACCGTCCTTTGCAACAAATCCCACTGAAAAATCACGCGGACCGATAATTCGCGGCACTTTGCCATTTTCGTCAAGATGCTCACCGAAAACTATCAGTAATTCTTGTTCGCCATCACTTTCAAACTCAAGATCAAGATGCCCCGCAGCCTCCTTACCCCAATCGATAAGCAAACGACTTCCGTTATCTTCGATCTTCGTGGGAACACGCTCCAACAATTCAAGGTTTTCAATGCCTCGGGGAACGATATTATGGGTCTTGTTCACCAACACCGAATATCTGTAAGGCTCTTCGTTTATAACGGTATTGTCATATCGGTATGAGGGACCCAGCTGACCCGTAATATTCTTACAAAGACCGTTGGTGTATCCGATATTTTTTCTCGACAAAACATTTTTATCGCTTACCGCAATTTCATTTTTATCTTGTGACAATGAGAAGATAAGCCCCGGATCCGCCTTAACGTAAACAGAACTGATGATACCTATGTGCCAGACCGTGATCTTCAGCTGATTTTTGCCAACGCGGCAATGCTTATCAAGCTCAAAAGAATCGTAACACTTTTGAAAGGGGTAGTCGGCGCAAGCACCGAGAGCGCAGAGTTCTCCGTTAAGATATGCCTCAAAATTGCCATCAACAGAAATATTAAGCTTTACGTTCTTGATACTTTCAAGGTCAAAATCCACGATAAAATCAGCATATTCGTCTTCGTTATTTTCATTATTGATCCATATCCACTTACTGTTTTCAAACATAATAATCTCCATTTCAAACGGGAATTCCTACATGCCGTTATATTTTCAATAAACAAGATTTAACTGGTCGAGTTTTTTTAGTATTTTTTTCTCGGAAAAGGGGACTCTTTCGCCCATTATCAGTTGATAATTTTCGTGCCCCTTACCGGCAAGGAGAACGAAGTCACCGTCCTCTGCGATCTCATATGCCTTGGATATGGCGTCCTTTCGGTCGGGAATAAGATAAATCGGCTTTTCTGTGTCCTTGATATGCGAATGAATGTCGCTGATAACGTCCATTGGGTCTTCGTTGTCGGGGTTGTCCGACGTAATTATTATAACGTCGGCTCCTGCTTCGGCAGCTTTGCCAAGCTCCTCGCGTCTGCCAAAGGTTCTGCCGCCAACACTTCCGAACAGGACGATTATTCTTTTAGGCTCATACTCACGCAGAGACCTCAAAACAGCCGAAAGACTTGCGCCGTTATGTGCGTAGTCGATGACAAAAAGGGAATTGGGGCGAGTTTCAAGCATGACGGTTTCAAATCTGCCCGAAATAGATAGCTTTGACAGCTCGTCAACAACATCTTCAAGCTTTAATCCCATAAGAGAGCAGATAGCCAAAGTCAAAAGTCCGTTTTCGATACTGTAAAGTCCCGGAATCGGAATAAACGAAGAAATTCCGTGCTCGTCCACTGTGATCGGCGAATTGATTCCCGAGAAAAGCTCGAAGGACACACCCGGACGCACTCCGTTTTTGATCTTAATAGCCTTTTTTGCGAAAAGATCGCAATTTTCGTCGCCCATAGCCGAAGTAGTGACGATACGCTCGCAGTTTGCGCCTTCTATCATAAATCTACTTTCGGGGCTATCGGAATTTATAACGATATTTTTAGCGTTATAATCGGTAAAGAGCTTTTTTTTGCAATTTTTATAATGCTCCATATCGGGATGCTCAACACCGCCGATATGATCCTCGTATAGATTGGTAAAGGCGCATATTTCAAAATTTAACCCATAGGTTCGTTTTTGCCACAGAGCCTGGGAAGAGACCTCAATGACTACGTCGGTTATGCCGTTTTGCTTCATTTCGAGAAGTGCTTTCTGCATTTCAAGACAGTCGGGGGTCGTATTTGCCGTTTGTAGCCTTTTTTCGTTATAATATATGCCGTTTGTGCCTATGTATCCGATATTTATTCCGCTTGCCTTTGCGATCTCATAGACAGAGAGAGCTACGGTAGTCTTGCCTTTTGTGCCGGTTATTCCTATGAGACGCATATCTTGGGCTGGATTTCCGTAGAAGATCACCGAAAGCTTGCGCAACTCCTCGGAGGAGTCGGCAACTGTAATTACGGTCGCATCCTCGGGGAGATCAACGTCACGCTCGACCACGAAAAAACGCGCTCCGTTATTATAAGCCTGACGGGCGAATCTGTGTCCGTCGCTTATGGCACCTTTTCTGCAGAAGAAAAGGCAGGTTGGGTCGGCTATTCGGGAATCCTGGCACAAAGAAAGGATCGTTCGTCCCAAAACGTTTTTCGGTCTTTTGACAGAGACAATATTCATATTTGAAAGTAAATCATTTAAAATCATTTTTCTTTTCCTTTATAAGTGCGTTCGCGTCAGAGCAGGAAATGATCATAAAGCGGCTTTCCAGCTCTTCAAGATTTGATGAAATAAAATTCTGCATATTATCACTGTAGATAATAACGGGAAATCTGTACTCTTCGAGATCCTTTGAAAAATCCAAAAGACTTAAAAGCAGCAAGTCGTTACGCATAGGTGTTACACGGTGACAAATAAAGCTGAATTTTTGTAAAAAGCCAAAGTTTTCAGCAAATATATGAGCTTTTGCGCTATTTAGTTTTCTAAGCTGTTTTGCGGTTTCAATAGAAGAACTGTCATTCCCAAGAAATACGGGAACGAGATATTCATGATCATACCAATTCATAATCCACCAAAATTTAGTAATATATTTAATTATATCATAACGTGGGCGATTTGTCATATAAAAACAAAAAAATTTACACTTGTTCCAAAATTTCACTTGTAAAACGGCGAGCTACGTAGTATAATGTGAGTAATGAAGATGATGTGAGGCAACTATGAAGAAAGAATCTATTTACAGAATATTTTCAAATATGCCGCAGCTTGAAACCGAAAGATTTTTCTTACGCAAGCTGACATTGGATGATACCGACGATATGTATGAGTATTCAAAAAACAGCGAAGTTACGAAGTATCTGACTTGGTCACCACACCCCGACAAGGCTTATACCTTTGATTATCTTTCATATTTACAAAACCGATACAGGACGGGAGATTTTTACGATTGGGCTATCATCTGTAAGGATTCAGGCAAAATGATCGGCACCTGTGGTTTCACAAGGTTTCATTTTGCTCATAATGGTGCGGAGATCGGTTACGTAATTAATCCCGATTACAGCGGAAAGGGAATTGCCACCGAGGTTGTCGGAAGAGTTATCAGATACGGCTTCGAAAAGCTTGCACTTGAGCGAATTGAATGCAGATTTATGGTCGAAAACGAAGCATCTCGCCGTGTGATGGAGAAAAACGGTATGATTTTCGAGGGTGTCAGCAGAAAGGGAATGTTGATCAAGGGCTCTTACCGTGATATTGGAACCTGCGCGATCATTCGTGAAGATTTTTTTGAAAAAATCTGATTTAGGACTTGAAAAAAGGGAAAAAGTGTGCTATAATGTCACTTGTGCTTCAGCACTTAACTTAATAGCACGCCTCCATAGTTAAATGGATATAATAAGCCCCTCCTAAGGGTTAGTTATGGGTTCGATTCCCGTTGGGGGTGCCATTGCGTGACCATAGTATTGTTGGCATTATGCGTTGGTGCATCCACTGATGTAGTTGCTCTTTATATTTCTTTGTTAGAATTTATGGAGGTAAAAAAAGTGATGCAGAATAATAACGACTTTTGGTTAGGCGGTGCGTGACGTGGGGGTGAAAGGTCACGGGATGTACCAATTAATTATATTAAACAACTATGACACGCAGCACCAAAGGGGTTCGATTCCCCCCCGCCCCACCAGAGCAACCATCATTTTTGACGGTTGCTTTTTCTTTTATATGGTTTCTCTCTTCACTGAATAAGTAGTTGTAGCAATTTTGGATTTATGGTAGGTTAAACCTTGCGTCTTATCTTGTTCAAAAAACTAATTTTAAAGGAGATTTTGAAATGACGACAAATTGCATTATCGAAGGTCAATCAGCTATGGGATATAAAGATGTTTATTGTAAAACTTTAATAATTCCTGAAGGTATAACTCATATTACAAACGGAGCATTTCGTAATTATTATGGCTTAGAAGAAGTCTTTTTTCCAAGTACACTTGTGGAAATTGGCGCAAGGGCATTTGAAAACTGTACATCTCTCAAATTTATATCTTTACCTTTTTCCGTGGAAAAAATAGGTATATATGTTTTTGCACAGTGTGTGAATCTAATACACGCCGATTTATTGTATACACAGATACGCACTATTCCGGAGTGTACATTCTATAATTGCAAAAGTATCAAAGGAATTTTTTTGCCGGACGAAGTCGAAAAAATTAGCAAACACACATTTTTAGGCTGTAACAATTTGATGTTTTATAATACGCCAAAAGAATTAAAGATATATGAAGATTTTCCTTGTTCGAAACATCTTAAAACAATTTGGATTCCAGATAAGGTGATACATATTTATGATTTAGAGAAATATTCATTTGAACACCTAAAGATTGTACTTTGTCAAAAACAATACGAAAAATTTCAAAATATTTTACCGCAATCTGCTGAAATAATAATTGATTCGGATATGCATTATAAGCAGTATACATGTCGTATGGAAGATCTTTCGAATATGAATACAATATTAGATAAGTTGATAACTTTATTAGGTAACGATGTTGTTGATTCATTTGTTGATAAAAAAGCCATGGAAGAAATGATACATTGTATAGATAATTATCCCGAAAAGCTTCAAATAGAAAGAATCAACTTTTCTGTTGTTAACAAAGAATATGACGTTACTACTTCGGTCTGTTTTGACAGAAACGGAAAATATACGTATAAACAAACAGAATTAGGCAATATCAAAAACGTTTTAGGAAATGGTGAAATTGACAAAATAATATGGAAAGATTTTGAAGTATTGTGTGCAACAAACTACACAATTTATAAAAATCAAGAATTCAATCCTCGAAGCAAAAAGTTTTGGCATATAAGAATTCAATATGTAAATGGTAAAAGCTTTGAATATAAATCATCTTATTTTGATATTGAAGGATACCATATATTTCATGATTGTTTTGGAAAATATATAGACGCACCGCCACAAAATGCAGAAGAAACATTTACCATTGTAGGTGAATGGTAATATTGAAAAGTAGAAATTCACCACCTTGTATAACTCGCACGATAAAAAAATAATAAAATCTCTTGGAAGCACACAATGTGTAAATCGTAGAATTGTTTTTTCGCCCAACGGGCTTAATTACGACTAATCTCCAAACCACAAGGTTGTTTGTGCTAATGTTCTGATTCCCGAAGTTTAGTTTTACATTATTAGGGCAGACCAAATCGGTCTGCCCTTTTGGCACCCTCAACGATTTCTTAACTCAAATTAAGAACTTTCTTAAAAATTTTTAAGAAGCCTTAAATCGGTTTAAGATTTATTGACTTTGCCCAAATTTTGTTTTAAGATATATTCGATAAGTTTTATGACAAGATTTGACAAGAAGGTGAATGACTTATGATAATTCAAATGTTCAACGGGTGGTACTTTTTCTGGATATGTTTGCTAACTCTCATAACCATAGGGTTATATTTTCTATTGAGAAACAAAAGCAAGGCGGTGCAGAGAGGTGTTCTTTTTTCATTGCTCGTGATCGGTTTCTTATTACACTTTTTAAAAGTATATATCCCACCGTATTCCGTTGATGAGGCGAGAATGCTGCGTGACGCGTGGTTTGTCAATATCTGCGCCGCGAATATTGCGCTCTTTCCGTTTTTCTTTTTCTCAAAGAATGAAAAAATTTGGGATTATATGTTCTATATTGGTGTTATCAGCGGTTTGATCGCTATCTTTTATCCGCAGGAGCCTATGGCAAAGATTGATCAGCTTGCCGAGCAGCTTGATATAATCAGATTCTACTATCACCATTGGATGCTCCTGGCGGTTCCGCTACTTTCGGTTCTTTTCAGGCATCACAAGCTTTCCTATAAGAGAGTGTTTGTAGCTCCCACGGGGCTTATGCTGCTGATGCTCTTTATAATGCTCAATCAGATCTTCCAATCAGAGCTTGGCTTTATTCCTTTGAGAAACGACAGCGATTTCTACCATATAAATTATAAAAACACGTCATATATATGGGGACCGGGTGAAAACGATGCTATCGGTGAGTTCTTGGCAATGTTTTGCCCGAAGATATTCAAGACGGTTCCCGTAGGGGAATATGCGGGTGCTGTGAAATATTGGCCTTGGTTCTGGATACTTGTTCCCGCGTATATACTTGTTCCTGTTCTTGCTTTTTTGGTAGCTCTTCCTTTTGAAGCCAAGCATTTTGCGGCAGATTGCAAGGCATTGGCTGAAAAAGTAAAGACACATTTTCATTCAAACAATAACAAATTAGCTCATCATCATTAAATATTACAAAAAATCCGCCTTTTGGCGGATTTTTTGTATATTGGTATATTAGAATTTGATTACTTTAACGGAAACGTCTGTGAAATCGGTTTTGATACTCGTTATATTACCATATTGGGCAACATTAAGCATTCCTGTGCCAATACCCTGAACTTTAATTCCGTCTTTCGTTATCTCAAGCACGTCGCACTCTTCACTGTCAAACCAAGCGGCAACGTTACCCGAAGCAACAGCCTTTATCATTGTTCCGTAGCGAACGTTAACAGGATATTCGTATTCGCCTACTCGAAGGGTGGCAGTATGAGTGGGAGCAGAAGCATCGAACCAGTCGATTGCAAGGAAATAGATATGCTTCGAGCCGTCCTCTTGACCGTATATCGCAAACTGCACTATATCGTCGCCGCGCGCCCAGATTCTTTCCTCTGAGAAGATCGTCTTGGAGATCTCGGCGATAAAATTCTTCACCACCGCGTAAATTGCAGAATTTCCCGCGTATTCAAGGGTGTTGAGAAGATAAACTTTACCGTCACCAAGATTTATCTCGTAAATCAGAGCGTTTCCGTTGTCTGTCTGTTTCAGAACAGTAGCGCCTTCGGGTATATTCTCGTTGACGCGAACCGCGTTACCGTCAACTGTATCCTCAACAAAGTTTATCTCAGGTGCAATATATTGGATAAAGGAATGATCGATATAATCGAGATTATAATTCTCAATATCGGCTCTCAAGGTGGTAGTAGACAACTGCGCAAGACCTATAAAGAGCCTTCCACCGCCCCAAACATAGCCCTCAAGCTTGTCCATATCCTCACTAAGCGCCTTGTTGTAACCGACAGTGCAGAGAAGTTTGTAGCCATCAAAATCCTTTGCCTCAATAGGAAGAATATCAACGCCGCCCATGGGTGTGCCGCTATAAAATCCGACGGGCTTATCCTTTGGACAAGGGTGACGGTAGAGCGCGCCGTGTCTGCTTTGAGGATAGAATACGTCAAGCATATCCCATGCGTTTTCGGGGTCACCGTATTGCATATCGTTACGACCCCAAAGCGATGTCTTTGCGCCGAACATCTTCCAGCCGTCATATCTTCCGTTCAAGATTGCCACGGGTGTATAGAAGCTTCCGCTTCTGGTGTGGGTCGTTACGTATCTGTTAAAGTCCTTGTGCTCCTTCAAGTGGTCGAGACAAGCAGGGGAGAAACGGTTGTGGTAGGCAAAATACTCCTCCATTCTCCAAAGTCCCTCCTCGGTGTTTATCTCGTCCACACCCTGCATATAGGTGTTGTAAAGAGCCAAACGGTAACGCTTCGAATGCTCAGCGGCATCGTGAGGTGTGGTCGACCACTGGGTCGCCAAATGTCCTCCGATTTTGCCACCGTAAACCCTCGCCGAGCCTCTGAGAGCCGCGCAGGTAACCTCGTTTGAGGAATACATAAGCTCAGCACCCGTCCAGGAATATCCCGCCTGATAGAAATATTTGAACAATGTTGCAGGGCCCGTGTGTCTCGTTGAACCGTCGCGGCTGGCGGCGAGGCTATTTACAACGAAATTCGCAAGAGCCTCCATATCGCGCGGTATCGTATGGTCGCGGCAAACTTCAAGCTTTCCGCCTCTTTCATAGTAGGTATCGTGGGAATATCGCACGTTCATTCTTTCGTTATCATTCATAAAGAATCGCACGAAAAGATCGTTAAACATCTGCTCGTTGAGGTTATCGGAAGCATCTTTCCCAACTCTGCTCCAATAAACGTAAGCACCGTCAAGCTCGTGGGTCTGTCTGCCCAGGAAGCCATCCGACTCCATTTCCGCAAAGGTAGGGTTAGCGTTACAGCCCTGAAGCTCGCGTCCGTCTCTCATGTGAGCGTATTTGATTCCAAGAGACTTGAGGAGATCGGCGGTCTCGCGCCAGAGCTTGCCGTCAGCCGCCCTTGAGCCGCACCAACGATAGGTGGGACGAACG
Organism: Eubacteriales bacterium; assembly: GCA_045612105.1. Classification (GTDB taxonomy): domain Bacteria; phylum Bacillota; class Clostridia; order Oscillospirales; family CAG-272; genus SVTX01. Next base: position 126,151 of record JAZKYL010000113.1, read on the forward strand.
GTGAGAAGCTTGCCTATGTCGTTTGAAAGATACCAAGCGATATAATTCTCAAAATCTCTCTTGTTCTGATTGATATATACCATATCGCCCGTGCCCGTGATAACACCGTCGTCACCACGCTCAACGCAACGAGCAATATTGCACTCAACTCTGCCGCATTCGCAAACAAGAGCAAAGAACAGATCATTCTGTGGCTCGTTGCAGATGAATTTAAGCACGTTAAGTCCTGCTTTTCCGCATTTAAGCTCATCGCAGGCACTTATTGAATCGGGGGCATCGAGAGTGAAGGCTACACCATCCCTTTCGGTCTTAAGCAGGACGGGGAATTCCTCGCCCACACTCACCACCTCGGGACACCACAAAAGCATATCCCGTCTGACAGACACGATACCAAGCTCGTGCAAATTATAGGGCGCGACATCTCTGTAATCGCTTGTATGGGTTATTTCAAGAGTATTTTTGCCCTCTTTCGCCACACCGCGAGGGATAGAAAACTCCCACTCGGAATAGCGGTGGCATCTTTCAAAAATCTCACCGTCATAAATTGTCTCGCCGTTAAGCTTTACGGTAAAGCTTGGCCATTCTACCTTTGAGAGGTTAACTCCAAGCCAGTTAAACTCAGGCTTGTCCTGCAAAAAGGGAATAAAATCGTGAAGTAGGCTCACATCGTTTTCGGAACAGAAATAAGGCTTTTCAAAGAAAACTCTGCCCGAATAATGCATACCCTCAAGATATACGCAAACGTTGGCAATAGGAGCGGTTACCTTTTCGAATGCCGCTTCAAAATCGCTCCAGTCGTAGCTGCCTTCGGGAATATCAATAGTTACCGTCAGGTCGGGCTTCGTGTAAGCCAAACGCTTGTCTACACCCTTTGAATATCTTATCTCGACCAAAAGGTGAAGATAACCGTCCTCGTGAATCTTAAGGTCTTCTGCCTTTGCCGAAATGCCCGTGCGCCAGATAGAGCCGCTTCCGTAGTAGCGAGGCCACCAAAGTATCTTGTGATATGCGATCTTGGGATAATCAAAATTATCCGCACTCATATCAAGTGCAAATCGAGTCTTATTTGCTTCAGCAGAAGAAAGGGAATCGTCGATCCTTCTGTAAAGGTATTGATAGTCGGGCTCGGTCTTCCAGTTATAGAAAAGCGCGGTCTCGCCCGTCATAAAAATGCGGTCTGCGGCTTCTGCATCCTCGATCTCAAAATCAAGAGAATAGCTTCTTCCGGGTCGCAGGGAAATATCCTTGTCCTGCTCACAATGGAGAATTCTTTTGTAGCTTTCAAAATTCATAATAAGCCTCCGGCTTTAAAGTTTATTAACTATGCTGTGCGGTTTCTCGCCTTTAAGATAACGAACAACGTTATCTCCAACCTCCTCGTGGATGGCGGTAACAGCAACGTCGGTATTCCAGGCAACGTGAGGGGTAAGAACGGCATTATGATAATTTACAATTCTCTCGTCAACCGGTGAGTTTTCGTCCTCGAAAACGTCAAGCCCGACACCCGCGATCAGCTTTTCTTCAAGGGCTTCTATAAGCTCTTTTTCGTTTATGATCGCACCTCTGCTCGTATTTATAAGTATAGCAGTTTTTTTCATTTTTGTAAAGAGATTTTTGCCAAATAAATGGCGAGTGGTTTCGTTCAAAGGCAGGTGGAGCGACACAAAATCGGCATTTGAAAGAAGCTCTTCAAGATCAACCTTTTTCGCATTAAATTCCGCGACTGTGTCCTCGGAAACGTAAGGATCGTAAACTAAAGCATTCATACAAAGACCGTTGGTCATTTTACAAAGTGCTTTTCCGATATTGCCAAAGCCGACAAAGCCGATAGTTTTGACTGCAAGTCTCAAAAACGGAGGCATACCCGGACCCCATAAGCCTTCTTTGACCCTGTCGTGCATTTTTACCGTCATTTTTGCCGTGGCAAATATAAGCGACAGCGCGTGCTCGGCAACGTCCAAAACACCGTAATTCGGAGCGTTGCAAACGAATATTCCGCGCTTTGCGGCAGCCTCAAGGTCAACGTTATCGTAACCTATGCCGTAACGTATTATTAGCTTACATTTTTCAAGGGAACTTATAACCCTCTCATTCATTTTTGTTGCGGTAAAGAGAACTACCTCTGCGTCGCGTATAGCCTCGATTACTTCATCCTCGGTTTCGGCAGGAGATACTATAAACTCAACGTCGTCAAACTGCTTGAACACCTCCGTCTCATAGCTGTAGCTACTTGATTCTTTATTGAAAACAACGATTTTTCTCATAAAAGTTAACTCCGTATTATTTTAAATATACTCTTTTTGCGTTCTCTCCCATAACTTGAGGCAATTCGGCTTTTGTAAATATTCCGCTTTCCTCTACTCGGTCGATAAGCTGCTTATAGGTAAATTTGCATAGCACTCCGGGAATATCTGTACCCCAAAGCATTCGCTCTGCACCTATTACTTTTTTTAAGGATCTCAAATAATCGGCTTGGGATTCAAGAGATAAATTTGCAAAATCCATTACAAAATTATCTCCCGTAAGGCTTTTGGCAAACTCCAAACGCATTTCATTTTTACCGTCATTGTTAGGGAAGAAACAATGGGTCATAACGAACAGAACGTTCCTATATCTTTCGACTATTGTTTTAAAACCTTCAAAATCAAAGCTCGGCATACTCATAGTTCCCATATCGATAGCGACTGTCAATCCAAGAGCATCCGCTTTTTCAAGAAGATGGCAGAAAGCCTCATCGGTCAGTTTCAGATCACTGTGAAAGCCCGAAAGCCCCCATTCCGAGGATATCTCAAATTTTAATGCCTTGAATCTGTATCTTTCGATCAGATTGTCAAATATTTTATCGGCATAGAGGGCATAAGGGTCAATAGCTCCTACCGCAGTCAGCTTTTCGGGATATTTCGCCGCCGACTCTGCCATATAATCGTTATGAAAGCCATAGTTACCTCCTTGAAGAAGCACTGCGTGGTCAATGCCGTTCTCGTCCATTAACCCGATCAAAGTTTCGGCATGAAACCCTGTATCGCCGTACTCGGCAGGGAAGAATTGCTCAACGTGACCCGTTGCCCAAACACCTTTTCCTCCGCCTAAGGGACGAAATTCACCCTTTGCTCCGTACCCCTTGAGTATCTCGTAAACATGCGCGTGCGCATCAATTATCATAATAATACCCCCTCTTTAAAGCGAGTCGATTAATGCTTTAACACGTCTTGCTTCTGCCATAAGCATTCCAAGCTCGGTGTTGACCCAGAAAATATTCATTCCTTCACTGTGCCATTTGGTCATAGCCGCGTCGCCGCCCATAAAGATTCCGGCGCTTTTACCATGGGCGTTACTGACTCGGATAACCTTGCGTATATAATCATCGTAGGTAGTATCGGGCTTTTGACAGTCAAATGTGGGATAACCCATTGCTGCTTCAAGATCGTTAGGACCAACGATCACCCCCGCTATGTGCTCGCCGTATCTCGTAAGCATATCATCAAGCAGGTCTATTCCCTGAGGGGACTCCATCTGCAAAAAAAGAAGTCTGTTTCTGTTAAATTCGGCTATAGTCTCGCCCTTTCGGAGACAAGCTCTGCCGCCAACTCCCTTTTTGCCGTATGGAGGCATACGCAGTGAGCGGATAGCTGTTTCAACTTGCTCAAAGGTCTCTGTGCGGGGAATAAGCACACCGTCAGCACCCATATCGATACACTTCGAGATACAGTGATATTCGCAATCCTGAACTCTTGCAATAAGAGGAATATCGGCTATTCTACAGGCCTGTCCCAAATCCCCGAGTATTTCGGGATAAAAAGCACCGTGTTCAAGGTCTGCCAAGATAAAGTCAACTCCGCAATTCTTATATACCTCGGGAAGTCTCGTATTGTTCCACTCGCAGAGCATAGTTGAATAGATCTTCTCGCCATTTTGCAATTTTTCTTTTAATTTCTCAATACCGCTCATAATTTTTTGCCTACCTTTCGGAAATCTATTGATTTTAATCGAAAAATGTGTTAAAGTATCTTATAAACACTACCTAAATTATACATAAACAAAGATAGATTTTTAAGTGAGAATGATACGTAAAAATTGAACTATCTTCCGAGAGAATATGTATTTGGAGGAATTTATGTCAAGTGAAAGAGAACTTATACGAGTAAATAGCTTTTATACCGTGAATTTTTTTGACCTTTCGCCGTTTTTTCATACTAATTTTCATAATCACGACTGCTGGGAGCTATTCTACGTTGACAGCGGCGAGGTTAATTGCATTACTGAGAGCGATAGCAGAATACTGAAGGCGGGGGACGTGATATTTCACTGTCCCGGATCTGTACATAATACAGTTTGTAACGGTAAGAGAGCCGCCGCTATATTTAACGTCCTTTTTTTCATCGATTCACCGGCGATGGAGTTTCTGAGCGGAAAAAGCCTGAAGGTTCCGGAAAAGCTGTTACCTACTCTAAGGAATTTTATAAACGAGTGCAATAAGACCTACTTGGTTTCGGAGCATCCATTGAAATCGAAAAAGAAGGCACCTTTTGGCGGGGAACAGCTTTCACGGATATATCTTGAAGAATTTCTTTTACTTATGATAAGAGTGCTTCAAAATGATAATCAAACCGAACACTACGCAGCTGAAAACGATACAGATAACGTTCTTATTGATGATATTTGCGAATTTTTGTCCGAAAACGTTTATAATACGGTAACTTTGAGGGATCTATGTGAAAGATTTCACTTTGGTAAAAGCTATCTTTCGGAGCAGTTTAAAAAATGCAAAGGTTCTTCAATAATGAGCTTCTTTCTCGGTCTAAAACTGGCAGAAGCCAAAAGAATGCTTCGAGAAGAAAATCTTACCATTGGGCAAATATCTGAAAAATTGGGATTTGAGAGTCCCGAGTATTTTTCAAGGTATTTCAAAAAAAGAGTAGGGCATTCGCCGAGAGATTTCAGAAAAATGCTGATAAATAATGCGTCTTTGAAGAAAAAAGAACTGTAAATTACGTAAAATTCTCTGATTTTTGAGCAAAAATCGCCAATATTTTATCGATTTTACGGCACATTTTATCAATTTGTCATTGTATAACAACTTCTTGTTTGATATAATTTAAATATAAAAGTGTGCATTTGCTCATGATTTATTAAGAAATAATTTTTTGGAGGTAAAAATATTATGGGAAAACAGACTTCGGATTTCAGGTATAACACAGGTGCGACTAAAGTACCGTGGGCGGCGGTCGGCGAAAACTACAACGTTCACGACCTTATGGAGATAATTCGCTTTCTTATGCAGGGCGAGGGCAAGGAGTACGAGGATGCACTTGAGGCAGTCTGGACTCAGGTCAAGAAGCTTGATGCGCTTGCAACCCCTCCCGGAAAGCTTTCTCTTGGAAGCAAGGTAGAAGCTGCCGAGGCTGCTTGTAACGAGTACCTTAAGACCGAATCCTCCACCTTCGTTACCAATGCGACCGCAGGATTTGAGATCGCTTATAAGTACGCTAACCTCAAGGCAGGTGACGAGGTCATCGTTCCCGCTATCACCTTCGTGGCTACTATGGCTTATCCTCTTGCTATCGGCTGTAAGCTTGTATTTGCGGACGTTGATCCCAGAACCATTAATATGGACCCCGCTGACGTTGCGCGTAAGATCACTCCCAAGACCAAGATGATCGTTCCCGTACATATCGGCGGCTATCCCGTTGACCTCGATCCTATTCTTGAGCTTGCAAAGAAGCACAATATAGTTGTTCTTGAAGACGCGGCTCACGCTTTCGGCGCAATGTACAAGGGAAGAATGATCGGTACTATCGGCGATTTCGGTGCGTTTTCTATGCACGAGGTCAAGAATATCACCTCCTTCGGCGAGGGCGGTATCCTCTGTACCTCTATCCCCGGATATACTCCTCATATGAAGAGAGCACGTTTCCTGGGTCTCGACTTTACTTGTCCCATCAAGGATTGGCTTTACAACATCACGCCCATCCCCGGAAAGGAAGAGCCCTTTGTTCCCGGAAATTCATCCACAACCGAGATTCAGGGTCTTGGTCTCGCGCTTCAGGTTGCGAGAAACGAGGAGATCATAGCAATCCGTCGCAAGGCGGCTACCTATCTTTCCGAAAGATTCTCCGAGTGCGACGCTATCATCCCTCAGCTTCTTGACAGCGATGATATCAAGCCCACCTACCATATGTATCTGCTTCAGATCGACCCCGCAAAGGCAGGCGGCGACATTCAGACTCTGAAGAAGAAGCTTGACGAAAAGGGCGTTACTCAGATCGCGCATTTCGGTCCTCTTTATCGCTTCAAGATTGTTCAGGATATGGGCTACGATTCCGATGAGATTGCAAAGACATGTCCTAACTGCGAGGAAGTATTCTACAAGAGATTTACTCACTTGCCTCTCTACGGTCTCTCCGATGAACAGCTTGAGTATATGGCTGATGCCGTTCTCGCGTCTGTTGCTGAAATGCAGAGAGGCGAATAAGGTGGCGATATGAGAAAAGTAAAATGGGGTGTTATTGCCTGCGGCGGTATCGCTGACAGAAGAACTCTGCCCGGAATGATGCTTTCAGAGACCGCCGAGCTTGTCGCGGTTATGGATGTAAATCCTGATTTTGCTGAAAAGTGTAAAGAAAAGTACGGCGCAAAATACGCTTTCACAAATTACGAAGATCTTTTGGCACTTGACGAGATTGAGGCTGTATATATCGCGTCACCCGTATTCTGCCACAAGGAGCAGGCATTGGCGGCAGCGAAGGCAAAGAAGCACATTCTGCTTGAGAAGCCTATGGGCTTGACCGTTGCCGACTCCGAAGAAATAATTGAGACCTGCGAGCGCGAGGGCGTTAAGCTCGGCACAGGCTTTATGATGCGCTTCCACGCGTATCACGAGGCTATCAAGCAGGTTATTGCAGAGGGCAAGATAGGAAATATCGTATCTATGAGAGCGCAGTTTACCTGCTGGTATCCCGAAATGGAGAATTGCTGGAGACAGGATAAAACTCTTTCGGGCGGCGGCGCGCTTATGGATATGGGAATCCATTGCATCGACCTTCTTCAGTACCTTTCGGGACTTGAAGCCGTTGAATGCGTGGGCTTTGCTCAGCATCAGACCTTCAATTACACAGCGGACGATTCAGCAAGCGTACTTATGAAGATGAACAACGGAGCATTGGCTTACGTTGACGCTAATTTCAATATTCCCGACGCGGCGGCAAAATGTCCTCTTGAATTCTACGGCACAAAGGGAAGTATCATTGCTATCGGAACGCTTTCCCAGGTTGAGGGCGGCACAGTTGAAATACTTGCGTGCCCCGAGGCTAAGGGATACGATGCTCAACAAGACCGTTCCCTCGTTGAGCCTATCAAACTTGAAGTTGAGTTTGGTAATATGTATACTAAGGAGATCGATGCGTTCGCAGAGGCGATTATTAATGACACAGAGCCTCCCGTCAGCGGCAAAGGCACCATTTCGGTACAAAAGATCATTGAATCGGTTTACGTTTCAAACGGTAATCTTACAAAGCTCAATTAAATAAATAAAAATTTGCCCTTTTCGGATACGGAAGGGCAAATTTTTATATCTTCAAATGTAAAAATCTTGACAAGATAATGATTTGTATTTATAATTTAAGTAATGCCAAGCCTTGGTAATAAGTTTCAGTGAGTTGACGATATGCTAAAAAACGTTATCAGAGAAAAAGAAAATTCTGCCGTCTATACCTTTGAAGGCGAGATCAATAATAGAACGCGTTGGCGTTGGAAAGATCGATATCACCAAGGCATCAAGACATTGGAAGGATCTTAACTACTGCTCAATCTTTAGATCAAATAAATGAAGATTTTCAAGCGGCAAATCAAAAATTAATCAAATAAATTAAGGATTTTAAAATTAATTTATAGTATAATACAAAAAACGATATGAAGCACATGAACTTCAAAAAGGAGCATGCTATGAAGATCTACGCTTATCTATACGAAGGATCAAAACGTTCAAAGGGCTCTTTTGGTCGCCCCACAAGTCCTATCTGCAATCTCCGCGAAACGAAAATTAATGGTGTCACGCTGGTCTATGCCGACGTGATAAGCGAATGGGCACTTCATCCCGAATTTGCCGTCGGAATTGATATTCCCGTCGAGGGCAGATATATGGCGGATTTCAGAAGCAGTCAATTCTGGTGTCAGCCAAAATTCGGTAACAATCCCATAGATATACCCGACGAAACTCAGCTTTTGATATTTCAAAATGAAAAGGGCGATTTCAAAGTTATTTTGCCCGTAGTCGGAGACGCGTACCGTTGTGTACTCAAGGGCAAGGATGATCATACGGTAACTGCAAGGCTTTATTCGGGATATGAAAAGCTCTGCACCTGCAAATCACTCGCTTTCGTTACGGCTGAAGGAAAAGAACCTCATAAGCTAATTGAAAAATGCGTACTTACAGCACTTGAAGCGTTAAACTCCAATATTCCTCACAGAAAAGACCGCAAGTATCCCGAAATATTCGAGTATCTCGGCTGGTGCTCCTGGGATGCTATGCAGATAAGAGTGACACACGAGGGCATTCTCGAAAAGTGCGCCGAATTCAGGGAAAAGAAGATTCCTGTACGCTGGGTCCTGTTTGACGATATGTGGGCCCACGTCCGTGATTTTTACGGCAGAAGCTACAATAGCTTCGGAGAGATGTGCGCTATGATGCATGCCAGCGCACTATACGATTTTGAAGCCGACCCGATACGCTTTCCAAAAGGACTTGCCGCTTGCATTGAAGATGTGAAAAAGCAGGGCTTTATTGCGGGCATTTGGTATCCCACAACGGGATATTGGCGCGGAATTGAGAAGAACAGCCCCGCATATGAAAAGCTGATGCCATATCTTCTTGAGACCGACGACGGCATCTTCGTGCCCGATTTTCTCCGCGATAAATCATATGGGTATTACCGCACGCTCAATGAATTTTTCAAGGAATGCGGTGCAGACTTTATTAAGATCGACAACCAAAGTATGTATCACCGCTTTTATAACCGATTGACTACCGTTGGCGAAGCGGCTCATTCCTTCCACGATGGAATGGAGCAGGCAACAGAGGATACCTTTGGCAATTCGCTGATAAACTGTATGGGAATGTCCTCAGAGGATATGTGGAGCAGAAAGATGAGTTCCGTATCCCGTTGCAGTGACGATTTCCAACCCGAAAACAGGGCTTGGTTCACAAAGCATATCCTTCAGTGCGCATATAATTCGCTTCTGCAGGGTCAGTTCTATTGGTGTGATTGGGATATGTGGTGGACGGATGACGGTCAGGCGCTGAAAAACAGCGTTGCGCGCGCTATCAGCGGTGGCCCCATCTACGTCAGCGACAAGATCGACAGAAGCCGTGAAGGTATTCTCGATCCTCTCGCTATGAGTGACGGCAGAATCCTACGTTGCGACGATCCCGCTACTCCCACAGCCGACTGTATCTGCACAGACCCTACCTCTTCGGGTAAGCCGATGAAGCTACAGAACGTCTGCAAAGGAAGTGGTGTTATGGCACTGTTTAATCTTGATAGGGATAATAACGCAGTTTCCGGTGAAATATCTCCGTCCGATATCATAGGGCTCGAAGGGGAAGAATTCGCAGTATATTCTCATTTTACAAAAGAACTTAAAATATTGAAATACAATGAAAAAATGAAAATTTCGCTTCAAGATAACGATGCTGTCGCGCTGTATATATTCGCGCCGTATATAGATGGCTTTGCGGAGCTTGGAAGAGTCGACAAATTCATTTCGCCCGCTACTATTGCAAATACAGAGTCCGACAGCGGAAACTACGCGTACGTACAGAATGGAGTGCTCTGCTACAAATAAGTCAAAATAACCGCTTTCTTCTTCAGAGGCGGTTATTTTAATTTTGTTAAATTATAATTATCGGTTGAAAATCGGGAAAAAATATGTTATACTGTATTTAATGAATCACTGAAAGGATACCTCTTATGTCATACAGAATTTTTGAGCACGACCCACTTCTTCTGCCATATAAAAAGGATATAGAGCTTCGTATGGATAACTATGCTCGTAAGAGAGATGAGCTTGTTGGAAGAGATGGAAAGCTTATTGATTTTGCCAACGGTCACGAATATTTTGGTTTCCATAAAGTTCCGGGAGGTTGGATCTACCGTGAATGGGCTCCTGCTGCAGATGAAGTCTATCTTACCGGTGATTTCGTCGATTGGAGATGGCTTGATAGGCTTATGACTCCTATCGGTAACGGTGTTTTTGAGATATTCATCGAGGGAGAAAATACACTCTATAACGGCTGTCACGTAAGTGCAATTATCCGTCGAGGAGAGAATCTGCTTCAAAGAATTCCGCTTTATATCCGCCGTGTTGAGCAGGATCCTGTCACTTACTCCTGGTGCGGGGTAATTGTTGACGAGCCCGAATACAAGTGGAAGAAGAAAAATTTTACTCCAAAGAAGGATCTCTTTATCTACGAATGTCACATCGGTATGGCGCAGGAAAAGGAAGGACTCGGCACTTATACCGAGTTCAAGGATAATATTCTGCCCAAAATTAAAGCTCTAGGTTATAACACCATACAGATAATGGCAATAATGGAGCATCCCTATTACGGCTCCTTTGGTTATCAGGTATCCTCGTTCTTTGCGGCTTCGTCAAAATTCGGTACTCCCAACGAGCTTAAAGAGCTTATTGATACTGCTCACTCAATGGGAATCGCCGTATTGCTCGATGTGGTACATTCCCACGCAGTCAAGAACACTGCAGAGGGAATCAACGAATTTGACGGAACGACCTATCAGTTTTTCCACGAGGGTTCACGCGGAGACCATCCCGCATGGGGAACTAAACTTTTTAATTACAATAAAAATGAAGTCATTCATTTTCTTCTGTCAAATCTCAAATTCTGGATGGATGAATATCATTTCGACGGCTTCCGCTTTGACGGTGTGACTTCTATGATCTATCATGATCACGGTCTTGGCGTTGCGTTCACCGACTATTCCAAGTATTTCTCCTTGAACACCGACACTGAGGCAATCACTTATCTTCAGCTTGCAAATGAGCTGATTCGCGAGGTTAATCCCAAGGCGATCACTATTGCCGAGGATATGTCGGCAATGCCCGGAATGTGTCTTCCCATTGATGAAGGCGGTATTGGATTTGATTACAGACTCGCCATGGGCAGTCCCGATATGTGGATCAAGCTTATCAAGGATTATCCCGATGAATACTGGGATATGTGGAAGATTTGGTGCGAGCTGACCGGAAGAAGACCTGCCGAAAAGTATATCGGATACGCGGAATCTCACGATCAGGCATTGGTTGGCGACAAGACCATAATGTTCCGCCTCTGCGACAGTAAGATGTACACCGATATGTCAAAAGTCTCAAACGATCCCGTGATCGACAGAGGAATGGCGCTTCACAAGATGATCAGAATGGTCACCATGACATTGGGTGGCGAGGGATATCTCAACTTTATGGGCAATGAATTCGGTCACCCCGAGTGGATCGATTTCCCGAGAGAAGGCAACGGCTGGAGCTATTTCTATTGCCGTCGCCAATGGCATCTTGCGGATGATGAGAATCTTAAATACGGTTACCTTCGTGAATTCGATAAGTCTATGGTCTCTTTGACCTCAGACAAGAAGATTTTCCGAAAAATGCCGAAATGTCTCTTTATCGGAAACGATAATAAAGTGTTGAACTATGAGCGCGGCGGTCTTGTATTCGCATTAAATTTCAATCCCACAGAAAGCTTTGACGGCTATTGGATAACCGTGCCGTCTGCGGGCAAATACAAAGTAGTAATGTCCTCCGATGATAAGGAGTTCGGCGGTTTTGGCAGAGTATCAAAGGAATACGTCTATACTGCAACAAAGCACCCCGATAAGAAAGCAAAATTACAGATCTATCTCCCCGCAAGAGTGGGTATTTGTTTGCAAAAAATCAAGGAATGATTAAAAGAAAGAAAATTTATGAAAATTACCACGATATTATTCGATCTTGACGGAACTCTTCTGCCAATGGACCAGGATACCTTTATAAACGCGTATTTCGGCGGGCTTGTAAAAAAACTGATGCCTTACGGATACGATAAAGACAGGCTTATCGGCGCGATCTGGTCGGGAACCAAGGCTATGGTCAAGAATAACGGTGAAAAAGTAAACGAGGAAGTCTTTTGGGATGTTTTCGCAGGGATTCTTGGAGAAAAGACCCGTAAAGATATCGTATTTTTTGAGGAATTTTACGCCAATGACTTTTGCAAGGTGCAAGCCTCCTGCGGATACGATAAAAAAGCCGCAGAAACTATCAAGGATATAAAAAATATGGGTTACCGTGTGGCTCTTGCCACAAATCCTCTGTTTCCGTCCACCGCGACGGAGCAGAGAATTTCTTGGGCAGGACTTTCTCCCAATGACTTTGAGTTATTCACTACATACGAGAATTCTCACTATTGCAAGCCCAATCCCGACTACTATCGGGAGGTAATATCAAGACTTGGGGTTGATCCCGAAGAATGTCTTATGGTTGGTAACGACGTTGGTGAGGATATGATTGCCGAAACACTTGGTATGAAGGTATTCTTACTGACTGATTGCCTTATAAATAAAGAGAATAAAGACATTTCGGTCTATCCCAACGGAAGCTTTGATGCTCTTATTGAATTTATCAAATCTTTACAATGAATTTTGCCACGGTGCGAATTATTTCACACCGTGGCATTTTGATTTAATATTAAATTCCAAGCTCTTCCTTGATCTCTGCGACCTCACGAAGCCATATTCCGCTTGTTACGTCTGAAGGCATCTTGAAATCGTTGCTTGAAAGCGCGACAGAGCCTACCTTAGGTCCGTCGGGGAGACAAGAACGCTTGAACTGTTGAGCAAAGAAGCGTTTTGTGAATACTTCAAGCCATTTTACAAGTGTTTTATCGTCATACTTTCCGTCAAAAGCGATTTTAGCAAGTCTGAACAGCTTTTTGGGTGAATAACCGTGTCTCACGAAATTAAAGATATAGAAATCGTGGAGTTCATAGGGACCTACAAGATCCTCGGTGACCTGAGCTATCTCACCGTTTTCTTTCGCAGGAAGCAATTCGGGAGAAACGGGAGTATCAAGTATATCGTAAAGCGCGTCTGCAAGCTCATATTCACCATTGGATTTTACTGTATCGGCATAATGTCTAACAACGTAACGGATAAGTGTTTTGGGAATACCGCCGTTTACACCGTACATCGACATATGGTCACCATTGTATGTTGCCCAACCGAGAGCAAGCTCGGAGAGGTCACCTGTGCCGACAACAATGCCGTTTTCCGCGTTTGCAATATCCATAAGCACCTGGGTTCTCTCTCTTGCCTGAGCATTTTCGTAGACCACGTTATGGTTATCCATATCGTGTCCAATATCCTTGAAATGCTGCTCGACAGCCGCAAAAATATTGACTTCGCGGAACGTAACGCCAAGCTTTTCACAAAGAATTGTAGCGTTATTTTTTGTTCTCTTGGTAGTACCGAAGCAGGGCATTGTTACGGCAATTATATCCTTGCGGTCGCGTCCGAGGTGATCCATAGCGCGAGCCATTACAAGTATTGCAAGACAGGAGTCAAGTCCTCCGGAGATGCCTACCACAATCTTTTTGGAATATGATGCTTCGATCCTGCGAGCGAGACCGAGTGATTGAATATTCAATATTTTTTCGCATCGATTCGCGCACTCGGCTTTATCCTCGGGAACGAAGGGCATAGGATCGATCTTTCTTGTCAGCTCGGTCTCAGAAAATTCAAGATCAAACTCGATCTCGGAGAATTCCATACCATTTGTATCTTTGGAAAAGGTGTTTCTGCCTCTGCGCTCGTGAACGATATTCTGCAGATCGATTTCGGTAATAACAAGCTCGCCCGACTCAAAGGGAGTTCTTTCCGCAAGCATCTTACCGTTTTCCGCGATCATAGAGTGTCCTGAGAACACTACATTTGCAGTGGATTCGCCAATACCTGCTCCGGCATAAATATAACCGCAAAGAGTTCTTACGGATTGAGAGGTTACCATAAGACGTCTGAATTCATCCTTACCTACGGTCTCACCCGATGCCGAAGGATTGACAATTAAAGTAGCACCTGCCGCAGTTAAAACGTTTGACGGGGGAGTAGTAATGAAAAGATCCTCACAAATCTCGATTCCAAGTCTCAAGATCGGCATTTCACGGCAGACAAACATCTGCTTTATGCCAAGCATTACTACGCTATCGTCGAAAACGTAGGCAAAATTATCATCGGGTGTGGGAGCAAACGTTCTCACTTCATATGCCTCGGAGAAGTCAGGCAAATTCTTTTTGGGAACAAGTCCGAGGAGCTGACCTCCCGATACTACAGCGGCGCAATTATAGATCTTATCGCTGAATTCAACAGGGAGTCCGATCACGGACACCATATCGTACATAGCGGTTGCGTAGATATACTGACGCAAGCCGTCAAGAGCCCCCGAAAGCAGGGTTTCTGTATTGAAAAGATCTCCGCAAGAATATCCCGTAAGAGCAAGCTCGGGGAAAACAAGCACCTTAACTCCGTCATTACTTGCTTTTTCAGCAATAGATATGCATTCTTCAGTATTGAATTTCGTATCTGCCACCTTAACTATCGGTGTAGCCGCCGCAACCTTAATAAAACCGTCTTTCATAAATCCGACCGTTCCTTTACTGTATAATATAACATTATAATATCACAAACCGATAAAAAATACAATAGATTTACAAAAAATTTATCCCCGAGAACTCTCGGGGATAAAAAATTATTTGACAAGCTGTCTCTTGATCTTCTTTGTAGTCGTCTTTTCAAACTCGGTCTTTCTGATCTCAACAGCCTTGATCTGCTTGTACGTAGGAAGCTTCTTGTTTGTCGCGTTGATGGCTTTTCTGACTGTTTCCTTGATAGTCTCTTCATCAGCGTCCTTGGGGAACTTGGTATAATCGGGGTAAACAACCGCCGTGAGAACGATCTCATCACTATCATCGCTCTTGCGTCCGATAACACAGCACTCACTGATAGTCTCAATCGTGTCAAGATATTCCTCGATCTCCTCGGGGAATACGTTTTTACCGTTTTCAAGAACGATAACGAACTTAATTCTACCGGTAATGTAAATATATCCGTCGCAATCAAGGTATCCGATGTCACCGGTACGGAACCAACCATCGTTGGTAAAGGCATCGGCATTTGCATCGGGGTTGTTATAATAACCGATCATTACGTTGTCACCCTTGACCTGAACCTCGCCCATAGGATATCCCTCGGGAGTTTCCTCACCGTTAGGAGCGATTCTAACGCGACAGCAGGGAACGTTGGGACCTATAGCTCCAAGCTTTCTTGCATAATAGGGAGTTACCGAAACGAGAGGTGAGCACTCGGTGATACCGAAGCCCTCAAATACAGAGATTCCGAACTCTTCAAAAGCAACGATAAGGTCGGGATTAAGCTTTGCTCCGCCGCAGATGATATGGTCAAGATTACCGCCAAAAGCATCAAGAACCGACTTGAAAAGGGTTCTTCTCATATCGATGCCAACCTTCATCATAGCTCTTGAAGCTTTAAGAGCAGTTTTCAGCATCTTGGCTCTGCCGGTTCTCTCAGCCTCGGACCAGATCCTCTTATACATCGTGTTAAGGAACATAGGAACGAGAACCAATCCTGTGGGCTTGAAGAGCTGGAAGTTCTTCATTACGTGACGGAGAGAGTCGTTGATGCAGGTGGTCATACCGTAAGCAAGCTCTGCGAGCAGACACATAAGCTCGTAAGTATGGTGAACGGGAAGAACCGACACAAGAACGTCGTCAGAGGTGAAGCAAACGGTGTCAATTGCGGCACTTACTGCGGAAAAAATATTCTTCTGTGAGAGCATTACGCACTTACTGGTGCCTGTAGTACCCGAAGTAAAGAGCATCTCACACATCTCATCACGGTTCTTTACCATACCAATGGTATAGCCCTCGTCAAGATTAGCCTGACCGATCTCCAAGAACTCCGCAAAGGGAAGTACCTTGTCGGAGAAGGAAGAATCGTAATCAGCACTGATAGGAATAAAGCGCTTGAGTGTGTGGTGTGAGCCGATGGTTGTAACGAATTTTTCGTTAAAGGACTTGGAATAAACAATAGCCTCTGCCTCAACCATCTCGAGGAACTTTTCGATCTCGGGAAGCGCAAGCTCCTTATCCATGGGAATAATGATAGTACCCGAAGCGAGAGCACCCATATAGGTACAGATCCACTGGGGGGAGGTGTCTCCAATAACCGCAACTCTCTTGCCAACGAGCCCCAGTTTCTGGAATGCCGCCGCTACCTGATGTACCATAGCGTACACCTCTTGATAGTTCATTTCCTTAAGCTTGCCCTGCTCAAAATACTTATAGCAGGTCTTGTCTCCATGTGACTTGATACAATCAAGAAGGTCATTGATATCCCAGATATGGGGAAGGTTTCTAATCATTCTTTTTCTGTTGGGTATTTTTGTACTCATACTTAAAATATCCTTTCTGCCGTTTATTATTGAACGTCCTTCGACTTTTTGTTTACCGTTTCGTTGATCGTGAGCATTACTCGCCAAAAGCATTTCATCTCATACTCACTAATCTTGCCGCTGACATCGGAAAAATACTTTTCGATCAAGGCTTTGGTTTCCTTTATTACTTCCTTGCCTTTTTCGGTAAGAATGTATTTGTTTCTGTATTTTCGTCCGTCATTGAATTTCTGATTGGTCTGGATAAAACCGCCCTTTATCAGGTCTGCGGTGGTTCGGGAAACAAATGCTTTATCAACACCACAATCCTTTGAAATTTCAGTAGGGGTAAGACCGTCCGCCGATAGATCTATATGCATCATACAGTCAAAATGCGAGGAGCGTATTCCAAACTCTGAAATCTTGATATTCTTAACCTTGTTGATACATTTATTGATGTTATCGAGGGAAACTGCAAGTACAGAAAAATTCTCCATAGATAAACCTGAACCATCCTTTCAAGTATCGTTGGCACATAAATATGCATTATATATAGTATACAGTAAATTGCAGACTTTGTCAACAAATCAACTTCTCTTTAACAGTTTATTTACAACTATTAATTATATAATTATTTTGCAGATTCTTGACAAACGGTGTTGAATGTGGTATATTTTTCATTGTAAAGAAAAGATTTTCAATTAACGGAGGTAACGTTATGGAAAAAGTAAGAACAGCCGTTATCGGTCTTGGACAGAGAGGAAGCTCGCTTATCAGTCATCTGTTTTTAGGTATGAACAACTGCGAGATAGTCGCCGTTTGCGATCTCTATCAAGACAGAGTCGACGCTATGGTCGAAAAGGTCAAGAAAGAAAAGGGAACTGAAATCTTCGGAACCACTGATTATAAAGAAATAATCGCTAATAAGGATAAAATTGATGCCGTTTTGGTTATGACGAGCTGGGAAAGTCACGTCAAGATCGCTTGCGAGACTATGGAGGCTGGAATTCCCACGGGTCTTGAGGTCGGCGGTGCGTACGATATTGAAGAATGCTTTGATCTGGTAAAAACGCAGGTAAGAACCAAGACTCCCTTTATGTTCCTTGAAAACTGCTGCTACGGCAGATTTGAGATGATGGCGATGAACATAGTCAAGCAGGGACTTTTCGGAGAGATAGTTCACTGTGAGGGCGGTTATCAGCACGATCTTCGCACAGAGATACTTCGCGGTGAGGAGATCCGCCATTACAGACTCGAAAACTACATCAAGAGAAACTGTGAGAACTATCCCACACACGAGTTAGGTCCCATAGCGCAGATACTTAATATCAACCGCGGCAACCGTATGCTTTATCTGACATCGATGTCCTCAAAGTCGGTGGGTCTCAACGATTACGCAAGACTTCATCCCGATACCATTCAGGATAAATTCCAGACGCAAAAATTCAACCAGGGCGACGTTGTTACCACCAACATTAAGTGCGCAGGCGGCGAGACTATCACTCTTATTCTCGACACCTGCTGCGGCCGTCCCTACAGCCGTAATTTCACCATTCACGGTACAAGAGGACTTTACCGCGAGGACGGCAACTACGTCTATCTCGACTCGGATTTCGATGAATCTACCCATTGGCATTGGGAAAAGCATTACAAGAATGCCCACGAATACACCGCAAAGTACGAGCATCCCGTATGGCAGAAGTTCCTTGCGGACGGCGTGCGCGGAGGGCATGGCGGTATGGACTATCTTGTTTATAACGAGTTTTTCAACTACGTAATTAACGGTGGAGAGTCACCTATCGACGTCTACGACGCGGCGGCTTGGATGTGCATAACTCCTCTCTCGGAAATTTCTATAAGAGAGGGCAGCAAACCTGTAGAAATACCCGATTTCACAACTATTAAATGATCGATTTGGAGAATTTTATGGAAAACATACTCAATAAAAAAGGCTTTATCTGCGATATGGACGGCGTTATCTATCACGGAAGCAAAATTCTCGATGGAGTTGCCGATTTCGTGAATTGGATGATAGAAAACGACAAAAAGTTTGTATTTTTGACCAACAGTCCCGAGAGAACACCTCACGAGCTGAGCATGAAGCTTGAGAGAATGGGACTTTCGGTATCAGCCAACCATTTTTATACCAGTGCTATGGCGACGGCGGAATTTTTGCACTCCCAGGCACCCGGATGCACCGCGTACGTTATCGGCGAGGCGGCACTCTCCAAGGCACTTTACGACCATAAGATATATATGAACGACGTTGATCCCGATTACGTTGTCATCGGTGAGACAAGAACTTACTCTTTTGAGAAGATAGAGAAGGCGATCGCCCTTATAAATAAAGGTGCAAAGCTGATCGGTGCAAATCCCGACCCCATCGGTGTAACCACAAACGGAATCATGCCCGCAACAGGCTCTCTCGTCGCTCCCATTGAGATCGCAACCGGCAAAAAGGCATATTTTGTCGGCAAGCCTAATCCTCTTATGCTTCGTCACGGTCTACGCATCCTCGGTTGCCACAGTGCCGACATAGCTTTCATCGGCGACAGAATGGATACCGACATTATCGCGGGAATTGAGTCCAACGTTGATACTGTCCTCGTTCTCTCGGGCGTTACCAAGAGGGAAGATATCGATAAGTTCCCCTACCGCCCCAAGTACGTATTGAACGGTGTGGGAGATATCGTTAAAAGCGTGAAATAATAATGAATACGGATACTCAAGGACTTTCCGAGAGTATCCGTTTTAATTATTTCTTCCTCATCCTCTTGATCTTTTCCTCGTCGGGGGTGACCGTTGCCGACCAATTATTATGATAGATCACAAATCCAGGCTTTGCGCTCGGAACCTTTTTGACACCGCGAGCGAAAAGGTAGTCGACCTCAACGCTTGAAGTACTCTTTGCCTTGGAATAATATGCCGCGATCTCGCAAGCGTCGGTAAAATCCTCGGCGGGGGGCTCTTCACCGTTTGTGATAAGCAGAACGTGAGATCCTGCCATATTCTTTGCGTGGAACCAGTAATCGTGACGCTCGGCTAATTTGTGTGTAATGTACTCGTTCTGATAGTTGTTCTTGCCGCAAAGCACACGGTAGCCGTTGGTAGTCACAAATTCGGCTATAACAGGAGCAGGTTGCTTCTTAGAGGCGGCATAACCCTTCATTTTTGAAGCGTATCCGCTTCTGTAAAGCTCGTCGCGTATCTCGGTAAGGTCGGCGGTTGTTTCGGCCTTGGTAAGCGCGTCAAATACCGAATAGATATATTCAAGCTCGGCGCGTGCTATCTCAAGCTGCTTGGCAAGCTCGACCTTTGCGGTCTTGCTCTTGTTGTATAGCTTATAGTATCTCTGCGCGTTGGCGGCAGGGGAGAGACGCTCGTCAAGCTCAATAACGGTGGTGTCGAAATCCTGCTTTTCTTCGTTCCAGCTCTCGTAATCGATAACCTCCACCGACTTGTCGCCGCGCTTCAGCTTATAAAGATTTGCCGTGATCAGATCACCGTAAGCCTTATATTTTTCGCCTTTTTCGCAATCGGCAAGCTCACTCTCCTGCGCCTCTATCTTCTTGGTAAGTCTCGTTTCGGCATTAGTAAGCAAACGGAGAATATCAGCAGCCCTCTGTTTGACTCTGATCTCTCTGTCTCGGCTTGCGAAATAGATATCCAGGGCATCGGAAGGACTTTCAAAGCTCTTATATTCAAAATTTTGTCCGTAATATCCAAGTCGGATAAAGGAATACTCTATCGGAGTACCGTTTTCAAGAATGACAGTAGGTTCAAATGCGCCGTTTGCCATATCCTCAAAGACCTTGGTAATTTCATAGTAAAGCTTATCGCATTTCACTTCAAAAAGTGCCGCGTCGAATCTTCCGCAAGCTCTTGCGACAATCTCACGCGCTACGCTTGTGGCGATTCCGAGATAGGTTGAGGTTATGAACTTATCCGCGCTCTTTTCCTGCGGAAATTCATCAAAATGGGCAGAGAATTGCTCATAATCGGTCTTGTTTGGGTCAAGCTTATCCTGGGCGGGGGGAAGCTCATAGGTCATACCCGGTAAAACCTGACGGAGACTGCTGGTGGTAAAATCCACGGTTTTGAGTGAGGCTATAACCTTCATTTTTTCGTCGCAGAAGATAAGATTTGAATATTTGCCCATAACCTCGGCAACGAGATATTTCTTGCACTCAAATCCCATTTCGTCGCGTGTATCAAAGGTCAATTTTACGACTCTTTCAAATCCCGCCTGCTCGATATCGGAGAGACAAGCTCCCGTCAGATGCTTGCGGAGAAGCATGCAGAACATCGGCGCCTGCATCGGGTTCTCTCTAGGTACCGCCGTAAAGCCTATTCTCGGACAGTTTGACCCCGCATTGATAAGCAGACGCTTGCCACCCGCAAGGGTTCTCATCTGCAAGATTATCTCGTCTCGCTCGGGTTGATATATTTTTTCGATTCTGCCGCCCTGTGCCACACCTTTAAGCTCGTGTATGACACACCTGAGCATACCTGCGTCAAATGCCATTTTTTAATATAACCTCGTAAAATTACAAATTGTTAAATAATATTATAACACGCTCTTGCTTTTTTTGCAAGATAGTGTTATAATAAATTTATAAAATAATGAAAACTACCCTAAAAGTGGAGTTTTTTCCACGGAAAGGCAGAAATAATGACTAATTCTACGAAAAAGACTCAAAACGTAATAGGAATAGACGTCGGCGGCAGCACTACCAAGATCGTTGGATTCAAAATGGGAGAGAGTGGCGAAAATACGCTCATATCGCCCTTTCTCGTTCGCGCAACCGACCCCTTGACCTCAATATACGGCGCGTTCGGTAAATTCACTGCCGAAAATAACCTTTCTCTTGAAGATATTGACCGAATCATGGTAACGGGAGTGGGTGCTACACATATGCAGAAACCCATTTACTCTCTGAATTGCCACACCGTCCCCGAGTTTTCGGCGGCGGCTCTCGGCGGCCTCTATTTGTCGGGACTTGACGAGGCAATTATCGTCAGCATGGGCACCGGTACGGCTCTTATCCATGCCAAAAAAGAGGGAAATAAGACCAAGATCAATTACCTTGGCGGTACAGGCGTGGGCGGCGGTACGCTCCTCGGCCTTACCAAGAAAATGACGGGAATCGACACCATCGAGCATATCGAAGAAATATGTAAGGACGGCGACCTTCATAACGTCAATTTGCTGGTTGGAGACATCTCCAAAAACGCGAAATTCACGGGCGTTAACGAAAACCTTACAGCATCCAACTTCGGCAAGGTCTCGGATATGGCGACCAACAGTGATATTGCTCTCGGAGTTGCAAATATGGTTGCCGAAACTATCGCTATGATGTCGGTGTTTACCGCGAGAGGTCACGGAATCAAAAACGTCGTGCTTATCGGAAACCTCACAACTATCAAACCCGTCCGCGACGTCTTCGCAGACCTTGACTCCTTCGGTATCAACTTTATCATACCCGAAAACGCAAGCTTCGGTACAGTTGTCGGCGCGGCACTGTATGGATAATAAGGAGAAAAGCATATGAAAACATCAGTTGTTTCAAAATTAGCGTTTATATTGGCACTCATACTTTGTGTGTCAAGCCTTCAGGCGTGTGATTTGACTTCTTTGGTTGAAGGTACAGAAAACAATAGCGACGAAACCTTAGGATCAACTTCTAATATCGAATTTGCAACTAACTCAAACGGTGTTGATTTAACCGAGGAGTCTACCGAGTCATTTGTTGAAGATCAAACCGAGACAGAGAATGTTTTTCTCAACGATCTAACATTTTACCTTCTCGGTAACAAAGAGTTATATGAGGTTGGTATAAAAGAAAGAAATAACGGCAAGGATAACAGAATCGAAGTGCTGAATATTCCCGCAACGTTTAACGGGAAGCCCGTTGTTCAAATAAAAAACTCAGGATTTAAAAACTTACACAGTCTCACCGACGTAACGCTCCCGGAGGGTATTATTAAGATCGGTTCGGAGGCTTTTTCGGGGTGTAAATCGCTGAAAAAGGTAATAATCCCGTCAACCGTTACAAATATAGATAAGTCGGCATTTAAGAACTGTACCGATCTTGAAGAAATAAGATACAACGGCACAATCGAGGACTGGAACGGCATTCAATTCGGCAAGGATTGGGATCACAAGGTAGAATGTTACATATACTGCACCGACGGAATAATCAATCCTAACAACGAAATAGAAACCTATCCCTCTGAAACCTCCTCTGAGACGTCCGCTGAAACGTCCACCGAATTACTTACAAAAGAATCCACGGAGGAAACAACTATCAGCGAGGAAGAGACCTCGGTAATTGGCGAGACGACGACTATAGAAGATCTGACAACGGAAGAACTAACAACGGAAGAACTGACAACGGAAGAGCTGACAACAGACGAAAGCGATACTAATGAAGAGTCGACAACCGAGCCCCATACCCATAGTTTCGGTGATTGGGAAATAATAAAGAATGCAGACTGCACCAACATCGGCGAGCAGAAACGCGCCTGCGCTTGTGGAGAAGTCGAAACTCAGAATATCGATCCTGTCGGTCATACAGAAGTAACCGATGATGCTGTTGCGCCCACTTGTACCGAAACAGGACTTACAGAAGGCAAGCACTGCTCGGTTTGTGGCGAGGTTCTTGTTGAACAAGAGATTGTTGACGCGCTTGGTCATACTGCGGGGGCAAATGCTACTTGTACAACTACACAGAATTGTACAGTTTGCGGTGAAGTATTGAATCCCGCGCTTGGACATACAGAAGTAACCGATGAAGCGGTTGCGCCCACTTGTACTGATACGGGTCTTACCGAGGGTAAGCACTGTTCGGTTTGTGGTGAGGTTCTTGTTGATCAAAAGATCGTTGTCGCGCTTGGTCACACAGCCGGAGCTGATGCGACTTGTACAACAACACAGAATTGTACTGTTTGCGGAGAAGTGTTGAACCCCGCGCTTGGTCACACCGAAGTAACAGATGAAGCCGTTGCTCCCACTTGTACAGAAACCGGTTTGACAGATGGCAAACATTGTTCGGTTTGTGGCGAGGTACTTGTTGAACAAGATATCGTTGCCGCGCTTGGTCACACAGCCGGAGCTGATGCTACTTGTACAACAACACAGAATTGTACCGTATGTGGAGAAGTATTGAATCCTGCGCTGGGTCACACCGAAGTAATCGATAAAGCGGTTGATCCCACTTGTACCGAAACGGGACTTACAGAGGGCAAGCATTGTTCGGTTTGTAAAGAAATCCTCGTTGCTCAAGAGATTGTTTCGGCACTTGGACACACCGCCGGAGCTGATGCTACTTGTACATCTACACAAAATTGTACCATTTGCGGTGAAGTATTGAATCCTGTGCTGGGTCATACAGAAGTAACCGATGAAGCGGTTGATCCCACTTGTACAGAAACAGGACTTACAAAAGGCAAGCATTGTTCGGTTTGTGGCGAGGTACTTGTTGAACAAGATATCGTTGCCGCGCTTGGTCACACAGCCGGAGCTGATGCTACCTGTACAACAACACAGAATTGTACCGTATGTGGAGAAGTATTGAACCCCGCGCTTGGACATACTGAAATAACCGATGAAGCGGCTGCGCCCACTTGTACTGAAACAGGTCTTACAGAAGGCAAGCATTGTTCGGTTTGTGGCGAGGTACTTGTTGAACAAGATATCGTTGCCGCGCTTGGTCACACAGCCGGAGCTGATGCTACTTGTACAACAACACAGAATTGTACCGTATGTGGAGAAGTATTGAACCCCGCGCTTGGACATACTGAAATAACCGATGAAGCGGCTGCGCCCACTTGTACTGAAACAGGTCTTACAGAAGGCAAACATTGTTCGGTTTGTGGTGAAGTTCTTGTTGAACAAAAGATCGTTGCAGCGTTTGGACATACTCCGGGAGCTAATGCTACTTGCACAACTACACAAAATTGTACTGTTTGCGGTGAAATATTGAATCCCGCGCTTGGTCATACCGAAGTAACGGATGAAGCCGTTGCTCCTACTTGTACAGAAACTGGTTTGACAGATGGCAAACATTGTTCGGTTTGTGGCGAAACACTCGTTGCTCAGCAAATTATCGATGCGCTTGGACATACTGCGGGGGCAGAGGCTACTTGTACAACTACGCAGAATTGTACCGTCTGCGGTGAGGTTTTGAATCCCGCGCTTGGACATAGTGAGGTTATTGATGTTGCGGTGGCTTCTACTTGTACCAAGACCGGACTTACTGAGGGTAAGCATTGTTCGGTTTGTGGCGAAGTTCTTGTTGCGCAAGAAACTATCAACGCTCTTGGGCATATTGAAGTATCGCACGAATCAAAAGAACCTACTTGCACAGAGATCGGTTGGGATTCTTATGTGACCTGCGATAGGGAAGAGTGCGAATATTCAACCTATCTCGAAAAACCTGCTCTTGGACATAATTATGTAGATAAGATTTGCACAAATTGCGGTAAACTTAAACCAAGTGAAGGACTGGAATTCACTTTATCATCTGATAAAAAATCCTATTATGTAAGTGGAATTGGAACTTGTACAGATACCGATGTTGTGATTCCAGATACATATAATGGTTTACCTGTTACAGAAATTGGAAATAGTGCGTTTAGTGGCTGTATAAATATCAATAGTATAATAATCCCGGACAGTGTAATAAGTATTAGTTATAATGCGTTCTACGGTTGTTCAAGCCTTATATACGTATCTTTACCCGATAGTGTTACACAAATTCGTTCTAATGCTTTCTACAACTGTTCAAGACTTACAAGTATAACTATACCCGATGGTATTACTAGCATTGATTATGGAACGTTTTATAACTGTATTAATCTTACTAGTGTAACCATACCTAAAAGTGTTACCTACATTGGTGATAATTCGTTTAAAAATTGCTACAAACTTATAGAGATATACAATCAATCAAACATAACTATTGTCTCTGGTGATTCTTATTACAACGGCGGTATTGGTTATTATGCAAAAAACATTTATACTGATACAATCGGAGAAAGTAAACTGATAAATGAGGATGGATACATTTTTTACTGTGATGATGAAACAAGCCAATATTATCTTATAGGATATATAGGTACAGAAGCCCAATTAACTTTACCGGATACTATTAACCATAACAAATATGAAATATACATATATGCTTTCTATAATAATGATAAGATTACAACTGTAACCATACCAAACAGTGTCACAAGTATTGGTGGTGGTGCGTTCTATGATTGCACAAGACTCACAAGCATAACTATCCTAGCTAGCGTAACCAGCATTGGTGGCAGTACGTTCTATGATTGCGCGAACCTCACAAGCATAACTATCCCAGCTAGCGTAACTAGCATTGGTCAACAAGTTTTTCATGGTTGCTCAAGCCTTGCAAGTATAACTATCCCAGCTAGCGTAACTAGCATTGGTGACAGGGCATTCGGTGGTTGCTCAAACCTCACAAGCATAACTATCCCAGCTAGCGTAACCAGCATTGGCCAACAAGTTTTTCATGGTTGTTCAAGCCTTGCAAGTATTAATGTTAGTGAAGGTAACTCTAAATACCACAGTGACGGAAATTGTTTGATAAGTACAAAACAAAAAATGGTAATAGCTGGTTGTAAAAACAGTGTAATTCCTTCTGACGGAAGTGTTACAAGTATTGGCAATTATGCATTTTCAAATTGCACAACTCTTAAAAACATAACCATTCCTGATAGTATTACAAAAATCTTTGACCATGCTTTTTGGCTTTGTTCAGGTTTTACAAATATATATATTCCCAATAGTGTATCCGAAATAGGTACATCCGCCTTTCAAGGTTGTTCAAAACTTTTAAGTGTTACTTTCGAAGAGAATAATCAATCGCTATATTTTTATAGTGGTAGCCAATTCGCAGGATGCTTAAGTCTTACGACCATAAACATTCCTGATGGTGCTACAAGTATTAGCCATGGTATGTTTAGCGGTTGTTCAAGCCTTACAAGCATAACTATCCCTGATAGTGTTACAAGCATTGGTAATTATGCATTCTCCGGTTGCTCAAGCCTCACGAACATAACCATCCCAGACAGTGTCATAAGCATTGGTTCTTCTGCGTTCTCCGGTTGCTCGAGTCTTATGAGCATAACCATCCCAGATAGTGTTACAGTCATTAGTAATTATGCATTCTACGGTTGCTCAAGCCTTGCGAGCATAGTTATCCCCGACAGTGTCACAAGCATTGGTAATCATGCGTTCTCAGGTTGCAGAAGCCTTACGAACATAACCATCCCCGACAGTGTCACAAGTATTGGTGAATATGCGTTCTGGGATTGCTCAAGCCTTACGAGCATAAATATCCCCGACGGTGTCACAAGCATTGGTTCTTGTGCGTTCAATAATTGCTCAAGCCTTAAAACCGTATATTACACCGGAACCGAAGAAGAATGGGCACAGATAAGCATTTCTTCAAGCGGTAACAATTATCTCACAAACGCAACGATAATCTACAACTACGTTCCCGAGGGGGAATAATCGAATAATTTAAGAAAGCGCGGGAGTGATCTCGCGCTTTTGCTATGAATGAGGGAAATTTAAGGTCTTGGGACGCTAAAAGAGGGAATTAAGCTCAATTTTTGCAAAAATCTCGGCAAATATCGTTGAAAATCCCTTGACTTTCCCTTGTTTTAATGATATAATATTATGGTTAAATTATAAAATCGCTAATTATGGCTAAATTTTGAAAGGACGTACACAAAAATGAAGTGGACATCACTCAACGATCTGAGAGAAAAGTATCTCTCCTTCTTTGAATCCAAGGGACATCTTCGTCTCCCTTCCTATTCGCTCGTTCCTCACAATGACAAGTCTTTGTTACTTATAAACTCGGGCATGGCTCCTATGAAGAAGTTCTTCACGGGCGAGGAAATTCCTCCCAGAAACCGCGTTACCACATGCCAGAAGTGCATTCGTACTCCTGACCTTGAGCGCGTTGGTCACACTGCGCGTCACGGTACATTCTTCGAGATGCTTGGTAACTTCTCCTTCGGTGACTACTTCAAGGAAGAAGCTATCGCTTGGTCCTGGGAATTCCTCACCGGTTGGCTTGAGATCCCCGGAGACCTTCTCTGGCCCTCTATCTACGAGAACGACGAGGAGGCTTACGACATCTGGGTCAATAAGATCGGCGTGAACCCCGCACACGTAGTTCGTCTCGGCAAGGCAGACAACTTCTGGGAGCACGGAAGCGGTCCTTGCGGTCCTTGCTCCGAGATCTATTTTGACCGCGGTATCAAGTACGGTTGCGGAAGTCCCGACTGTAAGCCCGGTTGCGATTGCGACAGATTTATGGAGATCTGGAACAACGTATTCTCTCAGTTCAACAACGACGGCAAGGGCAACTACACCGAGCTGGCGCAGAAGAACATCGATACAGGTATGGGTCTTGAGAGACTTGCTTGCGTAATGCAGGGCGTTGACAATATGTTCGAGGTCGACTCCATCCGTAAGGTCATCGACAAGACCTGCGAGATCGCAGGCAAGAATTACGGCGACAATGCAGAGAACGATATCTCTATCCGCGTTGTAACCGACCACTCCAGAAGCGCAATGTTTATGATAAGTGACGGTGTTATCCCCTCCAACGAGGGAAGAGGCTACGTCCTCCGCCGTATAATCCGCCGCGCTTGCCGCCACGGTAAGCTTCTCGGCATCAATCACCCTTTCCTTGTTGATACCGTTACCGTATCTATTGAAGAGAGCTGCCGCGCTTACCCCGAGCTTGACGAAAAGCGCGCTTATATCCTCAAGGTCATCGCAATGGAGGAAGAAAGATTCGACGCGACCGTTGATGCAGGTCTTTCCAAGCTCTCCGAGATGATTGAGGATGCAAAGAAAAACGGAGCAGATCAGCTTTCGGGCGACGATGTATTCAAGCTTTACGATACATTTGGTTTCCCCATTGACCTCACCCGTGAAATCGCTGAAGAAAGCGGGCTTGCAATCGACGAGGAGACCTTCAAAGCTCTTATGAAGGAGCAGAGAGACAGAGCGAGAGCCGCAAGAGGCAACGTTGGCGGTTGGGACAGCTCCGATAAAGAAATGCTCGCAGGTATTTCCGCTACCGAATTCACCGGCTACACCGAGACCGAGATCGAAGCAAAGGTAGTTGCTATCATTGCCGACGGTATGCTGGTTGATGAAATAAGCGAGGGCGAATTCACTCTCATTCTCGATAAGACACCTTTCTACGGAGAGGGTGGCGGTCAGGTTGGTGATACCGGTGTTATCAGCAACGCTGATTTCACCGCAACCGTTCTTGACACCAAGAAGACCGACGGCATCTATCTCCACGTATGTGAGCTGTCCTCCGGCGCGGTTAAGGTTGGTGACACCGTTACCGCAAGCATTGATAACGCTCGCAGAAACGCTATAAAGAGAAATCACTCCTCGCTCCACCTCCTCCAGGGTGCACTCCGTCAGGTGCTTGGCACCCACGTTGAGCAGTCCGGCTCTTACGTTGACGCTGAAAGAGGTCGTTTCGACTTTACTCACTTCGCCGCAGTTACCCCCGACGAGCTTGCAAAGGTTGAGGCTCTTGTAAACGCTACCGTTCTTTCCGGTATCGCGGTTGACACTATTGAAACCGACATCGAGAGCGCAAAGAAGCTTGGCGCGATGATGCTATTCGGAGAGAAGTACGGCGCAACCGTCAGAGTTGTTAAGATGGGAGACGCTTCCACCGAATTCTGCGGAGGTACTCACGTTGATAACACCGCAAAGATCGGTCTTTTCAAGATCTTATCCGAGTCGAGCGTTGCCGCAGGTATTCGTCGTATCGAGGTCGTAACAGGTCTTGGCGTGCTTGATCTTTTGGCTGCAAAGGACAAGCTGATCTCGGAGACTGCCGCAGAGCTGAAGGTTCAGAACCCCGTTGACATCGCAAAGAAGGCATCTCAGCTTCAGGGCGAGATTGCAGGCATGAAGAAGGAGATCGAATCTCTCAACTCCAAGCTTGCCGGCAGTAAGCTTGCAGATGTTCTCGCAGGTGCAGTTTCCGTTGGCTCCGTTAAGCTCGTTACCTACCTTGCTGACGGCATGGAGATCGATGCCGCAAGAAGCCTTTGTGACAAGATCAAGGCAGAGAACAGTGATATGGTTGCGGTTCTTGCGGTCAAGTCGGGCGACAAGCTCAACTTTATCGCGGTCGCAGGTAAGGACGCAGTTGCCGCAGGCGCGCATGCGGGCAAGATCGTAGGCGCAGTTGCATCTGTAACCGGCGGTAAGGGCGGCGGACGTCCCGACAATGCAATGGCAGGCGGACGAGACGCAAATAAGATCGCAGAAGCTCTTGAGAGCGCAAAGGCAACTCTTGAGGGAATGCTTAAGTAATTAAACAAAGGGATATTTTATAAAATACGTAAAATATCCCTTAATTTATGAATAATGATGTCGAAATTTGACATTTTTAGGAGGACAGATATGAGTTGGGGAACCTTCGGCTTAGTTCATATTCTTTCGCTTTTGGCGGCTGCACTTATTATCATAGGATTGTATTTTTCCATTCGCAAGCTCTCTCTGAAATGGCAGACTTTAATTCTCGGAATACTCTCATTTTCGGGACTTGCCGCGATTATTTATAATCTGGTTGCCTGGAATTCACCTATCGAGTATCTTCCGTTCCATCTTTGCTCAATAAATGCGCTTTTATTGCCCATAGTAGTGTTCACAAAAAACAAAACTCTCGGAAATCTTCTGCTTTTCTGGAGTCTCGGAGCTTTGCTTGCACTTGTCCTGAATACTTCAATGGCTGAAGCCGAGCTTTTCTCGATGCCTTTCTGTTTCTATTATTTCCCGCACGTTTTGGAATTTGGAATCCCGATCATTCTTTTCAAATTGGGAATAATCAAGAAGGATTTCAAGTGCATTCCATCGACGTTGATAATCACACTTGGTATTTTTATCGTCGTTCATTTCATCAACCTTGGTATAAACAATTATTGTGTTACAAACAATGTGGTCGACTATGCGGGGAATATCATTCAGGTCAACTATATGTTCACCATGTTCCATGATAATATTCCTTTGCTCACGACCTTTTATGCAATCATACCTTATCCATTCTGGTATCTGCTTTTCGCACTGCCAATAATCGCGATCTATCTCGGTTGTGTATATCTCAAGCAGATAATAGGGTATTTCAAGTCAAAGAAACAGGCTTAATATAATCAAAAAGGAGAAAGCTTCGATCGGCTTTCTCCTTTTTGTTATTGAATTTTCGTCATTGGATGGACCCAAACACCGTATTTGTTTTTAAAATAGACCCTAAAATTTTTGCCTTCGAAGGAAATTGCCCTTGTAAAGCGACCGTAGGCACGTCTCTTATAGGTGTCCATTTGAAATCGGTA
Source organism: Eubacteriales bacterium (assembly GCA_045612105.1). GTDB lineage: Bacteria > Bacillota > Clostridia > Oscillospirales > CAG-272 > SVTX01. Next base: position 157,051 of record JAZKYL010000113.1, read on the forward strand.
AGCTGTCTTGATCTCGCTATTATTGCTTTTTCCGCTCGAGTATCCGGAAGAGTGCTATTCAATTCATTCATTATATCACCCTTTGAATGGGTTCTTTGCGGCGGTGTCCTTCATTTCCTGAATAACTGCCTTTGGCTTCTTTGCCTTGAAGATTGCCGAACCCGCAACGATAACGTTAGCTCCCGCTGAGGTCAGAAGACCTACGTTCTGCGCGTTGATACCACCGTCAACCTCAATGTCGAGGTTGATTCCGCGCTCGGAAACGTATTTGCGAAGCACAGAAACTTTTTCAAGTGTCTCGGGAATAAGCGACTGACCGCCAAATCCGGGCTCAACGGTCATAATAAGTGCCATATCAATGTGACCGATAAAGGGGAAGAGATGCTCAACGGGGGTCTTGGGGGAGATTGCCAAAGCAGCCTTCATCTCGTAGGAATGAATGAGGTGAATGACAGACATGGGATTCTCGCAAGCCTCGTAGTGAACTGTAATGATGTCAGCACCCGCCTTAACGAAGCGGTCTATGTATCTTTCGGGGCGCTTTATCATAAGATGTACGTCGAAGATCATATCAGTGGTTTTTCTGATACCCGCAATAAGATCGGGACCGAAGCTTATGTTGGGAACGAAAGCACCGTCCATGATATCAAGGTGAAGATATTGAGCACCTGCCTCGTCGACTCTCTTAATATCTTCCGCGAGATTTGCGTAATTTGCGGCAAGGAGGGAAGGAGCTATATAGATCATAAAAATTACCTGACCTTTCTAAAAAGTTAATTGTCAATTATTGTAGAATTATAGTTTTGAAACGCATAAAATGTCGTAAGGCAACGCTTCGGGGATAGCCTTTTTCGTCGTTAAAGAAATAGATGTAAACAGATTTTGCAGGGTGTTTCCGTGGCGATTATATAGGGGTCGTCAATTTTTGGCGATCCCATCCGCCAAGTCAGACATTTTCAAGCAAACAGACCGCATGAGCGGAGATTCCAAGGCCTTCGCCCGTAAATCCAAGCCTTTCCTCGGTTGTTGCCTTTACGCTGACGTTTTCGATATCGGTATCAAGTACCCTTGCGATATTTTCTCTCATTTTTTGAATATGAGGTGCCATTTTGGGGGCTTGGGCGATGACCGTGGCATCGATATTGCCGATTTTATATCCTTTTTGCTTCATTACCTCGGTAACGTGAGAGCAGAGGACTAAGCTATCAGCACCTTTATATGCAGGATCGTTGTCGGGGAACAGCTTTCCAATATCACCGAGACAGAGTGCGCCAATGATTGCGTCCATTATCGCGTGGACAAGCACGTCCGCATCGGAATGCCCCAAAAGTCCTTTTAAATGGGGAATATCAACACCACCGATTATGCATTTTCTGCCCTCGACAAGCCTGTGAACGTCGTAACCGTGTCCTATCCTCATTTTTTCTTACCCTTTTTCTCGTTTTCGGATACGTCTGCCTCTGCCTTAGCGGCAAGCTTTGCCTCTTCGTCGGCTCTCGCGCGGAGAATTGCCTCGGCGAAATAAATGTCCATAGGATCGGTTACCTTGATGTTTTCCCTTGAGCCTTCTACGAGTTTTACGGGAATGCGGATGTGCTCAAGGAGCGACGCATCGTCGGTTCCTTCGAACTTTTCGTCGCGTGCAATATAGGTAGCCGCACGAAACGCGTTGATTTTAAACACCTGGGGGGTTTGCGCCTGCCAGGTCATCTTTCTGTCGGGAGTCTCTTCCACAAACGCGCTCTTATCACCAATCTTTACGGTATCGACCGCTTTGATCGCCAACACAGCACCGCCGTGAAGGTATGCTCCATGGCAAGCCTTGTAGATCATTTCACCGGTAACGAGACATCTTGCCGCATCGTGAATTGCAATATACTTTGATTTATCGTTTACCGCATCCGAGCCGATCCTTGCGGATTCCTGTCTCGTCTCACCGCCTTCAATAACTTTAAACGGTTTTGTTATTTTATATTCTTCCACAAATCCGTCATATTTTGCTATTTCGTCAGCTTTGGCAACGACTATTATCTCATCAATAAGGGGCGATTTTTCAAACTCAAGAATAGTTCTGACAACTACGGGCATTCCGCAAAGCTCAAGGAACTGCTTTGTAGAATCTCCACCCATTCTGGTAGAAGAGCCTGCCGCGAGAATGACTGCCGAGGTATAATATTTTTTGCCCGTTTTGCCGGCTGTCGCGCGCAAGACTTCAGCGACCTTGTGCGCCGTATCTTTTCTTTCTGCCATTATAATCTCCATTCCGCCGCCAAGCGGCGGCACAAATAGTAATCGATGAATTTTGCCGCACGGCAAAATTCGCGCGTGAAAAAGATCGTTTCACCTTTATATTGGAAGTAACTTTCACGCTAATCAGCCTTTCTGAAAATCAGTTATCGTTCTCGATGTCGGTAAGCAGATCGACTCTTGTCTGATGTCTGCCGCCTTCAAATTCAGTATCAACGAAAAGGTCAACCATATCACACGCAAGACCGGGACCAACAACTCTACCACCCATACAAAGAACGTTTGCATTATTGTGCATTCTGGTCATTCTTGCTGAAAAGGTGTCGGAGCAGCAAGCGGCACGGATACCGTTGTGCTTGTTTGCCGCGATAGAAATGCCGATTCCCGTACCGCAAACAAGAATTCCGCGCTCAAACTCGCCTGACTGGATTCTTTCGCATACCTTGCGAGCATAATCGGGATAGTTGCAGGAGTCGGTGGAATATGTTCCTACGTCGGTAACCTTAATTCCTTTTTTTTCAAGATGAGCAATGATTTCGTTCTTAAGCTCAAATCCACCGTGGTCGCAACCGATAATGATCTTTTCCATAATATAATACCTCTTTTTTATTATTTTTTATTTAATTCCAAGCCTTTCGTTTCTCTCGCGTTCTGCCTGCGAGGGACGAAGGTATATTGGGACTATCTCACCGTCTGTAAGCGTTTGCCCCATATTGTATTTTTCAAAAGCACAGCAAGCTACGCTGTATGCGCTCTGTACTCTCATTCTTTCGGGCACGAAACCGATCTTTGTTTTCTTAAATCCCTTTTCAGTGATCGAATAACCGTCGCCGACGAGATAGATCGGCTTTTCAACAGCCGAAAGCTCTTCGTCAAGCTCTTCAATAGATAACGCTCTGTCATCGCATAGACGGATCAATACACCGTTTTTACACTCAAAGAGAGCATTGTAGACCTGATTTCGTCTTGCATTCATAACCGGGCAAATGATGCCATCAAATCCAATAAGATTATAAGCCAATGCCTCGAGAGTTGAAACCGAAACGCAGGGTTTATCCATTCCGTATGCAATACCTTTTACGGTAGCAACTCCGATTCGTACCCCGGTAAAGGATCCGGGACCTGTACTGCATGAGAAGCAATCGATCTCGTCAAGTTCTGTCTCGGAGATCTTTAATATTTGTTCAACCACGGGAAGAAGGGTCTGGGAATGTGTATTTCCTGTATTCACTGTCATCTCAGCAATGAGCTTTTTGTCATCGCAGATCGCGGCGGTGCAGACCTCTGCAGTGGTATCAAGTGCTAATATCTTCATTATTATCAAGCTCCAATAAGACTAATTGTAATATTTCTCTTATCTCCAAGATCTATCTTCTCGATCTCAACCTTGAGATAGCTGTCGGGAAGCGCATAGGGGATCATCTCGCACCATTCAGCGATACAAACGGCATCGGGACGGAGATAGTCGTAAAAACCGATAGAATACAGGTCGTCCTCGTCGGCAATACGGTACATATCAAAGTGGTAGACCCTTTTGATGCCGCCCACAGGTAATTTGCATTTGTATTCGTTTACAAGAGCAAACGTAGGGGATTTTACGGTATATCCTTGACAGATCTCAGAGCAAAATCCTTGCACGAATGCGGTCTTGCCCACTCCAAGATCACCGTACATTGCTACAAATCTTGGAAGACTCTCGTCACTTGTTATAGCTTCAGCCAATAAGTGACCCAATGCCTCGGTTGCGTCGGAGTTCTCAGTAACAGTGACTAATGGTAGATTCATATTCTTATTCATCTGCACTATTTTCCATTGATTCTACAGCGGCGATAAATCTCACGTCGTTGCGTATAGGTGCCCAGATACGGTTAGAGAATCGACCGCGAAGAAGCTTTTCACAAAGAGTTAAGGTCTCAACACCATCACGTTTTTCGGTATTATAATCAATAGTATTCAGAAGAACAGATTCATACTTTGCAGTTTCAGGCAGGGAATCAAACGCGATAGCATAATGTGCCATTTTCTCAACGCATTTGATCGCGTTTTCTCTGTCACCCTTTACAAGATAATTAAGCGCGAGCTGGCGGTATGAATTGGCAAGTCTATCATTATAATACAAATAATTACCGTCAAAGATCAACTCAAAAAGCTTTACACCCTTTTCAAGTATCTCTATCTTTTGATCAATGGAGTAATGGTCTCCCGAAATATCCGGAACACAAGCAATATTGTAAAAATGCCACCACATACTGTCCGCAAACTCCATAATATTAGTTTGCGCCTGATTGAAGGCTATATCACCGGTAAGCACAGTCGCTTTTACGATCTCCTTACTGTAATCCATAGAGTGAAGCTTTTCGGCAATGTCCATAGCTAACTGATCGTTACCGAGCTGATGAGAATATATGTCGCAAAGAGTCTTTTTAGTCTCATCGCGTATTTCATCATCAGTACAAAACTCAAGAATGTGATTGCAAAGAGAAACAGCCTCAATAAGATCGTTCTTTCGGGGCTTGCCTTCAGCCGAAATTGCCGAAAGGGTCTTGGCAAGCTCAAGTTGGATCTCGTAAGAAGAGGGAATATCCGCATAGGCTTCTCTGAGCAGAGCAAGGCACTCACCAAGCTTTTCATTCGAAGCAAGAATATCAGCTTGCTCTATATAATCCTTGATCTTAGCTTCTTTTTGAACGCTGTCGTAACACAGCAGCTCATCCATTCCGACACCGAAAAAGTCCGCGATCTGGGGTAAAGACTCTATATCGGGATAGCAGATTTCCGATTCCCAGCGGGAAACCGCCTGAGGAGTAACTCCGAGGTATGCCGCAAGCTTGTCCTGCGTAACGTCATTGTTTTTCCTCAAAAGTCGTATTTTTTGACCAATTTTAATTTCTGTCATTTTAATCCAAACCTTTCATAAATATGATAAATCTGCAATTATACATAATACATTATATATCAAATAATAGCGAATGTCAATATTTAATTTACAAAAAGCAACCGATTGTTTAAAAAATATTTTTAAGAAAAATCAAAAACCCTCTTTACTTTCGCGCAATAAAGTGGTAGAATAATATAGGTAAATATTTTGACGAAAAATATACCGATATCGCATGCCCCTTTTCGACCTTAAAAAAAAATCAACATTAAATTAAAAAAAGAGGTAAAAAATGAAAAGAGATCACGACGAAAACATCGAATTTCTTTACAGAAGTATCGTTTCTATCGAAAATCCCGAAGATTGCAAAAGCTTTTTCGAGGATATCTGCACCAAGAGTGAGATACTCGAAATGTCCAGAAGACTTAAGGCAGCAAAAATGCTCAGCGAGGGAATAGTCTACGCTGAAATCGCCGCTCAGACCGGACTCAGCACCGCCACCATCAGCCGTGTTAATCATTGCTTGAAATACGGTAGCGAGGGATATCTGAAGGTTCTTGAAAAAATGAAGCTTGAAGATAAAAAACTTTTGAAATAATTAGTGAAAGGGATTTTATATGCCCGCATACGATTCAATAGCATCGGTATACGATAACATAAACTCAGAGATAGACTATTCCGCTTGGGCGGATTTTATCGAGGATTGCTTTAAAAAGCATTTGTCTAACAAGCCCGAATTAGTTTTTGACCTTGCCTGCGGAACAGGAAGTATGACCCTTGAATTGGCATCACGCGGCTACGATATGATAGGTGCGGACCTCAGCGAGGATATGCTCACAGAGGCGATGGACAAGGCTTATGACAAGGGTATTGAGGGAGTTCTGTTTTTAAGACAGGATATGCGTTCTTTCGAGCTTTACGGCACGGTGGGAGCTATCACGTGCTGTCTTGACAGCGTCAACTATCTTACCGAAGTCGGCGACCTTGAAAAATGCTTCAAATGCGTACACAACTATCTCGACCCCGACGGACTTTTCATTTTCGACGTAAATACACCCCATAAATTCGAAAACATATACGGTAATCAGCATTACATCTTTGAGGACAAGAATTCTTATGGGGAAAATGTTTATTGCGGTTGGCAAAACGATTACGACGAGGAAACGAAGCTCTGCAATTTCTATCTTTCGGTATTTACCGAGGAAGAAGACGGCAGATTTTCTCGTGCTGACGAGGTACAGACCGAACGTTGTTATTCGAAGGAAGAATTAACGGATAATCTGAAAATTTGCGGATTTGAGGTCATCGGATTTTACGGCGATTACAAGTTTTCTGCTCCCGAAAATGATTGTGAACGGTGGTATATCGTTGCAAGGGCAAAAAAATAACAGCACTACAAATTTAGGAGAAAAAATGGCACAGTCTAAAATTTTGCGCGCTATGACCAGTGATGGCAGCGCAAGAATACACGTAATAAATTCGACAGAGATAGTTAATAAGGCTATCGGTTATCACAACACATCCGCAACGGCAACAGCTACACTCGGAAGACTTTTGACGGTTACGTCTATGATGGGATGTATGCTCGGCGACAAGGAGGACACCATCACCGTTTCTCTCAACGGCGACGGTCCTGCGGGTAGAGTGCTTGCGGTCAGCGATTATATCGGAAACGTACGCGGATACATTCAGAATCCATCGGTTGATATTCCTCTTAAGCCTAACGGTAAGCTTGACGTAAGCGGAGCTGTGGGCAAGGGATTTCTCAATCTTATCAAGGATATGGGATCCGCAGAGCCTTACAATGGCTCTATCGAGCTGGTTTCGGGCGAGATCGCGGAAGATATCGCTTCCTATTACGCGCAAAGTGAACAGGTACCCACTGTTTGCGCTCTTGGTGTACTTGTTGATACCGATCTCTCCTGCAAAGCCGCAGGAGGTATCATAATTCAGCTTCTTCCTTTTGCAGATGATGAAACTGTTACTAAGATCGAGAAGAATATTCCTTTTCTCTCAAACGTTTCCAGACTCTTTGATAAGGGTATGAGCAACGAAGAAATTGCTGCATTAGCTCTTCAGGATATCGAATACGACCTTTTTGACGAGATCGACGTTGATTACCTCTGCACCTGCTCGAGAGAACGTATGGAGAAAGCTATGAAATCTATCGACCCCAAGGATCTTCGCAAAATGTTCGATGAGCAGATTGCTGAAGGAAAGCCCGAGGAGCTTGAGATCCAGTGTAGATTCTGTAATTCAAAATACACATTTAAACCTGAGGATTTGATATAATTCATCAATCGCAAATCAACTGATCAGGAGGAATAAGTATATGGAATTTCAAAACAAAACCGCTTTAATAACAGGCGGCGCATCGGGTATTGGTTTTCTGACCGCAAAATGCATGGCAAAAGAAGGCGCGAACGTGCTTTTGGTTGATATCAATGAAACCGCTCTTATCGAAAAAGCCGCAGAGATCAATGCAGATGGTGTCGGTAAGGCTGAATATGCGGTTTGCGACGTAAGAGAATACGACCAGGTCGTTTCCGCTACCGACAGAGCGGTTGAAAAGTTTGGAAGACTTGACATACTCATAAACTGTGCCGGAGGCTGTGAGCGTCGTTGCAACAATTACGAGGGTGATTGGCTTGATATGCCTTCCGAGATCTTTGATTGGGGCGTTGACGTTAATCTGAAGGGACCCTACTATTTCTCCCAAGCGGCTATGCGCCATATGGTCAAGCAAAAAAGCGGAGTAATTATTTATTTAGGCTCGATCTGCGGAGAAGAAGCGGCACTTTCTATGGCTTATGCGGTTTCCAAGGCGGGACTTATGAACGCTCTTGTAAAATCTGTCGCTCAATACGGTGCTCGCCACAACGTAAGAGCCGTTTGCGTCAGCCCTGGTCCCGTGCTTACTCGCGAGGCTATGGGCAAGCTGAGAACTCTTGTAGGCAGAGCGGCAGAAACACAGGAAATCGTTGATTTCATTATGTATATGGCATCGGATAAAGCAGCCTTTATTACAGGAAGCAACCATCTTATCGACGGCGGAAGAATCGCTATGACAAGAGGATAATTAACATCAAACGGAGGACAAAAATATGATTTATTCAACCACACTTGACGTTTTAGCAACAACCTTTGGCAGAGGTAAGGGAATTGAGATAATCGCAGACGCAGGATTTCCCGCAATCGACTTTTCAATGTTCCGTGACCTTGATTTCGCTTTTGCGGATAACTGGAAGGAAAACACCCTCTTATTCAAAAATATTGCCGACTCGCGCGGGGTTATCTTCAATCAGGCTCACGCTCCTTTCGGCGGCGGTTGGGAAAAGTACACCAAGGAGACGGCACCTATGTTTCCTCGTCTCTTTGAGGTCTGCGCTCTTCTCGGTATAAAGAATATAATTGTTCACCCCATCCAAAAGGTTCCTTATCTCGGACGAGAAGAAGAAATGTTCGAGATAAATATGGAATTTTACAATTCCTTGGCACCTCACGCAAAGAATTGCGGCGTTAAGATCGCAATCGAGAATATGTGGCAGAACAGACCGGTCACCGGATACATATGCGACTGTGTTTGCGCAGATCCCCGAGAGCTTAACCGCTATTATGACTCATTGAACGATCCCGAGGCATTTACCGTTTGTCTCGACCTCGGTCACGTAGCACTTTGCGGCAGAGAGCCTCAGGATGCTATCAGAACCATCGGTCATGACCGTCTCGGTTGTCTCCACGTACACGACGTTGACTACGTAAAGGATCTTCACACCCTCCCCGGAAGTGCAAGAATCAACTGGGATGCGGTTTGCCATGCACTGGCAGACGTTGATTATAAGGGCGACTTCACACTTGAAGCTGACAACTTCCTGCTTAAATACGATCCCGAATTTCGTCCTACTGCAACGAGATTTATGGCAGACGTTTGTAAGCATCTGACCGGTAAGATCGAGGCTTACAAGGCGGCGAAATAATAGTTATACATAAAATTAGGGCTCTCCAACAGGAGAGCCCTTGTTGTTAAATTATACGTATTGTTTTTTGACTAACCTTTGCAGAAGCTCTTTCAAAGGGAAGATCAAAAGCCCTGCAACGAGATTTCCTATGCCATGTATAATGTCAAAGGGAATTCCGGCGATTATCCAGGCTACCAATCCGTCAAAATCAAGGCCGAACATTAGTGCCTCTGCCGGGGCATACAAGATTCCGTATGCAAAGCCGTGTATGCTGCATAGCAATGGATATACTACGCAAGCGAGCCATTTTGGCATATTCTTCGGCAAGATCATAGCTATCGCCCAAAGAATAGTCCAAATATAAAGGTAGGGAACCCACCAAAGATTGAAGCCGCCGTAGAGTCCGATCAACAAAACGTTGATATATATGGGAATCAGTGCTTTTGCGCGAAAAACCAAGGTGTAGGTTATGGTCAACATTCCGAGCAGGTGAACGTTTGGCAGAAATTCCATAACAACCTTTGAGCAGAACATCAGCGCGCCGAGCATTGCGAATACAACGATCTCCCACACTCGTCTGCGCCATTTATCGCGTCCTCTTTTTCCGTTTTGCGAATTACTTTGTGTAGACAAATCTGTAGCTCTCCCCGCCGTCGATCTTTTCTTCGTTTACACCATGGGACATCATAGTCTCACCCCCGTAAAAAGCCCAGTATGCCTGATCCTTTTCCCAGCTTGCTTCGATTCCGTTAAGTACGTTGAAAAAAGAAGCATCGTTGATAAGCTTATGTTCAAACATAGCTTCGCCAAGAGTTGCCTTGTCTGTTTTCAAGGTAATAGTAAGGCTTTTTCCTTCAGCCTCAACGGTAAGGGTAACCGTTTTGGCGCCTTCGCCAACAGTGGTGTTGGAAAGATGAGTAGCTGTTGTCCAAAGCCCCGTGGCTTCGAGCTTTTCGCCTTCAGCTAGGGTTTCAGCGGTTGTGTCTTCGTTTTTCTCGCAAGCAGCAATGCTGAAAATGCAAATCAAAGCAAGCATGAGCGCGAGAAGTGTCAATGTGATTCTTTTCATTTTGCGAATCCTTTCTTGTGTTTATTTTCACAAAAAGGATAAAATAAAAGCGCCCTCCCGTGGGCGCAAAAAGGGAAGGCGACCCTGCTCAAGTCACCTATTACCCATCTCCCCACGTTGCCCAAGAGACTTTTACAGGTCGCAGAACGATAAGCATTCCGACTTGATCGCTTACGTAGTAAGCAAAGATACGGTAATGGCTGTTGCCGCGGATTCCCACCGCCGTTTCCTTATCCCCGAGTAATACCGTCAAGCAGTATACCCGACAAAGAATTTACATTCTATGAACTGCGTTTATTCTTTTTATGTATCTGTATTATAACACGAAACTCTATAAAAATCAATAATTTTTTCAAATTTATATAATTATTTTAATTTTATTTGTAAATCATATTGTAATTACTCACACGGAGAACTTATAATGACTACCGGTTGGAAGTATTATATGCAGAACGAGGTGCATCCCAACGCTAAAGGTTAGGATCTTTACGGCGAAGTAGTATATGCTTACGTAGAAAATGCTTTGAAATAAGCTTTGCACAACTAAAAATTTAGCCTCCCGAGACGACCTCGGGAGGCATTTTACTTATTGAATTACTTAACGAGAATTACAACGGTTGCAATACCTTCCTTATAGACCTTACTGCCCTTGAAGAAAAGTCTTTCGTCGATGCGAAGATCACATCCGTCGGTATCAACGTCAAGATATATCTCCGCGTTCTCGGGGATCTTTGTGCAGATATCGACCACGGGAGCGTTGGAACTGATTATCCAACCCGACTTATAGCCTTCGGGAAGTCTCTCTTCCTCAATGGTAGCAAAGACCGTATTAGCAGGCTCCTTGGTGATCTTATAGGTCTTACCGTCGATAGTTACACCGCAGGTAGCGTCGCCGCGGAAGCCGATAAGCTTACCTCTATTACTGAGGCGATACTGAAGCAGGTTCTTGCCCGTGTAGGTAATTTTATGTCCGTCGAGAGAGAACTCATCGAAATCAAGCTCCAGCGGAACCATAAGCTCATAGGTCTTGAGGAATTCTGCGTCTGCTTCTTCGTTTCTTCTGAAGCTACCGTCGGGCCAAAGCTCTCTCATAGTCTTGTAATGGCGGCAGAGAGAGTAGGTGCCGTTGGGGAACTGAGTTGCGAAAAATTCGGTCTTACGGGAGATTGTTTCGGGGGTGTCGATGGCATCCTTGCCACCGTATGCGCCGAGAGCTTTGAGTACATCGAAGAGTGTGGAGGGAGCGTCGCCCGACTCGCCTGATTGGTCGTCACGGAGACGGCAACCGATATAAGTGGCTCTGCCAAGTCCGTACTTGCGAGTAGCACCGATTACGAAATTGTTTGCGTTAGCTACCGCCTCGCCGCTGTTAAGAGTAACGTTATAAACTCTGTCGGGAAGCATATCGGTAGGTATCTTCATCTTGGGAATGTCCGAAAGAATGCCGGTGAAATTGACCTCATGAGCCGCGCCGCCCTCAAAAACGGTCTGGGCGGATTTAAGACCAAAGAGACGAAGCCATCTTGAGGGAATCTTGCCGTTTTCACCTGCAGATGGAGTTGCGTTCCATACAAGGTTACCGCCTCCGCGTACAAATTTCTCAAGAAGCTCGATAAATTTCTCATTGTAGAAAGGCTCAAATCCCACAACGATAGTGGAATAGGTTCCGATGCCAAGCTTCAGCTTGCCTTTTTCAACTGTTCCAAGGTTTACGATTCTGTCAGCAGGGCAATAGTTACAGTAGCAGTACTGAACCATCCAGCTTCCGAATCTTTCTTCGATCATAGTCAGATCCTTGGGGTAAACGTAAAGCACGTCGATAGCTCTGGGGCGTCCGTAGGTCAATATAGACTCTCGTGTTCCTCTGCCGCCTCCCGAGAAAGAAAGGGAAACGTTATTAAATCTCTTTCTTGCCTCAGTTGGGAATCCCCAAGCACCCCAGGATGCTACTTCATTTCTGTTAAGAGTGCCGAGAGATGCTGACATAGCTCCGCCGTAGTAGTTACGGTCAAACCATCCGCACTCACAGAAGTCGGTTCCGCCGTATGAAAAATAATCATTCCACTTAAAATAATCGTAGCATCCGGAGATAGCCTCACGAATAGTGCTGGAATATACGTAATCGGGTGAATAATCAAAGGTGCAGAAGCCTCTTCTCAGCGCATGATGGAATCTACCCTGACCGCGACCGGGTGCATAATGGTCACAGGTGGGGGACTCCTGCCAGGTTGCGTGACCGAGGCAGAGGGGATCCCATCCCTCGTGCTTTGCGTAGGTATCTCTGATATAATCTCTTGCCTCACAGCACATACCGACTACCTGATCCTGGAGGGTCTCGAAATATACTCGACGCATACGGAAGGTACGGTAGAGGTCAGCCGCGCTGTTGCCTATGACGTGCTGAGTATGCGATCTTCCAAGATGCTCTCTGTCAGCAAGCATATCGTAGCCGAAATATATAAGAGCCTTATCAAAATCAGCAAAAAGGGGATCGACTGCTGCCAGCTTGCTCTGGAAATTTTCAGTCATATAGCGGGAGGGAATTTCATAAGGTCCAAAATGAGCAAATCCCCAGTCGAACTGAATGTGCATCTCGTCGGAGTAAAGCTCCATAAACTCAACGCCCTCGCGACGGTACATATCGATCACGTCGTGAACATACTCGGTCACTTCGGGGTGGAAGTAGTCCATCTCGGGAGTATCCATATAGAAAATCGCGAAGATTCGGTTTCCGGGAAGGGAAGTTTTACCTTCTACTACCATATGCTTGTTTCCGAAATAGGTGCTGAGCTCGTAAGGCTCATTACTAATAGTACAAGTATAGTCGCTCTCGGGAATTTCCAAGATCGACTCGGGCTTAATAACAAGATAAGCAGTTCCGTTGTCCTCCTCTGTGTATGTGAAGAGTCGCGCATGGTTGAACTGAGGATATACGTGACCTTTGTTATTCGTCCAACGCTCTGAAAGAACACCGTTGAATTTGAAGCTGCCGTCAGCTTCTCTGATGCCCTCGGCAAAGAAGCGGTGCTGACCGCCAACACCCTTATCTTGCTTGAAGTTTCTTCCAAGATCAAGGGGGTTGGTAACACTTGCACCTATTCCAATGCCGTATTTTTCGGCATATTCCGAGACCTTCTTGGTACAATCGATAAACTCGGGATGAGTCAAATGAAGCTCACGTTCTCCACCGCCGAAGAAATGATCGTGGAAGAATGTGATGATCTCTGACTTGCTTTTTTTGGCATTCTCGCAAACATCTTTCAAGGAAGAGCTTGCACCTGAGATCTGATTGTTTGCCATTTTAGGAGTGTACTGCTCCTCGGGCGCGTTGGCATACGCTCTTAATTGGTCGTCCTCGGTAAGAACGATGCCTTGACGGCGAACCATCGCGTGAAGTGGCGGATTTTTCTTAAGTTTTGGTGTAGACATAATAGCCTCCTTTCTGCCGCCGTCGGCGGCAAAAAATAGTGGATGGATTTTGCTTTTCGGCAAGATCCACGCGTAAACCTGCTTTTTATGCAGGCCTCACGCTGTCCTCCATTTTCAAGTATTTGGCGACGGGAATATAATTTGTCGCCTTAATCCGCTGGGGTCTTACCCCAAAATATTGACCTGCACTCTGACTTTTAGTTTTCATGAGCGTCGGCGCATGAGCTTTATTTGCTTATGCTGTGGCAATTATATCACACAAAAAAAGATTTTGCAATACTTTTGATGAATTTTTTTTGTATTTTTTTCACAGATTTAATTGTATCAGATCGCAATTAATTAACCAAATACAACAAAAACGTCCTTAAAGCCGAATAATCACGGTATTAAGGACATTTTTGTTTTTTAAAGAAAGAGCTTTCTTATTTGTTTTCCAAGTAACGCATTTTCAAGCGTTATCGGCAAAAGGGAAAAATCTGCAACGAGAGAATGCGGCTTTTTAATAGGATCATCCTGCTTCATCGGCACAAAATAAACGTTTTTTCTCGTCAAAAGTCTGCCGAGGTTTCCGAGGTTTGCCGACATAGCATCATTTGATGCAAGGGCAATTACCAGTGGGCGATCGCTTCGCAGATGTGCCTTTGCCGCCATACAAACGGGTGTATCTGTAATACCGTTTGCAAGCTTGGCGAGAGTGTTTCCTGTACAGGGAGCTATAACTAATGCATCAAGGGATATTTTAGGACCAAGCGGCTCTGCATCCTCTATAGTGTTGATTATTCTTTTGCCGCACAACTTTTCAATTTTTGCTATCCACTCCTCGCTTTTTCCGAAACGGGTGTCGGTATTATAAGCGTTGTAGCTCATTATTGGAATTATATCGTCATATTTGCTTTTCAGTTCCGATAGCACCGCGAAAGACTCAGCAAAGGTGCAAAAGGAACCGCAAAATGCATAGCCTATCATATTTTACTCCTTTCGAAAAGTATTTCGTAGATCGTTTCAAAAACGTATTTTCCGGCACTTATGGGCGAGTATTTTCCCGGCAATGACGGAGCAAATATCGTCTCCAGTCCCACGTCTCTTGCGGCAGTAAGATCAATTCCTCCCGGAGAGGATGCTATTTCAACGTAAAGCGGCTTATTTTTGACTTTTTTCAACACTTTTTCGGTAAATATCACATTTGGAACAGTGTTGAATATTACGTCGCAATTACTTGCCGCTTCGACAAGCTCGGTGCTATCCCCACCAAGACGTATTGCTTTAAATCCCATCAAGGACAGCTCGCAGAGAGTTTCGTCACGTCGAGCGCCTACCGTAACCTCAGCTCCAAGCTTGTCAAGCATATCTGCAAGCAGCGAGCCTATACGTCCGTAGCCTGTGACCAGAGCCTTCATACCTTTCACTGTTATTTCTGTATGTTCCATAGCGATCATCAAAGCCCCCTCGGCAGATGGGAGCGCGTTCTTCCTCTGTAGGCTCTCGTTCTTATAATAATCGTAAGCTTCAACTCCCAAAGCTTCGCACTGTCTCAAGGTCTCGAGAGGTATCATTCCACCGAGAAGAAAAGACTTGCTTTTTGCAGTAAGTTTAACGATTTCCGAAAGCGTCACCTTTACGTTTTGCGCGGAAAGATGAATATTGTCTCTCGTTACGGGCAAGGGAAGTACAACAACGTCGCATCCCTCAATCGCCTTTTCTACGCTCATACAATTTTCAGAGCCGTGCATTGCACTTCTGTTGTCACCAAGCGCAAAGATTCGTACGTCAGCCCCAGCGTTTATTAATTCGTTGACTATAACCGCCTGACGTTTATCTCCGCCAAGGACGGCAAATTTAAAACCTTTAAAATTTATCTCCATAAATAATACCTCTTTCGGTACTGTTGATCGGTTTAGGTCGTAGAAACACGACCTCATTCCATTCTATGCAGTAATGCGAATAATAGTGATAACTGTCGAAAGGGGGAAAGTGAAGAAATAATTTGTTCAAAAAGCGTTTTATTAACAAAATATTCAAACAAAAAGACATTGAATATGTTATAATTTAATCTGTAGTGTTATCACTTATAATATTTAACAGTTTTTATACGGAGGTATTTATGGCTGAACTTAAGATGCTTGCCATCGACCTTGGCGCTTCCAGCGGCAGAGGCATCGTAGGCGCTTTCGACGGCAACAAGCTCACTCTTCGCGAAAATCACCGTTTTTCCAACGATCCCGTATTCGTAAACGGTAGATTCACCTGGGATATTCTCAGAATATTCTTTGAAATCAAGAACTCCATCACCAAGACCGTTATCGACGGCGACAACGTTTCCTCTATGGGTATCGACACTTGGGGCGTTGACTACGCTTTCATCGATAAAAACGGCAGAATGATGGCTAACCCCACCCACTACCGTGATACAAGAACCGTAAATATCACCGATTACGTAAAGCAGTTCGTTTCTCCCGAGGAGATCTACAACGTTACGGGTATTCAGGCTATCGACTTCAACACTCTCAATCAGCTTGCCGCTGACCGCAGAGATGATCCCGAGATGCTTGCCCGCGCTGACAAGATGCTCTTTATCCCCGACCTGCTTAACTACTTCCTGACAGGTAAGATGGCAACAGAGTACACTATCGCGTCCACAGGTATGATCCTTGATGCGGCTAAGAGAGATTTTGCGTTTGATCTCACCGACAAGCTCGGCATTAACAAGAATCTTTTCGCTCCTTTGGTTCAGCCCTGCAATAATCTTGGCGCGCTTCTTCCTCAGATTAATGAAGAGGTTGGTAAGAACAATATCAAGGTAGTTAACGTTGCTTCTCACGATACCGCAAGCGCAGTTATCGCGGTTCCCGCAAAGAACAACGATTTCATCTACATATCCAGCGGAACATGGTCGCTGATGGGTGCTGAGCTTCTTCAGCCTCTCATCAACGCTGAAACAAGAGGTGCTAACTACACCAACGAGGGCGGTGCTATGGGTACTATACGCTTCCTCAAGAACATTATGGGTCTCTGGATCATTCAGGAGTCCAGAAGACAGTGGAGAAGAGAAGGTAACGAGTACTCCTTCGCGCAGATGGAGGCTTGGGCAAAGGAAGCAACTCCTTTTGCATCTCTCATCAATCCCGACCACGCTTCCTTTAATACCCCCGGCAATATGCCCGAGAAGATCAGAGAGTTCTGCCGCGAGACAGGCCAGCACGTTCCCGAGACCGTTGGCGAAGTCGTTCGTTGCATCTACGAGTCTCTCGCGCTGAAGTACAGATACACCGTTGAGACCATCGAGCGTCTTATGGGCAAAAACACCTCTATGATCAACGTCGTTGGCGGCGGTACCAAGGATAAGTTCCTCTCCCAGATGACCGCAGATGCTTGCGGAATCCCCGTTTGCGCAGGTCCCGAGGAGGCAACCGCTATCGGTAACCTTATGATGCAGGCGATCGCAGCAGGCGAGGTCAAGGATCTCAGCGAGGCAAGAGAAGTAGTTGCTAACTCCTTTGAGCTTAAGCACTACGAGCCCACTGCTGACAGAGCCGCTTGGGACGCAGCTTACGAAAAGTTCTGCAAGCTTCAGTAATTAAACAATAAGATATAATCAATTTCGGAGGATTAAAAAATGAAGGACGCACAGTTCGCCGAGCTCAGTGTTATCGGTATGAAGGGTTGCGAGGCTTTTGCCGAGCAGGTTGACAACTATCTTAAGGAATGGCGCAGACACACCAGCGAGGACACATATCTCGTTGAGGCGGTTTGCCCCAGATTCGGCACGGGTGAAGGTAAGGGTCTTATCCATCATTCCATGAGAGGTCAGGACGTTTACATCATCTGCGACGTATTCAACTACGGAGTTACCTACCGTATGTACGGTCAGACCGTACCTATGAGCCCCGATGACCATTACGCTGATCTTAAGAGAATCATTGCGGCTATCGCGGGTAAGGCAAGAAGAATTACAGTAATTATGCCTATGCTTTACGAGGGTAGACAGCACAAGAAGTCTACAAGAGAGTCTCTTGACTGCGCAGTTATGCTCCAGGAGCTTGTTGCTATGGGTATTACCAACATCATTACCTTTGATGCTCACGACCCCAGAGTCTGCAACGCTATCCCGCTTCACGGATTTGACAATGTACGCCCCTCTTATCAGATGATAAAGGCACTTATCAAGGCGGTTCCCGATATCGTTATCGATAAGGAAAACCTTATGATGATCTCCCCCGACGAGGGAGCTATGGGCAGATGTATGTACTACTCCTCGGTTCTCGGAATCGATATCGGTATGTTCTATAAGCGCCGTAACTACTCGGTAATCATCAACGGAAAGAACCCCATCGAGGCTCACGAATATCTCGGTCAGGACCTTACCGACAAGGACGTTATCGTAGTTGACGATATGATATCCTCGGGTGAGTCTATGCTTGACGTTTGCTCTCAGCTCAAGGAGAGAGGAGCAAAGAGAATATTCGCATTCTCTACCTTCGGTCTCTTTACCGACGGATTTGATAAGTTCGATAAGGCTTATGAGGACGGTATCATCTCCAAGGTATTTACCACCAACCTGGTTTACCGCCGCCCCGGTCTGCTTGAAAAGCCCTGGCACGTTGACGTTAATATGTGTAAGTACGTTTCTTACATCATTGACACTCTCAACCATGATGCCACCATCAGCGAGTTGCTTGACCCCGCTAAGAGAATCAACGCTATCGTTGCAAAGCACAAGTCAGAGATGGACGCTCACGGACAGATCAAGATATCCTTTGACGTTGAGGATAAGTAATATTGCGCATTTTAATATCCCGCGGAATTTTCTGCGGGATATTTTTACATCTTTTTTCAAAACAGTGACCTTTGCCTCAAAAACGGTACTATATTGGTGAAAGGCCTTTACAGCTATAAAGGGAGGTGAGTAAAAATGGATGATAACAAAATAATCGAGCTATATTTTGCGCGAGACGAGAAAGCTATTTCCGAGACCAAAGCCAAATACGGCAAGTACTGCCTGAAGATTGCGTGTAACGTGCTTGGAAACCGAGAGGATGCCGAGGAATGTGAAAACGATACCTATCTCGGTGTTTGGAATGCTATTCCACCAACAAGACCAAGCGTTTTTTCGGCATTTATCGGTAGAATAACCCGCAATATTTCCCTGAAAAAGCTACGCGCAAAAACCGCTGACAAGAGACGGTGTAGCGAAGCTATTATTTCACTTGACGAGCTTGGCGAGTGCATTCCAGACGGGCAAGGCTTTGCCGACAGTCTTGAAGAAAGCGAGCTTGCAGAGATCATCAACTCATTTTTAGGCTCACTTAACGTGACCGAAAGAAGAGTTTTCGTTTGCAGATATTGGTACTGTGATTCTATTGCTGATATTTGCGAACAATTCGGCTTCGGTCAGAGTAAGGTCAAAATGATGCTTTTGAGAACAAGAGAAAGGCTTTTGACCTACTTGAAGGAAAGAGGTGTATTTATATGAAGGAAAAAGAGTTCTTGCAGGACTCCATAGGTCTTATTGACGAAAAGTTTATAAAAGAAGCAAAGGATGAGCCGAAAAGAAAAGGCTTGCCTTGGATAAAAATCGTAGCCATAGCCGCCTGCTTAGCCATTCTTGCGGCAATTCCCGTCGGATTTTTAGTCGCTAACCGCGACGAGGCTCCTACAGAGGGAACAGAGAACACCGGCGAGAGCGAGGAGAGTACGGCGATCAACACCGATGTGCCATTCGACGAGGACGGCAGAGAGATATGGGTCGACAACCGCAAATATAAGGACGGAGTTGACGTCGGCGGAGAAGAGCAGGCTTACGGTTGGAAATGGGAGTATCTTGATATATACGAAAAGTATTGGCTTATCGATGCTATCGGTGAGGATGAACAATATTACTATATGAGCACACAGATACCCGAAAATCTTTTGGGAGATTATCTTGGCGAGATGATCGCATACGGTTATGACGATTTCGGCGAGGGCGGAAGACATGAAATTAATTGTGTCGCTTATTCCATAAAGGGCGCGCCTGATAATGATGCCATAGCGGTCAAGCTTGACGGCACGGACAAATATATGACATATCGCCTCATTCGCAGAAATAATTATGTCCACCCAGCGACTCTCGGAGAGCTTATTTCAATGAAGGAGCTCTGCGAAACGCTGACATTTGCAAGCTTTTATTACGACCATGATAATGACCCGTGGACTTCACCAATTAAATATGAATTAACGAAAGTACAAAACGATTATATATGGAATATACTTGCAGAAAAGTGTTGGAATGCCGAATCCCTCGATTACGACAGCTTCTACGGTTCCTACGAAATAGGCTTTAACGTTACAAGCATACCTCTTGGTTTGCAGAGTAAATCCATAAGCATATATTCTGACGGAGTTATAAGAACCAATATTATGGAATACGGCGATTGCTTCTTTATAGGCAAGGGGGTAGCAGAGGAAATCATCGAATATGTGCTCACCGACCCCAAGGAAGCTCCCGAAAGCACAAATAAATGGGTTGCGGGTACAATCACCGAGATAGGAGAGGATTATTTCAAGATAAACGATGCTCCAATGATGGAAAACGAGGAAGACGGCATTGAATTTACTGTAAAAACTACCGATATCAAGATTCTTCGCTATTTCAAATCAGGGATTCTGAAGGTTGGAGACACTGCTATCGTCAGATACAACGGTAACATCTACGCAGATGATCCAACGACGATCGATAGCGCGTACAGCATCGATGAATGTCATATTTACGGTGGAGATGCGTACATTCCCGAATAAAATTAGCCTCCAAGCTTCGGTTTGGAGGCTTTTTCAATATTTTTTGCAATTTTCACACGGAGTTAATATATTTATGTTATTATATTATTTTGGTAAGGAATTTTTATCAAATCAATATATAATGAAAGGACTTATTTGCACAAATGAGCAAAAATAACAACTGCTGCAAAAAGACCTCTATCGGCGGTCAGGCTTTGATGGAAGGAATTATGATGCGCGGTCCCGAGATCTCCGCTATGGCAGTGAGAAATCCTCAGGGCGAGATCGTGCTTGAAAAGTTCCCGTCAGAGACCAAAAAGCGCGCAAAATTCTTTAAGCTTCCAATAGTTCGCGGACTTTTCAACTATATAGACTCAATGTCTCTTGGAACCAAGTGTCTTATGCGCTCTGCCGAGATCTCGGGTCTTGAAGAAGCTGAGGAAGAGTTAAGACGCGAAAAAGAAGCGAAAAAAGCCGAAAAAGAGGCTAAAAAAGCGTCGAAAAAGGGAATAAAAGCAGAAGAAACCGTTGAAAACACCGAAAATGAGGCTGCCGAGACTACTTTAAGCGTTGAAGATAGTGCTGCTTCTGACGCGGAGATTGCCTCAGAAGAGAACAGCGACACTGTCGTTGAAGAAAAGCCTGCTGACGACAAGAAGAAAAAGGACGAATCGTCACTTACTATGGGCATTATTATGACAATCAGCGTCGTTTTAGGTCTTGCGCTTGCTATCGGCTTGTTTTTCGTTCTTCCCACGTATATTTACAGCGGTGTTACCTATTTAATACCCGCTATCAAGCCTAAGGATCTTCTTATGAACTCACTTGTTCAGTCGGTATTTGAGGGTGTTATAAAGCTTGTGCTTATTATCGGATATATGGCGCTTATGACGCTTATGAAAGACATCAAGCGTACATTCCAGTTCCACGGCGCAGAGCACAAGACTATCTTCTGCTACGAATCTGGACTTGAGCTTACCGTTGAAAACGTAAGAAAGCAGAGAAGATTCCACCCCAGATGCGGCACCAGCTTCCTTATTTTGATGATCATCGTAAGCATATTTATCGGCTTCTTCATCACACCCTTGTATATATGGATACTTGGCGAGGAAACAGTTATGGCATTGGGTAATTGGATGAACGCTATCAGAGCGGCAACGAGAATTTTGCTCATTCCCCTTATCGTCGGTATCGGTTACGAGCTTATAAAGATCGCGGGTAAGCACGACAACTGGTTTACAAGATTCATTTCAGCTCCCGGTGTTTGGCTTCAGCATATTACGGTGCTCGAGCCCGACGACAGTATGATCGAGTGCGCTATCGCGGCAATGAAAGAAGTTATCCCCGAGGACGACAGCGATAAATGGTAATTTGTTAATAATAGGATTGGAGATATAGCTATGAAAATTTTGAAATTTGCGACTTACGACGAAATGAGCGCGGCTGCTGCCGATATTCTTGCGAAGCAGATCAGCATTAAGAAGGATTCTGTTTTGGGTCTTGCAACCGGTTCCACACCCGTTGGAACTTATAAAAGACTTGTTGAAATGAACAAGTCGGGAATGATCGATTTTTCTGAGATCAAGACCGTAAACCTTGACGAATACTATCCTATTTCTCCCGAAAACAAGCAGAGCTATCGTTATTTTATGAACGAAAATCTTTTTGATCACGTTAATATCAACAAGGCAAACACCTACGTTCCCGACGGTATGGCAGAGGATGCAGACCTGGCTTGCGAGAACCATGAAAAGATCATTCGCGCTCTCGGTGGAATCGATATTCAGGTTCTTGGCATCGGACAGAACGGTCACATCGGTTTCAACGAGCCCGAGGAAAATCTCTCGCTCTTTACTCACAAGACCGCACTCACCGAGAACACCATCCAAGCAAACTCCAGATTCTTCTCCGAGGACGAGGTTATTCCCACTATGGCTCTCACCATGGGTATGGGAACTATTTTCAGCGCAAAGAAGATTCTTCTTCTCATCAACGGCAAGAATAAGAGAGATGCATTTGAACAGCTCTTTACCGACAAAATCACCACGTCCTGCCCCGCAACACTTTTGAAGCTTCATCCCAACGTAACTATTCTTTGTGACAGTGAAGCTTACGGCGAGTAACGTGAAAGTTACTATCTTTCTTATAGTGAAGCGAACTTTTTCACGCGCGAATTTTGCCTTACGGCAAAATTCATCGATCACAAATTGTGCCGCCGTTTGGCGGCGGAATGGAGATTAATATGTCAGAGAATTATAGAGGTGCAGACGCGACGGTAGACGTAGCATTTGCTGAAGAGATAAGAAAAGCGACCGAAACCGCCATAAACGAGGCTATTGAGGGCGCAAACATTAAAACGGGAGACATTTTCGTTATCGGTTGCTCCTCCTCCGAGATACTCGGCTCAAAGATCGGTAAGGGCTCAAGCTTTGAAGCGGCAAGAATAGTTTTTGATACGATATATACCCGTCTTAGCGAAAAGGGAATCCACCTTGCGGCTCAATGCTGTGAGCATCTGAACAGAGCTCTTGTAATCGAAAGAGAGTGCGCAGAAAAATACGGTCTTGATCCCGTTGCCGTTATCCCTCAGCCCAAGGCAGGCGGCTCATTTGCTACTTTAACCTTTGAAAATATGAAAAATCCCGTAGTAGTTGAGCATATCCGAGCTCACGCGGGACTTGACATCGGTCTTACTCTTATCGGTATGCATCTGCGTGACGTTGCCGTTCCGCTTCGTCTTTCGGTTAATAAGATCGGTGAAGCCAACATCGTTTGCGCTTACACAAGGCCAAAGTTTATCGGTGGAATCAGGGCAACATATTAATAATAGATATGGGAAGAAACGCGTGGTTTCTCCCCATATTTTTTATAGTTGCTCGATAGCTTCTTTCAGCGAGCTTGCCGATTCAAGTAGTCTCGAATGTTCATTTTTATCAAGTGGGATCTCAAGTATCTGCTCGATACCGTTTCTTCCTACGATGCAGGGAATTCCCATACAAACGTCATAAACACTGTATTCGCCCGAAAGTTTGGTGGAAACGGGAAGAATGGTATGCTCGTCGTTTACGATAGCCGAGACTATTCTGCGAACCGAATCGGCAATTCCGTAATAGGTTGCGCCCTTTGCCTCGATAATTCGGTATGCACTGCTCATAACTTCGGCACTAAGACGGTCGAGTGCGGAACGGTCGAATTCCATCTTTCGCTCCTTGCAATAGCTGTCCAGATCTATTCCGGAGACGTTTGCGCTACTCCAAACCGCCACCTCGCTGTCGCCATGCTCACCGATAACGAAGGAGTGTACGTTTCTGCTGTCAACTCCAAGATATCTGCCCACAAGCTCCTTGAGTCTTGCGGTATCAAGTACAGTTCCGGAGCCGATAACTCTTGATGCCGGAAATCCCGATTTCGCAAGTGTGATATAGGTAAGAATATCAACGGGATTAGTAACTACTAAAAGAAGCGCGTCCTTGTTATATTCAATTATGCTATCAACTATTCCACGGAATATCTTGGCATTTTTCTGTAAGAGATCAAGTCTTGTCTGCCCGGGAGTTTGATTGACTCCGGCGGTAATAATTATAAGTCCACAGTCAGCAAGATCGCAGTAATCTCCCGCAATTATTTCCATAGGAGAATTAAAGGGAAGCGCGTGGGAAATATCCTCCGCCTCGCCGTATGCCTTTTTCTTGTTAATATCGATCAAAACGAGCTTTGAAAGCAGCTTACTGTGCATAAGCGCGTAAGCCGTCGCCGCTCCTACGTTTCCACAACCGATTATGGCGCAGGAACGAATATTTATTTCTGTTTTATTTGTCATTTTGTCAAACCTCCCATTTTTTATGATTATTGACAATTTTATTTCTAAATATTAAATGTTAATGGGTTTTACTATAATTTACAGCAAATTCACATATTTAAAAACGTAAAATGCTATAATGATTACAATGAGTAAAACACACGGAGGACATATTTATGAGAAGACAAGAAATCATTGTCATTGAAGAAAAGAAGACTTCTCCCTTGAAGGTTATCTTTGTTATTGCTACAGCACTTCTCGCTGTTGCTGCGGCAGCTGCGGCTGTGTATCTTTATCTTAACAAGAATATCAAATCAAAGATTCTTGGTCACGTTGATATCGACGGTGACGGAGAAGCAGATGCTATTATGCTTGATACCACAGGCGACGGAGAAATCGATACTATAGTTTTAAAATCCGATCTCGAAGACGAGGAATAATCTGCAATAAAGAAGACGGTTGCTAAATCAGTCAACCGTCTTCTTTATTTTTGTTTTGTGTTTCAGTAATTAACTATAGAGCAGCAGCAATCAGATCATATTGAAAATCAGAGCAATGGCTGTATATGCAGAGCCAAGACCCATAAGAGCTACTAAAAGTATAGCCATAAACTTTACCCAAAACTTTCTCTTCTTATCTCCCATTTTTATCACCTCTTTTTTTGTTATACTATTTTTATACTTCGTCAATGCTTATCTGTCGGTTTTTTATATCTTTATCACTGAGCAGAGAGCCGCTTGCGGGTAGCTTCAGCTTTCGAAGTCCC
Source organism: Eubacteriales bacterium (assembly GCA_045612105.1). Classification (GTDB taxonomy): domain Bacteria; phylum Bacillota; class Clostridia; order Oscillospirales; family CAG-272; genus SVTX01. The sequence goes on from JAZKYL010000113.1 coordinate 181,948, forward strand.
TTTGTTTTGTCCGAATCTCCGTCAAAGTCCGAAATAGCGCTTACTATTGTTTGATTCTTCTTAAGAGTCATAAGCTGAACTCCGATAGAAGTCTTTGTGGTCTTGACGGGAATCAGGGATGATTTGAATATAATAGCTCTGTCGTCGTTTGAGATCATCATTATCTCGAACGGCTTCTTTTCGTTTTCGGAGAACACGGCAACTATTGGCGACGCAGTAGAGAACACTCCCTTAAGTTTACGACGAATGCTGGAGGTTTCGTATGCCTTTTCGGGAATTCTCACCCCCTTACCGTTTTCAAATATAAATACGTAGTTATAACCATCTCTGAATTCGCTTTGAAGCGACATAAATACCGGCTTTTCGCCCGCATCCATCTTAAGTTCGGAAGGAACAAACTGACCGATAACAGATGCTTTGCAGTTTTCAAAGTCATTTATCGCCGCACGGTAAAGCTGACCCTTATCGGTGAAGAAGAGCAAAGTATCTTTGTTCTCAGCGTCGAAAATCTGCCTGAGTCCGTCGCCGTCCTTGAAATACTGCTCGTCATTACCCTGAAGCGAACGGTAAGTGATCTTCTTGAAGTATCCTTCACGAGAAAGAACGATCTTGCAAGGATAATTCTCGACTGTTTCTTCCTCAACATAAGTCTCAATGGTATCAGAATGGATTATCTGGGTTTTTCTCGGCTGACCGTATTTTTTCTTTATCTCAAGCAGCTGACTTGCGATAAGTGCTTTAAGCTTGAATTCATCGGCAAGTATCTCTTCGATCTCGGCTATCTCTTTCTTGAGGTCTTCGATCTCGGAAATACGGTTGATAATATACTCACGGTTAAGATTACGGAGCTTGATATCTGCGATGTAGTTTGCCTGTATCTCATCAATACTAAAGCCTACGCAAAGGTTGGGAATAACGTCCTCATCCTTTTCGGTCTTACGGATTATTCTGATTGCCTTATCGATGTCAAGAAGGATTTTGCCAAGACCTAAGAGTAAGTGGAGCTTGTCCTTCTTTTTGCCAAGATCGAATTCAAGCTCTCGGCTGAGGCAGACCATTCGGAAGGCTATCCACTCGGAAAGTATCTCAATAACACCCATCTGGCGAGGCTCGGCATCAATAATTATATTGAAATTACACTTGAAGCTGTTTTCAAGAGGGGTAGATTTAAAGAGCTTTTGCATAAGCTTGTCGGGGTCGACACCCTTACGCAGGTCAAGAGTCAGCTTAAGACCCTCCTTGTCGGTCTCATCTCTGAAATCCACGACCTCCTTAAGCTTTCCTTCCTTAACCAGTACGGACACCTTATTAAGTATCTGTTCAATCGTAGTGGAATAGGGAATTTGAAAAATATCGATACAGTTAGCGGAAGGATCATATGAATATCTTGATCGGATTTTGAAAGAACCGTCACCCGTTTCGTAGATCGACTTCATCTGCTCATAATCATAGATTATCTGACCGCCGCCCGGGAAGTCGGGAGCCTTGATAATATCCATTATCTTTTCGGTGGTGATATTGGGCTTTTTAAGTATCGCGATAGTACCGTCACAGATTTCTGAGAGATTAAAAGAACATATATCAGATGCCATACCAACGGCAATTCCGCTATTTGGCGAGACGAGAATGTTTGGGAATGCGGTGGGAAGCAACTGAGGCTCCTTCATTGTACCGTCGTAGTTATCTATCATCTCAACGGCATTTTTATCAATTCCCGTAAACAAGGTCTCACAGAAAGCATCAAGCTTCGCCTCAGTATAACGGGGTGCCGCAAATTTGGTTTCTGACGAATACTGCTTGCCGAAGTTACCCTTGGAGTCGACGAAGGGATGAAGCAAAGTCTCGTTGCCTCTCGTCAGACGAACCATTGTCTCGTAGATCGATTGGTCACCGTGAGGGTGGAGCTTCATAACCGCACCAACAATATTTGCGCTCTTGGTTCGGGGCCCCTTCAAAAGACCCATATTATACATTGTATAAAGGATCTTTCTGTGAGCGGGCTTGAAGCCGTCTATCTCGGGAATGGCACGGGAAACTATAACGCTCATAGTATATGGCATATAGTTTTTCTCGATGGTTTCTGTTATAGGCTGAGGCAATATGGGGGCATAAACGATTTCTTTGACTTCGTTTTGTTTCTTTTTCTTTGCCATTTATATATTTACCTTTCGTATATTTTTCAACGTCATATTTTCAGTACCGTATGCGCCGCCGCGCGGATCATTCGGTTATAAAGAGCAAGTCCCAAGCCCTCTTTATCGGGAATATGGGCATAGATTATATCGGGAGAGAGGGAATCGCACTCGCGGAGTCTCGCGAAAAGCATTTTCGCGTGTGTTTTCAGGTCTCCGCGGCGACCTATCGGCAACAAAAGCTTATTTTCAAGCAATTCTGCCTCCTCGTCGTAACAGAGGATAGCACATTTGCGTGTTTTTTGCTCGTTTCTTAAAAATTCAATGATTTTATCGTCTTCACCGTCGAGAAGCACGAATTGTGCAGTGGGTGCGTAGTGCTTGTATTTCATTCCTGGGGATAGGGGGTGCTCGTTTTCGCTTAAAGTCCCCTCAAGGGTAGGGGAAATCGTCACATTGTCGCAAACACAACAAAGTGCGTCGTAGGTGATGGCTCCCGGACGGAGCAATATAAGTCCGCCGTCCTTTGTAACCATAACTATTGTTGATTCAAGACCTATCTCGCAAGCACCGCCGTCGATTATCATATCAACTCTGCCGTCAAAATCCTCGATAACGTACTCAACCGCCGTGGTAGACGGCTTTCCCGAAATATTAGCCGATGGAGCGGCGATGGGAATTCCTGCCGCCTCGATTATGGCATGAGCCACGGGATGGGATGGGCAACGGATTGCAACCGTATCGAGTCCTCCCGTAGTTTCATAGGGAACAGTATCCTTTTTGGGAAGAATGACCGTCAAAGGTCCCGGCATAAAGGCTTTGGCGAGTTTATAATAGATCTCGTTTGTAAATGCATATTTTTCCGCATCACGAGGATCGGCAATATGTATTATCAAGGGGTTGTCCGAGGGACGCCCTTTTGCCGCGTATATTTTTTTTGATGATTGTGGATTGGTGCCGTCTCCGCCAAGACCGTAGACCGTCTCGGTGGGGATGACAACCAATCCACCGCCACAGAGAAGAGCCGCCGCTTGCGCGATGTCTTCTTTTTGTATACTTACGTCGTCTATTTTAACTATTTTAGTTACCATAGCGGCTCCTTTCTGAATTAATTAGTTATTGCTTTCGGCTTTCAGCTTTTCCGCAGTGTCTGCCGCGATAAGCGAGTCTATCATCTGTCCGATGTTTCCGTTGACAAAGCTGTCAAGGGAGTGGATGGTAACGCCGATCCTATGATCGGTAACACGGTTTTGAGGATAGTTATAGGTGCGGATCTTTTCGCTTCTGTCTCCCGTGCCTACCTGACTCTTTCTGTCGGAGGCAACCTTTTCGGATTGCTCTCTCTGCTTTATATCGTAAAGCTTTGCGCGGAGCATCTTGAGAGCCTTATCCTTGTTTTTGAACTGAGAACGCTCTTCCTGACATTCTATTACGATGCCGGTAGGCTTGTGAGTCAGACGAACCGCGGACTCGGTTTTGTTGATGTGCTGACCGCCTGCACCGCTGGACTTGCAGGATTCGTATATAAGGTCGGAATCCTTGATCTCGATTTCAACGTCCTCGACCTCGGGAAGGACCGCAACGGTGGCTGTAGAGGTCTGAATACGTCCTTGAGACTCGGTCTCGGGAACTCGCTGAACTCGGTGAACACCTGATTCAAACTTAAATCTTGAGTAAGCTCCGTCACCTTCAACAGTGAAGGAAATTTCCTTGAATCCGCCGAGCTCGGTCTCGTTTGCATTTGCAATTGAGACCTTGAAACCGACTGTTGCCGCATACATAGAGTACATACGGTAGAGAACTGCGGCAAAGAGACCCGCCTCCTCGCCGCCCGCACCGGCGCGGATTTCAACGATAATATTTTTATCGTCGTTGGGGTCACGTGGAAGCAGCAGGACGGTCAATTCTTCAGCAAGACGTTCAACTCTTGCTTTAGCATCTTTTAGCTCATCTTGAGCCATAGCGCGAAGCTCCTCGTCGTCAGCCTCCTCGATAAGAAGCAGAGCCTCCTCAATATCGCTCTCGGCCCTCTTATATTCGCGGTATTTTTCTACCACGGGAGTCAAAGAGCGATATTCTTTTATTGCTTTTGCATAGGCTTGCGCATCTGTGATTAGAGAAGTATTATTGGCAAGCTCGTATTCGAGCCTGTCATATTTTTGGGCTGTATCTACAAGCTTTTCAAACATAAATTAAGCCATATTGAAGGCAAGGAACGCCTTGTGAGCAGAATAAACGTCTGCCTTGGAAACTACCTCGTAGGGAGCGTGCATCGAGATAACCGGTACACCCAGGTCAACGGTCTCAATGTTGTGCTTTGCGATGAACTTTGCAACTGTTCCGCCGCCGCCCTGATCGGTCTTACCGAGCTCAGCGGTCTGCCAGAGAACACCGTTTTCTTCATAGATCTTTCTGATCCACGCTACGTACTCAGCGGGCGCGTCGTTGGTGCCGCCCTTTCCGCCGCTACCGGTGTACTTGGACATAGTGATACCGCAGTTGATGTTAGCCGCGTTCTTGGACTCGTAGACCTCTGCGAAGTTGGGGTCGAAGCAAGCGTTTACGTCGGCGGAGAGGCACTTGGAGTTAGCCTTGACAGCGTAGATATTGCCGCCGAGAGCCTGAGTAATAGCACCCATAAGATCGGTAAAGATACCGCACTGCATACCGGTGTTGCCCTCGCTTCCGATCTCCTCCTTGTCGGCGAGAACTACCATAAGAGTATGCTCGCTCTTGTCGGACTCAAAGAGAGCGGTAAGGGAGGGATATGCGCAGACCTTGTCGTCGTGACCGTAAGCGGAGATCAGCGAGCGGTCGAAGCCAACGTCACGAGCCTTGCCTGCGGGTACTACGAAAATGTCGGCAGAGAGGAAATCCTCTTCATTGATGCCGTACTTTTCGTTGAGTATGGTAAGAACATTCATCTTGATCTTGTTGCTGTCCTCGGTATCGTTAAGGGGTCTGGAGCCGAGAAGGATGTTGAGACTCTCTGCAGGGATCGCCTGACCGAGGGGCTTGGAATTCTGATCCTTTGCGAGGTGGGGAAGAAGATCGTTAATATAGAATACGGGATCGCCGTCCTCGTCGCCGATACAGACGTCAACACTTGTTCCGTCCTTCTTAACGATGGTTCCGTGAAGTGCCAAGGGCATAGCAACCCACTGATACTTGCGGACACCGCCGTAGTAGTGAGTCTTTGCGAAGCAGAAGCCACCCGCTTCATATACGGGAACCTGCTTGAAGTCAAGTCTGGGGCTATCGATGTGAGAAGCTACTATTCTCATACCGTTGTTAATATCCTCGCTACCGATTCTGAAAAGATAGAGATTTCTGCCGCGGTTGTTGTAATAATACTTGTCGCCTGCCTTGATCTCCATGCCGAAGGAATAGGGCTTGTATCCCTGTGCCTCAGCCATCTCGATCGAGACCTTAACAGCCTCTCTCTCTGTTTTGGAGGCATCCATATAGGTCATGTAGCCGTCGCAGTAGTCGTATGCCGCCTTGATCTCTTCTTCGGTGGCATTGTCGTAGAAGCTTGCCTTTTTGTAGATAAGTTCACTCATTTTGATATTTCCTTTCTCCATAGCGTGCTATGTAATTAGTTTTTATTTTTGTGACGAGTAAAGCTCTTTATACTTTTCCTGCGCCTTATTTACTTTTTTTACGTAGTCCCTGGTTTCCTTGAAGGGAATATCCTTAAAGGATATCTTTTTAGAATCTCCAAGCCAATCATCAACGTTTCCAAGCCCTGCGTTATATGCCGCGAGGGTTGTATTCCAATCTCCGTATCTTGTGTGAAGATATGAAAGGTAATATGTTCCGTATCGAATATTGGTAGCAGGGTCGTATCGCATACCCGCGTCAAATCCGTCCTTGAGCCGCTGATTGCTTATCTCATTGAAGGTCGATTCGGTAAGCTGCATAAGTCCGACAGCTCCTGCGCCCGAGACTGCGGAGGCATCAAATCCGCTTTCGGTCTTAATGACCGCCCAGACTAGGTCCTCAGGGACTCCAAATTCGCTAGAATATTTCTCGACGTAGCCTGAATACTCATCGGGCTTCGGGTAGACGGCATATTCTATTTTTGTTACAACGAAATCGAAGACAAAGCCGAATACTATGGAAATCGCGAGGATTATAAGTATAACCGAGCCTAAATTACTTCTATTTCTGACTTTTCGAGTATTTCTCACTTGATAAGTCCCTCACATCGTAAAAATGAATCAACAAACATGCCTAACTCTCGGAGACGAAGATGGTTGGTGATAAAGAAATCACAGTTTTCAGAGTAAAATTCGTAGGGCTTTTGAGAATTTATCCTCAGAAGCGCCGACTCCATGTCGATTCCGTCTCTTTTTGCGATTCTTTCAGCCCGTATCTCCTTGTCTGCATATACGACAAGAACACGGTCGCAAATCTTATTCACACCTGCCTCGATAAGCAATGGAGCGTCGATAACGCAGACATCCGCGCCATCATTCGAATATTTTTCTATAATTTTGTTTATTTCGGAAATAACGTATTTGTGGGTTATTTGGTTCAGAAGTAACAGATTCTCCTTGTTTTCTTCACCGAAAACCAATTTTGAAAGTGCCTTGCGGTCGATACCGCCAATCTCGTTAATAACGTCCTTGCCGAAATGCTCTTCAAGCTCGTTTACGCAATCGGAGGGGGCAGATATGATATCGTGATAGACTCTATCGGCATCAATTATTCTGTAGCCATATTGGGTGTTCAAATACTCCGAAACCGCGCCTTTGCCCGCGCCGCTGGGACCCGTGATACCGATAATAAACATATCTGTCTCCTTTCTGTAATTTTTACACCTTGATTGCACGTCCTTCCACGTGAGATCTGTGCGCCGCATCAAGCACCTCTTGAACTCTTGCTCCGTCCTCAAAGGAAGGAGAAGCCTGTCTGCCCTCGCTTACGGCGGAAAGGTAAGCGTACATCGAGGCGATATGACCTCTGAGCCATCCGTTTTGAGCCTTGGGAGAGGGGAATTTCCCTGCTGGAGATGGGTATCTACCCACACATTCAATTTTCGTAAAGCCGTGAAGACCGCCAAAATTGCCGCCCTCGGCGTTTGCATCGTAAAAATAAAGCCAATCCGATTCCATAAGGTCGAATTTCAGCGCGCCTTGCGTGCCGTAGATGGCAAAGGTCAAGCCGTCGTTCTCACCAACGTTGATCTTGCCAGCCGTCAGTGTTCCAACAGCACCGCACTCAAGAGTAGCCGTCATATAAACAGCCTCGTCTGCATTTGTCTCCCAAATGCTTCCGTCAGCAGTTCTGTGAGTGGGAAACGCGATCTGTTCCTTGGCATAGACCTCTGAAAAATTGCCGCAGAGATAACGGCAGAGATCAACAATATGCGCTCCAAGATCGAAAAGCGTTCCCGCACCGCATATATCCTTATTCTGCTTCCAGCCTGCCGTTCTTTCGGGATCGATACAGCTATTGTGAAGATACTTGAAATCAAAGGAAATTATCCTACCGAGTCTGCCGTCGTCGATAAGCTCCTTGGCGTGTCTTATAGCCGCAATATGGCGGTTATTGAACACCATTCCGCATACCTGACCGTTTTTCTCAAAAGCGTCCGCGGCAAGTGTGTCAAGCTCTCTCGCTTGCTCCGCCGTTACAGTCAAGGGCTTCTCGCAAAGCACACTTTTTCCGGCAAGTATCGCTTTTCTTGCCGTTTCGTAGTGGAATATATTCGGAGTGCTTATGTCTATTACGTCAATTCCCGGATTATTAATAATATCGTCCTCATTCACTGTAGCATAACCTAGAGAATACTTTTCTGCCGCAACTTTTGCAGTCTCAATGCGAGAGGTACAGACCGCCGCGTATTTAGCAGTAAATTCCAAGCCATCGTAATAAAAGGGGAGTGACGCCACAGAAAAAGCATGGGTCCTGCCCATGGCTCCAAAGCCTAACAATCCGATTTTGATGTCCTTGCTCATTTGACGACCTCCAAAAATAAACATCCACATTATATTATAACTCATTTTTTAATATTTTTCAAGTGTAAATTTATAATTATTATATTGTTTTGAAAGAAAATTTACAGTTTGATGATGCCCAACAATCAGATTTTAAATTATTTCATCTTTTTTTGTAATTGCTATTGACAATCATATGATTGCGTGTTATGATGTATATAAGAACAATCACGGAGGTAAGCTATGACTGTAAAACAAGGTCGTATACGGAGAATCATCAAAAAAACCATAATACTGTCAATCATTGCCGTAGTTTTGGGAATTATGTGCTATCTGGCAAGCTCCCATGATAAGATACCCGATCACGGCAATTTGCATCTGATATACACGCTGGCTTCCGTCGGATTATCCGTGGTGGTTATTCTGTATATCGCCTTGAAGATACGCTTTTTCCACGATCTTTTCGCCAAAGAATTTACAGGAACCATCATCTCGGTTAAAAGAGAAATAATTCGCTCTTATCGCGCTAATCTGAATATGGATGATCTTGTGTTGATAATACAGCTTGATAACAGCGACAAGAAGATCAAGCTGAGACTTCCGGGCAATAAGGTCGGCAGAAACGTATATTTTGAGGGTGATAGAATTCACAGACTAAAAGGAACCCGTTACCCCATAAATCTCACTCGCGAGGTCCAACAGCACATCTGCCCTATATGCGGCCGTGACAGCTGCTACGGCGACGAATGTCCAGATTGCGGAGTAAAATATTAAGATAGAGCAAAATTGCTTCACTAAATTATATTTTGGTGTTGCAATTTTGCTTTTTATATTGTATAATGATAATATATATTATTATGTGGTGGTAAAAATAATGTCAAAATACACAACTATATTATTTGATGCCGACGCGACGCTTTTTGATTTTAAAAGATCAGAGCACGACGCGGTCATAGATTGTCTTGCTTTTGCGGGTCTGCCCACGACCGAGGAGGTAGTGGAAAAGTATTCCGAGATCAACGACGGATACTGGAAAAAGCTTGAGAGGGGCGAAGTCACCAAGGCAGAGCTTTTCGTTGCAAGATGGAAGGATACTGTCGATTTTTACGGGTTTGATTTCGATGCTCAAGTCATCGCCGATAAATATCCCGAAAGACTTTCCGAGCGAGGATATCTCATCGACGGAGCCGAGGAGATCTGTCAAAAGCTTTACGGTAAATTCCGTCTCTACATAGTGACTAACGGTTTTGCAAAGGTTCAGCATGGCAGATTTGACAAGAGCCCGATAAGAAAGTATTTCAAGAATATGTTCATATCCGAGGAAGTTGGAGCAGAAAAGCCTTCGCTTGAGTATTTTGAGAAGGTTTTTGCAAGTATTCCCGATTTTGATAGAGAAAAGACAATAATCATCGGTGATTCGCTGACCTCTGATATCAGGGGCGGTATTGCCGCGGGCATTGATACCTGTTGGTATAATCCGAAAGGTAAAGCGGCACCCGAAAATATGAATATTACATATACCGTTACCGACCTTTTCAAGATAGAAAATATTCTGCTTTAATATGAAAGGACAGAGCTATGACCTTTGATTTTGATTCAAGCATTGAGATTCGCGAAAACGAGCCTTTATCCAAGCATTCCTCGTTCAAAATAGGCGGTCCGGCAAAAATTGCTGTTTTTCCCAAGAACAAAGGAGAATTCGTTCAGGTTTTGAGGGCTGTTGGTGGATGCAATTATAAATATATGGTAGTCGGCAACGGCTCAAATCTTCTTTTTGACGACGAGGGCTACGACGGTATAATCATATTCACCAAGAAGATGGTCGAGACCGAATACATCTACAAAGGAGACAAGACAGTTATCCACGTCGAATGCGGAAAGTCTCTTACCGAGCTTGCAAGTGAGACCGGAAAAAAGCACTCTTTGATAGGACTTGAATTTGCCTACGGTATCCCGGGCACTGTAGGGGGTGCCGTATATATGAATGCGGGTGCTTACGGCGGACAAATGTCGGATATCGTAGTTGAAACCGAATATTTTGATCCAGCAGACGGAAACATCAAGGTCATTCGCGGCGACGAGCATAGATTTGATTACCGTCACTCTATCTTTGCCGAGCATCCTGAATACGTTATCCTCTCGACCACAATTGAAATGACAGAGGGAAATGCTGAGGAAATATTTGCGGTAATGAACAAAAATATGACCGCAAGGCGCGAAAAACAGCCTCTTGAATACCCCAATGCCGGTAGTACCTTCAAGCGTCCCACCGGATATTTTGCCGGCAAGCTGATCGAGGACTCGGGACTTAAGGGCTATACCGTTGGAGGTGCGCAAATATCCCCGAAACACGCGGGATTCACTGTCAATATCGGAGGGGCGACCTCAGGGGACGTTTTAGCTGTTATGGAGCACACCAAGAAGGTCGTTCTTGAAAACTACGGTGTCGAGCTTGAACGTGAGATCATCTACGTTCCAAAATAACATTTGAAAGGCTTAAAAAATGTCGTTTTCATCACAAGTTAAGGATGAATTAAATAGTTTACAGATTAAGGGAAATTGCTGTAAAAAGGCTTATATTTTCGGCACTCTTGCGTCGGCGGAAGCGGTTGACGGGCAGATAACTGTTAAGATCGCAGACCCATTTACCGCAGAGCAGCTTTGTCATCTCTTGAAGTCTATCTACAAGATTGAGCCCGAAATAAATGATATTCGCCGCGGATGCTACAGCGCTACAGAGTTGAAATTCAAGTCGGCTAAAATTGCGGATTTTCTCTCCTTTGCCGATGAATTTTCGGGTAGTGACGAGGACATCGAAACTCTTGACGGCTGTTTTGGCTGTGAGAATTGCAAAAGAGTCTTTGCGAGAGCTGCTTTCTGCGCAAGCGGAAGCGTCAGCGATCCCAAAAAGTCATATACCTTTGAGATTCGCACCTCAAACGACACCCGCGTGTGGCTGATACATTCGGTTCTTGAGGAAATAGTATCCGAAGCTCCGGGCATTACCTCAAGAAACGGTAATTTCAGTATTTTTTATAAAAATAACTCGGCAATCGAGGACGTGCTGACGGTTATCGGAGCTAACAAGACCCTTTTTGAGTTTTTGGACAGCTACGTTGAAAAGGATCTTAGAAATTATGAGAACCGCGCCACTAATTGCGTAACGAGAAACATCGCAAAATCGGTGGGTGCATCGAGTCAGCAGGTGTTGGCGATTGAATCCCTTATGGCAACGGGCGCATTCGAGGAGCTGAGTGACGAGATACAAGCGACGGCGGCGTTGCGACTGGCAAACCCCTCGCTGACCCTCTCCGAGCTTGCGGAGATACACATTCCCCCGATCTCAAAATCGGGACTTAATCACAGAATATCAAAAATAATGGAGCTTGCCAAGAAAAGGGAGCTTATTTAAAAACAAAGAAAGGCAGGAGCCATGGGAGAATTCGTTCATCTTCATTTGCATAGTGAATACAGTCTGCTTGACGGCGCTTGCCGAATAGCCGACATACCCGACAGATTGCGTGAGTGCGGTCAAGACGCGGTGGCGATCACCGACCACGGCAATATGTACGGTGTTATTGAGTTTTATAAAACCTGCAAAAAGGCAGGTATCAAGCCGATAATCGGTTGCGAGGTATACGTTGCTACCTCCTCGCGATTTGACAAGAGAAATAACACAGATTCCTATTATCATCTCGTCTTGCTTTGCAAAAATATGACGGGATATAAAAATCTGATCCATCTCGTTTCCAAGGGCTTTACAGAGGGATTTTACTCAAAGCCCCGTATCGACGAGGAGCTGCTCCGCGCCCATAGCGAGGGGCTTATTGCTCTGTCTGCTTGTCTTTCGGGCAAGATCCCGAGATTATTGTCGGTAGGCGACTACGAAACCGCGAAAAAGACCGCCCTTGATTATGCCGAGATCTTCGGCAAGGACAACTACTATATCGAGCTTCAGGATCACGGCACCGAGGAAACGAGACAGATAATGCCGCTCCTCGTAAAGCTTTCCGAGGAAACGGAAATTCCTATGGTCGCCACCAACGACTGCCACTATCTGCGCCGACAGGACTCCGAGACTCAGCAGGTGTTAATGTGCATTCAGACTAATACGACCCTTGACAGTCAGAACAAGCCAACCTTCGGCGTGGACGATTTTTACATCAAGACCACCGACGAGATGAAGCGAATTTACGGCAAGTACGAGGGTGCTATCGAGAACACCGTCAAAATCGCCGATATGTGTCAGCTGGCGCTTGAATTTGACAAGGTGTTTTTGCCTCAGTTCCCGTGTCCAGACGGCAAGGGAGCAGAGGAATATCTCCGCAAATTGACTCTCGCGGGACTTGAGCGCAGACAGAAAAACGGTCACCTCGTCTTTGGAAACGAGCCTCACAATAACGAGCAGGCTTACAGAGAAAGGATAGACTACGAGCTTTCTGTTATCAACACAATGGGCTATGCCGACTATTTCCTTATAGTTCAGGATTACGTCGGATTTGCCAAGAATTCGGGTATCCCCGTAGGCCCCGGCAGAGGATCCGGTGCCGGCAGTCTTGTAGCATATCTGCTTGGTATCACGGATATTGATTCTATTAAATTCGACCTGCTTTTCGAGCGTTTTCTAAACCCCGAGAGAGTCAGTATGCCCGATATCGATATGGACTTCTGCTACAACCGCCGCGACGAGGTCATCGACTACGTAACGCGCAAATACGGTAGAGAACACGTGTCTCAGATAATAACATTTGGTACTCTTGCGGCAAAAGCGGCTGTAAGAGATTGCGGACGAGCTATGGGAATGGCTTATTCCGACGTTGACGTGGTGGCGAAGGCAATACCGCGTGAGCTTGGAATTACCCTCAAAAACGCGCTCCGTTTTCCCGAATTAAAGGAGCTTTACGAGGGCTCTGAGCAGATAAAAAAGCTTATCGACACGGCAATCTCACTTGAAGGAATGCCCCGTAACATCTCGGTTCACGCGGCAGGTGTGGTGATTACAGATAAGCCTATTTCCGAATACGTGCCCTTGTCTGTCAGCAACGGCACGCTGGTCACCCAATTCGATATGGATACCATAGCCGACTTGGGTCTGCTGAAATTCGACTTTCTCGCGCTCCGATATCTAACTATCATCAACGATGCGGAAACGCAGATAAAGGAATTTGAGCCTGATTTTGATATTGAAAAGATACCCTTTGATGATAAAAAGACCTTTGAGCTGATCTCAAAGGGCGACACCGCAGGCGTATTTCAGCTTGAATCCTCGGGAATGAAGCAGGTGCTTCAGAATTTGCGTCCAGAGTGCATCGACGATATAATCTCGGTCATTTCGCTCTACCGCCCCGGCCCTATGGACTCGATACCAAGGTTTATTGAGTGCCGTCACGACCCCTCCAAGGTTGTCTACGATCTACCCGAGCTTGAGCCCATACTTCGCTCGACCTACGGCTGTACCGTATATCAGGAGCAGGTAATGAGCATTTTCCGCACGGTTGCGGGCTACACCTACGGGCATGCGGACATCGTGCGCCGCGCTATGTCCAAGAAAAAGGCAAGCGTGCTTGAAGCCGAAAGAGAGCAGTTTATCTCGGGTGCCGCCGAGAGGGGAATTGATAAGGCTAAAGCAGAAAAGCTCTTTGACGATATGGCAAGCTTCGCAAATTATGCTTTCAACAAGGCTCACGCTGCCGCCTATGCGGTCATAAGCTACCGCTCCGCATACCTCAAAGCACATTACACCGCAGAATATATGGCGGCGCTTCTCACCAGCGTGCTTGGTAACCAGGTCAAGAGCGTTGAGTATATAAACGAATGCTCAAAATTCGGCATATCCGTCCTGCCTCCTGACATCAACGGAAGCCGAGTAACCTTTGCTACGGACAGGGAAAATGGCAACATTCGTTTCGGTCTCTTGGCACTAAAAAACGTGGGCAAACAGATGCTTGAAGCTATCATAAACGAGCGACAGAGTGGCGGAAGATTTACTTCCTTTGACAATTTTGTTGAGAGAATGTCGGGCGTCACCGATCTCAACAAGCGCCAGGTAGAGGCTCTTATAAAATGCGGCGCATTTGACGGTCTCGGTCTTTTCCGATCTCAATTGCTCGCTTCTTATGAAACTATCATCGACAATGTTCAGCAAAAGAACCGAAACAACCCCGCAGGGCAGATGGATATGTTCTCAATGGGAAACGTTGAAGCCCCCTCCTTCGACTATCCCAACATTCCCGAATACGGAATGAAGGAAAAGCTGCTTATGGAAAAGGAGGCTTCGGGAATGTATTTCTCGGGTCATATGCTGGATAATTACTCAAAGCATATCGACGACCTGGATATAATCCCCACTTCCGAGCTTGCCGAGACCGACGAGAGCGGAGAGCTGCTCTACGGCGACAAGGACAGAGTCAAGCTTGTGGGGATTATCAACAGGGTGTCGCTGAAGACCACGAAAAACGACGACAGAATGGCATTTTTCACCCTTGAGGACAAATACGGCGAGGTCGAGTGCATCGTTTTCCCGAAAAAGTATAACGAACTTTATCACGAGATATTCGTGGATGCCGCCGTCTACGTTGAGGGAACAGTATCTATAAAGGATGAGGAAATGCCCAAAATTCTCGTCAATCACTTAGCCGCTCTGACCGAGAACGACAGATACGTATCAAAGCCTGCGACAACTCCCGTGAAGACAGCAGAAAAGGAGCAACCCGCTGATAACAATACACCCTCGCAATATCCCGAAAATAACAGCGGCGCCCCCTCGATGATAAATATGTATCTTTCACTCTACGGCGCAGCTCAAAGCACCCCCGCACCCGCTCACCCGCGAGTAACCGCACCGAAAGCCCCTGATCCTCGGGTATCCGTAGCGAGACAGATGCCGCAAAAGATCTACCTCCGTGTGCCCGATATGTCGGGAGAAGTCTTTAAAAAGGCTAAAAACATGGTGGATATCTTCAACGAGGGTACGATAACGGTTATTTTCTACGATTCGTCTACCTCCAAATACTCCGAGTATAGCGAGAGAATGTTCTATTCCGAGTATGCCATAAAAGAATTGAAGGGAATTATCGGAGACAATAACGTGGTAACTAAATAATACAAAACACGCCGAGAGTAACCGTTTGGCACTCTCGGCGGCATTATTTTATTTACCAATAAACATTTGTGTCCAATATCTGCCGTTTTCGGCGTAGCCTACGCCTATGTGGGTGAATGACGAATTCAGAATATTAGCTCTGTGACCCGAAGAGTTCATCCAAGCGTTTACCACCGCTTGAGGTGTTGCCTGACCTCTTGCAATGTTCTCGCCCGCGCTTCTGTAGGTTATTCCGAAGCTCTTCATCATCTGAAACGGGCTTCCGTAGGTGGGACTTGTATGAGAGAAATATTTGTTATCTCTCATATCCTCGGATTTTATACGCGCAACTCGGCTGAGCTGCCAATCGTATGTAAGCTCTCGGAGTCCGTTCTGTTTTCTTATTTCATTAACGAGCCTTACGACCTCCTTTTCAAAGCTCAATACAGATGCGTCCGTGGTGGGGATATTCAAGACCTGACCGGGATATATGAGATCGGGATTTTTGATCTGGGGATTTGCTCTTTTAATCTCGCTGAGTCCCACCTCGTATTTTACCGCGATCTTCCACATGCTGTCGCCCTTAACCACCGTGTAGGTCTCATCGGCAGATGCAACCAATGCAAAAAGAGAAATCATCATAATTGCGCATAATGCAAACGATAACAGTTTTTTCATTTGGTACCTCCTCTTTAATTAAACTGCCGCTGATGATAATTCTATCATCAACATATCAATTATAACATATTTGGGTAGGCTTTTCAAATGCAATAGATGGGGGCGGAGGAGAATCCAGCAGGCTATGGAAGATATTTGGGAATATCACTGCGATATCATACTAAAATCTGAGAATTATGCAGAAATTACAATCAGATAGAGATATCGAATCTAACATTCCACTTATGAAGCAATTCCTTGTTTCTGATTATATTATAACACATATTCATATAATTGCAAGCGAACGGTAGGCAAGTTACACTTAACCGCAGGTTAAGAATTTTTACCATAACAAGCAGAAATCTAATTAATGTACACTTTAAAATATATCTTTTATATGATTTATTTTATTTAAAATATTGATTTTTAATAATAATATGGTATAATTAAATAGCATTTAAGATAACAACGGAGGAACACCAATGAACAAATCAAAAAGACAGATGCTCCGTGCGGCAATAATCTGCCTTGTGCTGATATTGATCCTTTCATTTATCGGCTGTGATACCGAAAAAGAAGAAATAGTCGGCATACGCAATGCAGCTATCAACGACCAAGGCGAGCTGATCTTGACCTACACCAACGGAGATGAGCAAAATCTCGGAATAGTGGTCGGCAAGGATGGCATTGACGGTGTTGATGGTAAAGATGGCATTGACGGTAAAGACGGTGTCGACGGCAAGGACGGTGTTGACGGTAAAGACGGTAGAGATGGTAAGGATGGTGTCAACGGTAAAGACGGCAAAAACGGTCTTGACGGAGCCGACGGTCTTGACGGATCGATTATCGTAAGCGATGTCACAAACACTACCTCTTATGCAGTCTCCCAAGGACTCAGAAGCTCGGTTAGTGTGTTCTGTAATTTTTCAAAAAAGGGAAGTCCTGATTACGGGTCCGCCGGCTCGGGAGTCATTTACAGCTTGAATAAAACCGCAGGAAGCGCTTTCATAATCACCAATTACCACGTGATTTTCGATGCTGAAAGCAGCTCTCCTGATGGAATAAGCCAAGAAATATATCTTACGCTCTACGGCTCAGAATATTCCGATATGCTCATTCCGGCCGAGTACGTGGGCGGCTCGATGTATTACGATATCGCAGTACTTTACGTTGAAGAAAGCGATCTGCTTAAAACAAACCTTCCCGCCGCGGCACATATAGCTGATTCAGATGAAATAATCGTTGGACAGCCCGCTATTGCCATTGGAAATCCCAAGGGTATTGGAATTTCTGCATCCAGCGGAATAGTCAGTGTTGATTCCGAGCATATTACAATGACCGCAGCCGATAATAAATCCACTGTCGATTTCAGAGTAATGAGAATAGACACCGCCGTAAATTCCGGTAACAGCGGCGGAGGTCTGTTCAATGAAAACGGAGAGCTTATAGGTATAGTCAACGCGAAAATAATTGACGAAAGCGTAGAGAATATCGGATATGCCATACCTTCAAACGTTGCGATAGCAGTCGCACAGAACATAATAGATAATTGCTACGAGACCGAGCTTGCGGCGGTTCAGCGTTGCCTTTTGGGAATAACCATTACCATTTCCAATTCAAAAGCGGTATACGATCCCGATACCTGTAGAATTAAAATTGAAGAGGTAGTGACTGTCTACGAAGTGTCGAAAAGCGGTATTGCATACGGAGAGCTTAAGCCGGATGATATTATCATATCGATTTCGATCAACGGAAACAAGCGCAACGTCACAAGACAGCACCACGTTATCGACTATATGCTTGACGCTAGAGTAGGCGACGTTGTGGTGTTTGAGTATTCTCGCAACGGAAGAATCCTTCAAACTAATGAAATATTAATAACAAATGATTGCGTAACATCTTATTAAACGCAAAAACGGCTGCCCGCGGGCAGCCGTTTTTCTATACAACTAAATATTAAGAGTTTTCTTATATGCTTCTATATTAGCAAGCGCGCTTTCCTGATCGGCGGCGGAAACCATAAAGTAGAACTTAACCTTAGGCTCGGTTCCCGAAGGACGAACGATGACCACGTCGCCGTTCTCAAGCTTGAAGGAAAGAACATTGGATGCAGGCAACTCGGTGGAAACCTTCTCTCCGGTAGCAACCGTTGTAAAGGTCTGCTCAGAATAGTCACCAAAGGTAACGACCTTAACACCGCCGAGCTCGTTGGGAGTATTCTTTCTCATACCGTCAAGCAAAGCAGCCATTTTTGCGGGACCGTCAACTCCGTCCATGTAGATCTCAACGTTTCTCTCAAGGCAGAAGCCGTATTTCGCGTAGAGACCCTCAAGTGCATCGTAAAGAGTCATACCCTTGGCGTGATAATAAGCGGTCATCTCGCAGATGAGCATGGTAGCAACTACTGCGTCCTTGTCTCTCGCATAGGTTCCCTTGAGATAGCCGTAGCTCTCCTCAAAGCCAAAGATGTAGGAGCCTTCGCCGGTAGCCTCGTGGTTCTTGATTACCTCACCGATAAACTTGAATCCGGTCAGCACGTTGAACATTTCAACGTTATGAGCGTCACAGATCTTGGTAGCAAGCTCGGAGGAAACGATAGACTTAACGACGTAAGGCTGATCTGGCATAGTGCCGGTCTCCTCGTAGGCAGTGATGATATAGTCGATAAGAAGCGCGCCCATCTGGTTACCCGTGATGGTCTTGAAGCTACCGTCCTTTGTTCTTGCAACAACTCCAACGCGGTCGGCGTCGGGGTCTGTTGCAACTACAAGATTGCTTCCAACCTCGTTTGCGATTGCGATACCGAGATCAAATACTTCCGCATACTCGGGATTGGGCTTCTCAACGGTGGGGAAGTTTCCGTCGATAACGAACTGCTCCTCAACCTTGTAAAGATGCTTTATGCCGGTTCTCGCAAGGATCTCGGGAATCAGCTTGTGACCCGTACCGTGAAGAGGCGAGTAAACTATCTTCAATTCATCCGCTACAGCCTTTACAGCGTCGGGATTGACCGCCTGCGCCTGAACCTGCGCGAGATAAAGCTCATCCATTTCCGATCCAAGAATCTTGATCTTGCCCTCGGCGACAGCCGTGTCGAAATCAACTCTCTTGACGTCGTTGAAAATGTCGGTCTTGCATATCTCCTCATAAACGGTGTTGGCATGCTCGGGGGGAAGCTGTGCGCCATCCTCCCAATAAGCTTTGTAACCGTTGTACTGCTTGGGATTGTGAGATGCGGTGATATTGATTCCCGCAACGCATTTCAGCTCACGGAGAGCAAAGGAAAGCTCGGGCGTGGGGCGGAGAGCATCAAAAATATAAACGGGAATACCTGCAGCAGCTAAAACCTCTGCGGAAACCTTTGCAAACAGCTCTGAATTGTTGCGGCAATCGTAAGCCACGGCAACACCATCAGCCGCTCTGCCTTCTTTGTGGATAAGGTTAGCAAGCCCCTGAGTAGCCTGAGCAACGGTATAAACGTTCATAGCGTTCATTCCGGTCTTCATAGTGCCTCTGAGTCCTGCTGTACCAAAGGTAAGACCCGAGGTAAAGCGAAGCTTAAGCTCGTCGTCATTGTCGGCAATATCACGAAGCTCCTGTCTTTCAGCTTCGGTGAGTGCGGGAGAATTCAGCCAAAGATCATAATTTTCAAGATAAGTCATTGAAAAAATCCTTTCAAATCAAATTTTGGAAGATTAAGCGTTTTTGTACTGCTCAAGAGCCTGCGCCAACTGATCGGGACAGGAGGTGGGGCGAGGACCGCAATGAATGCCGCGAAGACGCTTTATAGCCTCCTCAACAGTCATGCCCTTAACAAGTGCAGCAACTCCCTGGGTATTACCGGAGCAACCGCCGGTAAATTTCGCTTCAACAATAATGCCGTTCTCAACGTCGATATCGATCTGACGGGAGCAAGTGCCTTTTGTAGTGTAAGTAATGTGTTCCATAGTTTATACTTCCTTTCAAAATATATTCATAAAAATTCAAATTATATCTGCATATAGAGCCCTATGGGAATAAAGTCGGGACAATCTATTATCAAAAAAGACAAAAATGTTTGCATATCGGAGCCGTCGCATCTGAAAACAGGGCAAATATAATTGTTTTTTATACTTTTTTCAGAATGGACATTAAGCGTATCAATTCGTCTAAGCTTTAATGAACAAAAGCTTGCGGCAGAGAGCAGCTCCTCAAGAGAAACGTTATCATTGCCGGCAAGAACAAACTCAAAATATCGGTTTCTCGCCTTTGAGCGCAGACCGGTTCCGTGAACGGCAAATCTTTTACTTAACAATGCGTATCTGGTATAACCACCACCAGCATTAAGATCATAAACCGCAGTTATCCTGAACTCGTATTTCAATATCATCTCATAAAACGATAAAAGCTTGCCGTCACTGTCGGTCTCAACGGGGAGAATACAGTATTCACAGTTGCCGTTATACACGCTTTCGCAAACGTCGGTAATGCTACCGAAATATGCCGCTCTCGGAGAAGAAAGCAGGGAAGAAAACTGCAAATACACCGCATCATTATAAGAATTTTTCAGATATGCGATTCTCTCGGACGCTTCCGGTGACACCTCAATTTCCTGTTCCTGCCAATATTGCTTGAACACATCCTTTTTTTCTGCACTCAAATTGCAGAATATCTCTTTAAATATTATTAAGCGCTCAACAAGCGACAGTTTTGAAAAAACGGCATCAGCAGAATTGCGGTTCTCTTCAATAACGTTACCCGAGTCAGCATTTCCATCGGATCTTATAGACAATAGAATGCTTTTGATGATATCGGGATCGCCTCCGTCTCCGAGAATAGCATCAGAAAGCTCAGTAAGATGCGCAAGCCGCTTTTCAATTATGGCTTCAATCTCACCTTCAAGCTCAGAAAGATTTGCAAGTGCTATTTCTGTATTGCTACCCTCAAGCTCGGGAATATCAGAATATATAAGTCCCATCAGAGCATCCCCAAAATCTTAAAGCTGTCGGAAAGAAATGCTTTCAGTTCATCCGCTGTCATATGTCTCTGGGAGATCAACGCCAAGCGGTATATCTCGCTTGCAATAAGTCTGGCTTTTTCATTGTCGTCATCTGTAATAGCCGCAAGCCTTGTAATCAGAGGGGAAGAAGAGTTGAGAACCAAGGTATAGGCAACAGGGAAGCCTCCACCCATATCCATTCCCATACTTGCATACATTTTCATCATATCCTCCATACGGCGGGATTCTTCCGAAAGTGTAAGCAGGGCGGGAACCGTTTCATCCTTAAGCACTTCAAACTTAACTTCAAGCTTATCATCTCCGACCGCATTCTTGAAGAGAGATACCAAAGCCTCGTTTTCAACAGCAACACCGTCTTCCTTGAGCAACTCGGAAACTTCAGAGTCTATTCTCTTGTATTTTACGTCACTGTCGTTCATCTCACACATAGAGATAAACTGTGTATCAAGCTGATGAGAGAGAAGGGCAATTTTGATTCCTTCAGCTTCAAGCATCGAGATATATTGTGCTTGAAGAGCTTTATCAGTGGCATAATAGATCTCACCCTTGTGCTTTTCCTCACAAGCAGTAAGATATTCATCCAATGTCATAAAGCTGCCGTCTGTAAGCTCAAGAAGATAGCATTTTTTCACTCTGTCGTAGAATTTTTTATCGCGGAGCGCAGCATACTCAAAGAATATCTTTAATTCACTCCAGATCTTTTCATATTTCTCACGGTCGTTATTGCAGAGAGAGCAGATCTTATCAGCGACCTTCTTGACAATATGAGCAGATACCTTTTTAACGTATGCGTTATCCTGAAGATAGCTTCTCGAAACGTTCAATGGCAACTCGGGACAATCAAGAACACCTCTGAGCATAAGAAGAAAATCGGGAATAACTTCTTTTATATCGTCTGCAACGAATACTTGATTATAAAATAGCTTTACCTGTCCCTCGTATGACTCATACTCATTGAGTCTTGCGGGGAAATACAGAATGCCCTTGAAATTAAGAGGATAATCAGCGTTGATGTGAATATTGAAAAGGGGCTCTCTGTAATCGCGGAATACCTTTTTGTAAAACTCGGCATATTCCTCATCTGAACAATCAGAAGCGTTTTTAAGCCAAAGAGGCGACGTCTCATTGATGGGCTCTTCGTTTTTTTCTTCAGAATCCTTGTTTTCTTCATCATTGCCTTCAACGTTGAAGAAAATATCGACCGACATAAAGGCGCAATATTTATCAAGTATCTCTCTTATCTTATTTTCCTCAAGATAAGCCGCTTCGTCCTCGGAAATGTGCATAATAACGTCGGTACCGTGGCTTTCTCTCTCACCGCTGTCGATCTCGTATTCACCGGCGCCGTTGCAAGCCCAATGAAGTGCTTTATCATCCGCAAAAGATCTGGTTACAACCTCAACTGTGTCGGAGACCATAAAAGATGAGTAAAAACCAAGACCAAAGTGACCGATGATACCGTTATTCTGATTATTCTCATCATATTTCTGAATAAAATCAAGCGCACCGGAGAGAGCGATGGAGCAGATGTATTTTTCAAGCTCTTCCTCGGTCATTCCGATACCGTTGTCTGAAACGGTAAGAGTTTTCGCCTCCTTATCAAGAGTAACTCTTACGGAATAGGTCTCGTCTCCATTATCGTATTCGCCGAGAGAAGCAAGGCGACGAAGCTTTGTCACCGCGTCGCAAGCATTTGAAACTATCTCGCGGAGAAATATGTCCTTTTCGGAATAAAGCCATTTTTTGATAATAGGGAATATGTGGGCGGTTTCAACCGAAATGCCGCCTTTTTTGGTATTATTCTCTTTCATTTTTTACCTCGGGAAATCGTATTCGAAGACACAAAAGCCTCCAAAATACATTATATACCTTTTTTGTTTCGAAGTCAAGAGGGCAAGAGCGCAGTAAATAAAGTTTTTAATTTATTTAAAATCAAAATATTCACAAAATAATAACATATATGCTATATAATTATTGTAACTTCACGTCGAAATAATAAAAAACGGAGGTATATAATGACACTGACCGTTCCAGCATACGCAAAGATCAATCTGTTTCTTGATATCTGCTCTTTGAGAGAAAACGGATATCACAATATAGTAAGCCTTATGCAACAAGTAAGCCTTCACGACGATATCACTGTATCATATACACCGTCAAATGAAAAAAGCATTGCGGTTTTTTCGGAAAATTCGTCTGTTCCGTGTGACAAGAGTAATCTTGCTTACAAAGCGGCAAATATTTTCTCTGAAACCGGGAATGTTGAGATCAAGATAGTAAAAAGAATACCGATTTCAGCAGGTCTTGCCGGAGGGAGCGCAGATGCGGCTGCTACGCTTATAGCTCTAAATTCACTGACAGGTAACAAGCTCTCAACAGAGGAATTGTGCACTCTCGGTGCGCACCTCGGTGCTGATATTCCATTTTGCATAAAGGGCGGAGCTTGTCTTGTCGAGGGAATTGGAGAAATACTTAAACCCATCTCCTCTATGCCGCGGTTTCCAATAGTTATCGCAAAAAAAGGGGAAGGAATGTCCACTCCTGCGGCTTATAGGGCTCTTGACGATAAATATGAGCGATTTGTAGATTACGTTCCCCACACCGAAATGCTGGATGTACTTTTGAATGCGTCACCCAATGCAAGTGAATTGTGCCAAGGACTCTATAATATTTTTGAAACAGTTGTAGCGCCGGAACGCCCATCTGTTACCGAAATAAAGAAAACCATGCTATATTATGGAGCAAAAGGCTCGATTATGAGCGGTAGCGGGACCTCTGTATTCGGCATTTTTGAGAAAGACGACGACGCTGCCTCTGCCCACAAAGCTCTTATATCTAGTGGAGCTGAAGCACACCTTTGCTATCCAATGTAAACAAAACAAAATCCGCACCCTATAAAGGCGCGGATATTGTATGTAGATTTTAAACTTATTCGCGAGATTCGAGATAGTTGACGACGTCTCCAACGGTAATAAAGCTATGAAGGTCCTCGTCCTCAATAGAAAGGTCAAACTTTTCTTCACAAATCATAACCAGGTCTGCAAGTTCAATGGAATTAATTCCAAGATCGGAAGAAAGCTCTGCGTCGAGTGTAATGATATCTTCATTGATCTGAAGCTCATCAACAAGCAACTTTTTGAGTGTTTCAAACATTTTTTATTCTCCAATCCGTCGCAAAAGCGACAAAAATATAATGACTTGATAATTATATTATTTTTTTTACGGTTTGTCAAGCGGATTTTTTAAAAAGTTGTATATTTTGTTATATTATACACAAAACCAATCTTTTTTTACATTATATTAGTCAAGAGGTGATAATTATCGACGTTTTTAGGAAAAGACCGTTGTTTTCCGCGTGTATGATATTTTTGCTGTTTTCGGTAATAGGATACTTTCTGCAACCGAACTATAAATTTATAATTGCTTTCGGTGTCATACTGATCGCGTTGATCTTTGCGATATTATTTATATGCAAAAAAGTCAAGCCCTATACCTTTCTATGTATGATACTATCAACGGTAATGATATCATCATCCCTGATATCTTCCTATTTCTTTTTTGACGTAAACAGCAATAAGGTCGCAAAGTATTACGATCAAGAGGTAGTGATAGAAGCTTTAGTAATTGGTGAACGATACCGAGGCGAGGGATATACGGGCTACGATATTATCGTAACAAAAGTTGACGGGGAGGAAAACAAGCATAACGCTTTGCT
This sequence comes from Eubacteriales bacterium, assembly GCA_045612105.1. Lineage (GTDB taxonomy): Bacteria > Bacillota > Clostridia > Oscillospirales > CAG-272 > SVTX01. The sequence continues at coordinate 206,477 of JAZKYL010000113.1, forward strand.
TGTATGCACCTACGATTCTGTTTTGGAGCCGGGATTCAAATTTACCGCTACTGTTGAAGGCTCTGACTTCAATTCATTTCTGGGCGGATATGATCAAAGACCGGCAATGAATTCCGACAAAATCTTTATTCAATATACCTCTTCTGACGAAAGTAAATCAAATATACTAGATGAGAACGTTTTCCATCCCAGAGTATTCTTTTCATCAATAAACGATTCACTAAGCAGAATATTCTCTCGGTATTTAGATAAGGATACTGCTAATATGAGCTCAGCACTCTTATTAGGAAATAAAGACCGCCTGTCCAACACAGTGATAAGAGACTTTACCCGCGCAGGAGCATCCCATATTCTCGCACTCAGCGGAATGCATATGAGTATTATTATGGGTATCTTTCTCTTTATTTTCAAAAAGCTCCGTATTAATCCCAAAATTATTGCTGTAGTGCTCTCGTTTATTGCGTTAAGTTATCTTTTTATTACGGGACTGCAGATTTCTGCCGCACGTTCAGTAATAATGCTTTTGTGCGTATATCTTTCTGTTCTATCACAACGCACGCCCGACTCTTTGACATCTTTAGGACTTGCCGGAATGCTTCTTATGCTGATATTCCCGGGATCGGTGGTGGATGCAGGATATTGGATGTCATTTTCCGCTACACTCGGAATACTCGTATATACCACACCGTTCACTAAATTTATCAATAATCTGCTTCAGCCGTACAGTATAAATATGTACGTAAAAAAGGGAATTATCAGTATTTTATCGGCAATCGCAGTCAGCCTGTTTGCAACTATACCGCTAATAACGGTGCTTTGTATATTTATAAAGAGGTTTTCTCTGTTTTCGGTAATATCCTCTATTATTCTTTCCGTACCCGCATCGGGAATGATACTGTTTTCTCTACTGTTTCTCTTATTTTCGCCAATACCTATCGTGTCTGACATCATATCAACCCCGCTTTATCATCTTACGGAGTTTATGACCTCATATTGCGAAAAGGTATCGAATATAGAAGGAGTGGTCGTTGCCTTGAATTATCCCTTTGCGACATTGGCTGCTATAGTAATAATTGCAACGATACTGTACTCATTTGCAACTAAAAAGAGAAATCTGTTTATTACTCTAATCCCGTATGCAGTCGCTATAGCACTATTCATCGGGGTGACCGTTGCATATAACGCTATGGAAAGTGACAAAGTCAGAGTTGATTACGTTAACACGTCGTCAACCTCCGATATGCTTGTGCTGTCAAAGGGAGGAAATGCAATAATCTGCGATATAGGAAACGGAAGTAAATCTTCTTATAACAGTGCGACCGGATATGCAAGTCTTGCAAGAGCAACCGAGATAAAGGCAGTCATTCTGACTAAGTATTCTCGCTCACATTCGGCATCACTGTATGAGGTCTTCACCTCGCAAATGGTTAGGGAGTTGTGGCTACCATATCCGGAAAATGAAAGTGAGTATCATCTTATGGCACCGCTCATCACCCTTGCTGAAAAATATGGAGTTCCGTCTTACATATATAGACGCGGTGATAATCTTGAAGCATTTGAATTCACCTTGATCAGCACCGATTCTTTTAGCATTGATCGCTCCTCCGTGCCTACGATCGTTGTTAGTATTAAGACGCGCAATGAAAAGCTGACTTATTGTGGCTCGGCATTTAATGAATGTAATGAGGTTGAAGATATAAATAAGTATTTAAAAAATTCCGATTTCGTTATTTTCGGAACAGTCGGTCCTAAGGTGAAAACAGAATTCTTTCTTCCCGAAAACTCCGATGTACACACGGTAATATTCGGGGACAAGCTTCATTCTGCTTATTATAATGAAAACCACAACCATCCTGACTCTTATTTGGCAGAGAAAACTTGTAATATTTATTTAACAGAATAAGGAACTCAAAAATGAAAACAACCAAACACAGTATAATTACTGAAAAAAAGGGAATCAATATTAAGCTTGCGGTGGTATCCGATCTGCATGCAAGACCCTATAAAAAAGTTCTTGAATCCGTCAAAAGGATAAACCCCGATATCATTCTTCTTCCGGGAGATATTGTTGAAATAGCGGCGGAATATATGGATAAAAGAAATCAAAACGGACTTGAATTTTTAAGAGAAGCCGTATGCATCGCACCGACTTATTACTGCTACGGAAATCATGAAATATTCTTTTCCCATGCCAAGGGCGATAATTCTCACACTCCGGATCCAAAACTTGGTCAGATTTATTTGGACAAAATAAAGTCTTATGGTGTTCACGTGATTAACGATAGCTATGAGCGAATCATAAGCAACAATGGTTCCGATCAAGCCTACGATTTATTTGTGGGAGGACTAGTGTGCGGACGTGATATGGATCCTGCACTCAATCAAAAAGAGCCCGATTTGAATTATCTTTCCCGATATAATGCTGAAAGCGGATATAAGATCTTACTGTGTCATTACCCCCATTATTATGAAAGATATTTAAAAAATACCGATTTTGATCTTATATTTTCAGGTCACGCTCACGGCGGTCAGTGGCAGATATTCGGAAGAGGTGTGTATGCCCCTCATCAAGGCTTATTTCCAAAATATACTCACGGAATTCACGACGGCAGGCATATAATCAGCCGAGGTGCCGCGAATAACGTAGCTCCCATACCGAGATTTTTCAATCCTTGCGAGGTATTGGAAATAGATATTATCAGTAAATAGAAAATCGGCTATTGCCACGATTATCGTAGCAATAGCCGATTTTCTATTTAAAACTACAAATAATACTCTCAATCTCATCTTCAGAACTCGCTTTGATACCCAAGAGTAAGCTTTGTCTGTCCGCTGCAGAAAGTGAGGACACTGTAGTGCCGATCTCACGAATAAGCTCATCTTCGTCGTCAAAAACTCCTATGAGGCCGTTATATTCACGTAGTGTATAATACTCAGGCCTGTCAGACGGTATTTCTTCAATAAAATCAAGTTCGTCAGTTCTTAATCTGAAAGCGGTTGTAAATCCGTCATTGTTGTTACTCATCTCAATTTTTGATTTGATTTCCGATAGCTGTTTATTGATCTTTTTTTGCGCTCTTTTTATCTCATTGATATTATCGCGCATTCGAATAATTTCTACAGTACTTACGGCACATAGAGTCCATAAACCCAAATTAATCATAAAACTAAATACTTTTGCTATTTTCATCCGTTTATTCCTCAACATTTCATTATTAATAAATATTACATAATAAGCATTGACCTATATTAATTATACAATTCATCGTTTGGGAAAAAATATTTTATAATAAAAAATATATTTTTATAGGATTGATATTATGAAAAAATTTTTAAAATGTACTCTAATAGCAATATCGGTGATGTTTGTTATTCTTACCGTAGGAGTTATTTTTGGCGCACTATATCTGCTCCAATACAGAGATAATAAAATCGACGAATCGCTACTCTCATCGAATTCGATCTCTCATATGACAGAATTCTACAGATATGAATTTGAAGACAGAGGAAAACGGCTGGGCAATGCCAGCCTAATTGAGAGTGCTAAACTTAACGGAGGCATAAAATACAAATATACGTCATTTGAGGAACTGCCCGACAACTTGATAAATGCTTTTATTGCCATAGAGGACAAAAGATTTTATGATCATGACGGAATCGACTGGTTACGAACCGGAAAGGCAGCTATAAACTTAGTTTTCGGTTCAAAAAGATTTGGCGGATCGACTATAACACAGCAATTAGTAAAGAATCTTACGGGAGACAATGAAATAAGCGTCGGTAGAAAGCTCGGTGAAGCTTTTGCCGCGCGAGACCTGGAAGAAAGACTTGATAAAACGCAAATACTCGAATGCTATCTGAACATTATTAACCTTTCTGACGGATGCAGAGGAGTAGGGGCTGCCTCTGCGCATTTTTATTCAAAAAACCCAAAGGAGCTTACTCTATCCGAATGTGCTACAATAGCAGCAATTACAAATAATCCGTCATTTTACAATCCAAGGAGAGCCCCGCAAAACACCCAAACACGACGCAACACTGTGCTTTACTGTATGCTTGAGCAAGGATATATATCCAAAAGAGAATACGAAAACGCGATTAACGAACCAATATCTCTGAATGTAAAAAACGATAATAATAACATGACCAACTCGTGGTATATTGATATGGTCATCGATGATGTTATCGACGGTTTCTGCACAAAATACGGTGTCAGTAAAAGCTATGCGTCCTTGATGCTTTATCGCGGAGGGTATAAGATATATACCGCTATGGATGAAGAAATTCAGAATATTCTGAATGAATACTATAAAGACGTCTATAATTTTCCTATAGACGAAGAGGGAAAGACAGCTCAATCCTCAATGATCATTATAGATCCATATACGGGAGATATTCTTGGTGTAGCCGGAGCTGTCGGCAAAAAAAGTGCAAACCGAATACAAAACTTTGCAACGAATACAAAACGTCCTCCCGCATCAGCTTTAAAACCGCTTTCGGTCTATGCGCCCGCTCTTGAAATGGGACTGATAAATTGGTCAACTGAAATAGAAGACTCACCGGTAAAAATACTGAACGGCACACCCTGGCCACAAAACGTAGACAAAAAATACGTTGGCAAAACCGATATAAGATATGCCATAGACCACTCCTTAAACACGGTTGCAGTGAAGGTCCTTGAAATGGTAGGGGCTGAAAACTCAATGAACTTTTTGAGACAGAAGTTACTTCTCGAAACTCTTGATGAAAAAAAAGATCTATGTGCCGCCGCACTTTCGCTTGGTCAACCTACAAACGGTGTTACGCTTCGCGCATTAACTGCAGCATATTCGATATTTTCCGAAGGTATAATGAGTAAACCGCGTTCATTTTACCGCGTTACCGACTCTAAGGGTAATATTATTTTAGATAATCCTTGCAAGCAAGAATCAGTAATATCAAGAGAAACTGCCGCAATAATGACCAAATTACTTGAATCGGTAGTTGAAAACGGAACAGCAGCAGGCAAAGTCACGCTCGATAATACCGTTGACGTAGCGGGGAAGTCGGGAACCTCACAAAACAACTGCGACAGATATTTTATTGGATATACTCCCGAGCTTTTGGGCGGAGTATGGTTTGGATACGATTATCCAAAAAATCTTGAAGTATTCGGTGGAAATCTTTCGGTTTATATCTGGGATGACGTTATGAAAAAAATATATAGCGATACAGAATACGGGATAAAGACAAGATTTACCGTTCCCGATAACGTACAAAGGCTTTCATATTATAATACTCAAGATGAACTCGCATCTGATGAAATACCAATTGCCAATGATGGTTGGTTCATATCAAAAGCTCATAAATCCGAATAATTCTTCATATACTGTGTCGATAGAAATAACGGCACAGTTTTTTTGAGGAGCACGCTATGAAAAAGACATCGAACCCGAGCAGAAACAACAATATTTCTCTGATTTGCGGTGTTATAAGCTCGACAGTGTTTTTTTATGTAATGGGAATGTTCGGATCCCCCTATGATATTATTCACGTAATAGATGGATGGAACATTATTCCGCCTATATGGCTTTGGAAAGTCACTACGACAGTTTGGGGATTTCTTATAGGTTTCGCTTTAGGCAAGATAATATTTGCTGCATCCGGTCCAAAATCATCAATAGATACAAAAATATACGCTTACCGTGGAGGCTTGTTCTATCTATCGGCTTTTTTTCTTGCACTGTTCCATTATCCGCTTTTTTTCAATGCCGGTAAAATCTTTATTTCACTTTTAGTCGCTGTTATTGCCACAGTATTATCTGCCGTATGCGGAACAATGTGGACACGCGTCTCTCGAAGTGCTTCTTTGATAATGTACAGCTATACATTTTGGTTATTTTACGTTGTCTTTGTTAATTTCAGTATTTTTTTTAGAATCTGATAGTAATTTTTAAAATATTTACAAATATATCTATTGACAAAACGTATTTGTTGTAGTATAATTTATCGTAATAGATAATTATTTTTCCTTGGAGGAATGTTAAATTATGAAGGCTATCAGACTTTTGTCAATAATTTTGATGCTTGCGCTCCTTTCTTGTTGCTTTATCGGCTGTGGAGAAGATGAAGTTGATGCAAATATTCCTGAAACTGAACTCTACGAAGCTAAAGTATCCTTTGAGATCAAAGACAGTACCGGAAGAAGACTGTTTGAAGCAATAGATTATGAGTATAAATGGATCAAAGAACCTACCATTCTCAATATTATCCAGCAATACGTATTGGTTGAAAGAGGTGCCGCCTTTATTGTAGACGGGGATACAGTTACTCGTATCGGCGGTGTAAAGGTTAATAGCAAGAAGGAATACTGCGCTTTTATGAAGGGCATCAACATTGACGTTACAGAAATTCTCGCTGATAAAAACGGTCAGAATAAGTTTATTAACGGAAAGATCAGTACTTATAACGTAGTTGATGAAGGCTTGACCGAATTTACCGTTGTTATCGCTCCCTTCTAAGAATTGACAATTTAAACCTACTTTTCTTTAGGGAAGAGTAGGTTTTATTTAATTTGACAACACTAATAACATCAAGGAGATATAAATTATGTTGATTTCTATTACAGGAAAGCTTGGAAGCGGAAAGAGCACTATCTGTGGAATTTTAAGTGAAAAATACGGTTATGAGATCTTTAGCACAGGATCTATCAACAGAGAAGTGGCAAGAAAGCTTGGAATAACAACTCTTGAATTGAATGAAAGATTAAAGATAGATCATTCGCTTGACGATGAAATTGACAGTACCGTTACGAGACTTTCCATTGAAAAGAAAGATGAGAAGCTGATATTTGATTCAAGAATGGCTTGGCATTTTGCTAAAGATACGTTTAAGATATTTCTTACCATAGATCCTATGGAGGCAGCGAGAAGAGTTATGCTTAATCAGCGCGGAGCGGAAGAAAGATACGAAAGCGTTGAGGAAGCCTGCGCAGGACTTATCAAGAGAGGCAACGTTGAAAGAGAGCGTTTTATTCAGATATACGGTGTGGATTATTTTGATAACAATAATTACAATCTCATCGTTGATACGACAAGCCGTACTCCTGAAGAAATAGTTAACATAATAATGATGAATTATGAGCTTTACTGCGCAGACAGTAAGGCATACGGTGAGCCAAAGGAGTGTTAATAGATAAATATGAAGAATAAAGTTTATTTTTCGAAAGAAATCAGCGCTGAAAAGGTGCTTGAAATGTATAAATTAGCTGGCAAAACCTTGGAAGGTAAAGTTGCCGTTAAGGTTCACTCGGGTGAGACGGGAAACCAAAATTTTATTCGTCCCGAGATGTGGAAGCCCGTTATCGATCACGTGGGCGGTACCGTAGTTGAGTGCAACACAGCCTACAAGGGAACGAGACATATTACTAAGCTTCATCTTGAAACCCTTCGCAATCACGGTTGGAGTCAGCATTTTCCCGTTGATCTGCTCGACGGTGAAGGACCAGACCTGGAGCTCGATATTCCCAACGGAAAGAAAATCAAGAAGAATTTTGTCGGTAAGAATATTGTTAATTACGATTCGATGTTGGTGCTTTCACATTTCAAGGGTCATCCTATGGGTGGATATGGCGGCGCGCTAAAGCAGCTTTCCATTGGCGTAGCTTCTGCATACGGAAAGAAATATATCCACGGTGTCGGTGATACAGATGATTTCTGGAACGGTGATCATGATTCATTCCTTGAATCCATGGCTGATGCGGCTTCTTCCGTCGTCAAGTATTTTAACGGAAATATCGTCTACGTCAATATTATGATGAATATGTCGGTTGACTGCGACTGTTGCGCAGTGGCAGAGGATCCTTGTATGAAGGATATCGGAATTCTCGTTTCACTTGACCCCGTAGCAATCGATCAGGCTTGTCTCGATCTTGTTTACGCCTCAAATGACCGCGGCAGAGATCATCTCATCGAGAGAATCGAAAGTAGAAACGGCAAGCATACCGTAGATGCCGCCGCAGAACTTGGAATCGGCTCCCGAGAGTATGAGCTGATCAATATCGACTAAAATCTCGTTTTTTTGATAACGCTACCTATAATTGCGAAATAACAAACGCAAATAAAAAATTTTCCCGACAGAACATTCGTCTGTCGGGAATTTTCGTTATTTTCCTATCTTTTTAAGAATATTATCATAAGTCAAACCGTATCGCTCGGCAATATCGCGAGCGTAGCTCTTACCGTCGGGCTTTGCGCGGTAGACCTTGAAAGAACGCTTGCCCTCCTCAATACCTGCAACGAGAGTGTCGATCTTAACGCCGCCCTTTGTCTGTGATTCGGCATTTATGCGATCAATTTCTGCCGCAAGCTCGTGAAGATGGGTTGCGAAAAGGCAACGGCAACCGACCATTGAAATACCTGAAAGCACCTCGCTGGCGATATAAGAGCCCTCGTATGAACCTGTGGAAGAGAAAGACTCGTCAAGAAGTACAAGACTATGTTTTGTTACGCAATCGAAAATCTCGCCAAGCCGGGCGCATTCCTCACCAAGACGTCCTTTATCGATGGTATCGTCAGCACCGGTGGGGAAATGAGTAAAGATCGCATCGGCAGGGCTTATTCTAGCATTTTTCGCAGGAACGAACATACCGAGCTGCATCATCGCGATTCCAAGCCCCATAGCACAGGTAATAACCGACTTACCTCCACGGTTCGGTCCTGTCAGAACATAGATTGTAGCATCGTTTTCGTTAAATCTTACGTCGTTGGGAACTATCTCCTCACCGTCGGGCAATTTGAGAGCAACGGTGGGATTGTATAGGTCATCTGCATCAAAAACACGTTCGTCCATAGGCGCAATAGTGGGTTCGGTAAGCCAGCAGCCTTTTGATTCAAGCTTTTTGAGCATTCCGGTACTCTTGACCAAAAATTCGATCTCGGGCATAAGACCAAGAAGAAAATCGGTATTTTCAAGAACATAAGCCTGAACGATCTTTTTCCATGATTTGAGGGAGGAATGATAGACCTCGTTTATAGCTGTATTGAAAGCGTTTGAAAGCGCAGTCTTCTGGTTGTCAGACTGCTTTTTGCCAAAGGGAACGAGATTTGCTATGCAGGTAAAATCATCATCCTTTAAATTTAAACGAAGAATCTTGTCAAGCGTATCTCCCGATTTAAATGGCTCTGCATTTATTGAAAGAACACCCGCATATTGAGGACGAAGCTGAGAATCGAGATTTACTCCGATAGAAACGCTCTTGATCTCGCGCACGCGCTTTGTCAGCTCGTTTAGTTTTTCATTAAGTTCCTTGTAGTAGTCGGACTCGGCAAGCTCGCGTATTCTCTCCTCAAGAATCTTAAAAGCGCGGCTCTTTATACCATCCTTCGCCTTTGACAAGCCCTCATAAAGTATCTCAATGCAAGAGATATAAAGCTCGATCTCTGTGATGCTGGAAAGATAATCATCGTCTCTGCCATTGTCGGCTTCGAGGCGGCGAAGCTCGGTCACGTCGGTGAGCACCGGCATCAGATCATTCAGTGTCTCCGAGAGAACGGGGCAGTTCATCATATCAGAAAAGACCTCATTTCGGTATTTCATAACCTCAGGAGAGATAGTGAAATAATCCGAAAGCTCGGAGCTCTTGAGATCGAGAATCTCAAGCATACCAAGCTCCTCAAGAGTATACATATCGATGTCGGGGCGGTTTTTACCCGAATAAAAGTCTTGCTTACTCTCCGCATCGGGATAAAGCAAACTGAAATTTGTAAGATCCATTTTTATCTCCACTTTTAAATTTTAACAACAGTTTTTTTGCCGTCGCGGACGACGAGAATATCGTTAAGACCGACTGTTCGGAGAAGCTCAAAGCCTTGATCAACACATTCTCCGATATGCTCGGGGGAGTGAGAGTCGGTACCTACGGTAATAAGTTTTCCGCCGCAATCTTTGTAAAGAGTGAGAAAATCGCGGTCGGGAAGCGCAAAGCCAAGACCCTTCCAAAGAGTGGAAACGTTGACCTCAAGAGCGATGTCTTTTGCAATCATCTTTTTGAAAAGCGACGCTGCCGCGTCTGCATGCTTCATAAAATCATAATGATTTCCCGCAAGGGCGCAATAGCGGTAGATATAGGTCAGGTGAGCGACAGTGTCAATCTTGTCAAATGTGTCCACCACTTCGCAAAGCTCACCGCAATAGCGTTCAAACATATGACCTATGTAGCTGTGTTGCATACTCGCAAAGATGCTTTTAAAATCCCAGTAATAGAAATCAACCGCGCCGCGCACGTTATGTATCGAACCGATTATAAAATCGTAATCGTGCTTGCTAAGCAGTCTCTCTGCCTCTTCGGGGCATTGGTTGTACTGACCGATCTCAATACCGTAGGAAAGATTAACCTTGCCCTTGTATTTTTCCTTCGCCGCCATAATCTTTTCATAGTGATTGTCCGCATCAAACTCGGGATATGCCGCTTCAGCTCTCCAGTTGCACTCAAAGTGGTCGGTGATGGCAAGGTCGGTAACACCGTTTGCGATCGCAGCCTGACAAAGAGTGTCGGGGGTAGAATTTTCGGCACCGTCAAAAGAGAAGTTGGTATGTGTGTGATAGTCGCATTTAAACATATTGAAGCTCCAAAACATAAATATTCATTATATTGTACCATATTTTTCGTGATTTGTATATAGCTTTGAGAATTTTTTTCAAAATGTTATTACAAAACTTTTCAAAACACTTGCAAATTGAATACATTTATGATAAAATAATAATGTATATTTATATTTAGTGGAGAATTATCATGAAAAACTTTATGGACAAGGATTTTCTGCTTGAAAATCCTACGGCGCAGTGGCTTTATCATTCTCATGCGGCAAAGCTGCCGATTATTGATTACCACTGCCATTTGGTGCCTGCCGAGATAGCAGAAAACAAGAAATTCTCGAACATAACCGAGCTTTGGCTCTATGCCGATCACTATAAATGGCGCGCGATGAGAAGCTGCGGTGTTGACGAGAAATATATCACGGGCGACAGCTCTGATTTTGAGAAATTCCGTGAATATTGCAGAATTATGCCTCTGCTTATCGGAAATCCCGTCTACCATTGGAGCCATCTTGAGCTTCGCAGATATTTTGACTGCGAGCTGACTATAAATGCCGAGAATTGCGAAAAAATATGGCAAATAACCGCTGAAAAGCTGGCAAAAGACCAATTTGGAGCAAGAGATTACATCAGAAACTCAAACGTTAAACTGCTTTGCACTACCGACGATCCCGCCGACGATCTGCACTATCACAAGGAGATCAAGGAATCGGGCTTTGAGGTTCAGGTTCTTCCCGCATTCCGCCCTGATAAGGGGCTCAATATCGAGCGCAAGGGAATTGCTTCATATATTGCCACTCTGGGTAAAAGCACGGGAATTGAGATCACCGATCTTGACAGTCTCTGCAAGGCATATACTATATCACTTGACCGATTTGAAGCTCTCGGTTGCAAGACCGCAGACCACGGAATGGACAACTATATTCCTTTCGCCAAACCCGATCCATATCACGCAAACGAGATATTCAAAAAAGCTCTTGCAAGCGATGGAGCCGACGTAACAGATGCAGATCTTGCTCTGTGGAAGACACAGATGATGCGATTCTTCGGTCTTGAATACGTTAAGCGCGGTTGGGTGCTTCAGCTTCACTACGGTGTGCTTCGCAACCCCAATAAAACTATGTTTGCACGTCTCGGGCCCGACTCGGGGTATGATACCATCCACGCGCAGAATTGCATAGCCGATATGGCATCTCTCCTCAATTATCTACAAGAAAACGAGGCTCTGCCCAAGACTATAATCTATCCCATCAACCCCTCGGACAATGCGGCGGTCGGTACTCTTTGCGGAAGCTTCTGCCGTGGCGACGGAAGTTATACCCCCACTGTAGTTCAGGGAAGCGGTTGGTGGTTCAACGACAATATCGACGGCATGGAAGCCCAGATGAAGAGCTTTGCCAACCTCGCAAGCCTCGGTAACTTCCTTGGAATGCTCACCGATTCAAGAAGCTTTATGTCCTACCCAAGACACGAGTATTTCCGCAGAATTCTCTGTAACATAATTGGAAATTGGGTAGAAAAGGGACTTTATCCGGACAAAGATGCGGCGGCAGAGATCGTAGAGCGCATTTCGTATTATAACACAGTCAATTACTTCGGTTTTGACATAAAATAAATATAAATATATTTAACGGAGGAAACGAAAATGTTTGTTAGAGTTAAAGAAGAAAAGAAAAAGGTAAGTGTTGTTAAGATCATTCTTATCGTTGCAGCTATCGCAGCGGCTGTTGCGGCAGTTGTTGCAGCTGTTATGGTTTGGAAAAAGAAGTTCTGCAAGGATAAGCAGCTTGACGACGCTATTGATGCAGCGATCGACGCGGCATTTGCAGAGGACGAGGAAGCAGAAGCAATCGAGGTCGACGTAGTCGAGGTTGACGCATAATCCCTATGAAAATTGCTTTTCTTGACGCCTTAACGATAGGCGCCGACATTGATCTGTCGCTTTTTGAAAGATTTGGTGAGTTTAAGGTGTACGGCACCACTACGCAGGAACAGTTCGTCGAGCGGGTTGGCGACAGCGACGTGATCATAATCAATAAATTAAAGGTGGGCAGAGATAATCTGCCCGCCTGCGAAAACGTCAAGTTAGTCTGCGTTACCGCAACCGGATTTGACAATATCGACACCGAGTATTGCCGTGAGAACGGAATCGCCGTCTGCAACGTGGTAGGCTATTCCACACAAAATGTTGCTCAGCTGACCGTAGCAATGGTTCTGTCACTTATCTGTCGTCTGACCGAATACAACCGCTCTGTTGCCGACGGAAGATATACCCGCGGTGGCGTTGCCAACATCCTAACACCAGTATATCACGAGATATGTGGCAAGACCTGGGGAATCGTAGGCTACGGTAATATTGGCAAGCAGGTAGGTGTTGTCGCCAAGGCTCTCGGTTGCCGAGTGCTGGTCTACAAACGTACTCCAATCGAAGGAGAAGAGTGCGTTGATATCGACACGCTCTGTAGAGAATCTGATATTATTTCGGTGCACACCCCCTTGAACGACGGCACCCGAGGTCTTATCAGCTGTGAGCGTATCGCTATGATGAAAAACGACGCAATCCTTGTCAACGTAGCCCGCGGTGCGGTCTGTGACGAAGCCGCTATTGCCGATGCCATACTTGAAGACAGGCTTGGCGGCGTAGGAATCGACGTTTATTCCAAAGAGCCCTTCGGTACAGATCATCCAATGTCACGTATCGCAGGACTTGACAACGTTATTCTCACCCCCCACATGGCTTGGGGCTCTTATGAAGCAAGAAACCGTTGCTGCGAGGAGATCGCTCTTAATATAGAGTCCTTCATCGCAGGTGAAAGAAGAAACAGAATAGTTTAATTTTAAAAAATCCCCCCATAAGCAAAATTGTTATATACAAAACTTAATTTGTATGTTGCAATAAATGCATACAGGGGGGGTATGCTTACAAAATCGCCCACACCGAGCTCGGTGCGGGCGATTTTTACATATTATCAGACCCTCAAGCTGCGCTTTGAGGAAAGTCTGCTGAATTCTGTCAAAGTCATACCGGTCTTTGCCTTGAAAAGCTTTGAAAAATAGTTGATTGAGGAAAAACCGAGCTCGTCGGCAATGTCGGTAAAGCTTTTTGAGGTATTTTGCAATAATACCTTCGCTCGGGCTATCTTCAGCTCGTTAAAATACTCGATAACCGTTTGGTTGGTCTCAAGACGAAATTTTTGCATCAGAGCCGTCTGTCCTACACCGAAATGTCGGCATATTTCTTCAAGGGTGACCTTTTCGTTGACGTGTTCAGACAAATATGCCTTCACATCTGCCACCAATTGAGTACCGTCTATATAATTATTCGCCTTTTGATTTTCATTCAGCAACAGATTTATTCCCATAAGTCTGCAATAAATCGTTGATAAAAGCCTTTCAAGAGAAGCGTATATGTAACAAATTACCACGGATGGGGTGTCGGGCTTGATGAAAATTTCGTATCTCGGCGGTCTTTTTACCTTAGAGCGGTCACATATGCGCTCGGTGGTGCGGATAATATCGATGAGAAGCGATAATTCCTCCTCGCAAAGCCTTATGGGACCGTTTTCGAATATTTTCATAGCCTCGGATTTGCATACGAAGCTGATCAATGCAAATCTGACCTTTTCACTTGTCCATATATGCATAAAATCCGTATCCGCAGGGCAATAGAACATCATTCCGCGCGAAAGCTCGTAGCTTTTTTCACCTATAACGTAGCACCCTTCGCCCTCAAGCAGTACGTATATCTGCGAAAAGCCGTGTCGCTCCCAATAAGGCTCCTCGGTGTGAGATAGCGAAAAATAATACGCGCTGACAAGCTCGCTCAGCTCAAAGGTTCTGCTGTATTCGTTCTTTCCTGCAATGATCTTGTTCATAAAAGTGCTCCTTTGCGTGATATTTTACCAAAACAATGTGGAATAATCCCTTGATTTATAAGGAATTATCGTGTATCATTATTATACACCAAGCGTGACATTTTGTCAACAGCAAAATGACGAAAGGAGTGAAAAAATGAAACAAAAGATACTTTCGTATATGGAAGAGCACAAGGACGAGCTTTTCAACTTTCTCTGCGATATGATATCGATCAATACCGAAAACGATGGAAAGAGCGGACACGAAAAGCCATTGGCTCTTTATATTAAAAGAGAGCTTGAGAAGCTGGGAATAGAATTCGACGTGTATTCTCCCAATGATATTGAAAATATATTTTCACACGAAGATTATCTAGAAGGAAGAGATCTTGCAGAGCGCACAAATATTACGGGAATCATAAAAGGCAAGAGCGGAAAAAAGTCGCTTACACTTGCGGCGCATCTTGATACCGTACCGATAGGCGATGACTCTCTATGGACGGTTGAGCCCACAAAAGGCATCATAAAGGACGGCAAGATATGGGGACGCGGCGCTTGCGATGATAAATACGCGTTAGCGTCATGGTTGTTTTTGGCAATGGCTATAAAGGAGCTTGGAATAGAGCTTGAAAATGATCTGTATCTTACAGGCTACGTTGACGAAGAATTCGGAGGGGGCAACGGAGCTCTTGCCAGCTCGCTAAAATATCCCACCGATCTTTGTATAAATCTTGATTGCAAGGATTTTCTCATCTGGCATTGTGCTTCGGGCGGCAGACAGCTTGAGATCGACATCAAGCATAAGGAATCTCAAGACAGCTGTCTTGCTGTGATGGATGGACTTGAGATCGTAAAGGACGAGCTATTGTCATTCGGTCAAAAAAAACGTGAGGAGCTTGAAAACAACCCATTTTATCGCGGCACTGTAATTCCTGCATCGGCATTGCGGATCCTGACCTACGGCTGCGGATTTTCCGACAACGATATGCACGTTGGCAGAGTGCGTTTTGAATATTGCACCGACAGAAGCGCTGAGGAAATAGAAAGAGAATGCGCGGCTCTTTACGGCAGGATCAATGAGCGGCTTGCTCCAATGGGAATGCAGATCGACAAGGTGATCTACGAGGGCAGACTCTTCAAATACGGCTATACCGATCCCGATAACGAAAACATTCTGCTTCTGAAGGACAGCGCAATGAGGGCAGCGGGAATAGATCCCCACGTTTGCGGTTCATGTCAATCCGATCTGTCGGTATTTCTTACCAATACCAAGGGAACTGCGTTTTCATTCGGCATCGGCAGAGGTTTTGGTGAGTACGGCGGCGCGCATCAGCCCGACGAATATATAGAATGTGATAAGCTTTTGAATTTTGCTAAGATCCTTGCTCATTTCGTGGTGAGCTGGGACGAAACAAATAAATAACAACGAAAGAAGGAAAAAATTATGAAAGAAACGTATGTAAGCGGAATTATTGGATTGAGTATGGGCACCTTCCATCTCGATGCGGTAATCGAAAACGGAGCAAAGATCGGAGCGATCTGTGACGTAAACGAGGAAACTCTGAAAAAAATGGGAGACAAATACAATATCCCAGAGGAGCGCAGATTTACCGATTGGAAGGAGCTTATGAAGATCGATGAGCTTGACATAATACATATCGTCACTCCCGATCAGCTTCACAGAGAAATGGCTGAAGCATCCCTTGCTGCAGGCAAGCACGTGCTTTGTGAAAAGCCTATTGCCCTGACGAGAGAGGACATTTCTGCCATCGTCAAGGCGGCGGAGAGAGCAGACAAAAAGTTTATGGTAGGTCAGGTCATGAAGCTGAACCCCTCCAAGGCAAAGCTTATTGAGCTTGCGGAATCTGGAGTCCTTGGAGAACTCTATTTCGTAGAAAGCGAGTACGCTCACGATTACGCGACCATTCTGAACGGTTGGCGGGCAGACCCGCTCCGTCACGGAGTTATAGGAGGCGGATGTCACGCGGTAGATCTGCTTCGTCACCTCGCGGGCGACCCGCTTGAGGTCTTTGCATACGGTAGCCACAAGCTCCTGCCCACCGTCGATTATAACGATGCCACAGTTGCAGTACTGAAATTCCAAAACGGAGTAATGGGCAAGGTGTTTGTCTCTACGGGATGCAAGCGCCCCTACACCAGCAGAACGCTGATATACGGCACGAAGGGAACAGCGATTTGGGACGATTCCGACCCCGAAAACATCTATCTTCATACCGTGGACGAGGGCGGAGTTTACCTCAAAAAGCCCTCGGAGATCGTCAAGGTAAGCGCAAAGCATCACAACATAACGAGAGAATACGAAATTCTTCTTGATCACATCAAAAATGATACTCCCGTGAAAATGAGCGCAAGAGAGGGAGCTAAGACCGCCGCTGTCTGCTTCGCGATCATTGAGTCATCAATGACCGGAAAGCCTGTAACACCCGATTACGAATTCTGAAATATACACAAAAGGCAAGGTAATTAAGCACCTTGCCTTTTACTTTTAAAAGCAGAATTTACTTTCTCTTGATCTCCTCAAAGGGATCGATATCGTTGATATTAGAGGGAATAAGTCTGAATTTCAGCACCATATTTTCCTGAATCAACTTCCAACGATTGTCAAGCTCGGGACCGCAAGAGGCAGATCCGATACCTGCGTGACGGTAGTCGATATTGACCACGGTCTCCTTCAGGGGCTTAAGCTCGAAATCGTGGTTTGTGAAGGTCAGCATATTGGGAGTGAAGTGCGAGCAATTGAAGCTGAAATCGTCTTCAACGCGCGCAACAGTCAGTCCGTGACCGGAAAGTGAGCTTACCTGCATCCACTTTGTGTCGGTGTGAGCCATATTCTCCTGAGGTCTTACGTAATGCTCGAAATGGTCGCTTACTTTGCTCTCAAAGAGCCCCTCGTAGGATGCCCATCTCTTGTCTATATAGCTTTCAACGGGACCTCTGCCGAAGTAACGGAGCTTCTCGGAACCCTCGGGCATATTGAACTGTACACCGAAACGGGGGAGAGGCTGGAGACCTGCTCGTCTGTGTGCGTCAACCGAAACCGCAACTCCGCCCTCAGCATAGAAGGTATAGTCAACGCTCATCTTTATGTGAGGAATAACAACAGCAGATACCATAGCCATTTCGGCATGAACGGTAACATATTTATCCGTAGTTTCCGTGATCTCGCAAGAGTACGCCTTGCTGTAGGACTGATGGAACTTATTGTTGATCCAATGAGTCTTGATAATTCTGTCGTTATCGGTGGGAGCGCGCCAGATATTGAAGGCTACGGGAGTTGTTATCAGTTCCTTGCCGTTATTACAAATTGAGGTGATAAGCGCTTCTGCCTTGTTGACCTTATAAACGGTATCAGCTGTTGTAACGATTATTTCCTTTTCTGTCTCTTCGAATGTGATCATGGAGTAAGGGGTGAGCGTGTCAACGATCGCATTTTCTACCTTGTCCTCGCAGAGAACGAACTGCTCAAAGCCGATCTCATATCCGCGGGAAGCCCAAAGAGTATCGCTATTCTGAATTGCAGATACCATAAGGTAAGCATTGCCGTCAAGAAGAGCGGTCATATCAACGTCGAGCTTATATTCGGCGGTTTCCTGAGGAGCGATGTCAGCCGCACCGAAGCTGCCTTCTGCTACGGTCTTGCCGTTCTTCTGGATCTTCCAGTTTAGATCGTAATCGGAGAGCGAAACGTAGTAGCGGCGGCTCTTTACGGATACGGTAGAGCTATCCTTATCAAATTCGATAAGCATAGGCTTGATGACGTTCTTATACTCCATAAAGCCTGTATGAGGACGGCGGTCGGGGTAAACAAGACCGTCAACGCAGAAGTTTCCGTCACTGGGATCGTCGTGGTAGTCTCCGCCGTACATATAATGGGGATCTGCGTATCTGTTATCACCATCAGCTGCAGCGTGGTCGGTATATTCCCAAACACAACCGCCCCAGAACTTATCATATTTAAAGATAACATTCCAATAATCCTTGAGGCATCCTGGACCGTTACCCATAGCATGTGAATACTCACACATAAAGAAGGGCTTTGAAAAGACGTTACGCTTCATATAAAGCTCCTCGGTCTCTTGGTACATAGGATACATACGGCTCTCAACGCCGATCCATGGGCAGTCAAGCTCCTTTGCAGCAACCTCATCGTCAACCTTACCCTCGAAATCCTTCTTGAAGTTCTGATAACGACGACGGGTGCTGTCCTCGCAGTGGACGATACATCCCGGCATTCTGCTTTGAAAAAATTCGCCCATAGCTTGATAGTTTCTGCCAACACCAGACTCGTTTCCAACCGACCACATCACTACGCAGGGATGGTTCTTGTCTCTCTCAAAAATACGCTCTGCACGGTCGAGATAAGCAGCGGTCCAATCGGGGCTATTTGTAAGGCCGTCCCAGTTTTCAACACCGGGAACGTTCATTCCGTGAGTTTCAACGTCGGACTCGTCAACAACGTAGAATCCAAGCTTGTCGCAGAGTCCCAGGAATCTGGGATCGTTGGGATAGTGGCTGGTACGGATGCAGTTTACGTTGTGTCTCTTCATTATATAAAGATCCTCAAGCATATGATCGAGAGGAGTCGCGCTTCCGAGAATGGGATGGCTGTCGTGACGGTTGACCCCCTTCAGCTTGACCGCTTTGCCGTTGATATAGGCTACTGATCCCTTGACCTCAAGACGCTTGAGACCCACGAAGAGGCAGATGTGCTCGGTTCCGCTTACAAGATAGAGGGAATAGAGCGCGGGGTCCTCGTCGCACCAAAGTTCGGGTGCAGCAACAGTAAGAGATATCTCTCCGTTGCCGTCTATATACGCAGAACCGCTCTCAACGATCTCTCCGTTGGGAGAAACCAGCTTATATTCTATGCTTGTGTTGCCGTTTGTACTGATCTCGGCATTGATATAGCCGTTTGCAAAGTCGTCATCAAGAGATATCTTTGTATAAACGTCGGTAATATGTACCTTGTCGCGAAGAAGCAGAAAAACCTCGCGGAAAATACCCGAATAACGGAATTTATCCTGGTCTTCAAGGTATGAGCCGTCACACCACTTGAGCACAAGCACCTTGACGGTATTTTTACCCTCGTGGAGAAGCTCTGTAACGTCCATCTCGCTTGTCATATGGCTGACCTGGCTGTATCCCGCGAATTTATCGTTAATATAAAGATAGAAGCAGGAATCAACACCTTCAAAGTTGATATATATCTGCTTTTCAAGCATATCCTTGTGAACGAAGAACTCGCGGCGGTAAAGACCGCAGGGATTGTTCGCAGGAACGTGAGGCGGATCAACGGGGAAGGGATAGCGCACGTTCAGATAGTTGGGAGTGTCGTAGCCCTTGCCAAGATCGCTCTGCCAGCTTCTGGGAACCATGATCTTGCCGAATTCATCGCAGGCAAGAAACTCTTCCTCTGTGAGGGATGCAAAAGAGGGATAAAACTTGAAATCCCACTCGCCGCAAAGAGAGATAAAGTTATAGCTCTTTGAGCGATTGTCCTCGGCTGCCACAGCATCGTTCTGATAAGGGATAAAATAGGCTCTCGGCTTCTCGCAATTTACGTGAAGATGCTCAAGGCCCTTATGATAGTTCAATTTCAAAGACACAGTAAAATACCATTCCTTTCTTAGTAAGGTTAAACAAATTCTATCATATTTAATTTGTGGTGTCAATAATAATAACGAAAATCAATATTTTTTGAAGGGATTCAATGTAAATTAAAAAATTAAAAAAAATTTCATTTACAAATCAAACAAAATATGCTATAATGTTTAAAGACTGCCATAACGGAGGTAAAGCAATGAGGCTTGACAAGTTTATAGTTGAAGCAGGACTTGCTTCAAGGACCGAGATTGCTAAAGCGGCTCGTAGCGGTGGAATCACCGTAAACGGGCAAATAGTACGCAGAGCAAGCGGACACATAGATCCCACTACCGATATCGTAACGTATTGCGGAAGAAAAGTGGTGTGGCGAGAGTTTACCTACGTTATGCTTAATAAACCGGACGGATACGTCAGCGCAACCGACGATCTTCTCAATCCAACAGTTTTGACCCTTTTGCCTGAAGAATTGCAGAAAATCGGACTTTTTCCCTGCGGAAGACTTGATAAAAACACTCTTGGACTTATGATTCTGACTAATAACGGACCACTGTCTCACAAATTGTTAGCACCAAAGAATCATGTATCCAAAAAATACCGTTTCACCGTTAAATTTCCAATAAGTGAATCCGACATGCAAGAGCTTGAGGCGGGAGTTGATATAGGCGGATATATCACCGCTCCATGTAATGTCGAAATGATCGACGAAAAGAGCGGGTTTATTACTCTCACCGAGGGAAAATATCACCAAATAAAACTGATGGCAGAAGCGGTACACAACCAGATCACGTATCTTGAAAGGGTAACATTTGGTCCGATCACCCTCGACGAAAATCTTGATAGAGGGCAATGGCGTTATCTCACTTATGAAGAGCAAACAGCCCTTGAAGAGAGAGGAAAAAGCATTAACAGAACTCATACATAACAAAATTATTCAGCAAAATATACAAGGAGCACCCCCAATGGACATTATCAAAACACTTGCAGAAGAATTCAAACTTAAAGAAGAACAGGTATCCAAAACCGTCGAGCTTATCGACGGCGGCGACACTATTCCTTTTATCGCACGATACAGAAAGGAAGTAACAGGTAGTCTTGACGATGCTGTGCTTCGTGATCTTAACGATAGACTCGAATATCTTCGCAACATTGAAAAAAGAAAAGAAGAAGTTAAAAACCTTATTGAGGCTCAAGAAAAGCTTACTCCCGAGATCGAGTTAGCTATACTTAATGCTAAAACCATTACA
Organism: Eubacteriales bacterium; assembly: GCA_045612105.1. Taxonomy (GTDB): domain Bacteria; phylum Bacillota; class Clostridia; order Oscillospirales; family CAG-272; genus SVTX01. The sequence continues at coordinate 227,775 of JAZKYL010000113.1, forward strand.
GAGGTTGACGATATCTACCGCCCCTTCAGACCCAAGAGAAAAACGCGAGCATCCGTTGCCCGTGAAAGAGGTCTCGAGGATCTCGCAAAGCTCATTATGGAACAGAAGCTTGAATATGCTCCCTCGATTGAGGAGGCGGCAGAAGCTTTCGTCAGCGAGGAAAAGGAAGTGCCTGATGCAGTAGCGGCTATTGCGGGTGCTTGCGACATTATTGCCGAGGATATCTCCGACAATGCGGAATTCAGAAAGTCTCTCCGCGCGCTTACCTTCGATCACGGTGTTCTCAACGTTACCGCGGCTAAGGAAGAGGATTCTGTTTACGCCCAGTACTACGAGTACAGTGAGCCTCTAAAAAAGGTGCCCGGACACAGAGTTCTCGCAATAAACCGTGGCGAGAAGGAAGAGTTTTTGAAGGTCTCCGTCGAGATTGCAGCGGACATAATTCTCAATTATCTCTTTGCTTGTGTAGTTACCGAGCCCTCCAGCCCTGCATATAAGTACGTTTCGGCTGCGGCTGTTGACGGATACGAAAGACTTATCGCTCCTTCCATTGAGAGAGAAATAAGAAATGATATGTTTGATCTTGCAAGCGAGGGAGCAATCAAGGTTTTCTCCGATAACCTCGGTCACTTGCTTATGCAGTCTCCCCTTAAGGGAAAGACGGTTCTGGGATTTGACCCCGGTTACGTCAACGGCTGTAAGCTTGCTGTAGTTGATAAAACCGGAAAGGTTCTTGATACTGCGGTCATTTATCCCACTAAGCCCCGCCAGAGAACCGAGGAAGCTACCAGAGTAGTCAAGGGACTCATTAAGAAGCATCACGTTGACGTTATCGCTATCGGCAACGGTACTGCATCCAAGGAAAGCGAAATATTTATTGCCGGCTTGCTCAAGGATATTCCCGAAGCTAACTGCAAATATATTATTGTCAGCGAAGCTGGTGCTTCTATCTATTCCGCATCGAAGCTCGCAACCGAGGAATTTCCTGATTTCGACGTTATGCAGCGTTCTGCGGTGTCGATCGCGAGAAGACTTCAGGACCCTCTTGCGGAGCTTGTTAAGATCGACCCCAAGTCCATCGGTGTCGGTCAGTATCAGCACGATATGAAACCCGCGAGACTGGACAGCGCGCTTACGGGTGTCGTTGAAAACTGCGTTAACTCGGTTGGAGTTGACGTTAATACCGCATCTCATTCGCTTCTCGCATACATCTCCGGCATCAACGCCACCAGCGCAAAGAATATCGTGAAATACAGAGAAGAAAACGGAGAATTTACCTCCAGAGCGCAGATCAAAAAGGTTCCCCGTATCGGTGACAAGGCATTTGAGCAGTGCGCAGGATTTTTGAGAGTTCCCGATTCCAAGGAGATCCTTGACAATACCGGAGTTCACCCCGAATCCTATGAAGCTGCAAAAGCTTTGCTTGAAATATTCGGATATACCACAGATGACGTTCGCCAAGGACAGCTCAGAGAGCTTCGTGCAAAGGCCACCAAAAAGGGAATAAAGAACGTTGCATCGGAGCTCGGAATCGGTGAGCCCACTCTCGTTGATATTATCGGAGAGCTTGAAAAGCCCGGACGCGACGTTAGAGACTCTCTGCCACCTCCCATTCTCCGTGATGATATTCTCGATCTTGAGGATCTTAAGCCTGATATGGTGCTGACAGGAACGGTCAGAAACGTTATCGATTTCGGTGCCTTCGTTGATATCGGTGTTCATCAGGACGGTCTTGTCCATATTTCGCAAATATGCGATAAATATATCAAACACCCCTCGGAGATGTTGTCCGTCGGAGATATCGTTAAGGTTAAGGTCCTTTCGGTTGACGTTAAGAAGAAGAGAATATCTCTCTCAATGAAGCTTTAATAAATTAAAACGCGAATCGGTGTAAAAATTGGTTTATTAGCTCAAAAATATTGTCGGTTGTCTAAAATGCACAAAACAAACTTGATAATTTTGGGCAATTATGCTCTTTAAAAAAGCTCGATTTTTTGGTACAATTATAATGTTAAAAAATATAGGTTTGCAAAAGCCTACTTAAATTAGGAGGAATAAAACACATGGCAAGTTTGTCTCTCAGACATATTTATAAGAAGTATCCCGGTGGTGTTACCGCTGTTTCCGACTTCAACCTTGAGATCAAGGACAAGGAATTTATCGTCCTCGTCGGTCCTTCCGGTTGCGGTAAGTCCACAACTCTTCGTATGATCGCAGGTCTTGAGGAGATCTCCGAAGGTGAGCTCTTCATCGGCGACCGTCTCGTAAACGACGTTGCACCTAAGGATAGAAAGATCGCGATGGTGTTCCAGAACTACGCGCTTTATCCTCATATGACTGTTTCCGAGAATATGGCATTCGGTCTTAAACTTAATAAAACTCCCAAGGAAGAGATCAAGAGACGTGTTGAAGAGGCAGCTCGTATACTCGATATAACCCACCTTCTCGACAGAAAGCCTAAGGCTTTGTCCGGTGGTCAGAAGCAGCGTGTTGCGTTGGGTCGTGCTATCGTTCGTAACCCCATGGTATTCCTTCTTGACGAGCCTCTTTCCAACCTTGATGCTAAGCTTCGTGCAACCATGAGAACCGAGCTTACCAAGCTTCACCAGAGAGTCGAGACAACCTTCGTATACGTTACCCACGACCAGGTCGAGGCTATGACGATGGCAACTCGAATCGTTGTTATGAAGGACGGTCTTATTCAGCAGGTTGATACTCCTCAGCATCTTTATGATAGCCCTGTAAATATGTTCGTTGCAGGATTTATCGGAACTCCTCAGATGAACTTTATTAACGGTTCTCTCGTTAAGAAGGGTGAGGACGTTTATTTCGAATTTGAAGGTAACTCTATCAAGGTTCCCGCAGAGAAAGCTAATAATCCCGCTCTTGCTGAGTACATTGGTCAGGAAGTTGTTGTCGGAATTCGTCCCGAGAGCATTCATGACCAGCCCGCTCAGATCTCTGCTCTTGAAGATAGCACTGTTGACTCCTACGTTGAAGTTACTGAGCTTATGGGTGCTGAGATTTATCTCTACCTCATTATCGGTGAGACCAAGCTTACCGCTCGTGTATCCGCAAGATCCACCTCTCGTGCAGGCGACACTATTAAGATCGCTCTTGATACCGCGAGAATGCACATCTTCGACAAGGATACCGAAAAGTGCATAGTTCACTAATTAATATTCATTAGAATTAATAAAAACACCTTAAATGTGTACTCATATTTAAGGTGTTTTTATTTGCACATTTTTCGGAATCCTCAGAATTCTGAAGTTTTTAATCATAATTATTCATACCCCCCTTGAAAACTCCCAACCGATATGCTATAATTGAATAGTAAATTTAAATTACCGCAGGAGCAGAAATGGATATTGGAAAAAAGATCAAGAAACTACGCACAGATAAGCTAATGACTCAATCAGAATTAACCGGTGGAGAAATAACTCGAAATATGCTGAGCCGTATTGAAAACGGTGCCGCACTGCCAAGTATAGGAACTATTGTCTATCTTGCTTCAAAGTTGGGCGTCCCGGCAGGCTATTTGCTGTCTGAAGGCGAGGAAGAATTTATTTATCACAAAACCTCAGTTATGAAAAATATTCGTCGCGCATACACCGACAAGAATTTCGAACTCTGTCTTGATATTTGCCTTGCAGAATTCGATAGTTTTGACGATGAATTGGAGCTTATACTCACAGATTGTTGCCTTGGCATATCAGAAGAAGCAATGCGCGGTGGACATCTTCATAAAGCTTGTGCTTTTCTCGACAAAGCGATAAGACATTCCCGCAATACAATGTTCGATACCACTACACAAAAAAACAGGATAGAGATTATGTTTGGACTATTAAAAGAACTGTCTCCGGCATTGGACTCAGACGAGGCTGATACTGTAATAAGTGAGGATATGTTCCATCCTGCAATTTTTGGCAATATTTTCTGTAAATACATTACAGTAATCTTAGATATCGGCAAATATGAACTCTTTTTTGACGATCTGCAAAAAAACTGCTACACATTGACTGAGCGTGAACAATTATTCATTCTGCACCTGGAAGCAAGAAAACAAATGCTTGCCGAGGAATATAGCAATGCTATCTTGACTCTACGAACATTGATAGATTCCGAAATCGTTCCTGAAAGATTACTTCTGTACCTTGCTTGTATTGATATGGAGATCTGTTGCAGAGAAACTAACGACTATAAGGGTGCTTACGAATTTTCACAAAACAAACTTGAAATTCTTGAGCATATGTTGGGGGAAGATTGATATGAAGCAAAATATTCGCCACATTATTGCACTACTAATATCACTTTTAATCTTTGCTCTTACTTCATGCGCATTGTTTATCCCCAACGATAGCTTTGACGGTGGCATATTATTGGACGACGAAAAAATTTCACAGATTAAATCTGAGATTTTTAAAACCGAAAGCTCAAGCTCACTAAATGAAACAGATTCAACAAAGCTAAATGATTCTTCAGAAGCAACAATCATTGCGGAAACACACCGGGAAAAGGAGAGTCATACAGAAACGTATATTTTTTCAGTAGCAGAAAGTACCACAGAAATTGAAAGCTCATCCAAAATCGAGAACATGCCCGCAGATGAATTGCCGCCCAAAGATAGTACCACCGATCTAACCGAAACAAATGAAAGCATCGAAACAGAAATTAAAGAAACCACAGAATTTGCCAACTCACAATTTGAAAATGAAACGATCTTAACCGAATCTGGAAGCATTATAATCGAAAATGAAGAGTATACCGATCTAATTATCGAAGTAGACACATCATCAAATATGACCAATGCCGTTTCAACTGAACAGATAGAAACAGAAAGCATCGAAAAAGTTTATTGGGTAACAAACGGAAAAGTTTGGCATCTTTTTAAAGACTGCGGTTACTTGAAGAATTCAAACCCCATATTATCAGGCAATGTTGAAGAGGCAGTATCCGAGGGAAAAGAAACAGTTTGTTCAAGCTGCAGTAAAAAACAAGAATACTACACCGAAACTGAAACCGAAATTATAACAACAATAGATATAGTATTTTGGTGCAAAAACAGTAAAATTTGGCATCTTTTTGAAGACTGCGGTTATTTAAAAAATTCGGATGCAGTATCATCCGGTAGTATTGAAGATGCCATGTCTTATGGAAAAGAAAAAGTATGTTCAAGTTGTGAGAAAAGGCTAAAAAACTAATTTTTATATTTTTTCAACAAAAAACACCATTTCAAAATGGTAAAATCACCCAAAAATCAAAAACAAACTAAAATTTGTGTTAATGTGATTGACAAATCGAAGTTTTTATGATATAATCGTAGTGTTAGGACTTAAATAAGTTATAGATTTATATTAAAACATTGCGATTTTTTTCACAAAGATTCTTTTCGCATTGGTTTTTTATTAGTATTTTGTCCAACAGTTCAAAACAGGATGGAGGAGTTCAAATGGAAATAGCTATCATAGCACATGACATGAAGAAAGAGCTTATCACACAGTTTTGTATTGCATACTGCGGTATTCTCAGCAAGCACAATATTTGCGCAACAGGAATAACCGCTAAATATATATCTGAGGCAACCGGACTCAAGATTGAAAAGATGCTTAGCGGAGAGCAGGGCGGCGAGCAGCAGATCGCTTCGAGAATCGCTTACAACGAAATAGACGTTCTTATCTATTTCCGCGATACCCGACCTTCATCCGATATGTTTTCTGAGCATGATAAAATCGAAAAAGAGCTTCTTTTGGCATGTGACCGCTACAACATTCCCGTAGCAACAAATATTGCAACTGCCGAGGTGATTATTATGGCTCTTGACCGTGGAGATCTCGATTGGAGAGAAGTCGTTAATCCAACCTCTGCATATAACAGAAGCCGTCGCTGATAAAACGGTATCACAAAAGACAAGTTCTATGCATGAAGCGCACACAGAGAGAGGGATTAGGTGAAAGCCCTTTACGCCGACGTATAGGATACCACTTTTGCGCGCAATTCAATAAGAATGAGTTAAAAGCTCGGGTGGAACCGTGCATATTGCACCCCGAACACAGTAAATGTGTTTGGGGTGCTTATTTAATAAAAAATATATTTGACATAAATCAAGAAAGGTAAAAACTATGAAGATCAATTTTGGTTCACAAATTTTAGAATCTGAATCTCCCGTAACGGTATATGATGCCGCCAAGGAAACATTTGGAATGGTAGAGAGAAGCGTTATCGCTGCAAGTGTTAACGGTGAGACTGTTGCTCTGGGTTACGAAATCGCGGCTGATGCTGACGTCAAGCTCCTTACCTTTGCAGACAAGGAAGGTGCTCACGTATTCAGACATACCGCATCTCACATTCTCGCTCAAGCAGTTAAGAGACTTTATCCCGAGACCAAGCTTACCATCGGTCCCGCTATCGACGACGGATTCTACTACGATTTCGACAGTGACATCGCATTCACTCCTGAGATCCTCAAGGCACTTGAAGGCGAAATGAAAAAGATCGTTAAGGAGAATCTCAAGATCGAGCGTTTTGAGCTTCCCAGAGACGAGGCTATCGCGTTTATGACCGATAAGAACGAGCCCTACAAGGTTCAGCTTATCGAAGAACTTCCCGAGGGTGAGACCATCAGCTTCTACCGTCAGGGCGAGTTTACCGACCTATGCGCAGGTCCACACCTTTTCGCAACCGGTGCGGTAAAGGCGTTCAAGCTGACTCAGTGCACCGGTGCTTATTGGAAGGGCGACCAGAACAACAAGCAGCTCCAGAGAATCTACGGTCTTGCATTCCCCTCGAAGGACGAGCTTAACGCTTACGTTACAATGCTTGAAGAGGCAAGAAAGCGCGACCATAACAAGATTGGTCGTGAGCTTGAATATTTCACCACTGTAGACTCTATCGGTCAGGGACTTCCTATCCTTATGCCTAAGGGTGCAAGAGTTATCCAGACACTCCAGAGATGGATCGAGGACGAGGAGCAGAGAAGAGGATATCTTCTTACCAAGACTCCTCTTATGGCAAAGAGAGACCTTTATAAAATATCCGGTCACTGGGATCACTACAGAGACGGTATGTTCATCCTCGGAGACCCCGATGACGAGACCAAGGAGTGCTTCGCTCTACGTCCTATGACCTGTCCCTTCCAGTATCAGGTATATCTCAGCAAGAAGCGCTCTTACAGAGACCTTCCTATGAGACTTGGCGAGACCTCGACCCTGTTCAGAAATGAGGAAAGCGGCGAGATGCACGGTCTTATCCGTGTCCGTCAGTTCACCATTTCCGAAGGACACCTTGTTCTCCGTCCCGAGCAGCTGGCAGAAGAATTCAAGGGCTGTCTTGATCTGGCTCTCTACTGCCTCGATACGCTCGGTCTCAGAGAGGACTGCTCCTTCCGCTTCTCACAGTGGGATCCCAAGAGAACCGACAAGTACGAGGGATCGCCCGAGCAGTGGGATGAGGCTCAGGGCATTATGGAAAAGCTTCTCAACGAAAACCTGGGCGAGGGCAACTACGCCATCGGTATCGACGAGGCGGCTTTCTACGGTCCTAAGCTTGACATTCAGATCAAGAACGTATTCGGTAAGGAGGACACCCTTATTACCATCCAGATCGATATGCTTCTTGCTAAGAAGTTCGGTATGGAGTACGTTGACTCCGATAACACTATGAAGACTCCCTATATCATTCACCGTACCTCTATGGGTTGCTACGAGAGAACTCTCGCGCTTCTGCTTGAGAAGTATGCGGGTGCGCTTCCTACCTGGATGGCTCCCGTTCAGGTCAGAATGCTTCCTATCGGTGACGAGCAGGTCGCATACTGTGAGGAGATCGAGAGAAGACTTACCAATCTCGGTGTTCGTTGCGAGGTTGACAAGAGAAACGAGACTATCGGCTACAAGCTTCGTAACGCTCAGCTCGAAAAGCTGCCTTATATGGTAGTTGTCGGTGCTAAGGAGATCGAAAGCAATACAGTTGCTGTCCGTTCCAGAAAGGACGGCGAGAAGGGTGCTATGGCTGTCGATCAGTTTATTAGTGAGCTTCTTCTTGAAATCGCTGAAAAGAGAAGATAATTAATAATAAAAAAGCTCAAATTTCCTCAATGGATTTTTGGGCTTTTTGATTTGTTTACAAAATATACCTATAATTACACAAACAAACAGTGTATAATAACATGAATTTAATACAATATATCCAAATAATACAAATTCAGGAGTGTTTTATGAAGAAATTTTTAGCAATCGTTTTAACAATTTGTATGATCGTGACTTCGACAGCGTTCGCCTTCCCATTCACAGCATTTGCGGAAGATGCTAATAGCACGATCACAGTTACCGACGTCGATTCATTGAATCAAGCAATCAAAGACATCGCTAACGGTGGAACTATTACCGTTAACGGTGACATGATTATTCCCGAGTCAAACAGTGGTTTCACCTTCAGCTCCGGTGCGGGAAAAACATACACCATCACGGGCGGTTCATTTGACTTTTCCGCTCTGACTTCCAGTGACGGCGAAAGAGGCTTTGTTCACATCAAAGACAACGTAACATTTGAAAATACAAAGTTTATCTTTGACTCCGCCAAAAATGACTATATCTTCGCTAACGGATACGATCTGACTATTTCAGAGACGGTTACTTTCGAGGGCGCAGCGGTGTACTTTTACGGCGGTGTTCTCAATGGAGGCTGCAAATCCGTCAACGTAACTCTTCTCAGCGGAAATTACAAAACAGTTTACGCTGCCAGTAATTCCAAACAAACCGTTTCAGGTGACGTTAATATTCACATTGGCGGAAGCGCAACCGTCACGGATATACTTGGAAACAGCGGAGGCAGTATCGTTGAAGGTGACGTTAACGTTCTTGTAGACGGCAATGCTGTTGCAAGCGGCGTTTACGGAGGTGGTAACGGCGGCACTGTCAATGGAAACGCTTATGTTACGGTTGGTGGCAACGCTGACATTAAGCTGATCTACGGCGGAGGTAGTGCCGGTACCATAAAGGGCAACACCTACGTTACTGTTAAAGATAGCGCTAATCCTAATTCAACTCCTTCGGATAGTAGCCATAACGGTGGCAACTACAACATTTACGGCGGAGGAAAAGGCACTATTGAAGGAAGTACTAACGTGTACTTTATGGATAATGCCAAAGCAGGCTACGTAGTTGGCGGTATGGCTCCCGGTTCGAACGGATCTATCGCAAACGGTGCTAATGTTTATATTATGGGCGGCACCACATATAGCGTTTACGGCTGCGGTACAAGTATAGATCACGGAACCGGTGCTAATATTATTATGACAGGCGGAACCGCTTGGCAGGTGTTTGGCGGCTGTGAGTCGTCAAGCGTTACCGGTGACGTTACTATAAAGCTTCTCGGTGGTACGGTTAAGCGTCGTGTTTATGGCGGTTGTTATAACGAAACCTCCGGACTTTCTTTTGGAACTTCTTACTCCGTAACAGGTAATATAACTTTGATAATTGACAGCAATGTAAACATCGATTTCTCTTCTACTGACAATGACAGAAGCATTTACGCTCATAGCCGACACGACAGCCCTTCTTCGGCAGAGATCTCTGCCATCTTGTTTACAGATTCCAACGCTTATAACACTTATAACAGTAAATTAGGTGCTCAGGATACCGCAATGAGCCTTATAATGGGCAATACCAGTTCCGCAGACGCAACCCACTGCCATTCCTACGCAATAAACGACAATATAGTCACACAAACTTGTACCTGCGGCAATTCTGCAGCTGCTACAATTACGGCAAGAAATACAACGTATACCGGGGAAGAGATCAATGCAAGCATTGAGTATTCTGAACAATGGGAATATGATAAATTCGAAGTGGTTCATTCCAATAACGTAAATGCCGGCACCGCAACTGCTACGTTCAGCGTTTACAACAATCAAGTTCATTCTGTAAGCTACAGCATTTTTAAGAGAACGCAAAAGGCTCCATCTGTTACGACCGATAATAACACTATCAAGGGTCTTACCACTGCTATGGAATACAGTAATGATAATGGTGCAACATATACAGCTGTTACCAACCCCGAAATGACCTTTGAAGCAGGCAAATATTACGTTCGCTACGCAGCAATCGGTGAAAACGTTGCGGCATCACCCGTAACCAAGGTATTCTTCGGAAGCGGTATTTCCGCAAACAAGGTAAGCGCACTTAATGGAAAGACCGTTGAGGTCATAATCAATATGCCTGTTAACTCGGGTATAAGCACTCTTGATCTTGCTATATCTTATAATACTACTGCGCTTACTCTTGACAACGTAACCGTTGGAAGCGTTGTTGGAGCAACTTACGCCAACGGAAAGCTTACTTGGAGCGGCGAGAATACAACAAAAACCGGAATTCTCGCAAAACTTACTTTCACTGTAAGCGAAACCGCAGCAATAGGCAGTTATGATATAACACTTTCTCAAGAGGGCTTCAGCATCGAAAACGGAACAATCAACGTTGTTGAATACGTTACCGGTGATGTTGGCGGTGACGATGGAAAGATCACTATTTCCGATATCGTAGACTTAAGAAATGCAATAGCCAATGCAGAAACCGGGACTCTTGCAAGCGGTGCTGACGCAAACGGTGACGGTGCAGTAGATGTCCGGGATCTTATAGTTATTCGTCAATACATAGCCAACTATGACTATGATGCAGGAGAATCATCTGTAGTTCTCGGCGGCGCACAGTAAGTTCATTATACAATCAACTCACCCTTGGATCATTCAAGGGTGAGTTTTTATATGTAAAATTTGATAAAATTGTAATAATATATAAAATATTTACAATTAATGTGTTTACAAGTAGCAAAAAAAGTAGTAAAATATTTGGTAGAATTTATTACTTTGGGAGAATAGCAATGTCAAAACCTATTTACAATAGAATTTTAGTAAAAATATCAGGCGAAGCACTCAAAAACGGATGTGAAAATGACATTCTCGATTTTGATTTTGTTGATAAAGTAGTCGAATCAATCGATAAGTGCCTTAAGGCAGGTGTTGAAGTAGCGATCATCGTCGGTGCCGGAAATATCTGGCGCGGTGCAAGAAAGGGCGTGGGTATGAACCGAGCAAGAGCCGATCATATGGGTATGCTCGCAACTGTCATCAACTCTTTAGCTCTTCAGGATGCGTTTATCCGACAGGGAATAGACGCAAAGGTTCTTTCTTCCGTAGAAATGAACACATTTGCTGATTTCTATACCCAGAGAGACGCAGACAAATATCTTTCCGAAGGTAAGGTCGTTATTTTTGGTGGCGGTCTCGGAGCTCCTTATTTCTCCACCGACACTCCCGCAGTTGTTCGTGCCGCTGAAATAGGTGCTGATATTGTTCTTATGGCAAAGAACGTTGACGGTCTTTATACCGCTGACCCCAAGAAAGATCCTACGGCTACTCGTTATGATGACGTTACTTATGCAGAGATCCTCGACAAGAATCTCAAAGCCTTTGATTTGACAGCAGTTTCTTTCTGTAACGAAAATAACATAGATTGCTACGCATTCGCTCTTTCTGATCCCGAAAATATTTACCGTGCCGTAATGGGTAACACCACAGGAACTAAAATGCATAAATAAGATTAATATTTATATACATAGAAAGGGAATCAATTATGAATTACAACACTAAAGATCTTGAAGCAAAAATGCAAAAAACTATTGCATCCTATGAAACTAATCTCGACACTATTCGCGCAAGCCAGGCAAATCCTGCGGTTCTTAATCGAGTTACCTTTGATTATTGGGGTTCTCCCGCTGAAATTACCGCAATGGCTAACGTAAGAGTTGCAGATGCCAAGACCCTTGAAATAATCCCTTACGATGCAAGCACACTTAAGGCAATGGAAAAGGCTATTCAAACCTCCGATATAGGAATCAATCCCTCTAACGATGGTAAGATTATTCGCCTCGTATTTCCCCAGCTTACCGAAGAAAGACGTAAAGAGCTTGCAAAGCAGGTACAGAAAATGGGAGAAGATGCTAAAGTAGCAGTAAGAAACCTCAGAAGAACCGCCAATGATGATATTAAGAAGCAGAAAAAAGACGGACTTCTTACAGAAGACGACGTAAAGAATGCTGAAAAATCGGTTCAGGATATCACCGATAAGTTTATTAAGAATATCGATGCTATCACATCCGCTAAGGAAAAGGCTGTAATGAAGGTTTGATCCTCAAAAAACTATACAATTAGAGCGGAAGATTTAACTTCCGCTTTAATTGCATAACATATATTTTAAGTATTTGGAGTTTATATGACGGATAATTATATCGTTAAAGTTGACGAAAGGCTTAAACATATTGCGTTTATTATGGACGGAAACGGCAGGTGGGCAAATTCACGCAATATGCCGCGTGAATACGGTCACAAACACGGTGCACGGGTTTTTCGTGAAATAACCGAATATTGCCACAAAATCGGTATAAAATATATCACAGTATATGCTTTTTCTACCGAGAATTGGAAACGTCCTAAAAGTGAAGTAAATGCAATAATGAAACTGCTTGACGAATATCTTGACAAGCAAAGACCTGAAAACGCAAGTATTCGTTTTATTGGTGATATCAGCAAACTTGATGACAAGTTAATTGCTAAAATCAGAGCAATGGAGCAAGAAACAGCCGGGCACGAATCTGTTTTGAACGTAGCTATGAATTACGGCTCGCGAGCTGAGATCGTCAACGCATTCAATAAGCTGATAGCACAAGGCAAGACCGATGTTACAGCGGATGATATAAATTCCGCACTATATACCGGAGATTGTCCCGACCCTGATCTTATTGTTCGCACCGGAGGAGATCTCAGAATCTCAAACTTTCTGCTTTGGCAAGCAGCATATTCGGAACTTTATTTTACTGAAACGCTTTGGCCGGATATGACCGGCGATGACGTTGATAAAGCTATCGAAGACTTTTATACAAGAAAGCGTCGTTTCGGCGGCTTAGATAAAAAAACCGAAAAGAAGGATTGATTTATGTTAAAGAGAATTATTACTTCTATTGTCGCACTATGCGTTTTTGTTCCGGTACTAATATTCAGCGATACGTGGATATTCCCGATAATTATGTCTGCATGCGCCGTTGTTGGTGTATGTGAAATGATGTTTTGTCAAGGATTCAAGAAAAATCTGTTTCTAATAATTCCCATATCTCTCGTGGCGGCATTTTTCCCGCTGTTTGCAAGATATTCTTATCTTAGCACAGCTGCCCAATTAAGCTCTCTTCGTGAATTGCTGAAGCTTGCTATAAGTGTAGCATTTGTTATTGCGCTCTATGTCTTTGGCGTGGCTGTATTTGCTAACAAGACCGTGAATGTTACCGATGCGGGCCTGCTTTTCGCGACGTCGTTCTACATAATCGCTGCATTCACCTCCATTGTATACATCCATGATTACATTCAGGGAGGGGAGTACATTTATCTGCTCACCTTTATCTGCGCTTGGGTCACCGATATTTTTGCATATTTTACAGGCAGATTTCTTGGCAAGCATAAGCTTATTCCTGCAGTCAGTCCCAAAAAGACTGTGGAGGGTGCTATCGGTGGAATAGTTTTCTGCGTTGGAGCTGTTGTTTTATTTGGATTCATTATCGAAAAATTCTTCAATCCCAACGGTGCCATCAGTGCGAATTATCTCATTCTCGCTATAAGCGGAATATTCATTTCTGTCGTCTCCCAGATCGGCGATCTTATAATGTCTGTTATCAAAAGACATTATGGCATAAAGGACTACGGCAAACTTTTCCCGGGTCACGGAGGAATTCTCGATAGATTTGATTCGGTTTTAGCCGTTTCGCTTCTTCTTGCGGTTATTTGCTCATATTTTGAGCTTTTACCACTTATTGCATAAAAGTTTAAGGATTATAATATGAATTTAAACAAACCAAGTATGATAGTTCTGGGCTCCACGGGTTCCGTTGGAGAGCAGGCAATAGACGTTTCCCAAAAGTTCGGCGTCACAGTCGATGCAATATCGGCTCATAAAAACGTTAAAAGGGTTGAAGAACAGGCACGAGCATTTAACGTGAAGGCTTGTGCGATGAGTAACCCAAATGCCGCCAAGGATCTTCGTGACCGTCTCAAGGATACACGCATCAAAGTCTACTGTGGTACAGAAGGCATTTGTGAAATGATATCCGAGACTAAAAGCTCGTCAGAGAGTCAGATAGTTGAAAACTCTATCGTAGGAGAAGCGGGACTAAAACCAACTCTTGCAACCTTGAATGCAGGTAAAAAGCTTGCTTTGGCTAATAAAGAATCCCTTGTAGTTGGCGGCGATGCCGTTATGGCTTTGGCAAGAGAAAAGGGTATAGATATCTTGCCCGTAGACAGTGAACATTGCGCCATATTCCAATGTTTGCGTTCTGGAAAACAGAGCGAAATCAAAAACATTATCCTGACCGCTTCTGGAGGCCCTTTTTATGGATATTCCAAAGAACAGTTAAAAAATGCTACTTTGGAATCTGCTTTGGCTCATCCTACCTGGTCAATGGGCGCGAAAATTACCGTAGACAGCGCATCACTTATGAATAAAGGATTTGAAGTGATCGAAGCAATCCATCTTTTTGGAGTAAAACCCGAACAGATAAAAGTTGTTGTGCATAGGGAAAGTATAATCCACTCTGCGGTAGAATATATTGATAACAGTGTTATTGCCCAGATGTCTGTCCCCGATATGCGACATTGTGTACAGTACGCACTTACTCATCCTGAAAGAGGAGAGGCAACCACCGAAGAGCTTGATTTGTTCTCTATAGGTAAATTGACTTTCAGTCGTCCCGATACCGAAACGTTCGTACTGCTTGCCAAGGCTTTTGAAGCAATTAAGCTTGGCGGTGCTATCCCTGCGATACTCAATGCTGCAAATGAAGAAGCTGTTGCGGCATTTTTAGCTAAAAAAATAACTTTTTACGATATTTTTGAAGTTGTTTGCGAAACTGTCAACGGATTGAATGCTCGCAAAACAGTTAATGATCTTGACGGTATTCTTGCGTCCGCCAAAGAGGCAAGAATATACGCAAACAACCTTATAAACAAACGCAAATAAACCTGAACGGAGAATTTATGAACACGATCCTGTATCTTTTGCTGACCCTCGTTTTACTCAGCATTATGGTAGTTATCCATGAGCTTGGACACTTTTTGTTTGCCAAGCTTTTTAAGGTTACAGTGCTGGAGTTTTCAATAGGAATGGGGCCAGCCATTTTTACAACCGGAAAAAAGAAAAACAAAGAATCAACTGATACAACCGAGGAAAGTAATCTTGGTAATACATTCCGTTCAAACGAAAGTCAAAATGAGACAACCGAAGAAACATCTCCTTCCATCGACACTGATGATATTCTCAACACATCCGCTTTAGAAAATAATAGCGTACAAGAATCAGAATCAACAAACGAAAAAACGGTATTCAGTATAAGAGCCTTTCCAATCGGCGGATACGTCAGCATGGCGGGTGAGGATGAAGCTTCGACGGACAAAAACGCATTTTGCAATAAACCCGTTTGGCAGAGATTTATTATCACCGTAGCAGGTGCCGTAATGAATATACTGCTTGGAATAATCTGTATGTTTTCTCTCGTAGGAATTGAATGTGCGCAGAATGACTTTTTGGCGTCAAATGTGATTGGTGGCTTTCAGGAGAAGGCTATTTCAAACACCTGTGAGAATCCTTTAATGGTTGGTGACAAGATCATCAAGGTTGACGGTGTAAGCGTACACACCGGTAATGAGCTTGTATATGAAATAATAAACAGCGGCTACGAGCCTATCGATCTTGTGGTCGTCCGTGATGGAAAGGAAGTAACTCTTGAAAGAGTAACCTTCCCGACAGAGGAAACCGCAGGGACCACCATCGGAATATACGATTTCAAGGTCATGAAAGAGGAAGTAACCTTCAGATCAGTAATGAAACACTCCGTATTCCGCTCATTTTCAACAATCAAAGTCATAACCGACAGCTTAAAAGATATGCTTACGGGTAGGTACGGAGCCGAGGCTGTTTCAGGACCTATCGGAATGGCAGGAGCCGTGGGAGAGGCAACTAAAAGTGGAATAAATTCACTTTTATATTTGTTTACGCTTATTACTATGAATCTTGGAGTATTCAATTTGCTCCCTTTACCTGCCCTTGACGGCGGCAGAATAATCTTCCTCATAATCGAAGGAATTGCCAGAAAACCCGTAAAAAGAGAGATTGAACAAACAATAAACACCGTCGGCTTAATGCTTTTGATGGCCCTTATGTTGTTTGTAACGCTGAAAGACATCGTAAATTTGTTCTGATGTTCCAAAAATGGGACTATAAGCAGTGTATAATAAAAGCATCTTTATTAAGGAGAAATATCAATGATCTACAATGATATCCGAAGAAAAACGTACGAAATCAATATTGGTGGCATTAGGATAGGCGGTAATAATAAGATCGCAATTCAATCTATGACCAATACCGATACTAAAGATGCTATTGCTACGCTTGATCAGATCAAAAAACTTGCAAGTGCAGGCTGTGACATAGTCAGAATAACCGTTCCTGACGAAGAAGCTGCTGAAACTGTCCGATTTATAAAAGAATCGGGCATCCGCACACCGATAGTTGCAGATATACACTTCGATTACCGTGCTGCTTTGAAATCTGCCGAATACGGAGTTGATAAGATCCGCATAAACCCCGGCAACATAGGTGATGAAGACAGAGTTAAAGCTGTTGTAGATGCCTGCAAAACAAAAAACATCCCTATCAGAATAGGTGTAAACAGTGGCTCTGTGGAGAAGCATATTCTCGCAAAATACGGCTCACCCACACCCGAAGCGCTTTGCGAAAGCGCTCTTTATCACGCATCCATACTTGAAAAATATGACTTTTACGACACCGCAATATCAATTAAATCCTCAGATGTGTCAACTATGATTGCGGCTAATAGATTAGTTGCAGAAAAATGTGATTATCCTATACACATTGGAGTTACCGAGGCAGGAGACGCAAGGAGGGGAACTATCAAGAGCGCAATCGGTATCGGCGCATTGCTTTGCGACGGTATCGGCGACACTTTGCGCGTATCCCTCACTGCAGATCCTGTAAACGAGATTGGCGCTGCCAAAGATCTTCTCACTGCCCTGAATATTGAAGGGCAGTGCGGAATGAATATCGTCAGCTGTCCTACCTGCGGAAGAACCAAAATAGACCTCATATCTCTTTCCGCAAAATTTGAAGATGCAATAAAAGCCGAAAAGCTTGAAGATCTGCCTATTACAGTTGCTCTTATGGGATGTATTGTTAACGGTCCCGGTGAAGCACACGAAGCAGATATCGGAATCGCCGGTGGTAAAGGAGAAGCTTTGCTTTTTGCTCACGGGCAGACTATAGGAAAAATCAAAGAAGAAGAAATAATCCCTAAACTTATCGATGAGATCAAAAAAATCAAGGAAAACAAAAATTAATAACTATGGCAAAGACTTTTTTACAAATATTTGATAAATATAAAGCAGATGAAAGAGCCGCAGAAATATTGGCTCGCGCAGAAAACATAAAAATACAAGCAGATAAAGCTAACCGATATTTACAGGCATCGGCGGATTTTCCTATGCTGGTAGAAAAGGATTTTCTTTATCAGTTAGAAAAAGATATTAAAAAAGCATACGAGCTTAATCTTGTCAAAATCATGCCGCATTATCCTGCGGCTCTTTTTGACAGCGACTATATTCCCGAGCTATTGAAGGAGACCGAAATGGTCGGCATAGTTGCCAAGGGTTTTTTCAACACCTACAGGTATAACCTTGAGGATAACACACTGAACATTGAGATACCTTTCAGTGAAAACGGAGTCAGATTGCTTTATGACGGCAGAACACCAAGCGTAATGCAGGGAATACTCTATTCCGAGTTTGGAATAAACGTCAAAGTAAATATAATTCATACCAACGACGAGTTGTTTTTGGCAAGTAACAATTCTCTTGAAAAATACATCGAAGATTTCGACAAAAGAATGGCAGAAGAAGCGAAAGCTTATGAAGCAAGAATGGCTCAAAAGCTGTCATCTACACCACCGTCCGACGAAGAAGCCAATATGCTCCCGAGAAAGACCACGCTTTTTGACGAAAGCGGAATAGTTATCATAGAGGATGGCATATGTAAGATCGGAAACGGTAAATTTGACATTTCCTCACCTGAATACGTCTACGGAGAGCCTTTTTCTATAACGCCCACCTCAATCGCTGAAATAGACAAGCCTCAAAGAAATATTGTTATCGTTGGTACAGTGTTCGATTATGCTCAAGAGCCCAGCCGCTCGGGCGATAAAATGAATATATCTTTCTCAATATGCGACGGCAACTCTTCTGTCGAAGTCAAGTGCTTCGCAACCCTTGAGGATGCCGATGAGATCTCGGCAAACGTGAAAACCGGCGCAGTTCTGGCACTTAAAGGTTATGCCAAGAAGGAAATGCGAAAGGACAGAACAGAGGGAACTGATTTTCAATTTTTCTTTAATAATATTGCAAAAATAAAGAAACTGTCGAGAGTAGACAATGCTCCTGTTAAACGCGTTGAGCTTCATCTGCACACTCAAATGTCCCATATGGACGCTCTGATTCCACCCGATGTTGCCGTTAAGCAAGCAAATGCATGGGGGCACCCCGCGGTAGCTATTACCGACCACGGAACGGTTCAGGGCTATCAAGACGCTATGCTTGTGTCAGAAAAAATCGGACAAAAGGTCATTTACGGTGTTGAAGCTTACTTCGTTAACGATACCGCAGGTGCGCTTTACGGAAATTACAACGAGGATTTTGACGAAGAAACTATCGTTTTCGATATTGAGACCACAGGTCTTTCGGTCAAGAATTGCAGAATTACCGAGATTGGTGCAGTTAAGGTTAAGGGCGGCGAGGTTGTCGACGTTTTCAATACCTTTGTTAATCCTGAAATCCCGATTCCGGAGGATATCGTAACTCTTACAGGGATCACAGACGAGATGGTTGCAGATGCTCCAAAAATTAGGGAAGCGCTTGAAGCATTTTTCGACTTCATCGGTGACAGACAGACCGATAAGAAAAAGCTCCTTGTTGCCCATAATGCAAGCTTCGATATGGGTTTTATCCGTTATGCAGCCGACGAGTGCGGTCTTGAATTCAAGAATCCTTATCTTGATACCGTGGCACTCTCAAGATACATAAATCCCGATCTCAAAAAGCATAAGCTTGATACACTTGCCGAGTATTACGGTCTTGGAGATTTCAACCACCACAGAGCCTGTGATGACGCGGCAATGCTTGCGGCTATCTACGTCAAGATGATAGCGTCAATGCGTGAGCAGGATATAAAGAGCTTTGAACAGCTCAAGAGAGATATGAGCGCAAATTCCAATCCGCTCAACCTCAAGCCTTATCACCAGATTATTCTTGTTAAGAATAAGATAGGTCTTAAAAACCTTTATAAGCTTATTTCCTTCGGTTTCCTAAAGTATTACAAGAGACACCCGAGAATCCCCAAGACCGAGCTTGAAAAGCACAGAGAGGGTCTTATTATCGGCTCTGCTTGTGAAGCGGGCGAGCTGTTTACGGCAATTCTCGAGAACCGTCCCGAGGCAGAGATCGAGGAGATCGTAAATTTCTACGACTATCTTGAAATTCAGCCTATATCCAATAACCGATTCCTTATAAGAGAGGAAAAGGCGAAGGACGAGGAGGATCTTCGCAACTTCAACAGAAAAATAGTCGAGCTTGGCGAGAAATACAACAAGCCCGTAGTCGCAACCTGTGACGCTCACTTCTTGAACGATGAGGATGAGCTTTACCGTAAGATACTTCTTGCAGGTCAAAAATTCAAGGATTTCGACTCTGAATCTCATCTTTATTATCGCACGACAGAGGAAATGCTTGAGGAATTCTCTTATCTTGGCGAAGAAAAGGCTTATGAGGTCGTTGTAACAAACACCAATATGATCAATGATATGATCGACTCCGACATCCGTCCTTTCCCCAAGGGAACCTTTACTCCCGGAATGGAGGGAGCGGAGGAGGATCTTACCAGAATCTGCTATGAAAGAGCAAAATCAATGTACGGCGACCCTCTGCCCGAAATAGTAGAGCAGAGACTTGACAAGGAACTTACATCGATCATCAAAAACGGCTTTGCGGTGCTTTATATGATTGCGCAGAAGCTTGTTTGGTACAGTGAGAAGAACGGATACTTGGTCGGCTCCCGTGGCTCGGTTGGCTCTTCCTTCGTAGCATCTATGGCGGGAATTTCCGAGGTTAACCCCCTGCCGCCTCACTATTGGTGCCCTAAATGCCAGTATAACGATTTCTCAAATCCCCAAAAAGCAGGCTCGGGCTTTGACCTACCCGACGCAAATTGTCCTAAGTGCGGCACCAAGATGCATGCCGACGGTCACCATATTCCTTTCGAGACCTTCCTTGGATTCTACGGTGATAAATCACCTGATATCGACCTTAACTTCTCGGGAGAGGTACAGGGAAAAGTCCATAAATACACCGAGGAATTGTTCGGTGCGGAAAACGTATTCCGCGCGGGTACTATCGGTACTCTTGCCGACAAGACCGCCTACGGTTACGTTATGAAATTCCTTGAAGAAAAGGGAATCAGTCTGCCTCGCGCCGAGGTCAACAGAATCGTTTCAAACTGCGTTGGCGTTAAGCGTTCAACGGGTCAGCACCCGGGAGGAATCGTCGTTGTTCCCAAGGAATATGAGATATATGACTTTTGTCCCGTTCAGCACCCCGCTGATGACCCCAACTCCGATATCGTCACCACTCACTTCACCTTCGAGTATCTCCACGATACGCTCCTGAAGCTTGACGAGCTTGGACACGATATGCCGACGAAGTATAAATACCTCGAAAAATATTCGGGCAACACCAGCGTTATGGACGTTCCAATGAACGATAAATCTGTTTACGAACTCTTCTTATCCACCAAATCTCTCGGAGTTTCCCCCGAGGACATTAACTGCAATATCGGAACCTTCGGTCTGCCCGAATTTGGTACCCGATTCGTTATCAAGATGGTTGAAGAAGCGAAGCCGAAGTCATTTTCCGATCTTTTGCAGATTTCGGGACTTTCCCACGGAACCGACGTTTGGACGGGTAATGCCCAAGACCTTATTAACGAAGGCATCTGTAATATTTCAAACGTTATCGGATGTCGAGACAACATAATGAACGACCTTATTGCATACGGTGTCGAAAAATCTCACGCGTTTAAGATAATGGAGTCGGTTAGAAAGGGCAAAGGTTTGACTCCTGAGTGGGAGGAAGAGATGATCGCCGCAGGCGTTCCCGACTGGTACATCGGCTCTTGTAAGAAGATAAAATACATGTTCCCCAAGGCTCACGCGGCGGCATACGTTATGTCGGCGATACGCCTTGGATGGTATAAGGTGCATATCCCTATTGCCTTCTATTGCGCCATGTTCACCGTTGCTCCCGGTGGCTTTGATGCCGAGATAGTAATGGGCGGTCGCAGTAAGGTTCAGGCTACTATCAAGGATATAGAGCAGAGAACCAAGGAAAAGAAAGAGGTAACCCCAAAGGAGCAGGCAAGCATACCCACACTTCAGCTTATTAACGAGGCTATGGCGAGAGGAATTAAATTCCTGCCCATCAACATCATCAAATCCGAATCTTCGGCATTTGTGCCCGAAAACGGCGCGATCCGTATGCCTTTCTCGGCGCTTGCGGGCCTCGGTGAAAATGCGGCGGCAAATATTGTCGCGGCAAGAGAAGAAGAGCCCTTCTTCTCGGTAGAAGACCTTCAGATAAGAGCAAAGCTCACAAAATCGGTTATTGAGGTGCTTAGAAACAATAAGGTTCTTGAAGGACTTGATGAAACCGACCAGTTAAGCTTCTTCTAAAATCAATTCTTTACATACGGAGGACAAGCGTATGAATATTTTGCAGAATTCCAAATGGATCGAATGTAAAAAGAGCGCGAATTTCGCCATAACCGACCCGAAAAACCCGTGGGAGGGCATTGAATTCTCTCCCCGCCCGGGAAACAAGGAAACGCAGTTTCAGCCGATAGAGAACGCAGGCGGATTGCCAATGTTCCGCCGCGTATTTACAGCAAAAAATGTAGCGAATGCTAAAATTACAGCTACCGCCCTTGGCATTTACAATCTTTGGTGCAACGGTCGCCGTGTCGGTACGAAAAATGCCGACGGTGAAGTAATTTTTGACGAATTCAACCCAGGCGCAGGCGTGTATTCCAAGAGAGTTATGGCAACAGAATACGACATTTCGGAGTATTTAGTTAACGGTGAGAACGTGATCCTCGCCGTAGTGGCTCCAGGTTGGTGGAAAGGAACAATATTCTACGATACCTACGGACTTGGATTGGGTATGGCATTCTGCGCGGAGATCGATCTGGGCGGCGAGAAAATTATCAGCGACGATAGCTGGCAGACTATGTGGGGCGGACGCGTCAGAGCCGCAGATTTCTACCACGGTGAGCTTTATAACGCGAGCTTTGATTCCTATGAGGAAATGTCTCTTGCGTCTTACGATGCAAGCGAGTGGACAAGCCCCGAGGTCTGGTGCGATCAGGTTATCGAGACCTTCAACGTAGGACATATTCCGAAGCATAAAACCCACATAAACGATCTCGAGATCGTACCTTTCAGAGGTCCTGCCGTAAGGATCAGAAAGCATCTCTCAAAAAAGCCTCAAACAGTCACAATTTATAACGGCACTAAGGATAACGGAAGCGATTTCGGAGAGATCAACGTAATTTCCATCACCGAGAACAAGGACGGATTCGTTCTTTGTAAGGGCGAGACCGCGGTTATCGACTTCGGACAGAATCTGGTGGCTTTGCCTGATATAATCTTCAAGGCAGCAAAAGGAACGTATATTCAAATCCGCGTAGCAGAGATGCTCAACGATTCGGGACTTTTGTCACGCGGCAACGATAATCCCAAGGGCTCGGTTTATACCATAAATTACAGAGGCGCAAGATCAAAGGCATATTATGTCGCAAATGGAGACGAGAGTGGCGAGAACTACTGCTCTATGTTTACCTTCTTTGGCTTCCGCTATATCGAGATCAGCGCTACCGATGATATTTCGGTCAGCAATCTTACTGCTATGGTGGTCGGCTCCGATATAGAGGAGGTAGGAAGCATCGAGACCTCCAACAGGGACGTAAATCAGCTTATTTCCAATATTTTTTGGGGACAACGAGGAAATTACCTCAGTATTCCTACTGACTGTCCTCAGAGAGATGAGAGACAGGGCTGGACAGGAGACACTCAGTTCTTCTGTCAGACCGCGGCTTATAATGCCAACGTGCTTGAATTCTTCCGCAAGTGGATGACCGATGCCCGCGACTCTCAGCATGAAAATGGCGCTTATCAGGACGTTATCCCTACGGTTCGCCATTGGGGGTACGGCGGTGCGGCTTGGGCAGATGCCCCCGTTATCGTAGCCTACGTTATGTGGTGTATGTATGCCGACAAGGATCTGCTTCGCGAGAATATAGATTCCCTTGATAAATATATGGATTGGCTCGCTTCGAGAGGTATGCAGGGTCCTGCGCCTACCTACGGTGACTGGCTGGCATACGACCTTATCGACAGAAGCTATATCAGTAAGGCATATTACGCTCTTGACGCGCAGATAATGGGTATGCTCCACTATATGCTAGGGAACTACGATAAGTCCGAGGAATATAATGATCTGTATTTTGAGATAAGAGAAGATTTCCGTGACACCTATATGGAAGACGGGGACCTTCTGCCCGAATACAGAAAACAGACGGGATATCTGTTGGCACTCCACACCGATATGTTCGATTTTGACGAGATCGATGCGGCGGCAGACGCTCTTGAAGAGAAGATAATAGAGAACGGATATATGCTCTCCACAGGCTTTGTAGGCACTCCTATCCTCTGTACCACGCTTTCTAAGGTTGGAAAATCAAATATCGCATACTCGCTCCTGCTTCAGACCAAGGACCCCTCCTGGCTTTACAGTGTTCATCAGGGTGCGACCA
Source organism: Eubacteriales bacterium (assembly GCA_045612105.1). Classification (GTDB taxonomy): domain Bacteria; phylum Bacillota; class Clostridia; order Oscillospirales; family CAG-272; genus SVTX01. The sequence goes on from JAZKYL010000113.1 coordinate 251,795, forward strand.
CCGTTTGGGAAAGATGGAATTCCTACACTCACGAAAGAGGCTTTGGCGACGTGAATATGAACTCCTTTAATCACTATTCCTTCGGTGCTGTAATGGAATGGATGTATCGCTATATGGTAGGAATTCAGAGCTTAGGTTTTGCATTTGAGCAGGTCATGTTTACCCCCAAGCCCGATATGAGAGCCGATAGTGAGATCCCTGCAGGACAAGAGAGGATAACCTGGGCAAAGGGTTCTTATGAGAGCAGATACGGCACTATCACGTCGGAATGGAAACGCGAGGGCGACGGATTCGTATTTATTTGCGAGACACCCGTATCCTGCGAATTCCATCTGCCGATAATTGAGGGCAAAAATGCGGTTACCGTAAATGGAAAACAGATTGATGTCCACTCTCTTGAGATCATCGACGGCTGCGCCGTTATTAAGCTGGAGCGCGGCAAATATACTGTGGAATATTGAAAGGATTAAATATGCAAACATATTCGTATAAATCCCCCGAAATAAAGGTGTTCGGTATTCCTAATTTTGATGAAAACAAGCGTCTGCGCCGTCTCCCCGATGACGTTATGGAAAAGGTTCCGAGCCTTGCTTTTCTCGGGAAGCGTCCTCAAGGCGCGCGACTCGGATTCAAGACAACCGCCACCGAATTCACCTTGAAAATTGAGTTTGAAACCTTCAAGCCCGACATTGGAATGGCAATATACAGCTGTCAGTCGGCACTGGTTTATGCAGGCGACAGACAGAATCCGCGTTATCTTGGAATGTGCCGTCCCGCAAGCTACGAGACAAAAGCCTTTGAAGCGAAATTTCGCAAGGGAAATGACAGTCTTGAAGATATTCTCGTCTGGTTGCCAAGAAACGAGATCATCGCCGACGTAACCCTTGACTTTCCCGACGGCGCAGTTGTCTGCAACCCCACGCCCTATAAGTACGAAAAGCCCATCGTTTATTACGGCTCGTCCATAACCGAGGGCGGTTGCGCATACAACGTAAATTGCGGCTACAATGCCATAATCTCACAGCACCTCGATACCGATTATATCAATCTCGGCTTTTCGGGGAACGCAAAGGGCGAGCTTGCGGTTGCGGATTTCATAAACACCCTTGACATGAGCATTTTCGTCTACGATTACGACCACAATGCGCCCACGGTGGAGCATCTTGCCGCTACTCACGAGCCTTTCTTCAAGCGCATCCGCGAGAAGCACCCCGATCTGCCCATAGTTATGATGACAAGACCTGCCATTATCTACGGAGAGGATGAAAAAAAGCGCCGCGAGATAGTAATGACTACTTATCGAAGTGCCCTTGATGCAGGCGACCAAAACGTATACTTTATCGACGGCGAGCAGTTCTTCGGTGAGCATGACAGACACCTTTGCACAGCTGACGGAGTACATCCCAACGATCTTGGCTTTTACAGAATGGCAGCGTGCGTTGAGCCTGTTATAATGTCGATTTTGGAGAACGGAAAAGCATAATATAAAATAATCGCAGTCAAAAAACTCCCGACCGAGGCGGTCGGGAGTTTTGCATTATATTTAGGAAGCCTTTCTGTTAAGATTGCTTTCAAAAAAAGCTTCGCGGTTAATAACGGTTGTAGCGGGGATATTCAGTTCATCGATCGACGCACAATACGCGAAGGCAAGCTCATCGATAAATTCGAGGATTGGAGGAAGAATTACTTTACTGAGACTGTCACAAGCGTAGAAGGTGCTACTTTCAATGACCAAAAGATTATCGGAAAGCGAGATCTCGGCAAGATTTCGACAGCCCTCGAAAGCCGCAGAGCCGAGTCTTGTAAGCGAATCGGGAAGAGCTACAGAGATGAGAGCAGGGCAATAACCAAAGGCTTTTTCTCCGATACGTTCAAGATTCTCACCAAAATCAATTTTTGCAAGTCTGTCGCATCCCATAAAAGCTCTGTCGCCGATTTCGGATGCGTTCGAAGTAATCTCAACTAGCTCTCGGCACCAAGCGAATGCCTGAGGCTCAATAAATTCCACTGATTTCGGAAGAACAACACTCTTTATCTGTGTAGAGCGAGCAAATGCCTTTTCGGCAACTCCAACAACAGGATAGCCCTGAACCGAAGAGGGAACAATGATATGCTCGTCGAGGCAGTTACCAATACCGCGCAGAACAGCCACGCCGTTTTTCATAACCACGTATTCAAGTCCGTAAGATATTCGCATCGGTGTGACTCCTTTCTGCCGACAAGTACTGTGTCGTACTAATTATATGCCTATTTTACACCAAAAATACCGTTTTGTCAACCCCATTATTGCAATTTAACAACTTTGGAGTGTTTTTTCGTATATTTGTGACAAAACTTAGCCCAGGCTTACAATGCGCTTTACGTCAAGTGCCAGGGCCAAGGACGTTCGCCTTGCGGTTGCAAAAACGAGCGGCGATTACAGCCCTCAAGGGCAAGCGAGGCTGTTTTCGGCAATGTTTGACATGGGCGAGAACGGCACGCGGGGGCTTATGAAGCTGATTGGCGAGGCACGAGGTGTTGATCTCGGAAATTTAGCCCAGGCTTACAATGCTCTTTACCAAGTGGGAGCGCGAGGAGAGCATATTTTGAAGGCGAAAAATCCTTATATTTCGATGCTTACGCCCGAGCAGGTTGGTTTGGCGTATACTTACGGTCAGATGGACGGGCTACTGGAGAGGGGGAAAAATAAAAATTCGTCTGAGGTAGTAGAAGAAGCGAAGCCCGAATTTTTGGATAGCGAGAAGGTCGAGAAAGCGCAAGCGGAGGTTGACGCGGCAAAGAGAACTGACGGCAAAAAGAAAAAAGGCACCGTTATTTACGACGGTGACAGAAGCAAGCTTTCTGATATGCAGAAAAAATCTCTTGACGTATTGGATAAGGTTGCCGAGGCTCTTGGCGTTACGTTCCGCATTTACGAGTCTGAGAGGGTAAATGGAAAATTCGTTTACGAGAAGCCCGACGGTGTAAAGACGAGCGCTAACGGTTGGTATGATACCAAGACCGGTGAGATCTGGCTTGATATTAATGCCGGACTTAACGGAGAAGGTACGCTGATCTTTACCGCGGCGCATGAGCTGACGCACTTTATAAAGCAATGGTCGCCTGCAAAATTCAAGATCTTTGCAGACTTCCTGATTGAGCAGTACGGAGAGCGTGGAATTTCGATAGACGAGTTGGTTCAGAGACGGATCGACAAGAAAAAGAAAAACGGTGAAGATATAGACCCGGATGTAGCTTACGAGGAAGTAATCGCCGATTCTTGCGAAACCTTCCTTCGTGACAGCAATGCCGCTGAGAAGATAGCAGAGCTTCATCAGAAGGATGCAAGTCTTGCACAGAAGATAAAGCGATTCCTCAGTGATATGCTCAAGAGACTGCGCGAGCTGATGAACGGAATGGATCCCGATTCGCTTGAGGGAAAGATGGTTGCTGAGATGACGGGAAGCCTGGAACAGTTGCACAAGCTTTGGACCGACGCGCTCGCCGATGCTGGGGAGGCGTATTCGGGGGCGGAAGGTGTAGTAAACTCTGAAGGCGGTGTTAAGGAACAGGCGAGAAACGCTAAAAACACAAACGCACAATCAAATAGAACCTTTTCATACAATGAGCTTGTGTCAAAGGGGGATCTTTATGGCGTAGTTGTTGATAAAAATCAGCAATTACAAATGAATGGTGGTGTAGTAGATGCGAACTGGCTTGTAAATGAGGTGAAAAAGGGTTGCCAAATTAAAAATACCAAAGGAGGACCGGTATATTACGCAGAAGCACCTGATATTGGTAGAAATGTTGAAATTATCAGAGACGGAATAACTCACGGATTTAACAGACCAAATGACAAAAGAGCAGGTAAATCCACTCCTAATGCCATTATAAATGCTAAAGCATCATTAAATATCATTGAGTTACTTCGTCATTCTATAGAAGTCAACAGATCTCAACGAGGTGCCAATAAAGATGTGCCTTATACTCATGTATTGATGGGAGTTATGGAAATCGAGAATGCTGCAGGGCAAGCAGAATATTATGCGGTTCGTAGCATGGTTCAAGAGAGAACAAATCTCAATCCTCTATTGGTTGAAGTTAACATATTGGGCAAGTTATCATCCGTAAATGCAAAAAAAATAGGTTCGCCCGCTGCTCAGGCGGGTAAAAAAACCACAGCCCCTGCAGGTGGCATAACCTATTTTACCTATAGTATAGCAGATTTTCTTCAAGATGTCAAGGGGGAATTTGACGATACTTTTTCAAATGATGTTTATGCACATTTTAATATGCAACGCCATGCTAATGATTTTTCGGCTAATTTGATGTATTCCGACCGTGATCCTGATGCGCTCACAAACCGTGAGATCTTAGCTAATCTTCTTGAGAGCGAAGATATGTCACCTTCGGAGAAGGGATTCTTGACGAAGTACAAGAACAAGATCTCTCAGATCGAGGCTAATGAGGCGGAGATCGCCTCCATGGAGACCGAGCTGAAGGAGCTTCGGAAGGCAGGAAAGGGAGATTCTTCGAGGGCTATCACGCTTGAGGGGAAGATCGAGAACCGCCGCAAGGAGATCGCACGGGATGAGAATATGATCCTCAATCTTGAGTCTACCAAGCCTATTAAGGAGCTGTTGAAGCGTGAGAAGGATGCCGCTTACGCTGAGGGTATGCTTGCCGGGCAGATGGGGCAGGGAAGACGGGATGCCGCCAAGCTGCGCCGAGCCGAGGAGAAGCTTGCGGAACAGAAGCGCAAGGACGGTGAGACTCTTGCCGAGTACAGAAAGCGAGTTGTCGAGAGAGAGGCTGAGATCAAGCAGAAGAACCGTGAGAAGCTGGCAGAGCAGAGAGAGAAGGCACGAGAGAATCTTGATGCGCAGGCTAAGAGGTATCAGGCATCGAGAAAGGCTGCGACCGAGGGCAGACATAAGACTGCTATGCGCCACAAGATTGCAGACGTTGTCTCTGAGCTTGACAGACTTCTGCGCAAGGGAACTAAGGAGCGCAACGTTAAGATCGGGCTTCAGGATGCGGTTGCCTCTGCGCTTGAGCTTTTCGATATGAATTCGGAAAAGGTAGAAAGATACAACAAGGCTATTGCCGATCTGGATGCCCGTATAGCTGCCGCCACCGATCCCGTAGAGATCGAGGCTCTTACTGCCCTTCGTGAGAAGAAGGTGAGAAACAGCGAGAGGCTTGCGGACAAGCTGCAGGTAATGAAGAAGGCTTACGAGGATATTCACAACGGTCGTGACGGTGAGAATTATCCTTCGTATTACAAGGCAGAGTGCGAGGCTATTGAGAACCGTATTGCCGAGGTCATGGAGAAGGTGGGAGACACGCCCATCGGGGATATGTCCCTCGAACAGCTTGAGGCGGTCTATAATATGTACCGCATGGTATTGACCACGGTGCAGAATGCCAACAAGATATTCAAGGAGGGCAAGCTGGCTGATCTTACCGATGATGCTGCTGCTATGACCGCGGAGCTTCAGAGGATCAAGAAGCTTGCAGAGGAGAGGCTGAAGGCGGGGGATGACATTCGCAGCTTTGTATGGAACGAGCTGACACCTTATTACGCGTTCAACCGAATAGGCTGTGAGACGCTCATGAGCTACTACCACGAGCTGATCCGCGGCCAGGACATTTATGCGCGAGATATTGAGGAAGCGCAGCAGTTTGCTGAGCAGACTCGAGAGAAGCACGGATACAACAAGTGGAAGCTTGATAAGGTACACAGCTTCAAGGACAAGGACGGAAGAGATTTCCGCTTGACGTTGCGGCACATGATGTCGATCTACGCTTACTCCAAGCGAGAGCAGGCATTTGACCACATGGAGAAGGGAGGCTTCTTCTTCAACAACAAGGAGACCTTCAGGAAGAAAGGTGGAGTGCTTAAGTTCATAGCCTCCAACGAGTCGGGATACAAGGTGGATGCTCGTATATTCGCTCAGATCAAGGGAGCATTGACCGCCGAGCAGATCGCTTACGTTGACGAGATGCAGGCTTACCTCACCCAGATGGGAGAGAAGGGCAACGAGGTCACGAGAGTGATGTGGGGAATTGATATCTTCAAGGAGGCTGTATATTTCCCGCTGAAATCGAAGGAGGATTTCATATACCAGGCTAACACTCCTGCGGAGACGTCGTCTCTTAAAAACGACGGCATGACCAAGGAGACAAAGCCTCACGCCAGCAATCCCATCGTGCTTGAGTCCTTCGACGAGGTCTGGGCGAACCACGTGGAGAAGATGAGCAAGTATCACGGGTTTGTTATTCCGATCGATAACTTGAATAAGTTGGTCAACTATGGAACGTGGATGAGTGGGGAGAGTCAAACGGAACGGGTATTTTCTTCTAATAATGAAATAAGAACTGAGATTGGCGAAGAGGATAGGACTGCCGGCAAGATAGCTGCTGATTTTATCGATGACGTTTCAAAAATGCAAGATAAAGTCAAGCGCTCCAAACGAAAGAAAAAAATCGGACTTCCTTCCTCTGCACATATCGAGAAAATTGAAGCCCTAATAAAAACTATAAACGAAGATTTTTCTGCTGATGGATACGAAGTTTGGATTGACGGAACAGCAGTAGATCATCTTATGAGAAGGCATGGAGAAAATGGTGTTGCCGATCACTCTATGGCTTCAAGAGAAAGCAGAGAGCTTATACCGTGGGTGGTAAACAATCCGGACTCGGGCGAGTTAATTCGCAATACAGACGGAACATTAGATTTATCCAATAGGTATTTTAATGCAGATGGATCGAAAGCACCGCAAATACGAATGGAAAAGCAAATAGACGGTGATACGGTATACGTTTCCGAATGTGTGCCTGATAGTATTAATAAAAGAATTTATATTACCAGTGCATACATAAAAAAAGGTAGTACCGATCAACTGTTGAACATAGCTCCTACAAGTGGAACTCCGCAACCTACGTCCGAAACGTCTTTTGATGGCAGTACTACCAATAGTAGTATATCACATCCTGGCGAAAATGTCAATAGGAATTTTTCGACAAATTCAGAAATGGGCTCTCATTCGATCTCCACCATGCTCGAGGCGAGGTTTGGTCCGGGTGTCAACGAGTATCTCAACACCTTTATAAAAGACCTGAACGGCGCAAAAGCGCAGAATGGCGGTGTTATGGGCGGAGTGTTCAACCTCCTCTCCAAGTTCAAAAAGACCTCTGTGGCGGCATCGCTTTCGGTCGTTGTTCAGCAGCCTACGGCGATCATCCGCGCGCTCAGCGAGATTGACGCGAGGTATTAACCGCTTTATGACCTCGAATATTAACTCAAAACGAAAGCAAATTGTATCGTTTTGAGCCTTTTTAGTTTATAGCGAGAAAATATATTGCTCATGTTAACCATTTCTTCATTTTTTTTTGATATAATAATTTAAATATTATGCAAAATTTGGAGAAATAATTATGAAAACCAAAGTAGAGATCAAAAAACTTGACGAAAGAGCAATAATCCCCACCTACGGTACCGAGTTTTCGGCAGGTGCTGATATTTACGCGCTCCTTGACGAGCCCGTAACTATCGCTCCCGGCGAAACCAAGCTTATCCACACCGGACTTGCCATGGCTATTCCCGAAGGGCTTGTAGGGCTTAATTTTGCCCGTAGCGGCATGGCTACCAAGCGCGGCTTGGCTCCTGCAAATAAAGTGGGCGTTATCGACAGCGACTATCGCGGTGAGGTTATGGTGGCGCTTCACAATCACGGAAAAGAGCCTCAGACCATCGAGCATGGCGACCGAGTTGCGCAAATGGTATTTGTACCTTATTATGCCGCTGAATTTGAGATTTGTGACGAGTTGAGTGAGACTCTTCGCGGCGAGGGCGGCTTCGGTTCTACAGGAACCAAGTAATTTTCCCAAAAATATTGACTTTTCAGCTTATAAGGTTTATAATTTAAGTGTTATTATATCAATTATCTTTAGAAAGGCAAATAAAATGACAAAAATCGACATATTTTCGGGATTTCTCGGTGCGGGAAAGACTACCCTTATCAAAAAGCTTATAGAAGAAGCATATCACGGTGAAAAGCTGGTCCTTATCGAAAACGAATTCGGTGAGATTGGTATCGACGGCGGTTTCCTTGCCGAGGCAGGCATCAAGATCAACGAAATGAACTCGGGTTGTATCTGTTGCTCTCTTGTCGGTGACTTTGCTGTAGCGCTTAAGAAGGTTATCGATGAATACGCTCCCGACCGCATCCTTATCGAGCCCTCAGGTGTTGGTAAACTCTCCGACGTTATCAAGGCGGTTGAGAACGCAGACACAGAGGGAGCTATCCTCAACGGCTTTACCACCATCGTTGACGCAAACAAGTGCAAAATGCATATGAAGAACTTCGGTGAGTTCTTCAACGACCAGGTTGAAAATGCGGGATGTATCGTACTCAGCCACACGGGCAATATTTCCGAGCAGAAGATCGCGGATTGCGTAGTGCTTCTAAAGGAGCATAATGCTACCGCTGTAATCGTTTCCACACCTTGGGATCAGCTCACGGGCGATCAGCTTCTTGAGGCTATGGAACGCAAGTCTACCCTTGAGGCAGAGATGAGCGAACTTGCCGAGGAGGCTCACGAGCATCATCACCACCATGGCGAGTGCTGCCACCACGATCACGATGAGGAACACGAGCATCATCACCACCACGGCGAGTGCTGCCACCTCGATCACGATGAGGAACACGAGCATCATCACCACCACGGTGAGTGCTGTCACCACGATCACGATGAGGAACACGAGCATCATCACCACCACGGCGAGTGCTGCCACCACGATCACGATGAGGAGCATCACCATCACCATCACCATCACGAATACGACGAGCACGGTAATTGCTCCTGCGGTCATCACCACGATGAGCATGAGCACCACCACGAATATGATGAGCACGGTAATTGCTCCTGCGGTCACCATCATCACGATCATCACCACCATCACCATCATGCCGACGAGGTCTTCGTAAGCTACGGCGCTGAGACCACCAAGAAGTTCAACGCTGACGCGCTTAAGGCGGCTCTTGAAAGCTTCACCGATGCTGAAAAGTACGGTATGATCCTTCGCGCGAAGGGTATCGTTGCCGCAGATGACGGCAGATGGATCCACTTCGACTATATCCCCGGTGAGCCCGACGTACGTTTCGGCGGTGCAGGCGTTATCGGTCGACTCTGCGTTATCGGCTCTAAGCTTAACAAGGATGCCGTATCCAAGGCTATCGGAGTAGAGCTGGCATAATTTATTGTTATACAGAAAGGTTTTTGAAATGGCACAACCTACAATCCCCGTATATCTTTTTACCGGCTTTCTTGAAGGCGGTAAGACACACATAATTCAGGAGTCTATGGCAGACGAGCGCTTCAACACAGGAGAAAAGACCCTTATTATCCTCTGTGAAGAGGGAATCGAGGAGCTTGACGTATCCGAATTCAGCGGAAAGAACGTCTATCTTGCAACTCTTGACAGTGAAGCCGACGTTACCGCGGAGAAGCTTGAAGCCTGCCGCGACGGACACAAAATCGACCGTGTTATTATCGAGTATAACGGTATGTGGCAGTTGGCGAATCTTTATAACAATCTGCCCCGTGATTGGTTCATATTCCAGAATATGATGTTTGCGGACGCTAACACTTTCTTCACCTACAACCAGAATATGAGAAGTCTTATGGTAGACAAACTTATGTCCTGCGAGATGATCGTTCTGAACCGCACTCCCGATAATATTGACAAAGACGAGGTTCATAAGATCGTCCGCGGCATCTCCCGAAGAGCGACTATTACCTACGATTATCCCGACGGTCACGTTGAATATGACGAGATCGAGGATCCCCTGCCTTTTGATATCGATGCAGACGTTATCGTAATTGAAGACGACGACTACGCGCTCTGGTACAGAGATCTCAGCGAGGAGATGGAGAAATACGACGGCAAAACCGTCAAGTTCAAGGGTGTAGTTGCAAGAGATATGAAGCTTGGCAAAGATGCTATCGTTATCGGCAGACACGTTATGACCTGCTGTGTTGAGGATATCGCATACAGCGGTCTTGTCTGCAAGTTCAAGTCAGCGGTTGCGTATAAGAACTACGATTGGATCAACGTTCAGGGTAAGATCAAGATTGAGAAAAATAAGCTTTACGGCAGACCCGGTCCGGTTATCTATGCCGACAGCAGCGCATATACTGATAAACCAGAAAAGGAAGTAGCAACATTCTATTAAAACTTTTATCGAAAGGAGCAGAGATATGGAAAATACCAATGCTGTTCAAAATCCAATAGACTCCACCGTACTAACTAAAAATATAGATAAGCCATTTACTCCCTCGATCGTCAAAGAAGAAAGGAATATGGGGGTTGAGCTTTTCCGTGTAGTCTCAATGATGATGGTTGTTTTGCTCCACGTCCTGGGACACGGTGGGGTCTACTCATATGCCGGCTCTCTTACCGATAACTATAAGGTTGCTTGGTTTTTAGAGACTCTCGCATACTGCTCCGTAAATTGCTACGCTCTTATATCCGGTTTTGCTAACGTAAAATCAGGCTTCAAGTTCAGAAGAATAATATATCTTTGGCTTGAGGTAGTAACACTTAACGTCGGTCTTACCGTAGTAATGCACTTTTTTGTACCAACGGCAACCGTCACTGAAGATTATTGGCTCCGCGCCTTTTTCCCACTTACAAGACGTGCCTTCTGGTACTTCTGCGCTTATTTCTTTATGTTTCCTTTGATTCCCATACTAAATAAGGGAATACTTTCCTTAAAAAAATATCAGCATATAATTATATGTTTTATGCTTATGGCACCGGCCGTATTCCGTATCATAATGAAAAAAGATAACTACGTGCTTGGAAGCGGTTATTCCGCTCTTTGGCTCGTCTGTCTCTATATCATAGGAGCTTATTTCAGAATATACGGAGCACCAAAATGGGCAAAATGGTTCGTAACTCTCCCTGTTTTCTTCGGCACAACGTTCATAGCATGGTATTATAAAATACACATCGAAATGATGCGAAAAGAAGGTATGGAATTCGCAGGAGAGGTCGTCACAAAAGATTCCGAGCTTTATACAAACAGAGGTATCCTTATCAGCTATATCTCACCTTGCATGGTAATTATGGCGGTTTGCTTACTGTTGTTCTTTATGCAAATAAAAATAAAGCACAAGGTTCCAAAGGTAATAATATCTAATCTTGGAAAAGCTACCTTCGGTGTATTTATTCTTCACGTTGGCGCGGCATTCTGGTATTGGGACAGCTTTTGGAATCAGTTCCGCGCTTTCGGTAAAGCCCCCAATACCATCTGGGGAATGCTGTGGCGAGTTGCGGTCGCAATGCTGTTTATTTACCTTTCCGCATCAATAATTAGCCTTGCTCGAATATATTTATTTAAGCTTTTGAGAATTCATAAAGGTGTCGACTTTTTAGCAGATCTCCCCACACGCATTTCAGAAAAAATAAGGATCCGAAAAGAAGCGAAAGCAGCGGAGACATTGGAAGCATCTGAAGAATCAACACAACCTACTGAATAGTCTATTGTAACCCTAATTCTCGCATTTTAGGAGTAAATCCCGCACTTTGGGGTGGAAATCTCTCTGACGGAATGGTAGAATTATTGCATAATAAACCGAAAAGGGAGGCATATTATGGAAAAGAAAACGATAGGCAGATTCATATCGGTTCTCCGAAAAGCAAACGGAATGACCCAAAAGGAGCTTGGAGAAAAATTATTCGTTTCCGATAAAACCGTCAGTCGCTGGGAACGCGATGAATGTACACCCGAATTATCATTAATACCAGCTATTGCAGAAATATTTGGTATTACTACCGACGAACTTCTCAGAGGAGAGCGTAACAGTCTCGATTTTACCGATAACGTAGAGCGACAGAGGACAAAAAGTGATAAACAGTTTAAACTGATGCTTCACGACAATCAAAGGAAGTATAAAAACCTTACCTTAATATCTATAGGTATCACGATATTTGGATTAATTTCCGCAATGATCGCAAATCTCGCGTTTTCAGAGGGATTGATAGCATTTTGTCTTGCCTGCGCCTTTTGCGTCGCAAGTGAAATATGCCAGATATGCTTTGCGATCAACACTCGAATATTGTTAGATGAAGACGACGATAGCAACAATGATAAGATAAGCGAGGTAAACACTAACACAGTAAAAACTGCAATTACGGTAACATTCATAAACATCTCACTGTTTGCCTTATGTCTGCCCCTTGTAACATTAATAGACGGAGCCAATTTTGGGTTGAACTTTGAATCGTGGATCGGATTGGGCTTATTGTTTGCTTTGATAGTCCTTGTAGCAGCATATATTATTTATGTGCTTTTCATTCGCAAGTATCTCTGCAATCGCGGATTGATCGTCATAAATGAAAATAATAAAGAAAAATTCGCATATAATAATAAGCTTTTGAAAAAAGTTATTGTAATATCAGTCAGTATCGCCGTTTTAATTGTTATTTTGATAGTATCTTTTAACAATTTCGATACAGAGCTTTTCATTGAAAAATTGGAATTCGATAACTGTACAGATTTTAAGAAATTTATGGAAAGCGACTATGATCGCTGGCTTAAGGAAGGCTACAGTTATTATTACGACGACAATGGAAATATAACTATTCAAATTCCCATATATCCCGAATTTGACGATTCCGATGGTAAAACCGAAACGGAAGATGCATACTATCCGGAAAGGGAATTGGGCATTATAAAAAATGCAAATGAAGAAGTGATATGCGAGTATTATTACAATCCCAGTCTGTATAGTGAGATAGTTTTTTCATCAACGTCTGAAGACAAGATGCCTGTTACCGTAATAACAATGCAAGCGTATTACAATGCAAGAAGTTGGGTTTATGATATAGAATTTATACTGCATTTCTTGTTAGTTGCCGATTTTGTCGTTGCAGCGTGCATATATTTTCTAAAAACAAGGAAAAAGAAATCTTAAACAGAAACAAGACCGTAGCTAACAAGCACGGTCTTGTTTTTTCAATATATCAAAATACTGTAACAATCGCCCCAATTCGACATAAAATGGTATTGAGGAAAGCAGTTACTCTTTCCAAAAAACATATAGGGGGAAATTATATGCAAGATAACAGATTTTCGTGCGGCCCCGGCAAAGGCTTGGAAACTGTTTGTATAGAGACTAACAGAATACTTGACTCCTGCAGAGACCGCGACTGCTTTGAAAACGCAAAGGTTTTTTTAACCGATTTCGGCAGAGAAATAATTGACCACACAAGCGCGGTCAGAGTAAAGAGCGCTTGTATCGCGCAGACTCAGATAAGTCTTGATCCCGTGCAGTTCAACAGAGGATTTTACACTGTAAATATCCGTTATTACGTAAAGCTTGTATTCGAAGCATGTATCGGTAACGGTCGTTCTCAGGAATTTGAGGGCGTAGCTGTACTCGACAAAAAGGTAATCCTTTATGGTGGTGATTGCAATGTTAGCACGTTCCGTACAGGCGGAGACGCAACAGATTTCTGCTCACACATAGTGCCTTGTTGTAAAGAAAACAACCTGCCCACCGCAGTTGTAGAGGTAGCAGAACCTATCGTTCTTGGCGTAAACGTACTTGAAAACGTCAATGATTGTTGCTGCTGTTGCTGTTGCGCTCACGATATTCCCGAAACTATCGCAAGCTCAATGAACGGAAATCTTTACTACGACGACGATGACGACAGAAGGTATTTAGCGGTATCCGTTGGTATATTTTCAATAGTCAGAATAGTTCGTTCAGCACAGCTTCTCGTCTCTGCAAGCGAATATGTCATTCCCGATAAAGAATGCATCTCTCCTTCTAATGACGATCCCTGCAGTGTTTTCCGCTCAATGGCATTCCCAATTTCCGAATTTACCTGTGGCACTGTAACGTCACCTCAAAGTAATCACGATAAAGGAACCGGCGGCAAATGCGGCTGTTGATAAAATCTTAAAAACGTTGGAATTAAGAAACGGTTGCGCGCCCAAAAGAGGGAGTCGCGCAACCGTTTTTAGTTTTATTTATTGAATTCGTCGGTAACTTTCGTAAGAAGATGAGGACAAGCCTTAGGTATCTCATATCCAATATCAGCGGGCTTTACCCACTCAACCGCATTCTTGATAATACGCTGAACGTAGGGGTTATAGAAGGAACGGCAATACTCGTGGCCTGGCTGGAAGTAGAATATCTTACCCATTCCGCGAAGGAAACAGCAACCGCTTCTGAAAATATAGCCGTCCTCATACCAGCCTCCGAAAACAAGCGCATCAGGCTGAGGAATATAGAAGGGCTCACAGTAAAGCTCTTCCTCTTCAATCAAAAAGTGATCGGGAATACCTGCAGCAATAGGATGAGCAGGCATAAGATTCCACATGATCTCCTTCTGATCACGTCCCCAAGAAAGGTTGCCGGTAGTTCCAACAACAGCCTTGAACACCTTGGAGTGATGTCCGGAGTGCAGAACAATAAGTCCCATTTTTCCGGCATATACTCTCTGACGGATCTTTTCAACGAGCGCGTCGTTTACCTCACCGTGAGCCATGTGCCCCCACCAAAAAAGCACGTCGGTTTTCTCAAGCAACTCGTCAGATATACCCTGATCGGGATCGTCAAGAGCAGCAAGCGTTATGTCAAGGTTTTCATCATCTTTAAGAAAATTCTTTATGCAACCGTGAATACCCTCGGGATAAATTGCGGCGCAGTTCTTATCAAGCTTTTCGTGTCTGTATTCGTTCCAAATAACAACGTTGAGTTTCTTGGACATATTGTTAGTACCTCCTCAAATTTTGTGAATCTACATCACTTTATTTCATTATAAGACATTCTTAATTTTAATTCAAGACATTTTTTTGCAATTGAAAGACAAATATTGCTAAAATTAAAGTGGGGATTTATCCAATTCCATAATTGCTTACCGATATATTCGTTGTGTCCATCTCTTATGTCTCTTTGGCGCATACTTCCCGCCGGAAGATAAATGATATCCCCGCTTACCATATCGTATTTTTAATCGTCAATATAATAAGTCATTTTACCATTGATCAGAAAGGTCAGTTCGTGAAATTTTATTCGATGACGATCTATATTTCTTTGAATTCCATACTTATTATGCGTATAATAAAAAATATTTTCTATCATTGATTTGTTAACAAAAAGCTCTTACTTATTTAAACTATTTTTACCTGTCTTTGTATAAATAACCATAAAAAACTTATATTTTATAGTAAATAAATTGTATCCAACAAAAACTATGCGTGATATAATTATTACGTTAGAGAAGTGACTTATTAACATCTACCACTGATGACCTGTACTGCAAGGGCGAAAAGCCTATGCGTTTTTTAAAAACTCTTGAGAAATAGTTTGCATCGTCAAATCCAACCATTGAAGCAATATCCGAACAGGGAAGTGAGGTTTCGATCAGCAATTTTTTTGCTTCCGAAATTCGGATATCAATAAGATAATTAATGATCGACTTTCCAAATGCTTTTCTAAATTCGCTTTCGCAATATGCAATCGAAAAAAAGGTTTCTTTACTTATATCCTCAAGCGAAATATGCTTACTGTAATTACAGATAAGGTAATTTGCTATTTGAATAGATAAAGGTGTGTTACTGCTTGCCATTATATTATCTATGATCTGCATTATCATAGCCTCGAAAAGAACGTTCAGCTTTTTGTTATTAATATTCGTTGGGTTCTTATGCTCGGCATCAAAATATGCAAGAAGTAATCTGATTTCCTCTGTGATTCCGTTTGGAATATACGGTTTGAGTGCCAATCTTTTATCAGCATGAAAATTCATGCTGACATAATCGTTATGCCCATCACCAATGTCTCGTCTTCGCATACTTCCGGGAGGAAGATAGATAATATCTCCACTTACCATATCGTATTTTTCATCGTCGATATAATAAGACATTTTCCCATCAATAAGAAAGGTTAGTTCGTGAAACTTGATTTGGTGACTGTCAATATTTTTTTGTGGGCCATATTCGTTGTGTCTATAGTAGAAAATATCCTCTATCATAGTCTTACCCTCCATCAAAAACATAAGAAAATGCTAAAAAAAGCACCATTTTTTTTAAAAAAACTATTGAAAATACTTTTAAAAGTGCTATAATAATTATAGCACGACAATGCAAGATTGTCAATAGCTAAAAAACACTGAACAATAAGGAGTATTTTTATGAAAAAGGTTTGCGTAGTTACGGGCGCAGGCGGTGTGCTCTGCGCTGAATTTGCAAAAGAAATGTCCAAGAATGGCTATGCAGTAGCTCTTCTTGATATAAATGAATCAGCTGCTCAGGCAGTAGCTGATGAGATCTGCGCCGATGGCGGCGTGGCAAAGGCATATAAGACTAACGTACTCGACAAAGAGTGCATTGTTGATGTTCATCAAAAGATTCTTGCTGAGCTCGGCAAGTGTACAGTTCTTATCAACGGTGCAGGTGGAAATAGCCCCAAAGCTACGACTGCCCACGAATATTTTGAGGCAGGCGACGAAAACCGCGACGATATCCTGACCTTCTTCAATCTTAACGAGGCAGGGTTTGATTTTGTATTCGATCTCAATATGAAGGGTGTTCTTCTTCCCACACAGGTATTTGCTGCCGATATGATCGGTGAAGAAGGTTGCTCTATAATTAACATCTCCTCTATGAACGCATATACACCTTTGACTAAGATCCCCGCATATAGTTCCGCAAAAGCGGCTGTCTCAAACTTTACTCAGTGGTTGGCAGTTCACTTTGCAAAAGAGGGAATCAGAGTCAACGGAATCGCTCCCGGATTCTTCTCCACCAATCAGAACAAGGCACTTCTCTGGAACCCCGATGGTACTCCTACCGCAAGGACAGGCAAGATCCTGGCGGCTACTCCTATGGGACGTTTCGGTGAGGCTCACGAGCTTCTCGGAGTGCTCAAGTTCCTCGTTGACCCCGTTGCAGCTTCCTTTGTAACCGGAACCGTTATCCCAGTAGACGGAGGCTTCTCCGCATACTCGGGAGTATAATTAAAATTTTTTGAAAGGTTACAGTTATGAATACCGATAAAATAAAGCTTTGCGCCTTCGCCGATGAAGCCGATCCCATGCTGGACGGTCAGATCGAGGCAATGGTTGCAAATAATATCTCTCTGCTTGAAATACGCGGAGTTGATAAAAAAAATATCAGTGCTATCACCACTGCAGAAGCACTTGAAATAAGAAAAAAGCTTGATGCAAATGAAATATCAACTTGGGCGATCGGCTCACCTGCAGGAAAGATCAAGATAGGCGACGATTTCAATAAGGAGATCGAAACCTTCAAGCGTATGCTTGAGGTAGGAGCTATACTTGACGCTAAATGTATTCGTCTTTTCAGTTTCTTCGGAACCAATGCCGAAAAACAGTATTTTGACGATGTTTGTGAACGTCTCAACAAATACGTTGAGCTTTGCAAGCCCTACGGCATTATTCCTTGCCACGAAAACGAAAAAAGCATTTACGGTGAAGACGCTCCACATTGTCTTGAAATATTGAAGGCTGTTCCCGGACTCAAGGCTGTATTCGATCCTGCAAACTTCGTTCAGTGCGGTCAGGATACTCTTGAGGCTTGGGATATGTTGAAGGAATATGTATATTACGGTCATATCAAAGATGCCGATAAGGACGGCAATATTGTCCCTCCCGGATGCGGTATCGGTCATATTGCAGAATACCTGCCCGATTTTGTTTCTCGTGGATGCAGCGTGCTGACCCTTGAACCTCATCTTTCCGAGTTTGTCGGTCTTGCCGACCTTGAGGAAGAGGGCGCGAGAAGCAACGTAAGCAATCTTACCTTTGCAAATAACCGTGAAAGCTTCGACTATGCGGTAAATTCTTTGAAATCAATTATCAACGGACTTAATATTTAATCTGGAGGACAAAAAAGATGAAATTAGGTGCTCAGTTTTATACCTTGAGAGACTATTGTAAGGATCTTGCAGGTCTTGAAGAAACTATGAAAAAGGTTGCCGATATTGGATACTCCTCAATTCAGCTTTCCGGTGTTTGCGCTTACGAGGGTGAATGGGCTGCTGAAAAGGCAAAAGAGATCGGTATTACTATCGACATTACTCATTTTGCTTACAGCAAGATCATCAACGATATCGAAAACACAATAAAGCATCACGATGCTATGAATTGCAAGTGCATAGGAATCGGTGCCAGCCCTTACGATAAGGATCAGGCAGGTCTTGATAAGTTTGCAAGCGAGGTAGCTTCCGTTATCCCTGCAATCGTGGCTTCGGGACACAAGCTGATGTATCACAACCACCACTGGGAATTTGTCAAAATCGGAGATAAGACCTTCCTTGACCTCCTCTGCGAGAGATTTACTCCTGAAGAGCTTGGAATCACCCTTGACACCTACTGGGTACAGGCAGGCGGCGCTGATCCCGCGGCTTGGATCAGAAAGCTTCAGGGACGTATTGACCGCATCCATTTCAAGGATATGGTTATGAACAACACCGACAAGAGAGTAAGAATCGCTCCTATCGGCGAAGGAAATATGAACTACGATTCGATTATTCAGGCTTGTCTCGATACTGATATTGAGTACGCTTACGTAGAGCTTGACGAGTGCTACGGCGAGGATCCCTTCGATTGTATGAAGAGAAGCTACGACTTCCTGAATAAGAGATACGGACTCAATTAAACAAAAAGATCAGTCTTTTGGAGAAAAGATCAATGAAAAAAGTAAGACTTGGAATAATCGGATGCGGAAATATCGGCTCCCAACACTATTCCAACGTTTTGAACGGAAAATGCCCTGAGATCGAGGTCACCGCTATTGCCGACGTTAATCCCGACAGACTTGAATGGGCAAAAAACGTTTGTAAAAAATACCGTGATGAAAAAAAGGACGTTCCCGAGGTCGCTTTGTTTTCTGATGCATCGGAAATGCTCTCAAGCGGACTTATCGATGCTGTAATCATCTCGGTGCCGCACTACGATCATCCCAGATATGCTATTGAAGCTTTCCAAAAGGATATTCATGTTATGTGCGAAAAGCCTGCTGGAGTTTATACACTTCAGGTCAAGGAAATGATTGCCGAAGCGGATAAACATCCCGAATTGAAGTTTGGAATGATGTTCAACCAGAGAACCAACTGTCTTTATCGCAAAATGAAGGAGATAATTGACAGCGGTGAGCTTGGTCAGCTTAAAAGATCCACTTGGATTATTACCAACTGGTACCGTCCTCAGGCTTATTACGATTCCGGTGAATGGAGAGCCACCTGGGCGGGTGAAGGCGGTGGGGTTCTGCTTAATCAATGCCCCCATAACCTTGACCTTTGGCAATGGCTTTGCGGTATGCCCGTGAAGGTGTATGCCAAGATGAAGTTCGGTAAATATCATGATATCGAGGTCGAGGATGACGTTGTGGCTACGGTTGAATATGAAAACGGTTCTATGGGCTCGTTTATTACCACCACAGCTGATACTCCCGGAACCAACCGACTTGAAATAGTATTTGACGGTGGTTCACTCATTTGTGAGAATAATCAGCTGATTTACAAAAAGCTCGGTTCTCCAGAGTCTGTATTTACAAAGGAGAACAAGTCGCCTTACGCGTCTCCTGTTTACAAGAGCGAGATAGTTGAGACCGACGGAGCTAATCCTCAACACGCAGGTGTTCTGAACGCTTTTGCTGCGGCTATTCTGCGAGGCGAGCCTATGGTCGCTGACGGCCGCGAGGGACTCAAGGGTCTTATGCTTTCAAACGCTATGCATCTTTCCGCATGGCTTGGTAGGGAAGTCGATATTCCCTTTGACGAGGAGTTATTTAAGACCCAACTTGAGGAACGTGTCAAGACCTCAAAACGAAAGGAAAACGTATCATACGTTTTCTCAGAATTTGACCAAAATCACGGTAACTTGTGCTTCACGTAATATAACAACAAAATAAATAAGGAGATTTTGCACTATGAAAAAAGTAAGGCTTGGCATCATTGGTATGGGTAATATGGGTTACCAGCACTTAAGAGAGCTTATTCGTCAAGATGATTGCGAGATAGAAATAACCGCAATCGCTGACAGAAAACCCGCCAGACTTGATGCAGGTAAGAACTATATTACTGAGTATAATGAGAAGAATCCTGACAAAACCCCGTACTCCATTCCAAAGACTTTTGCCGAGGGAAGCGACCTTATAAAGAGCGGCGAGTGTGAGGCCATACTTATCGCGGTTCCTCACTATGATCATCCTACTCTTGCTATTGAGGGCTTCAAAGCAGGACTTCACGTTATGTGCGAGAAGCCCGCAGGTGTTTACACTCTTCAGGTAAGAGAGATGATTGCAGAGGCTGATAAGCATCCCGAGTTGAAATTCGGTATGATGTTCAATCAAAGAACCAACTGCCTTTTCAGAAAAATGAAAGAGATCATCGACAGCGGCGAGCTTGGTGAGATCAGAAGAACCAACTGGATAATCACCGACTGGTATCGCCCTCAGGCTTATTACGATTCGGGCGACTGGCGTGCAACCTGGTCGGGCGAGGGCGGCGGTGTTCTGCTGAATCAGTGTCCTCATAATCTTGACCTTTGGCAGTGGATCTGCGGTATGCCCGTATATGTGGATGCAAAAATGAGCTTCGGTAGACTTCACGACGTTGAGATAGAGGATGAGGTTACCGCGTTCGTTAGATATGCAAACGGTGCAACCGGTACGTTTATTACTACCACCGGTGAGGCTCCCGGAACTAACCGCTTTGAGATAGTATGTGACGGCGGTACCATTGTTTGTGACGACGGTAGACTTATTCTCAAGAAGCTTGATGTGCCCGAATCCGAGTTCACCAAGACCAACACAGTTGCTTTTGGCATACCTAAGTGTACTAGAAGTGTGGTTGAGACCGACGGTCAGAATCCTCAGCACAAGGCGGTACGAAATGCCTTTGCTGCGGCTATTCTTCGCGACGAGCCTATGATTGCGGACGGCAGAGAGGGAATTAACGGACTTATGATCTCCAACGCGATGCATCTTTCCGCATGGACTGGCAAGCCCGTTGAGCTTCCTTTCGACGAGCAACAGTTCAAGGATCTGCTTATGGAGCACGTAAAAAACTCTCGACGCAAAGTAGCTACAGCTTCTGCCGAGGTTGCAGATCTTTCAAACACCTACGGTTCTAAATAATAACGAACACCAAAAGCCTCATCAATTTCGATGGGGCTTTTGCAATATACGAAAAATCAAAGTAAAATAGGCAAAAACAAGTCATTTTTTATACTTGACATGAAAAATATTATATGTTAAAATTTAATTGTGGCAGATGCTTACATTTCACTTCAAACGCTCATAATCATAAGAAGAGAGGTCACTATTATGAATTTTTCTCCGTATCAGTTCAGAATTGCTTATCACGACGGCATAAGCGAGATCATACCGTTCAACACCGATGAATCCTGTGGAAATAAGGTAAGAATCATACTCAAATCAGACGAAAAAGGCATCGCAACAACCAAATTGACCGCCCTTGAGGATATTATGCCAGGATATTTGAACGTAGAATTCAAAATACCCGAATCAACACTCACAGACGATCTCTATTATTATTATGCTACATTTACGACAAACGATATAGCGTCGGTTTTTCAGCACAAGCTCAAGCCCAAAAACGATATGAAGGATCTTATCCTTATGAAGAATATCGCAACGGGAGAAAATCTCAATATAGGTCTCCTTACGGCTCACAGATTTTTCACAATTATACGACTGGAAAATGATATCGTTTCTGTCCATTTTGACCTTGAAAACAAGCTTATCAAAAAAGGTACAACGCTCACCCTTGAGCGTTTCATATACGGAACCGAATGTGAAACCGAATTTCTTGAAAAGAGATACGCACCTCTAACAGCCGATCTTAACAGTGCCAGACCCCTCAACAGCGTTCCTACGGGCTGGTGCTCCTGGTCCTGCTATTACAGAAACGTAGACGAAAAAAAGATCTCCAACTGCGTCGAGGATATGACAACAATAAAAGGAACCGACCTGTTCCAGATCGACGACGGATGGCAGGTTGACGGCACCTTCCCGGGAGATTGGCACGTTGACCCTGAAAAATTCCCTAACGGACTTGAAGAAATAATAAAAAAATGCAACGATAACGGCATAACCTTCGGCCTCTGGCTCTCGCCGTTTTTGGTAGCCGAGGATTCCGTATATTACGAGAGTGTCAAGCACCTTGCAAGAACCGACGTGGTGGCAGGGAACTCGACTCCGACAAAAATATACCATCCTTTCGACCTCGATAATCCCGAGTATTATGATCTGCTCTATAAGACATATCATTGGCTCTCTCATGAAATGAACGTCAAGTATTATAAGCTTGACTTCCTTATATTCGGATATTTCAGCTTCCACTGTCAGATACGCTTCAAAACAGACTATAAATCCGCGCTTTTCCGCAAGGTCGTGCAAACTATAAGAGCAGCAGTAGGAGAAGATGCAATAATGCTGTCTTGTGGCTCACCCATAACCGAATGCGCAGGAATCTTTGATGCACAAAGGATCTCCAGAGACATAATCTGTCCCAAAAACGCAGGCGACCCATTCTATTGGCAACATTGGAGCAATATCAAGAACGCTTCCAAAACCGTATTGTATCGTTATTTTTATAACAATATTATCTTCAGAAACGACCCTGACGGTGTGGTTTTGAGAGATTACGACATCGGAGACGGCTTCGATTGCAACTACGCTGAGGCACGTTATTGGTCAACAATCGTAGCATTTTCAGGAGGATTAGTTCTTACAAATGACGAGTTCCGTAATCTGAGTAAGCCACGCCAGGAGCTATTTACAAAGCTTATACCGGCACTTGGAATAAGTGGACGTGCAAACGATATGTTCGAATATCCCGCGCCCACCAAGGCAATTATTGAGGCTTCTGAAACCACAAAATATATAGCAAGCTTCAATATGTCCGATAAATTTGAGAATATTGACGTCAATCTCAATGACTTCGGAATATGTGGCAAAAAGCTGATATTCAGATGCTGGGAATCTGAATTTGTCGGCTTAACCGATACAGTAAGTGAAAAGTTGGTAAATCCTCACAACGCGCTGATGTATATGGTTAAGGACATACCTACAGAGCCAACGTTTATCTATTCAGATATAAACGTATACCTCGGTGAAAATGTTTTCAAATCCGAATTTACTAATGGCAGTCTGACCATAACAGTTAACGATGAGAATAAAAAATTTGTAACCGGCAACACGAAAGTTTACGCATATTATCCCAAGAAATACGTAAATGCGATCACAATCAAAGAAAAAATATCCTGCGAAACAGAAGAATTTGTAATAACAGAATATAAATTATAATCTGTACCCCCAAAAACTAAATAACTAAAACAGATCGACTCTATATGAGTCGATCTGTAGACTTTTAGGTATTATATGAGTTCTGTAAAGACCACCCCATAAACCAGCTTAAAATTGGTATTTTCGACTCCCCAAATTATACAAAATTTTGATTTTGTATAATTAATGATATTGATTAATAATCTTCTCTTTTTAGCCCAATTGACGCTTATAATGCACAAGGCGACCTAAAATTCCGTTTGTGCTCTATGGCTCATCCGCTTGTTTCTTCAATCAAGTA
Source organism: Eubacteriales bacterium (assembly GCA_045612105.1). Classification (GTDB taxonomy): domain Bacteria; phylum Bacillota; class Clostridia; order Oscillospirales; family CAG-272; genus SVTX01. Next base: position 275,432 of record JAZKYL010000113.1, read on the forward strand.
TTTTTTCTTGGTTGCCTCTCCTCCGCGCAGATGCCTTTCCTTTTTATTTTTTGCAAGAACGCTTTGTACGTCCAGATATAGTGATTTGTTCGCGTTTTTCAATACTTGTGTTACGTCTTTATGTACCGTGCTTTTGCTGATTCCAAATCTCGTTGCGGTGGACCTCACTGTTGCGTTGTTTTCAACAATATACAATCCAAGTACTACGCACCGTTCTTTTCCTGACGCTAAATACATCATCGCGTTTACCTCGCATTTATATGGTGTTTATTCTAATATATATGCTTAGTTCAATAAATTAATTCTTTAGGAGTAATTATTATATGCAAGATTCTTTTGATATTTTTGAAGGTATGACTTCGATATCTGCTGTTATCAATGCTATATCAAGTGGCACCAGCAATCGTAAGATTCACAAAGTATTATATGACCGCGACCGAACTAAAAATAGGATACGCGAATTACATTTTCTTGAGCATTCCTCATCGTCTCTCGGTTTTTCTTTAAACCCTGTTGACTCGTCTGAAATTGACAAAATCGTTTCAGGTACTACTCACGGTGGCATTGTAGCTGTCTGTTCCAACAGATCATTTCCTGAATTGAATGCTAACCATTTGTTAAACGGAAGTTTCTTCGTTTTGCTTGAAGGCATCGAGGATCCATATAATTTTGGGTATTCTGTCAGATCACTTTATGCCGCGGGCGTTAATGGAATCATATTACCACCCAGAAATTGGCTTGAGCTGTCAGGCACAGTTGCCCGATCATCTGCAGGTACTACCGAACTTGCCAACATCTTGATATCCGAGCCTTGCGATGCCGTAAAACTCTTTAAAGACCGTGGCTATGAAATAGTTTGCGCAGGCATACGCGACTCCGTATCACTTTATGATCACAGTTTTTCTTCGCCTACACTGCTTGTAATTGGCGGTGAAAAGCGCGGAATATCACGTAAAATTCTTGATTTGGCAGACACAACTGTCAGAATCGACTACGGCCGTAGTTTTATGGGTTCTTTGCCGTCTGCATCAGCGATTTCAGTCATGGCTTTTGAAATTGCTCATAAAAAAGGAATAATATCTTAATTTTAACAAAAAAGTTTCTATTTGTTGTTTTTATCATATAGAACATTTTGATTTTTATGCTATAATTATAGAAATATAAACGTAGTATTTATAGAGGTTGATTAATGAAAAAACTGGCTTTTATAGGTGTAGGTAATATGGCAAGTGCCACATTGTCAGGCATTTTTAAAGGATCTGAACGCTTGGTTGAATGGTCAAATATCATTTTATTTAACCGTCATAAAGAGAAAATCGAAAAATACCGCGAATACGGTGCAATAATTGCTGATACACTAAAAGATGCGGTGGAGGCTGCAGACTATGTATTTCTTTGTGTCAAACCTCAAAATTTTTCGGAAATTCTTCCCTGTTTGTCTGCCTTCAAAAATGTCTCAAATAAAGTTTTTGTCACCATGGCAGCAGGTATAACTATGAAAGTCGTCTCGGATGCCGCACTCGGTGCCTCGGTTATTCGTGTTATGCCAAATACCCCTATCCTAATAGGCAATGGTGTTATTGCCGCCTGTAAAAATTCTAAAACATCTGATGAAGATTTTCAATTTATATGCAGCATTTTCAATCGTTCCGGATCGGTTATAGTCATACAGGAAAATGAAATGAACCGTATTATTTCTGTCACCGGCTCGTCTCCGGCATATGTTTTTCTTCTTATCAAAGCAATGTATGACGGAGCTGTCGCTCAAGGACTCGTAACAAACGGAACTGTTGACGGACTTTCCGAAAAAGAAATCTTAGATAGTATCTGCGACACCATAATCGGAGCAGCTACTCTTATGAAATCAGAAAGCAAAACTCCCGAAGAGCAAATCGCTATAGTTGCATCAAAAGGCGGCACCACCGAGCGAGCCATAACTGAATTGCATAACTACAATTTTTGTGAAGGCATTATAAGTGCAATGCAAAAATGCACAGACCGTGCTGAAGAATTGGGGGCTTCAAAGTAATATTTTTTCTCAACGTTCCATAACAATTTATTATAAGAATTGTTTGGTGGTATATATGAGAAGATTTAATTGCAACTCAAATAAGAATATATTATTGATTTTAAGATTAACAGCATTATTCATTTTTGCATTCATATTTGGATGCTATTACGTATCTTCGCATTTTGATCTAAAAGATCAAGAAAGCATTATTTCGTCATTTGAGATAAGCAATTTTTTTGAAAACCTTTTTCCGATATCAATTATCGACTATTATCTTATGCTGTTCGTGGGCATTTCTGCGTTAACATTTTTCTGCCCGCTTGCCATCCACTTGTCAACTATTATAGGAGGATTATTGTATGGCATGTCTTTCGCTTCATCTATACCTTTAATTGCTAACAACATTAAATGTTTTTTAGTTGTATTGATCTCAATAATAGTTGCTATTATTTACATATATTGGGCAACATTTGCCATAAAATCAAACCGTAGCTTTTTGTTATGCGCAGGTAAAAGCCCACAAAACCCACGCATTTTTATTTCTGCGGATTTCAAGAAATTTATATTTGAACTTTTAAAAATATTCATACTATTAACAATAATAAAAGTAATAATCTCTTTTTTATTAAACACGATAAAATAACTCAAAGAAAAGGATCAAAAAATTGGAAATCAAGAAAAAAATCAAATTATTCGATATGAATCGCGATGGAAAAGGTGTTGACAAAGGCGAAGATACAACACCGAATTTAAAATTCTTTTTTAAACAGTTCGGAAGAAAATTTTCTAAAATTATCTCTTTAAATATCTTAATGATATTTCAGATAATCCCGATATTAATCTCAATTTATCTGTACTTTTTTGCATCTCCCACAACTCCTACTCAATACTTCCCTGAATATGCAGCACTACACGGAATTCAAGAAACTGCAACCAACGCTGTTTCATCGGTTAATACTGGATTGCATTCGTTTCAACTTGGACTTCCTACGTACAATACCTATATATATTGGGTAATTGGTGCCCTTGCAGTGTTTATGCTCATTACTTACGGCTGGCAAAAAGTAGGATCCGTGTATGTCACAAGAGGGCTGGTCAGAGGTGATAGCGTTTTTGTTTTCTCAGATTACTTCTATGCTATAAAAAAGAATTTGAAACAGGGCTTTTTCCTGGGACTTATCGATTGTATTATAATGGCGGTTCTCGCATACGACTTAATCTACTTTCTCAATTCCCCACTCTCCGGCTTTAACAACTTTATGTACGTTATGATAATCGCGCTCATAATTCTATATGTTGTTTTCAGATTTTATACATACCTTATGTTAGTCACGTTTAATATGAAGCTCGGTAAGATATTCAAAAACGCGCTGATATTTACTGTGCTTGGTATCAAAAGGAATATCTTAGCTTTACTGGGGCTTTTGATCGTATCTGCCGTTGCAATAGTCCCCATAATTCTTCTTATGCCTCTGGGGCTCGGTGTTGCAATAGTTTTACCGCTTATATACTATCTCGGTGTTTGTTGCTTTATTTACACATATGCCGCTTATCCAATCTTAGACAGATATATGATTCAACCGGTAGCTCCTGTTGATTCTGATAATAATGAAGATATCTAAAAAATTCCGAGATCCATTTTTGGTGGGTCTCGGAATTTTTATAATTACTTATTCTAATCCAATCAGCTCACTGACAACAACAAACTTATATCCCATATTCAACAGCTCGGGTATAAATAACTTAAGTGCTTCAGGTGTGGGACTGTTGTATGAAATATAATCATGCATCAAAATTATATCTCCGGAGGCAATATGCTTTACAACGTTGTCACGTATAGCTTCTGATGGTGTGTGAGCCCAATCCAAAGTATCAATATCCCACAAAATCACTTTATAATCCAGATTTTTTAAAACATTTTTGACTTGTGAATCCACCATCCCCTCAGGAGGGCGAAAAAGCTTTGTTTTGTGGTCAGTCAGACCATATATTGCGGACTCGCATTTTTCAACCTCGCTATTCAACCGATCAGCATCAAGTACCGCCACGTGTGGATGAGTGTATGTGTGATTGCCTATCTCATGTCCTCTCCTGCTGATTTCCTCAAGAGCTTCGTGATAATTCACGGCATTTATTCCAACAATAAAAAAAGTAGCTTTAATTCCATAATAATCAAGTATATCTAATATTTGAGGAGTATATCTCGGATGAGGCCCATCATCAAAGGTAAGTGCAATTTTCTTATACTCATTTTGGTTCTTTCTGTATATGTCAACGTCAGAATCTTCCGAATATACCTGTACGGTAAAAACAGAACACACCATATTGACTATCAGCGCAACAGTCAGAGCAACAGAGCATATACCCCTTGCTTTCATTGAATATCACCGCCCAGCTCATCAAGTGTACCAAACCGATACCCCCTTGATTTAAGCTCTTTAATTACGTCTCCAAGTATTTGCGCATTTGTTGCTGACGTTGGGTGTAGAAGCATTATCTCGCCATTATGGATATTCTCAATAATTTTGTTTTTTGCGCGATCAAACGACATTTGATTATTATTGTCCCAATCAGCATATCCAAAGCTCCAAAAAACCGTCTTATATCCAAGTTCCTTGGCATATTTAAGACTCTCTTCATCAAATCTACCTTCGGGAGGTCGATAGTATTTTGCCAAATTGTGACCGGTTTTTTCTACACATATCCGTTCAAGCTTTTCAATCTCATTCACAAATTCTTCTTTGCTTTTTCCAATCATGGTTTTGTGTGAATAGGTATGGTTGCAAACCAAATGTCCCTCATCAAACATTCTTAGTATGAGGTCGACATTTTTTTCTATCACATTTCCCAACACAAAAAATGCCCCCTGAACATCTTCTTGCTTAAGCACGTCCAATACTTTTCTTACGTTTCCATTTTCGTATCCAACGTCAAACGTTAAATAAATCACCTTGTCTGTGCTGTCATTTCCATGTTCTGCATCTATATAATAACAATCATAACCTTCAATAAAATCAAAACGACTATCAGCAGTCGGCTGCTTATTATCTTTTCTATGAACGCAATACCAGCTATATGATTCACCTGCCGCAAAGATCTGTATGATTGTTGCATATATTAAAAAAATAACTAAAACTATTCCAAAAACACCCTTTTTCGACTTTATCATTTTAACAACTCCTTTCAAATATATTTTTCTCATTTTTATTACAATTATTTATTTGAAATATATTGACTTTTTTTGAATAATGAGTTAAAATATATATGTAATGCCAAGACAAAAGGAGGAAATGACAATGGAATTAGTTTGGAAAATGATCCTTGGTTTTTTTGTCGGCATTCTTTGCGGTCTTGTACCGTTTATATATGGATTTATTAAGGCAAACCGTAAGCTTGCCGCGGTTTCTATCATATTGACAGCTCTTTCCGGATTGCTCTTCTCCGTTTTGGACAAATCTCCTTTTTCCGCATTTGTTGTTGCGATTATGTTTGTTGTAATAAATATAGCAAGCAACAAACGTAAATCTCTCCACAACCAAGATGATAATGAAGATGGGGACGATATATCATAAATATCCGAGCAACATGCTTCGGATATTTTTATTATGCCAAAAAATGTAAAAATAATTATAAAAATCTATATACAAAAAGAGTTAAATATGTTATAATATATTAATATTAATACTATAAATGGTGGTTATTACTATGAAAAGCAATAAAAATAAGAGAGATTTCAAATTCGATAACAAAAATAGTCTCCAAAAAGGAAACGAATCAAAGCAGCATGGACGTTATGACAAATATACCAACTCTGCCAATGAGCAAACTGAGGAAGGTACTGGTGTCGTAATAGGCAGAAACGCGGTCCGAGAGTTGCTAAAATCTGACCGAGAGATAGACAAAATTCTGGTTCAAAGAGGAGAGCGAGAAGGTTCTATTGTTGTTTTGGTTGCTATGGCAGTTGAAAAAGGCATTCCCGTAGTAGAAACAGACAAATCAAAGCTTGATGCAATTTCCGGATTCGCCCCCCATCAAGGCGTAATTGCTATGGCATCAGAAAAAGAATACTGCTCTGTTGAAGATATTCTTGAGATTGCAGAATCACGTGGAGAAGCTCCTCTTATTGTTATTGCCGATGGTATTACAGACCCTTATAATCTTGGTGCACTCATCAGATGTGCCGAAGGTGCAGGTGCTCATGGTATCATTATACCTAAAAGACGCTCGACCGGTCTCACACCTCTTGTTTCTAAATCTTCAGCCGGTGCCATAGAGCATATGGCAATTGCAAAGGTATCAAATATTACTAATACAATTCTATCACTGAAAGAAAAAGGAGTTTGGGTTTTCGCCGCAGAGGCAGGTGGAAAGCCATATTATGAAACCGATTTTAAGGGTCCCTGTGCCTTGGTGTTCGGCAGTGAAGGTAATGGAGTATCGCAGATTGTTATAGATAATTGCGATGTCTTGACATCGATTCCTATGTATGGCAAGGTTAACTCATTCAACGTATCCACTGCTGCTTCTGTGCTCCTTTGTGAAGCAGCCAGACAAAACAGAACTCAAAAATAATATATTCTCATTATTAATTCGAAATAAGGAGGTGTCTTGATGGCAAAGCATTATAAAAATAATAAAAACGAGCTTGACACTATTCTTGAGCAATTAAAAATATCCTATAGTACAGACTCCGCCCCCAAAACTGACGATGACTTGCTTGAAAATGTTTTATCTGAGAATGATGAGGAGCTCAACGAGATTCTAAACAAATTATTCTCGTCTGAAATTGATAATTCTTCCCTTTCTGAGCTTAGCCAAGAATCACTTGATGAAGAAAGCGTTAGTATGGAAATGACTGCCGAAGAAAACGAAGATAATAATATTAGTCTCCAGCAAGACATTTCTCAAGTGGACGATGTGTTGGACTTGATGTTTTCGCACAAATCTGACGACAACTCCAAGGACGCTCAGACCAAGGGCGATAGCACTACAACGCATATAGATGAAATATTTGAAGAACAGACTATCTCAACTCCGGAATACAAGTCCGAAATTAAGAAGATCGATACCGAAAAAGCATCTCCAATAATTGTGCTCTCTTCTCCGCCAATTATATCCGAAGATATTCCTGATGTTGAGATCATCGCAGATGTTGATGTTACAGAAAACGCTGAGATCACAGAAGACGCTGAGATCACAGAAGACGCTGATATCTCGGAAAACGTTGAAATCACCGAGGACGTTGAAATCACCGAGGACGTTGAAATCACCGAGGACGTTGAAATCACTGAGGACGTTGAAATCACTGAGGACGTTGAAATCACTGAGGACGTTGAAATCACTGAGGACGTTGAAATCACCGAGGACGTTGAAATCACCGAGGACGTTGAAATCACCGAAGACGTTGAAATCACCGAGGACGTTGAAATCACTGAGGACGTTGAAATCACTGAGGACGTTGAAATCACCGAAGACGTTGAAATCACCGAGGACGTTGAAATCACTGAGGACGTTGAAATCACTGAGGACGTTGAAATCACTGAGAACGTTGACGTTATAGAAAACATCAAGGAGATCGCAACCGCAGAAGATATTCATGAAATTGAAGATACTAAAGATACTATTGAGAATCCTATATTAATACTGTCCCCTACCGAATACACTTTCGATCCGCTTCAGGTCAGTCTACCTAAAATTAACAACTCACTGACTTCTTCAAAGCCAGATGATAAAATTGCCACGTCAACTCAGGGTATTACTATAACCAAGAAATCATCTCAAAACAAATCATCATTTGATGATAACGACATCTCCCTTCTTTTGAAATTTGGTTATGATAATGAAATCAGATCAGAGGTAGGATCCGAAACCACTCAAAAAGTATTATTCGAAGCAGATAGCGAATATGTTCCCGAAAAGCTTCATGCTCCATTTGGTTTCTGTGGAAAGGAGCTTTCAAACCGCGATCAAATACCCGCTATTAAAGAAAAGTATAAAAGTAATAAGCATAATCTAATAATTTTGCTGTCAATCGTATCTTTTTTCTCTGCAACACTCCTCGCTAACACGATACTCTTTGATTTTTTTGCAAACAAGATATTAGATTATCCTCTATTGCTGATATCGGAGTTTGTACTTGTATTCACAATCGGTCTTATAGTAATTAAAAACATTGTTAGAGGTTGGATTGGCATAATAAAATTTGAAACCAATCGCTATGTAATTCTATCGTATATATTAACTCTTTATTTAATATACGATTTGATTTCTCTTACAGTGTTTGTTACAGATCATACAAACATAGTAAGTCAGGATCTGGTCTTGCTTGGATTCTGTGTATCATTGTATGCGGTGATTACGTTAGTATCAGATCTGTTCAATTGCATTAAAGAATCATCAGCATTGGATATAATTGCATCCTCTGACAAGTTATACACAGCTGAAAAGAAAAACCAAATACCCGATATAAAAAACTGTTTCGACAAAAACAGCAATGTATTCAGAATCAGGGAAACAGGGCTAATTAATGGATATTTCAGAAAAAATTCATATTACCAGAATAATGTTAACCTTATCTTTCTTTTGGGAATAGCTCCGATCATCTCACTTACATCAAGTATTATTGTTGGAATAGTTTCAAACAGTTTAATGAAAGGTATATCGGTATTTTTCTTTGCAATACTACTTTCTGCTCCTCTGTCTTACTTATTTGTTCCCACTTTTTTTGAGTATATAGTCTCAAGTATATTTAAAAAGCAAAGAATTGCCTTTATTGGTTTGGAAGCAGCCGAAAAATATGCAAATACCGATACTCTGATCTTCTCGGACAATGACGCTATTGAAATAACCGGATTTACCGAAATTCATCCAACAAAGCGTAATGATACAGAAGAATTATTGAGTGTTGCGTATGAAGTGTTTCACGCTCTCGGAGGTCCTCTCAACACAATAGGACGTAAAAACACTCCTGCAAAAGAATCTGACGTATCCGATCTGATAATCAATGCGATAAGCGACAACGGAATTGATATTTATTTCAATTCCGCAGTAAATATTTTGCTCGGTGATGCCGAATATCTGAATTCACACAACATAAAAGTCAAAACAGCAACTAATCTCAGTACTGCAACCAAAGGCGCAGATAAATCTGTTATTTATATGGCTTTTGATGGTGTTCCAAAACTTGGATTTATAATTAACAGCAGAATCAAGCCTAAATTTTCAAAGTTGGCAAAAGGCCTCGAAAATTCAGGAATTAACCTCTATATCGAAACCTATGAACCTCAAATCAATAATGCCTATTACGAAGGAAACAAATCCAATTATGATACGTCGGTCGGCATATTGAAGCCCAATGATTACGAGAATATGTGTAACTGCAAAATGTGTGACGGTAGCATTGTGTCAACCATTGATAGTATGAATGTAGTTACGGCAATACAAGAGTGTAATAATATTATTAAGCAACGTAAAGTAAATACGCTTGTAAACAGTTTGATGTCTACGCTTGGAATAATTATTACTGCTTTAATTTCTATTTTAGCATGTATCAAGGATGTACCGCTCAGCCTTAATTGGCTTACCGCACATATTTCGAGTGTTATCACGCTTATAGTGATATTTAGTATCGTTCCCGGAATTATTACAACATTCATGTATAAAAAAAGCAAAGACAACGCATCAAAGTTGTCAAAACGGAGACCTAAAAAACAATGAACGAAAAACTCAATTCAATTTTAAAACAAGTATCAAAGCCCGGACGCTATTCGGGCGGAGAATACGGACAGATAATTAAAGATAAAAGCAAGATTAAAGCACGATTTGCTTTTGCTTTTCCCGACACCTATGAGATAGGAATGTCAAATCTCGGTGTCCGCATTCTTTACGAATGCCTCAATCGTGAAGAAGACATATGGTGTGAACGCGTATACGACCCTTGGGTAGATATGCAAGAAAAAATGCGTGAGCATAATATGCTTCTTTGGGCTCACGAAAGTAAAGATTACGTTAAGGATCTCGATTTTCTTGGATTTACCCTCCAGTATGAAATGTCATATACCAACGTATTGAATATGTTGGAGCTTTCAGGCATTCCGCTTCGTGCATCCGACAGAGACGATAGCTTCCCTTTGGTCATCGGCGGCGGCCCCTGTGCCTATAATCCCGAACCTGTAGCAGACTTTTTTGACCTTTTCAATATCGGAGAAGGCGAAAGTATGCTTGTTGAGATAGTTAAGCTATACATAAAGATGAAGGACGAAGGCAGCTATACCAAATCCGATTTTCTTCACGAAGCGGCAAAAACTATCCCCGGTGTCTACGTTCCTTCACTCTATAACGTTACCTATAACGAGGATGGAACCATTAAGGCATACACACCAATCTATGATGATATCCCCACCAAGGTTATCAAGCGCATCGTAGAGGATCTCGATAAAGCTCCTTTTCCCGACTACGCAATTATGCCATATACAGAAGTAGTACATGACAGAATTATGCTTGAGGTCTTCAGAGGATGCATCCGAGGATGCCGATTCTGCCAAGCGGGTATCATTTACCGTCCTGTAAGAGAAAAAACTCCCGATGTCCTCAATGAGCAAGCAAAATGCATTTTTGAAAACACGGGATACGAGGAAATTTCACTCGCTTCCCTTTCCATAAGCGATTATTCGGGTCTTCCAGAGCTCACCGATAAGCTTCTTGATTGGACACAAGATAATATGGTAAGCTTTTCGCTGCCATCCCTCCGTGTTGACAGCTTTACCAAAGAGCTTATGGAAAAGGTCGCCTCTGTTCGTTCTTCATCCTTAACATTTGCCCCTGAGGCAGGCACACAAAGACTTCGAGACGTTATTAACAAAAACGTGCTTGAAGACGACCTTATGAGAGCGGTCAACGTTGCATTTGACGCAGGCAAAACTCAGGTCAAGCTCTACTTTATGCAGGGACTTCCCACAGAAACCTATGAGGATCTTGAGGGAATTCCTACCCTTGCAAAAAAGGTTATAGAAGCATTCTATGCAAATCCCAACAGAAACCGTGCAAAATCCCCCCAGGTCACATTCAGTGTTTCCCCCTTCATTCCTAAACCCTTCACCCCCTTCCAGTGGGAGCCCCAAGATACCCTTGAGGTCATAAAGGAAAAACAGGAATTCGTGGGCAAGTGCGTGACTGACCGAAAGATAAAGTATCAGCACCATGAGGCTGAGATCTGCCGTATTGAAGCTGTTCTCGCACGCGGAGACAGACGTTTGGCTCCGGCCCTTGAGCTTGCCTGCCGTGAAGGCTTCAAATTCGATGCCTGGAGCGAATTTTTTGATTATGATAAATGGATAAGCGTATTTGAACGTTCAGGCGTTGACCCCTCGTTTTATGCCAACAGAAGATATTCCTACGACGAAGTATTACCTTGGGATATCATCGACTGCGGTGTAACCAAAGAATTTCTTATCAAAGAAAGCAAAAAGGCACACGAGGGTGATACAACCCCAAACTGCCGCGAAAAATGCTCAGGTTGCGGAGCTAACAGACTTGGAGGTGAGAGATCGTGTTGCCCGAAAAGAAAATAATACCCGGCGAGAAAAAGTTCGCTCTCCCTATGCTTGAAACTCCCGAAACTGTGAGAATAAAATTCTGCAAGATCGGAAATCTTCAGTTTATCTCCCACCTAGATCTTCAAAGAACCTTCCATAGAGTCCTCGTGAGAGCAGGAATCCCTATGTGGTATACAAAGGGATTCAACCCTCACGCAAAACTTGTTTTCGGAGTTCCCCTTTCGGTTGGTACTGAGAGTATGTGCGAAATGGCAGACCTTAAGATCGAGCGCAAGATAAGCCTTGAGGCAATAAAAAATCAGCTCAACGAACAGCTGACCGACGAAATGTACGTCCTCGAGGCATATTATCCGTCAACCAAGTTTGCAGATATTGCATATGCCGACTATACAATAACACTGAGATCCCCTCACATAACCCCGGAATCCGAAAAGAGGGCAGCTGATCTCTTCTCATCGCCAATAATGATGATAAAAAAATCAAAATCCGGCGAAAAAGAAGTAGATATTACCACTTTTATCAAAAAAATCGCATTCAGAGCATCTTCCGGCGAGTTGACGATCAACACAATTCTTTCAGCGGGAAGCTCCGAGAATCTTAATCCCGAGTATATCGTAAACGCATTAAAAAATGCGGGACTATTCTCAAGCGAAGCCGAAAACTACTACAGAATTATGAGAAATAGGGTCTACGATAAGAATTTGATGGAATTCAAATGATTTTTGTTGTCATAATATACAAAATTAAATTCGTTTTATGTTCAAGTCTACAAAAGTTCATTTTTTCCGACAAAACCTTTGATTTTTTATCAAAAATATGTTAAAATAAAACTAATAATACGGTTGATCCGTTATAATGGAGGACTATAATTATGGCAATCAAAATGAGAGTGCTTTGCTACCCCGAAAACAAGAAGAAGCTCACCGCTATCGCAAATATGATCAAGGCTGAATATGACCTCAGCGTTAATGCTGTTGACCGTATTCCCTCCGCATATCCCTGCGATAAGGAAAGAATCGTTATTCTTGCAACCAGTATCAAGGGCAAGCTTCCCGACGATTACAGACTTTATGTAAGAGAACTTACCAAGGCAAGAGCCGCTAACGTTGCTATTATCGCTGCAGGCGACGACGCTTGTGTAGAAAGCACCAAGGCTCTTCTTACCGAAGCAGGAACCAATATCATCGACGATGTTATGAAGATCAAGATCGGCTTCTTAGATAACAAAGTTTCTGATGAAGAAAAGGCTGATATCCTCGCTTGGGTCGAGAAGGTAAAGGCAGAGCTTAAGTAATTTTTACATAAAATATCCCTTGAACTTTGGGTTCAAGGGATATTTTTTATTCTATCATTAATCTTCTTCGTAGATCCAAAAAGCGGGAGCGGGGATACCGTCACTATCGCAAAGATTTATATCTGTTCCAAAGTAATTTGACGCAACAGCATTATATGCAACTCCGCGAATCGCTTTCGAAGCTGTTATTGTTATCGTATCAGGGGCTGTTATCTCAACCGTGAGGTTCACCCTTGTATCCACCTTGTTCTTTTTAGCAACAGGAACAAAACCATTCACAATGTCCCCGCCGTCAGATGTCGTCAGTCCTTCGCCACAATTGGTAAATTTCAGAATTATAGTTTTGTGATCCTCACTTATCTCGTAAGAAACAAGCGTAGGACCTGCCACTTCATCCATAGTCTTAGTACCATAAATTACAGCCTGCATAAGATCTGTAACTCTCTCCGCCTGTTCATATTTACAGTAAGGATGAATATTGTTGGTGTTCGTCTTATTATCCCAAAGATCAGATCCAACCGCAATATAAGAATTGGAGAGTGACAAAGGAATCATTCCGGTACAAGCTCTTATTCTGCCTGTATCAAGATATTCAGGAGAATCACCGACTTTGTATACCGAGGGAAACTCAACGTAAAACACAGGAAATTCCTTGTTGTAAATATTGTGAGTTGATCTCATATACTCCATCAAAGCGGTAAATCTTTCAACGTAAACACTGGAAAGATCAATATTACTCTCCGCCTCGCCCTGATACCAAACAATACCGGCGATAGGCATTCTCTCAAAAGGATACATATATTGGTTGTACATATATCTCGCTTCAACGTGACCGTAATGGTTGTCAATATATATTCCCTGTTCAGGGTCAAAATGATCACTTCCAAGCTGCTCTGCAAGCTCGTTGGGCATAAATACGCTGAGAGGTCTTCCGCTTGCGGAGAACTGAGAAATACCTACCGGAATACCGTTGTCAGTAAGCTCTGCGATCTGATGAGCCATCAAATAACCAAAAGCTGATAAATGAATAACGTTTTTTTCGCTAGGAATTATCCATCCGTAATCATTTATCGCATCCTTGCAGACCTCATCGGTTCCCTTTCTGGGATATCCAATACTCTGAGTGTTAGAATTGTAATTGTATCTGATTATCGAATTCTCACCAATAAAATCAGGAGTCCACTTTAGATTGGGCTCGGAAGCAAGATACTGCCCTACACTATACTGCACGTTGGACTGACCAACTACCATAAACACGTCGCCGATAAGCACGTCCTCAAAAACGTACTCAATAATAGCGTCTGCTTCGGTATTTGTCTCAATTTCTTCTTCGCTTTCTGTTTCGCTATCAAACTCGGTCACACTATCCGTTTCGGCTTCGCTATCAACTTCGGTTTCACTTTGTATTGAAAATTCCGACACAACCACTCCGGCGTATACAACGAGGTCATTACCAAGAGATGCATTTGCCTCATGTCTCTGGTAAAAGACTATTTCCCACTCTCCGTTTTCAATAAGAGCATCAGCTGTGTACCCCATAAAAGTTGCGCTGATCTTCTTGCCGTTTTCACTCTCGGGTGCCCACCCCCAAATGCGAACAAATTCGTTTCGCTGTATCACCATATCAGAATCAAAAACGTTTGATACTGTAAAATCAGAAGCGTATTCTATATCATCGCCAAGAATAAGATTTGTCTCAGGAAACGTCTCTTCATGCTCGGTTTCAGGCAAAGTCTCAGTCACCGTTTCAGTTTCATTCACAGTTTCTGTCTCTGTCTCTGTCTTTGTCTCTGTTTCAGTTACCGTATCGGTTTGAGTTTCAGTTTCAGTTTCAGTCTCGGTTTCCGTCATCGTTTCGGTCTTTATTTCGGTTTCAGATTCAGTCACTATTTCGATCTTCGTATCCGTTTCTGTTTCTGTCAATGTTTCAGTCACCGTTTCTGTCTCGATCTGAGTTTCCGTTGCCGTCTCAGTAATATAATCAGTTGTTAACTCACTCTCAATATAAGTATTCTGCTCTGTTGTTTCACTGTTTTTATCGCTTGTCTGTTCTTCGGTAGTTACTTCCGACGACTCAGTCTGAACCTTCTCCGAAGTAGTAACTTCATTTGTTGTGCTTTCAGTAGTTTCACTGTCTTTTTTTCCTCCACAGGCAGCGAAAGGAAGTAGCATCGTAATGCATAAAACGAACAAAAACAGTCTAAAAAAAGTGTGTTTCATAACAAATTCTACCTCTTTAAATATATGATATAAAATTATATCATTTTTTTTTTTGATTGTCAACACCTTACAACAACAAAAGTGCGGGACATCCCGCACTTTTGTCATTTACCTATAACGAACATCGTTTTATTCAACAATTTTGCCATATCCCCTCTGGTTACGGTTTCACATGCACCGCTCCTCATCTCCGGGGTTTCAAGTATTCCAAGAGTATGAAGTGATTCTATTGCTTTTCCTGACCATGACGGTATCGAATCGGCATCCGCAAATACGGGTGCAACCTTAGGTGAAGCATATCCAATCATATTGCTTATAATCACCGCCGCCTCATATAATTTTATCTTTTCATCAGGATCAAAACAAAGCTTACCTTCAACATTCTTGCCACTTATATAGCCTTTTGAATATGCTAAAGCAACGTATCCTTTCATCTCTTGGTTGATATCATTATCGTCATAAAAAACAGTAGCAGCCACATCAGGAACACTCTTAATTCCAATAGCGTTCATCGCAGTAACGACAAACTCTGCCCTGCTTACCTCCCTGTCTGCTTCAAAATAATAATAGTCACCTACCTGAATACCGTTCATCAAACCATTTTCAGTGACAGAAATAGCGTGATAATAGAGATCATCATTCAAGAGATCATTATATACAGTCGGTGTACTTTGCGCAGCTACACCTATCCTGACAATTGCTGAAGCACTGTAATTTCCGTAGATATCACTAACCACGTATTCAAAACTATCTTCTCCAGTAAATGCTCCTTTAGGAGTATAAGTATAGGTACCCAGATTTTCATTATTAATGATCAATCTTCCATTGTCAGGATATTTCACAATCTCAAATCTTAATATATCCCCCTCAGGATCATGTGCGGACAAAACACCAGAAACACTAATATCGCGATATGTCTCCGTATTAAGTGATGCAAATGATGCAAGACTGACAATAGGTGAATAATTCACCTCATCGATCATAAAGATCTTGCAAGTCATAGAATATCCGTTATCATTGATTTTAAAATCAAAAGATGTATTTTTACCAATACCACCATCGACCTCCTCGTAAGTCATCAGACCAATTTCGGAGGCTTTTACCCTCTGACCTACAGAAACCGCCTCACTACCTATATACAATGTCCCACAAGCAATATCGGGAAGCCTGGTGATAGTTATAGCTTCTACCTTTTGAAGATTCATAGCACAAGCAAATCTTTCCGCCGAAAAATAAATTGCATTCCCCTTTATACCTGCAACCGACATACATTTTTGATCCGCGATCACATCAAGTCCATATGACACCTTTGCAACCGCCTCATTATTGGTCACCAGATCCGACGAATACATATTCTTAATTGCCGAACTATCCGCAGACACAGAGAGTGTCATAAGAGTACAAAATATTCCAATTGTAACTAATACTGCCAAAAATGTTTTTAACTGTTTCATAAAAATTCCTCCCAACATTGTATAATTCTGCTAAAGTATATTTACATAATTTACGTTATATTACAATTATTCTTATAGATTTCACAATTTTTTCTCATATTCTTAAGTAAAAAGTGTTATAATAAAAACAAGGAAATTTTCATTGTAATAACTTAAAGGTAATTAATATTTATGGTTTTCAACATAGACAACAAACACAACGGTAAAAGTGTGCTTTCCTTCTTAAAATCCACCCTGCACATTTCTGCCTCTGCCCTTGCTGCGCTTAAACGTGATCCGAGAGGTCTAGAAGTAAACGGTGAGCACGTTACCGTAAGATACATATTAAAGGAACACGACGTTTTGTTCATAAATGAAACAGATACAGGGGAAAGATGCAGTGAAAACATATCGCCGATAAATATTCCCCTAAAAACCATTTACGAAAATGCGGATATAATTCTGATAGACAAGCCACCATATATGCCTACACACCCATCCCACGGTCATACCGACGATACACTCGCAAACAGCGTGGCATATATGTTCAAGAAGAGAAATCTGCCCTTCGTTTTTCGTCCAATTGGAAGACTTGACCGCAACACCAGCGGGATTTCTCTTATCGCCAAACACCAAATTGCCGCATCATATCTTTTCTACGCAAGACAAAAGCAGCTCATCCAAAAGAAATATATCGCAATACTTGAAGGAAGAATTGATTGTTCAGATGAGCTTAACTCTATTGAAACGTACATGAAAAGACAGGAGGACAGCATCATTATCAGATGTATAAGCTCCGCAGACGAAGAAGGCTCATTCAAAGCAGTAACCCATTGGAAACTCTTATTCGCAAACGATAAAATAAGTATTGTCGAAGCCATCCCCGAAACAGGAAGAACTCATCAACTAAGAGTGCATTTTGCCCATATCGGTTATCCGATACTTGGAGACGACGTATATGGCAAATCTTCCGATCTTATTGGTCGCCACGCACTTCATGCCGCCTACCTTTCACTCCCTCTGCCTTACGGAGATGAAGCTTCAGAATTCTTCGCCACTCCACCTGAAGATATGATAAATGCCGCAAAAGCCTTTGGCTGTGATCTCGTAAGCATCTGTAATTCGAAATTCAACAAATAATTATTAAGGATATCAAAATGTTACCAAGAAAAAAAGATAAACCCGCAACAAATGAGCAAGTATACAACATTTCAGCAAAAGAATATTGCTCACTTAACTCTGAAGAACGTAACAAGTGGGCTCCAATTCCACCAAAATATGAAAAAATTCCATTGTTTTGCAAAATTGCATTGGTCATAGCCTCAGTAAGTGCTGTTCTCTACCTGATTGCTTGCTTAAATAGCGATTTTGCCGATTCATTCAATATGTACGTTAGCACACCTCTTAGATTCATTATGGCAAAAATATCAAATCTGTTTCCGTTTTCATTGGCAGAAGCTTTTATATTGCTAATCCCCGTTATAGCTTTTATAGCGATCTGGTATTTGGTAAAGTTCCGTTGCGATTCAAGACGATCGACTGTTGTATCTATCGTGTGCATATTCTCTGTAGCTTCTCTGTTCCTTTCTAGCTTCGTTTTATGCTTCGGTATAGCTTACCGCGGTTCCACCCTGGATCAAAAATTGTATTTGAGTGATGAACCCGTCGACAAGCAGGAGCTTTATGATGCCACTGTCTATCTGACCGAAAAAATTAACGAGCTCAGTCAGCAAATAAACTATAGTGAGGACCGTTTCTCATCTATGCCTTATAGTTTTTCAAAAATGAACGAGCATTTATTGAAGGCATATGAAGACTTCTGTAAAGATAACGATTTCCTAAACACTTTCAACAGCAGATTAAAGCCGGTAATGCTAAGCGAGCCGATGTCATATACCCACATAACCGGAGTTTATACCTTTTTCACCGGTGAATCCAATATCAACGTAAATTTTCCCGACTACACAATACCTTATACTGCAGCCCACGAATTAGCTCACCAAAGAGGCATCGCGCGCGAGGATGAAGCAAATATGATAGCTTTTCTTGTGTGCATACGCTCCGAAGACCCATATATTCAATATAGCGCATACTTGAACGTTTACGAATATGTCGCGAATGCGCTGTATAAAGCTGATAAAGAGCTTTACCGTTCAGCCAGAGCAAAGCTTGACAGTCAAATATCCAATGAGCAAAAAGCTTATAGCAACTTCTTTGCCAAATATACCGAATCGGTGGCAAGTAAGGTTAGCGGAGCAGTAAACGATACCTATTTGAAGACCCAGGGTACCGTAGGCAGAAAAAGCTATGGAATGGTCGTCGACTTAACAATTGCCTATTTAAAAGAACAAAAATTAATCAAGTAATAAGTACAAGCTTCATAAAGCCGTCATACAGAATATACTGTCCTGTATGACGGCTTTTTTCTGTACTTTTTTACAAAACAAATTAAGAATATTTATTCATTTTTATGTCGTACTAAAATCAAGCATGTGTGATAACGACATATATTTTGAATTAAATAAATAATTTGTTTCTTTTTTGTTCTTTTTTTACTGTTTTATTAACTTTTTATTCTTATTTTCGCAAGTTCAAGCACCGTAAAGAACGCAAGTTCTTGTCGCGCGCTCTTGAGCTCACGCAAATTTCCAAAGAATTATTTGGAAATTTTATGGTAAAAATATTTGTAAATAAAGTGTTAAAATATACAAAAAAGCCTTTACAAATGTGCATAAATATGATACAATATTAACATCACCCCAAACGAGATAAATCGTCAAAAACGTTGCCGAACCGACACCGTAAAAAGTAAACCGACGGCAAAAAATGAGGCGATTCCAAATCAAAATACAAAAATCTACACAACCGCGATCGAGCGGAATACACGGAGGCAAAACATGGAACAGATCATCATCAACGGCGGACATCCCCTTTACGGTAACGTTTCTATCTGCGGTGCTAAGAACGCTGCTCTTCCCGTAATCTGTGCTTGTATCCTGAATAAGGAGACCTGCATCATCGACAACATCCCCCCTGTAAGTGACATTGAAACTCTTCTTGATCTGCTTGCTTCCATGGGTGCCACCATCAACAGACTCACCAAAAACTCTGTAGAGATCAACTGCAAAAACCTGGTTCCCGGAACCTCATCCAACGAGATGGCTTCCAAGATCCGTGGTTCCTCATATCTTCTCGGCGCAGAACTTGGACGTTTCAAAATGTCCAGTGTTCCCCACCCCGGCGGATGCAGCATCGGTAGCCGCCCCCTCGACTTCCATATGAAGGCATTCGAAGCTCTCGGTGCTACCTGTAGCCATAAGAACGGTCGTATTGAGGTTATTGCCGATAAGCTCGAAGGCAATCGTATTAATTTCGACAAAGTATCCGTTGGTGCAACCGCAAACGCAATACTCGCTTCCGTTTTTGTTGAAGGTACAACCGTTATCGAAAACGCAGCACGTGAACCTCACATAGTAGACCTTGCAGTATTCCTTAATTCTTGCGGCGCGAATATTATGGGCGCAGGCACCTCCGTCATTAAGATCAAGGGTGTTGAAGAGCTTCACGGTTGCCGTTACTCCATTATTCCCGATATGATCGAAGCAGGCACTTTTATGACCGCAGTCGGTGCAACCGGTGGTAAAGTAACAGTTAGAAACATTATTCCCAAGCATATGGAAGCTATTTCCGCAAAGCTCGAAGAGGCAGGAGCTAACGTTATAGTAGGCGACGATTACATAACCGTTGAAAGCAACGGCAAGCTTAAAGGCGTCAGCATCACCACTCAGCCCTATCCCGGTTTCGCAACCGATATGCAGCCTCAGTTCTCTGCTATGCTCTGTTTTGCAAACGGTGCCAGCGACGTAGTTGAAAACATTTTCAACAGCAGATTCCAGTTTATGGATGAGCTTGCAAAGATGGGCGCAGACATCAAGGTCGACGGAAACCACGCAGTTATCCGCGGCGGCGCAGAAATGTCCGGTGCTCCCCTTTACTGTCACGACCTCAGAGCAGGCGCGGCTATGATCATCGCAGCTCTTGCAACAAACGGTGCTTCTACTCTCGAAGGAATCGACAAGATCGAGCGCGGATATTATAACATTGTAGGAAAGCTTCGTGAACTCGGCGCAGACATCCAAAAAAAAGTAAGCGTTTCGGACGAGCAGAGATATACCGCAGCATATTGATTTGAAATAATTGAATACATTAGACTTCATCAAACAATGAAGAAAACGGGAGGGCGACAAATATTTTGTCGCCCTAAGCTTTAACTTTTTCGCAGATAATGATTATTATTTAAATCAAATTTTAAAATGGAGGATGTTATGAATAAATTAGTCACTTTAGCTCTCGCGCTTATGATAGTTTTGTCAGCTTTTACAGGATGCCAAAACACAGAACTCTTTGATAGCAGTTCAACTACAAAATCAACTGAAAATGGAACGGCAGAACAAACCGCAACTTCCCTCTCCGATTCAGAAACAACGGATATCTCCACCATTGACACCACATACAAAGAACCCGATGAATATAAAAGCACCGACAGCAATTCAACCACAGAGTTGATCGAGACAGAAACTATCGAACAATCCACCATTTCCACTTCCAAATCAGAATACACAAGCATCGGCACCGATGCAACCACAGAAAGCCAATCTGAAAAAAAAGAGCAGTCCGAAGAAACCGAAACCTCTGAACAAACAGAATACACTTTCATTTCTCAAGAAGAAAAGAACACCTGGCACGACCGCCTGCTCTCGGTTCTATTAAATGTAGGAATTTATGACCGTGAGTTAAACATTACCGGTAGCTTGGCCGCAGGCTTGATGGATCTTGATTTCGACAACACGCCCGAGGTAATATTGGCATACAACGGCGGCTCTATGGGTAACTTACCATTAGAAATATACGACCTGAACACAGGAGAGAAGCTTGGTTCTTATTACAGCTTTTCCCGTTATGGCGGAAGGGATAACGTTTATCTTTGCGTTGCCCAAAAGGGCGATGAGTACGTCATAATAGAAAAAAGCTCTATACGAATCACCGGTGCGGATTACGTCCAATCCGTCGGAACGGTAAAAGCAGACAGAAATTCCGAATCGGACTATATCCAAGTGAGTCCCATTTTCAGTAAAGAAAACGAGGGCGACAAAATCATTTATGAATATATGGGACAGACCGTTGAGAAAGCCGAGTTCGACGCAATGTACCAGCAATTTTCAAACGATTTCGTAACAATCGAAGAAACACAACTTCAACTTATAAAATGGGAAAACTTTGGCAAATTGAAATGGAAGGATTTCGGCTACAAGGAAGGCATTGACCCCGAAAGCCACCGAAAGCTTGCTGAAAAAATGGCGGACGCGCTGATCAACAGCTCGCAGCAATTTATCAAATACGATATTTCCGATAATGCAGAAACCAACGAAGAATTATCCGATAGCCAAGAAACAGAAAGCACAGAAGCCAATAATATCGAAACTGAAACCGAAACTGAAACCGAAACCGAAACCGAAACCGAAACCGAAGCAGAAACTGAAACTGAAGCAGAAACTGAAGCAGAAACTGAAACCGAAACCGAAACTGAAGCAGAAACTGAAACTTATACTGAAACTTATACTGATACTGAAACCGAGACCGCTTACGATGTCATTCCTTCAGAATATACAGCCATTCTCGAAGCATATGTAAAAATGGCTACTTATAAGAATGAAACAAATAGCGTAGAAGGCATCAACTCATGGGATTATCCCGAATTGTCGCAAGAAAACTTTGTAGCCCTCCACAACCATACCAAAAAATACAATAGTTATGGAATGGGATATTTTTTGTACGACATAAACCTCGATGGAATCCGAGAGCTGATTTTTTCACATTGGGGCGGTGGCTCCTTAAGTCCATACTGCATATATATGATATTTACTCTTAACGAAAACAAAGCGCAGTTAGTCGGTAGCTTTGAAGATACCGAGCTCAGTTACGACCCTAGAGACGTTCAATTAGGCGATGATGGAAAAATCCACTGTTTTGATATGTCAGGGCATTATTATTCTGATTGCTCTTACATACATTCAATAATTTCTTTTGACAAAACAGGTATAACCAAAACCTTTTCTTATAAAATCACCTACTATTATGACGGTGACGAATATGAAAACGGATGGTTTAAAGAAGTAAACGGCAAATGGGTAAGTATCAGCGAAGACGAATACTTGAAGATTGAAGAAGAATACCGCTTTACCGAGGTCAATAAAAGATTTGATTACACTTACTTTTTTGAATTCGCTCCTAAATAAATCCAAAATAAAGCCCCGAGAATTTTCAGGGCTTTTAATATGCTACGACATCAAAGAATGATACAAATCAGTCCTCCACTTCCCTCGTTGATGATTCGCTCAAGGGTCTCGGAGAGCTTGATTCTCGAAGCCTCGGGCATATGCTCAAGCTTGGAGTGGAGTCCTTCGTTCATAAGCTCATAGAGGCTCTTTCCGAACATATTGGATGCCCATATTCTCTGTGGATCCTCCTCAAATTCGTTAAGCATATATTTGACAAGATCTTCGGACTGTTGCTCTGTGCCAACGATAGGATTTATCTCGGTCTCGATATTGGCTCTTATCATGTGTATCGATTGAGCCGACGCGCGAAGGCGTACGCCATAGCCACCGGGCTGCTTCACAATTTCAGGGTCTGCAAGATGAAGTTCGTTAACGTCAGGCATAACTATACCATATCCGTTCTCCTCCGCCTCATCAAGTGCCTCTTTGACTTTGTCGTACCTTACCTTCATTTCTGCAAGATCCTTGAGCAAGGAAATAAGCTCTTCCTCCCCACCTATTTCAAAGCCCGTCAGCTCACTTATTACGTCATAATATAAACCGTCCTTCATTGTAACCGAAATGCGCGCTTTACCGGTTCCCAAGTCTATCTCATCAATATTTGCGTTCTTGATATATTCGTTATCCCCAAGTGTTGAGAAAGCCTCCTTAATATCGCCAGCCTTCTTTACCTTATCTGCACAACTCTTTATACTTGCAAGAACCGATTCCTTAATAATATGACCGTCCTCAAGAGCCGTCGTCCATTCAGGAAGTACGACTCTCACCTCCGTCACGGGAAATTCATGAAGCACAAGCTCAAGTATATGCCTGATATCTTCAGCATCAAGATCTATACAAGAAACAAGTGCCACGGGCACCTCATATTTCGCTTCAAGCTCATACGCAAGAGAGACCGCCGCTTCACTTTCGGGATGCGCAGAATTAAGAATCATAGCAAAAGGCTTACCGAGTGCTTTCAATTCGTTCACTATTCTCTCCTCCGCCTCTACGTAGCTGGGTCTGGAAATATCTCCAATAGAGCCGTCAGTAGTAATCAGCATACCGATCGTCGAATGCTCGCTTATTACCTTGTGGGTTCCCATCTCCGCCGCCTCAACAAAAGGCATCGGTTCTTCCCTCCAAGGTGTGCGCACCATTCTGGGCTGACCGTCCTCGATAGTACCTAATGCCTCGGGCACAATATACCCAACGCAGTCAACCATTTTTACTTTAAGATTAGAGCAGCCGTCAACACTGATCTGTACCGCCTCGTCGGGTATAAACTTCGGTTCAGTGGTCATAACAGTCTTGCCGGCAGCACTCTGAGGCATCTCGTCTCTGGCTCTCTCCCTGGAATAACCCTCAGCAATGTTAGGAAGCACCAACGCCTCCATAAATCTCTTGATAAACGTAGATTTTCCCGTTCTCACAGGACCCACCACACCAATATAAATGTCGCCCCCCGTCCTCTCGGCGATGTCCTTATAAATAGAATGCTCTGCCATAAAAAATCCTCCCGCAAATTTAACGTTTGTTTCGCTAAATTATATGGGAGGATTTTTAGTTTTATGACAGTTTGTATTTTTTTAATCGGGACGAGCTCAAGATTCCATCTTGGACATCTCTCTCTGAGCCATTACAAGACCGTAATAGATACCCTTTTTCTCAACAAGCTCGTCGTGAGTACCAACCTCGGCGATTCGTCCTTTATCAAGCACCACAAGGCGAGTAGCGTTTCGGAGCGTGGAAAGTCGGTGCGCTATCGCTATTGTCGTTCTGTTCTTAGAGAGGTTCTGCAAAGCATCCTGAATCTGCTTTTCGGTCTCGGTATCAAGCGATGCCGTAGCCTCGTCGAGAATAAGTATTTTGGGATTGTGAAGCAGAGCGCGTGCAATCGCAACTCTCTGTCGTTCACCGCCCGAAAGACTGTATCCCTTCTCACCAACCTTTGTGTCATAGCCATCGGGAAGCTTGATAATAAAGTTATGACATCCCGCAAGCTTTGCCACAGCAATTATCTCTTCCCTTGTGGCATCAGGCTTTGCGTAGGCTATATTTTGATAAATTGTACCAGAGAACAAAAATGTCTCCTGGAGCACCACGCCCATTTGCGATCGAAGTGCGTCCTGAGAAATATCTCTGATATCAACTCCGTCAACACAGATGCTTCCGTCCTCAACGTCGTACATTCTCATAATAAGATTTATCAACGTGGACTTACCAACACCCGATTTTCCCACAAGTCCGATAAATTCACCGGATTTTATATGAAGATCGATATTGGTCAATACTTCAGCACCGCTTTCATATCCAAAAGAAATATGATTTATATCTATGTCGCCCTTGATGATCGGTGAAGCTGCATTCTCCTTGTCGGATATCTCTTCACTCTCATCGATTATCTCAAAGACCTTGTTCGTCGAGGTAATAAAATCGATTATACGCCTAGGCATATGAGAAAACATACGCAAAGGGCCGTATATCATACTTGCATATAGTGAAAACTTCGACATCTCACCAATAGTCATCGATCCGTCGAGTATCGAGTTTCCAACGTAAAACAAGATGATAAACTCACCAAAGCACATAAAAAACTGCATGATCGGCATTATTGCATACCAAAGGGTATCCGACTTAATTTGAATATCTCTTTCTTCTGCTGCCGCACTTTCGTACCTTTCGGTTTCTCTGTGCTCCATACCGAAGGATTTAACCACCCTGATACCCGAAAAAATATCATGAAGTACCGAGTTTGATTTCGATCCCGCCTGCCAGCATTTGCGGAAAAGCCTGTGTATCTTTTTCCAGAAAAAGCTGAAAGCAAACATAACAAGCGGAACCGGCAAAAGTATCAGCAAGAGCAACAAACTCAGATCATTGGCAATAAAAACAATTCCTATCGCTACAAAAAGCAAAGCCTGCTCAACCAACGAAGGAAAAGCATAAACCAAAAAATTCTGTATTTGTGCCACGTCATGAGATACGCGGCGCATAAGCTCTCCCGCGGTTCTCTTAGATATTTTTTCTATGGACAATCTCTGTATCTTCTCAAATAACATATTTCGAAGATCAACCACCATTGAATTGCTGGCATGAATCAAAGCATGACTTCTGAAAACACCTATTGCCCTCAAAACTATCTGACACAAAAGCATCAGCAATACGATACAAGTATATTTTATTGCTTCCACATTCTCAGGAGTCTTGGAATTTATGTAATCATCGGTCAAAATCTTGTTAATTTCAGGTATTATAAGATTAAGCCCGCTTACAACGACGAACAAAATCACCGAAAGAATCACAAACCACTTATAAGGCTTGACTATTCCCCAAAGCCGCATAAGCGTCTTAAACTTGCTTGTACATCGAGGGCATTTCTCGGAACCTCTCGGTAAAGGTCTGCCGCATTTGGGACATACCTTCTTGTCGTCTGCCGCGTCTTCTTTTGAGTGATCTTTTTTAAGATTTTTTAACTTGTCGTAGTATTCAAATCCGCGTTCCTTTATACGGTTTATTTGTTTAACCGATTCTATCGCCTTTTTGGAGCACGTCATATCACCAATGCACAAAAGCTGCTCCGCGCCGTCGTTCAATTTACAGAACACAAATATTGTGCCAACACCGTTTTCGGTTTTGAGCTCCGATATCTCACTTAATGCGAATCTGTTCTCCTCTTTTCCATCAAGAAACAAAATCAGACTATCTCTATCGACGATTACCACACCGTCACGTCTCTTTCCCGGAACGACAGGATCAAGATTAAAGCTGAATGCCGTTACAAGATCTTCTTTTTTCAAGTCAGGACGCAGTTTTTTCACAGCATCCATAACTGATGGTTCAGACTTTTTCTTTTTTCTTCCAATCATTTTCTCACCGCCTTTCTTTTATATATTTTGAAGGCATATTACAAGTACAACTCTATTTTTCTATAGCTCTTTCTGTCAAGAGAAGAAATGCTCTTTATGGTGTATCGGTTTCCGTCAACGTCAACAAGAATCGCACGGTCTTCTCCGGTATGTATTATGTTTCGAAAGGTGTCGCGCATCGTGAAATTCAACTGTTTGCCATCCTCGATCTTTACCTTCCAATATGAAAAACCGTATCTTTCCTTCACCTGGTTTATCTCTTCTATGATGGGAGAATAATACTTCCTTTCTATCTCGGTTTTTATAAGTTCGGCAAGGTCGCTGTTAAAATCGTCAATACTATATATCAGACCAACCTCTCGTCCCTCTTCATCTGTCACCGAAATATACTCCCATAATAACTCATGTGGAAAAGCTCTGTGAAGAAAAACTCTGCTAAAGCACTTTTTTTCACCTTTATCGGTATACGTAAGCGTCAAAAAGCCGTTTTTCATCTCAAAGGTCGCGTTGCCGCCGTCAAGCCTTATTATTCTTGCGGCATCCTCTAGCATTATCTCACTTTTATTATCTGTTTTTTCTATCAATTCCATTATATCACCGTTTCCTTATAATAACCAATTTTACTCAGTTATTCCCGCATTTTTTAGCGCCTCAAGTTGAAGTGTATAAAGCTTATTATAAACTCCATCCTCAATATCAAGCAATTCCCTATGTGTTCCGCGCTCAGCAACCTTACCGTTTTCAATAACTACAAGCTCGTCCGCATCACGAAGAGTTGACAACCTATGAGCTATCATAATGGTCGTCTTATTCTCTGTAAGCGCGGTAATAGCGTTTTGTATCAACTTTTCAGTCTCGGTGTCCATAGCCGCGGTAGCCTCGTCAAGAATAAGTATTTTGGGATCTCTGAGAATTGCTCTCGCTATTGAAAGCCTTTGCTTTTCTCCTCCCGACAGCTCTTTGTAGCCAAAGCCAATCATAGTATTGTAAGCATCAGGCATTTTAATGATAAAGCTGTGGGCTCCCGCAAGCTTCGCCGCACGCACTACCTCCTCATAGGAAGCATTGGGCTTGGCATAGCGGATATTATCAAGTATTGATCCAATAAAGAAATACGTTTCCTGAGAAACTATCGCAATATTATCGTATAGTGCTTTAAAAGAAAGATCTTTAACGTTTATTCCGTCTACAAATATCTCCCCGTCATCAGGATCGTAAAGCCTCATCAGAAGATTGACCAATGTACTCTTTCCTGCACCGGTATGACCAACAACGCCAAGTGTCCTGCCGGCATCCACGTCAAAGCTTACGTTATCTATTACCTTTCGGTTTTGCGTATATGAAAAATTAACGTTCTTGAATTCAACTCTTCCCTCAATATGCTCAGGAGTGATTGCATTTTCCTTTTCGGTAATATCGGACTCGGTGTCGTATATTTCAAAAAGTCTTTGAAGCGCATTTGTACTTGATGCCGACCAGTCTATCATATCGGCAAAAAAGTACATAGGGCTATATATCATATTAACGTAAGCCACAAATTTTATCAGCTTACCATAGGAAAAACCGTTATAACCCGAAATAACCATCCATCCGCCGACACCAAGAGCTATAATATTTCCAAAATATAGTATAAGACCCAGCGCGGGATATACCGTGTTATTAAATAACGATATCTTTTTTTGATTCTTCGCTGCCCTTTTGCTTGTCTTATTAAACCTTTCGATCTCGGCTTCCTCTTGTGAAAAAGCCTTAACCACTCTCATTCCGCCAAGCACGTCGGAGAGCTGAGAGTTAAGTGCCCTGGAGCCCGAATAATTCTTAGCATGTAGCTTTGTCTCCTGACGGTAGCTCTTCAAAATTAACAAAAAGAATAACGGAACTGTTACAAGAGACAGCGCGGCAAGTAACGGATTCTCAATAAACAGTATTACGCAAACCACAACTACCTGCACTATGTTTATCAAAAAATACGGAACTCCGTCACAAAAGAAAGAGTAAATGGTATTTGAATCGTTATTTACCTGGGTCATAAGTCCACCGGTCTGTCTTCCACCGAAAAAGGTCAAAGAAAGCTTTTCAATAGACTTAAATACTGTCATCTTAAGATCAAACACTATTCGCGCGGCAATTTTAGCGGAAATAAAACCGTTAACAATTGAAAACAACTGCGACAAAAGCCTTGTAGCTATTATAATGCCTATAACAAGTAATATTTCGCCAAAAAAGCTTCCGTCAGGATTAAGCACCTCATCAAAGAAAAACTCATTTGAAAAATATGGCACCAAAACACTTGTAGCAGTAAGCAGGATCAATGACATCAGCATTACCGCTATATATTTCTTATACTTGGCAAGAAACATTCCAAACCGACGGTAAAGCTTACCCTTTTCCATACATTTAGGACAAATTTTTCTGTTCTTGTCTGGATAGCGCATTCCGCATTTAGGACAACAACGCTCCGCGGGATCATCCTCTTTGTCGATCTCAAAATCGGGCGAGACGATATCCCCTTTCTTCATTCTCTCAAAATATTTTATTAACAAAAGGACAGAATTTCGGCACGTGTTGGTCAGCGCCGTCAAGAAGATATATTCCCCATCTGCTGTCTTTGCAGTAAGTCTTGCGCTGGATAGCATTTCCTCACATTTCAATGCCTCTATACTTGACACATCATATTCACGGAAGGATTCTTCATTCCAAACCTTTTCAAGACGGCTATTTCCATCCACTCTATCAAGAGCGACCGAACCGCTTATAACAAATAGCTTGTCTGTTGTCACCAAAATGTACGTATCGCAAAAAATATGCTCGTCATTCATATCGCAATATGCAGCAAGCATAAGATCGTTAGAGTTCACGCCTTCGCTTTCTAGTGATCTATATATATATTCGGGTATCTTATCGGTTATCAGCACAAAAACACCTCCTTTTGCAACGCTCACCATTTTATTATA
Source organism: Eubacteriales bacterium (assembly GCA_045612105.1). GTDB lineage: Bacteria > Bacillota > Clostridia > Oscillospirales > CAG-272 > SVTX01. Next base: position 305,084 of record JAZKYL010000113.1, read on the forward strand.
TACCATATAATTGAACATTTTGTAAATATCGACGAATTTTTCGCAAATTACGAATTAATTATATTCCCAACAGCGCCTATTGTCAATAAACCGTTCGTTGAAAACCAAAATTTGGGAGTGTTTTGTAATAATTTACAATTAACAAGTAGAAATAGTTTATCAAATGTGTTATATTGTTGTATAAAGTTAAATAAAGGATACTAAATATGAAAGGCTTAAAGACAATTTTTATCTGCTCAAATTGCAGTTATCATTCACCTAAATGGATGGGAAAATGTCCTTCCTGCTCCAAATGGAACACTTTTGTCGAGGACGTCATTGACACTTCTCCCGAAGAACCGTCTGTTCCCAAAAGAAAGAGTATGCTCTCAAGCAATTCTGAAAATCGAGCGCTCTCGTATAGTGAGCTTGAGATCCCAGAATATATACGATCGGGTACAGGACTGTCTGAGCTCGATCGAGTGCTTGGCGGCGGTCTCGTTCACGGATCTGTGGTTCTGATCTCGGGTGAACCCGGTATAGGTAAATCCACTCTTCTTATGCAGATATCCGAGTGTCTTGGAGAAAGTCGTAAGGTGCTTTATATATCGGGCGAGGAATCTGGAGGTCAACTCAAGCTCCGTGCAAAAAGGCTCGGAGTTTCCGGAAAAAATCTGTTCGTTCTCACAGAAACAAATCTTGACAGCATCTTAAAAGAGACCGATAAAATAAAGCCAGATATTATGATAATCGACTCGATTCAAACCATCTATGACGATGCAATCAAATCCGCCCCCGGAAGCGTTACCCAAGTACGAGAATCAGCGCTTACTCTGATAAACCGAGCAAAAACCGAGGGCATTTCAATGCTTTTAGTCGGTCACGTCAATAAAGAAGGCGGCATCGCGGGTCCCAAAGTGCTCGAGCATATGGTTGACGCAGTACTTTGCTTCGAAGGAGAAAAACTTCAATCATACAGAATAATACGCGCAAATAAAAATAGATTCGGATCCACTAACGAGATCGGCGTATTTGAAATGAGCGACAAAGGTCTTATAGAAATTCCCAATCCTTCGGAAATGCTCCTTTCGGGCAGACCCAAAAACACTCCCGGCAACTGCGCGGTCTGCACCATTGAGGGCACTCGACCAATAATCGCCGAAATACAAGCACTGGTCTCCCCCACAGCATTCCCCTCCCCGAGACGTACCGCCAACGGCATTGATTACAACCGTCTTTGCCTCATAATCGCCGTTTTGGAAAAACGCCTTGGACTTAAATTTTATCAAAATGACGTTTATATGAACGTCATTGGTGGGCTTTACCTCAACGAGCCCGCAAGCGATGCCGCTATCGCTCTTGCTTTGATCTCATCCCTGACCGACAAATCTGTACCTGACGATCTCATAGCCATAGGCGAGTTAGGTCTTTCAGGTGAATGTCGTGCCGTCTCAAATCTTGAGCAAAGAGTAAAAGAAGCAGCAAGATTAGGCTTCACTAAAGCAGTAGTCCCTGCTAAAAACGTAGAAAAACGCAAAATTGACACCGATATTACTCTTATACCCATACAAAGCATTTATGAAGCAATCAAGGTTTTGGTTAAGCAGCTCGACAACTGAGTCAAATCGATTGCAAAAACAACACATAATTTATGGCAACCAATCGTCAAGAAAGGAAAAAACAAATGAAAAAAACAATTATTCCATTTCTTTCATTCCTATTGGCTCTATGTATGTTTATAGGAACTCTCACTTCTTGCGGAGATTCTTCCAATCAAACTGAAGCCACAACAGACGACACAAAAGTCGATGTTACTACGGCTGAAAGCGAAAGCAAGCATGAGAGTGGCGACCAGGAGATCACCTACGCCTCTGAAGAAACAACGGTCACTCACAACACACAAGAACCCGAAACAAGTAACAATGAAACAAACAGCGTCGAAACTCATGATGATACCGAAACCGAAAAACAGACGGTCAAAGATGAAACTGACACCGTTATTACAGTAACAGAAGCAACTACTGAAACCACAACTGAAACCGCCATTGAAACATCTGCAGAAATAAATATTGAAACCGAGTCGGAAACCTTTTCTGAAACAGATACGGTATTTGTTACAGAAACTGTTACCGAATCACCGGAAACAACCGCTAATTCTGAAGAAACCACCGATGAAGAGAAAGTAGAGGTAACTTTACCTGAAAACTCCCGAGAAGCTGCTATGATCGAGAATGCCAATAAGCTGGCAAACGGTGTTCAGGCATACTTCCCTTATCCCGACAGAACCGGCTTCGCGTTCGAAAACCACGAGATGTATCTTGAGTATATGCTCTCCTCCTCCAAGGATCAGCAGGTTACCGCACTCAAGAATAAGGACGGTCATTCTTACGTAGAAAATACTATGGACGTATACGTCAGAATGAAAGATTCGGGCAAAACCTATTACGCGTCCAAATCCACCATCCCCACCACAGCAAATCTTTACAGATTCGGTTACTATTATTACGAGGCAAGGCTTGAAGAGCAGGTCTTCTCCGATGAAGTCATTATAACCGATGAGCAAAGAATTAGGCACAATCAAATATTTAATACTAACCAAATTGATGAAGAACATTATCAATTTATTGACAATGTTCTTTACGTAACCAACAACGATGAGGCAACCGACCCTTATATTATTTTTGGAAAATCATATGCCGGATTTACCTATTCAGCCGAGAAATATTCCTTCCTCAAGATCAAAATGAAGGCTGATCCCAACTGTACGACCGGCGGTCTCGTTTTTATTATTGCAGGTAACGAGACCGGATTTAGTGCCAAACAATCGGTGGGCTTTACCGTAATTCCCGACGACGAGATCCACGAGTATATTATCCCTCTGCATGGAATCGAGGGATACGAAGGCAAGCTCAAGGGTCTTCGCATAGACGTAAGCGGCTCGGGCGCATCATATGAAATACACGATATGCACCTCCTCGCTGTTGACGTCGGCGATGCCCCTACAAATCTCGCGCTTAACCGCTCCTTCCACGTCTACTCCGATAAAATGCACCAAACCATCCAGGTTGCTACCACCAAGGAGACCACGGGTATCGATGCCATCGGTATCACTACTTCAATAGCTAAGGAAACCGTTACCAAGCTTATTGCAGTTGATAAAGATGATAATAAGTATGACGATATCGACTCCGTTACCGATTGGAGCACGATCTCCCACGTTGCATTTGATATTATCGACGCAGGTATTTTCGGATACATTCTTCCTCACGACGGAACCGGTGGAACGATCAAGGTAACGCTTGATGGCGACAATTACGTCGTTATCCAGGAAAGAATTCCCGAAAACGGAACTATTATTCCATCCAGAGGCGAATACGACCAGGAAAAAGGCTACTATAAAGGTGTAGTTGCTCATAATGCTAACGATTTTTACATCAACCACAGAATTTATACCGACTCAAGCCACGATTTCAACGATTTTTTGGCAGAGGCTTATATTGAAACTAATCCTATTCCCGACCGATTGATCAACGTAGCCTCCTCCTCTACGGGTGCCGTCTACTCGGGCTACGATACCGCACGCGGAATTTACAGGTTTACCTTATCGGGTCCTTCAAGCGGATTCAATGATCCCTATTATAAGCACCCCAATAAGCACTATAACGTTAACTTCACCATCAAAGCTCCCGATAATTGGGACAGCAACAGAAGCATTTACGTTATGACATATACAAGCGTAGGCTCTCTTGAAAGCGCGGCTATTCTTGATAAAGAGCAGCTTATGCTCCCCATCCCCCTTGAAGTAGGCAAGAACTTCAGCGAGGCGTCAGGCGAAAGAAACATATTCAATATCAACGACGAAACATACGGTGAAGTCATCTTCCCCATGGTACTCAAAGCAGGCGAGAAGAACCAGTACACCGTTCTTAACCTGTATCAGAGATGGGGTAACTTCCCTCTCAAGCAACTCTCCTGGATTCAGTTCCACTCTCCCTACTATCACCTCTCCACAGGAGTAACCGAGACCAACTGTATCCTTCCTTGGTATACAACCAAGAACTCCAAGGGTCTTAACACCCTTCCCGACTACAGAACCATGTCTGCTCCCTTCTGGGCAAAGCAGCCTCAGCATAACAGCTGCGGAGTTCACCAGTGGCTCATCTATACCGATGCCGAGGGCAATCGAGTTACTTCAGAGAATATATACGATCAGATCAATTCCTACGGTCCCACCTACGCCGATGTAAGAATGGATTATATTTCAGACGACGGAAAGATCAAGATCAGCTACACCCATACTGAAATGCCTCAGCTCGACGAAAACAGAACGTTCTACGAAATGAAATACGAAATTCTCGAGGACGTTACCATCAACGATTTCAGAAACAACTTCCAATTTTACTCCGTATACCCAAATAATAACACTGGTTATTATACCAAGGTAGGCTATCTCGGCACCGATAATAAGCCTCACTATGAGGAGGCGGTTATGGATACCAAGGACGAAAACGGTAACACCGTAGCAGCCACCCCCGTTATGTATAAGCTCGGTGACAAGTACCCCTATTTCTCCTTCTTCGATATGGATAACGCTAATCCCAAGCATCAGGAGGGCTACGCTAACGTAGCGGTTCTTATCTATGACTCAAAATTCGTAATCGGCGGTGAAGAAGCAGATCCCGGTTTCGTTATCTGGAACACAACGGGTCGAAAGGTAAAGCTTTCCCTCGACTTGGGCGACGTTACCCTCAAAAAGGGTGATACCTTCACCATCAACGCTATTCTTCTCCCCTGGGGCTCTCAGGTGCTCGACCGAGATTACGCTGATCCCAACAACCCCGATCCTGACGCAATTTATTACGATACTGTAATAAACGAAGCAACAGGCGAGAAGTATATGGACAAGAACGTCCGTGCTGTAAGAGAAAACACTCTTATCAATCCTCTCAAGGCTACCGCCGTAAATGACTGCGAGATCATCGATAGCGTATTTGTACCTAAGCTCAAAACAACAAACGGCAAAACTGCCGAGTTTACCCTCACGGGTGGTAACGACAACGTAACAGTCCGCATTTACGGATTTGAAAAGCTTACCTCTCCCAAGGTTGAGGAATTCGTTGACGGTGAATGGATCGAGTACAGACTCGATTCTTCAAAGAACCCCGACGCTCCGGGTTATATCCACTATTACGACGGATATAGCGTATTCTACGACAGAAACGGAACCTTCTCCTATTCCTTCGTCGTTACAATGGATCAAGGAAAGGCAAGAACCTTCAGATTTTCCGTTGCAGATGATTTCGACGGATATCGCCGCGAACCCACAATCAATGAAAAGAGACCTGACGCGCTCGACGTCTACGTCGATGCCGTAGAAATACGCGACGGACTCAATGGCGGAGTATGGGTAAGCGACACAAAGCTTTCCGACGATGAACGCTACGTTTCCCTCTTCGGTACGGGCGACGGTGCGCTCAATCATAACGGTGCTCCCGTGGGTGAGGGATACCTCGTAGGCTATTCCAATAGCACGTCTCCCGTAGAATCAGGACACCTCTTCGCAGTTATGTACCGTCTTCCCAAAACCAATGAAAGAGGAACCGGAAAGTTTGAACTCTGGACGAGTACCGTGAATAAGAATCCCGCTGAGGCTAACAAATCAACCACCACCGCTATCGAAGCTGACGGCGAATGGCATGTTATTATAGTAGATCTGACAAAAGAAAGAGAATCCTTTGTTACAAACGAGTTTGTCGCAGATGAAAATGGTAAATATTACGCTCAGTTCCTCCGATTCGACTTCTTTGATAAGTGTATGCTCACAACCGACTATATCGATATCGCCTTCTTCGCTCTCGATAACAGTATGTTCGATATCATAAACCACCTCAATAGCGGAAAGCTTGATCCCGTATCAACAATGACTCTTGTTGAAGGCACTAAAACCTATGAATTAGACCCTATCTCGGGTGAAAAAATTGACAATGCGGCACCTACTCTCGAAAGCTTCATTCACCCCGACTGCACCGAATTTACCGCTTCCGCCCTTGATTACGCATCATGCGTTGACGGTATCAACGGCAAAACACTTGGTGGTGGCTCTAACTCCAAGATACTTGCTGAAGTTCCCGCAACCAGAAATATAAACGATACCCCATTCACTTTGGCTTATAACGGCAAAACGATAGCTGACGCAAACTACAATAATTGTACCAGATACGACGGCACTAACCTTGTGATATCGGGTTGGACAGTTATCGACGGCGGTGTCTCAAAGTATGTTTATTCCGTAGACAGCGGTAAGACCTGGAAGGATTGCTCAGGCTTCGGTCTGACCCCCAGCACACTGCCGGACGGACATCTTACCAATGCCGCAAACCGTATCGGAAAAAATGACAATTCACCCTTCACCACCGCAGACGATAAGACAAACGGACTTTATCAGGGTCTCAACTCCCTGAACCCCAAAGGTATTACCGCAGACCTCTCCGCTCACGTAGGAAAAACCGTTCACGTGATTTTCGCGGCTGTTCCCGCCAACGCAACCGACACCCTCTGCTTCATTGCTTACGTAACAGGCGTTAAGGTAGTAGCTGAAGAGAAGATCGTTGTAGAGCCTACCTATAACGACTACGTCAAGGAAGGCTCAGGCTATTCGGTGTCCGATCTTGAGTTCGCCGCTTGTATTGACAGAGTCTGCACTACCGTGGCAGGCAACCACGTTAACAGTAACTCAGCGTCGGTGCCCGTTGTTCCCTACAACAGCACTCCTATCTCTGCCGCTACAAGCAGTGACAACAGAGCCCCCGGTACCTATCTCATTTTCTCCGGATGGGCAATAGTCAGAGGCGGAATCGAAAAATACGTGTGGTCTGCCGACGGAGGAAACACCTGGCACGACGTCGAGCTTTACAATACCACTTCTATCGTCAATCTGTCCTCCACCATTCTGAATCACGACAGACTCAAGGGGCTGGGATATACCTTCGTAGCATCCGACGGCACCAACAGTATGTTCCAGAGTTCCTCCGACGGCTCCGTGATCAAGGGACTCGCGGCAAACCTGGAAGCCTACGCAGGAAACACCGTCGACGTGATCTTTGCAGCTGTTCCCACAATGAACAATGATACGCTTCGGGTCCTTTCTGTTGCCACCGGTGTTCAGGTGCCCCAAGCACAATAAAAATTGAATTTTACAGTTTTTCCACCCCCACAGAAGTGTATTGTCCGTGGGGGTGGTTGTTTTGCACAAAAACGTTTTGAATAATATATATATATTATCCAAAGTTTAATTTGCACCCTGTTTTCCGTTGACTTTAAGCTCAAAATATGGTAAAATTATGTATATCTTATTGCACAAATTGCAGAAAGGAAAAAGATATGAAAAGCAGAAAACTATCAATCATTTCTTTGATCTTGACAGCGGTTATGTTGCTGGGCATCTTCGCTTCGTGTACTAAACCGGAAGAAACCACAACTAAGCCCTCTGCCGAAACGACTGTCGGCGAGACTACCGAATCAAAATCAGAGAAAGTGACAACCTCGACAAATATCGATTCTGAATCAGAGGAAACAATAACTTCGGCAAACGCTGAAACCACAAAAACCGAATCTGATGAAGCAACAACTTCAGATAACACATCCTCTGAATCAGGTGAAGATACAACTTTGGCAAGCACCGATAAAGATACAGAAACGTCAAACACTACAGATAGTTCTTCCGATTCTGACGACACCATCGAATCCTCCGAAGCTGTAGGATCCACTGACGCTTCTGAAGAGACAGAAAGCTCAGACGTTTTTGAAACAACTTCAGAAGAAGACGTAGTTGTAACCACCGAGACCGAAGAACCTATTCTTATCTCCGGTGAGAATGCCGAGCTTATACATCTCTCCAATAAGCTTGCTAACGGTGTCTCTCCCTATTACACCGACAGCTCAAGAAACGAATTGACTATTTCCAATATGGAAATGGATCTCGGATTCAATATGACCCACGCAAACGGTCAGATGCTGGTTTCCCACATTTCAACTAAAGACGGACATAGCTATATCAAAGACACTATGGACGTGTTTGTGGAAACCACTGATAAGGTGCGTTACTATTCAGGCAATTCCGCAAACGTTTCCGGTGCTACCCTTAACATTTACAGATACGGTTACTATTATTACGAAAACCGTCTCGAGGGCCTCTCTTTTGTAAACGAGATAGTAGCCACCAACACAAAGACATTGAAAATGGGGGCAGCCGGCAGCTCACATTCAATTGATGTTGACAAAGATGCCTCAACTAATGATAGCATTGTTTACAGCATCACAGGCTCTGACCCCTATCTCGTACTAAAAAACATTAAGTTTGCCGCTGAAGACTACGATTACGTCGAGTTTACCATCAAGGCTACCGGTGCCTCCGGCGCAGGCGAGCTTTATATAGTCGCAGGAAGCTACAGCGGAATCAATACCTCTCAGGCTAAGTCCTTCGGTGTTATCACCGACGGTGAGGCTCACACCTACCGTTTGCCTCTTTCTATGTTCAATGATTATACGGGAAACGTAAAAGGAATGAGATTTGATATCGACGGAGCAATAGGATCCACCGTAGAGATCTCCGACCTTAAGGTATACAAGGGCGACCTCGGCGGTGCCCCCACTGATCTTACCCTTCAGCGTTCTTTCCTAACCTACTCCGACAAGCTTCATCACGTTGCTCAGATCGCGACGTATAAAGAGGTCGAGAACATCCAGAAGGTCGGTATGGTCACAAGAATCCCCGTTGATTCGGTAGATAAGATCGTTGCAAAAGCTCATACCCCCAAGGGCGATTTCTTCTACTATAATCTTGACGATATCAGCGGTTGGAATAGAGTACAATACGTAGGTTTCGACATTAAGGGCGCAGGTATCTTCGGATTTATCCTGCCCTATGATGGTTCTGGTGGAAATATCAAGGTAGAAATCGTAGACGGATACTACGTCATCGAGCAGACCAAGGTTCCCACCGATAATAAGCTGATCCCCTCCTGCGTATATTACCCCGAAAAGGATGCGGAAGCAGGTAGATATACTCCTATCAAAGGCAACAACGGTAACGATTTCTTTATTGGTCAGAGAATCTATACCGATGAGAATCATAACTTCGATGAATTCATTTACGAAGCTGAATGTGAAGTAAATCCTCTTACCGAAAAGAATATCACCGTAGATCTTCTCAACTCGGATAACGCAACCTTTGCAGGCTACAACGCACTTTACGGATACTATAAATTCACAGTAGCAGGTACAGGCTTCAATCAGGCTTACTATAAGTACCCCAATAAGCATTATTCGGTAAAATTCAGCGTAACCGGCGACGAGTATGACAGACAGATGTACTTTATGTCCTACACCAGCTCCGGACAGCTTGAGTGTGCAGTATTGTTAGACGGTAAGCAAATGCTTCTTCCCGTTCCTCTCGAGGTTGCAAAGAACTTCAAGGGCGACGGTGAAAACAACATTTATAATAATGAAGACAACGCTTACGGCGAGGTTTATTTCCCCATGGTTGTCAAATCAGGCGAGCAAAAGGAATTTACTATCGTAGATCTCTACCAGAACTGGGGTAACGTTCCCTTGAAGCAGCTCTCTTCAATTCAGTATCATACCCCCTACTATCACCTCTCTACCGGCGTAACCGAGACCAACTGTATAGTTCCCTTCGCGGTCGTTGGCCCCGCTCTTCCCGACTTTAGAGGTATGTCGGCACCTGTATGGAAGGGTCAGCCTCAGCATACCAGCGGCGGTGGACACTCCTTCCTCTGCTACACCGACTCTACCGGCGCATATCAGACTACCGATACCACGGGTGTAAGGATCGACTCCTACGGTCCTACCTACGCTGAGATCTCTCTTGACTACGCATCCTCCGACGGCAAGATCGTGGCAACCTACACACATATGGAAATGCCTCAGACCGACGAGAACAGAAGCTACTATGAAATGAAGTACACGGTTCTCGAGGACGTTGAGATCAAGGACTTTAAGAATAAGTTCAGATTCTATTACTGTACCGACAATAACTCCACAGGCTCCTACAAGAAGGTCGGATATCTTGACGAGAACAATAAATACCAGGTTGCCGACGTTGCGCCTGAAGCCAACTACGTCCTCGGTAAAGAATGTCCCTACTTCTCCTTCTTTATGATGCCCGACTGGATGAGAGACAATCCTCACGCAGAGGGTTACACCAACCTTGCATTCCTCATTTATAATTATGAGATAATCATCAACGGCGAAAAGGTTGACACTAATTTCTATCTGCGCAACCGTGGCGGTACAGCCAGCCTCTCCCTCAATCTCGAAGACGTCGAGCTTAAGAAGGGCGACACCTTCACCATCAACGCGATCCTTATGCCCTGGGGCTCTCAGGAGCTTGAGGACGATCCCGCAAACAGATACAACGCGGATCACATCCCCGAAAACTTCCACGGCTATACCTATAGCTCAGTTCTTCCCGACGGTACACTCTATATGGACAAAAACGTCCGTGACGTAAGAGAAAATACCCTTCTCAATCCCCTTAAGGCAACCGCTGATAAGGATTGCGAGGTGATCGCATCCGCGTTTGTTCCCAAGGTAAAGACCACAAACGGCAAGACTGCTGAATTTACCCTTTCGGGCGGTCATAACAACTGCGCTATCAGAGTTTACGGATTTGATATGCTTACCGCTCCCAAGGTTGAAGAGTATGTTGGCGGTGAATGGGTCGAATATGAGCTCAACTCCATTAATCATGAGGACGGTTACGGCTACGCACATTATTACGATGGCTATGCTGTTCATTACGACGGCGACGGAACCTATTCCTACTCCTTCGTAGTTCCTATGGACAACGGCTCACCCAGAAAATTCAGAATCGCAGCTGATACCGAGTTTGAGGGTTGGCCCGAGATCAACACTACCACCAATATTATCGAAGATCCCATCAATTACTACCTCCAGCCCGAGGAAATAATGCAGATGACCGCAAATACCTCCTCTATCGCAGGCGCGCTTCTCTCTAAGGACAGAGACTACATAAGTATGCAGGGTCACTCATCAGTAGCAGAGACTTATATGCACTTCTTCAACAACAAGAAGGATGAGCCTATGGTAACGGGTCAGTACGTTGTAGTTAAGTATAGAGTTCCTACGGGAATGAATAATCTCACCCAGTTTGAGTTCTTTGCTACGACCGATTTGAGCTATTCCGCTGCTGCGGGAGATCATCAAATGTCCACACCCGCGCATACCGACGACCAGTGGCACATTTTGATCGTTAACCTCGCGGATAAACTCGCAGGCAAAGAAGGAGTTTTCGTTCAAAACGATAACGGCGAATACGTTGCAAGCTTCGTCCGCTGGGATCTCCTCAACCAGAAGGTTTCCGCAGATATGTACATTGACGTAGCTTACTTCGGTCTCCACGACAACCTCGAAGAAATTTACGCTATGGAGCTTAATAAGGAGATCATTCCCTCCGAAACTCCCAAGTACGTCGAGCTTGTTGAAGGCGGCAAAACTATTAAGGTCGATCCTAAAACAGGAAAAGAATACGTTCCTGTATACGTAGATCCCGAAAACGAGCAAGGCTACAAGATCTCCGACGTTGAATATGCTTCTTGGATCGACTTTATCAACAAAGCTAAGAATTCCTTTAGTATGCACAATAATAAGCAGGTAGTTGAAGTCGCTAATCCCACCAAACAGACTATTGGTGACGGTATCCTTGTTCTCACCGGTTGGGCTGTAGTTGACGGCGGTGTTGAAAAATACGTTTGGTCGGCAGACGGCGGTAAGACCTGGCACGATGTGGTTATGTATAACGATGTTCCTCTTCAGGGTGCTGACGATGCTATGATAGAGGCATTCGGAAGTATAAAATCCTACACAGATGCAAACGGAAACACCGTTAAGCCCGCAGTATCCGACATCGCTGCTTCCAAAGTAAACGGCGGCTTCGCCGGAAGCAGGGGAATCTGTGCTGACCTTATAAACTACTTTGAGCAGGGTGAAACAGTAAATGTAACCTTCGCGGCAGTTCCCAAGGCAGACACCACTTCCCTCTGCATTATCGGTCACATAACAAACGTTGAAGTATTCGTAGCTCCTCCCTTTGAGCCTAGTGAGAACGTGAACAAGCTTATCACTCCTCAGGATATCAAGGATCAGTTAACAAATAAGCCTCAGAACCACGTTGGAATCAGTGGAATGGAGATCTCCATGGAAGGCGACTACGTAAGAATCAACTCTGTTGCAGGTAAGGGCGATAGCTACACTACCGTAATGACCGGCAACACTCAGCATACCGGTCAGTATCTCTTCATTAAGTACAGAATCCCTACCGAATATTCTACTCTTAATTATTTTGAAGTATTTACCAGTACGGTAAACACTCACTTCCAGGGTGGCGACAACTTCAGATTCGACATTACTCAGGACGGTGAATGGCACGTAGTAATCGTAGATGTTTCTCAGAAGCTTGCTGCTACAAAATTTAGCAAAAATGCTGAAGGCAGATACCTCGCAAAGTATCTCAGAATAGACGTGTTTGACGCTGCTCCCTCTGAGGGTATGTACGTAGATATCGCTAAGGCGGGATTTGCGGATAACCTTGACGTTATCTACAAGGAGATCTGCACCGATATGGAATTCGTTACCGTTATCGGCAGCAGCACTCAGAAGATCGACCCTGCAACCGGCGAAGTTTACGTTAAATCCTATATCGATCCCACAAACGCTCAGGGATATACCCAATCCGCAGTTGAGTTTGCAGGCTACGTCGATATGGTAAACGGTATGGGCGGAAGCAAAGGAACCGCAAAATCGATCCGTAAAGCTATTAATAACACTGTATCAACCTTTGAATTCGCAGATCACAGCGGAACAACACTTGAAGGTACTCAGCTTCTTACCTTTACCGGTTGGTTGGTAGTAAACGGCGGTTTTGATAAAATCGTTTGGTCTGCAGACGGCGGCAAGACCTGGTACGACACGGAGTTCTATATAAACCAAGGTTTCGGTCAAGGCACATCTGCACACCTCGAGCAGCTGACAAAAACAGGAGCTGTCGTCAATGACGAGACGGCATCGCTTAAGAAGGTTACCTTCCAGGGCGGCGAAGGCGACGGAGTAAAAACTCCAGGTGTTGCGGCAAATCTTGCAGAATATGCAGGACAGAATGTAAACGTAACCTTCGCGGCAGTTCCCACGACCGATACCGACGGTCTTTGCATTCTCCTTCACGTAACAGGTGTTCAGGTTCCCGCAGCCACAGACACAACCGAATAAATTAATTACCCCTAAGGGCTTGTCGAAAGGCAAGCCCTTTTCCAACATCAAAAAAACAAAGATTTCAGAAAAAACTCATCAAAATATTCAAGGAAATCAGATTGCATTTGATGTATAATATAAAAAAAGTGACATTTCCATCAAATAAACTGCTCAAAAACGAAAGGAAACGTTATGAAAAGATCAAGTATCGCTCTTGTTGCGTTTATCATCATCTGCTCAATGCTGATACCGATGTTGTCTGCATGCGGAGGAGAAAATGAGACGACTGTCTCCACTACAGCTCCTTCAACTGAAACAAGTAGTATTGAAAGCAACCAATCAGAAGATGAAAAAACCACTCAAACGTCAGAAACCGAAGTACCAACTCAAATTACCGATTCCGACAAGATTGAACCTGATACGGAATCCGTTTCTGAGCAACTCCACAACACAAGTGAAACGGAAACTGACACAATAGTAGATTCTTCCTATGAATCTGTATCAAACGTGGACGATGAAAGCGAAAATGTCTCCGAAACAATAAGCGAAAGCGATACTATATCCACTGTGGAAAGCGAATCTGCTTCCGATATAGCAAATGAAAACGAGTCGGTTTCCGATATAGTAAGTGAAACCGAATCCGCTTTTGATATATCAAGCGAAAGTGAAATCGCATCTCAGGAAACAACAGAACCCGAAAATAACGATATCCCCTGGGTTGATCCTCTGCCCCTTGAGGGCGAATATGCCTCTACAATAGAATTGGCAAATAAAAACGCTAATGGAGTAAACGTTTCCTATACTTCAGGCGCAAGAGACCACATATTTGTCGAAAACAAGAATATGACTCTTACCTATTCGACATCGGCTTATGCCAATAAGCTTGTTTCTTCTATAAAAAACTCATCCGGTAAGTCTTATATCGAGAATACAATGGACGTTTTCGTCAAGATGAAAGGTAACGACACCCTGTTCTATGCCTCCGAATCAACAAATCCTGCATTAATGAACGTATACCGTTACGGATATTACTATTATCAGATTCTTCTCGACGGACAGGAATTTATAAACCAAGTAAACGTCGAAAAGGAGCTTGATCTGGGGCTTTCCACACCCGATAATATCTTTGGAATTTCTGCTGCAACTCCTACAGAAGAAAACGCTATTGCTTATACAGTAATCAACACTTATGACCCAAGACTTCAGTATATAAAATCCTTCACCCCCTTCGCCGCGGCAGACTATAACTATATCGCCGTAACAATGAAGGTCTCCGGTAAGAGCGTGTCTATAGTATCCGCTACCGCCTGGATCATTGCCGGCGAAAAGACCTCATTCGGAAGCCAGAGCGTAGGCTTCAAGCCCATAGCTGACGGCGAATTCCATACCTATTACATAAGAATTGACGGTGTTACCGACTACACAGGCAACGTAAAGGGTCTCCGCTTCGACCTGGACGGTCTTGAGGGCGACACTTTTGAGATCAAGGATATCAAGGCTGTTAAGGGCAACACGGGCGGCGCTCCTCAGCTAGCTCTCAACCGTATCTTCAATACTTACTCCGATAAGCTTGTTCAGACACTTCAGGTGACAGCAAAGGCAGATACCACCGATATTGAAAAAATCGGAATGGTCACAAAAATCCCCGCAGATACCGTCGCAAAGCTTATAGTAAAGGACGCAAACGGTATACACGAATCCATCGACGAGGTCGATTGGGATACCGCAGAATATTTAGCCTTTGATATCAAGGATGCGGGAATTTTCGGCTATATTATGCTCCCCGACGAGACAAGCGGTAAGCTTGAGGTCTATCTTGAAGGCGAAAATTACGTAGTATTACAATCCCGCGCCCCCGAGGGCAACTCCCTACAAAAGCCCAATGATGTCACCGTCAACACCGGTGACTTCTATATGGGTCAGCGTATCTATACCGATGAAAGCCACGATTTCACAGCTTTTCTCCATGAAGCTTACTGCGAAAGAAATCCTCTTCCTGCCGAGAACATAATAGTCGATACCGAAAACTCCACCAAGGGAACATACGTCGGCTACAACGTTCTCCGCGGTTCATATGAATTCACTCTACAGTCCTCGGGCTTCGGCACAGCATACTATTACGAGCAGAATAAGCACTACGGCGTAAGATTCACCGTCAAGGGCGACGGATATGACCGTGTGATCTATATCCAAAGCACCCTTGAAGCTGGTCAGCTTGAATGCTCCGCTATTCTTGACGAAAACAATCTGCTCCTCCCCATTCCCGTTGAGGTCTGCAAAAACTTTGCAGACGGAGATCACTCCATACACTGGTACGTTGACAAAACCTACAGCGAGACATATTTCCCGATCTCTATCGGGGATAAAGAAGAACAGACCTATAATCTACTTCATCTCTATCAGAATTGGGGTAGATATCCCCTCAAGCAGATATCTTCCATACAGTTCCATTGTCCCTATTATCATCTCTCAACCGGTGTAACCGAGACAAACTGTATCGTAAATTGGTACACGACAAAGTCTGCAAGAAATATTTACTCCGTTCTTCCCGACCACAGACCCATGTCGGCTCCCTTCTGGGCAAGCGAGCCTCAGCACACCTCGGGTGGTGAGCACGGATTCCTTGAATACACAGACTCTGAGGGCAATTATAACGCCACCGAGAATACGAAAAACGTGATCACCTCATACGGACCTATTTACGCCGAGATAATTATGGATTATATCTCCGACGATGGCAAGATCAAGGTGAGCTATACTCATATGGAAATGCCCCAGACCGATGAGAACAGAACCTACTATACTATGAAATATGAGGTTCTTGAAGACATCAGTTTCAACAACTTCCGTGATGATTTTACCTTCTATACCGTTTCCCCAAAATCGGGTGTCGAATATCGTTACCTCTCCTTCTATTCCACCGGCGGAAAACCCGTCAACAAAAAGATGAGCCAAAATGATAAAGCAAAGAGCTATATTTTAGGCAAAGATCAGCCCTATTTCACTATGTACGAGGCTTCTCCCGACTGCTCATCCAAAAACGATTACGTAAATCTCTCCTTCCTTATCCATAGCTCCGAATTCGTTATGGGCGGTGAGAAGATCGATCCCGACTTTATCATCAACAATCTTAACCAAAGCGTAAAGCTCTCTCTTGATCTCGGTAAAGTCAACCTTAAAGCAGGCGATACCTTTACCATAAATGCAATTATTATGCCCTGGGGCTCCCAAAAGACCGTATATGAATCTGACGAAGAAGACTTTATTGCATATCAAAACGTTCACGATGTAAGAGAAAACTCTCTTGTCAATGCGCTGAAGGCAACCGCCATCAAGGATTGTGTAATTGACGAAAGCAGCGTTTTCCTTCCCACAGTTTGCTCCATCAACGGCAAGAGCGCGGAATTCACCCTCTCGGGCGGCGCCAACAACTGCACCGTTAAGCTCAAGGGCTTCACCCACAACACCATTCCCACGGTCTATGAGCTTAACAAGGATGGCGAATGGGAAAGATATAACCTAAGCTCCTTCTATTACCCCGATAATTCCGGATATGCTAACAGCTACGACGGCTACGGAGTTCAATATGAGGATAACGGTCTCTATTCTTACTCCTTCGTCGTAAAAATGTTTGAGGGCAGAGACCGCACCTTTAAGTTCGTAGTTGACGAGGAGGAATACAAGAATAACCCAGAGATCAAACCCGAAGGCGGCGGTGAAGACGTAATTCCTCCCGCAGAGCTTGTTGAAGGATATAACAGATACTTCGATTCCGAAGGAATGAAAGAAGCCCTTGATGCAGGAAATAACAAGATGGGCAAGGTAGAAATTCTTACCGATGCTACCGGAACATTTACCCGTTTCTACGGAACCGGAACAAACGACCCATACTTCTATCTCTATTCCGCAGTCAACGAGGAGAATCCTCTCCCCACGGGACAGTTCTTCGTATTCAAATACAGGCTTGCCTCTACCAATACCGATAACAACTGGATGACAATCTTCTCCAGCACTGAAAAAATGACTGCAAGCACCTCTACCACCATCAAATACAGTGATATTCCAAAGGACGATCAGTGGCACGTCATAGTGATCAACTACGCTCTTACTCAGCCCGATTCCTTTATGAAGGATAAGGACGGAGGTTACTACGCAAAGCATCTTCGCTTCGACGTATTCGGAACCAGCTATCCTAACACATCGTATATTGACTTCCAATATATGGCGTTTGACGACAGCTTTGAGGAAATACTCGCGGCAAACTCCGATATGGAAAGCATCATCTACTACGACGGAGACTATTACACCGTCAAGACCGACGGCGGCAAAATGCCTCAGAAAGTCGTGATCGACGATGACACAAGAACCTACGATACCCCATTCGATCTCTACTTCAGCGCGCGTATGCTGGCTCACAGAATGGTAAAGAGCGGAGTCGGCATGAAAGATCAGCTTATTGAACTTGTGGAGACACCAGATCTCTCTTACGTTACACTTTACGGAAACGTTGACGAAACACCCGGTGAATCCTATCTCAGATTTTTGGTCGATAACGAGGGCACTCAAAAAACAGGACAGTATCTTGTAATCAAATATAAAACCACTCTTGATTCCTATATGGAGATATACGCAAGCACTGAAAGCACTTCTCCCAATAATGACGAAAGAGTGGGCATCGACAAGACCAATAAGCTATACGTCAATAACGGCGAGTGGCAGATCATTATCATCGACCTCGGTTCCCTCCTCATCAAGGATTCAAATCCTGACGACGCAAAACCTCGCGGATTCAAACCTGATGCCCAGGGCGATTATTATGCAAAGGTTTTGCGTATAGATCCCTTCAACTCGGCAACGGCGCATGCAACAGGTATTGGAGTTACTTTCGGATTTATCGCTATCTGCGGCGATGATGCTCTCGACGAGGCTATCACGTTTGATACGAGTGTTGATACAGTTCTCTTCTATAACGGCACTCTGACCGCTTACGATCCCACCACCGGAGAGATCAAGACAGACTATCAGACTCCGTGATCAACTGATCTTGACAACGTCAATATTGGACCGCGAGTTTGCAATATTCACTGTTTCAATCGGTGATATACTAACTCAATAATATGTTTACAAAATCATAGCTTCCCACTTGCTTTTTTAGCAAATGGGAAGCTTTTTAATCAAAATTCAGAGGATTTCAACGGTTTTCATCAACATTTGAAAAACCACTTTTTTGCTGATTTTAGCAAATTTGTTCGTTTCCCTATTTACAAGCACTATTTTTTGTGATATAATATTATATTACAGAATAATACGCAAAGGAGGTGTGAATATGTCTGAAAGCGAAAAGAATCCCCAGAGTGAAAACGACTTTTGGAACCTTGACGAATATGCAAAAAAGCCTTATGTACAAAGGCAAATCAAACAGTTTCCCAAAAGCTCCACCGAAGCCGTAAACGTCGAATCAAACGATATTTTGATAAATAATCACACGCAATATTCAGACAGTAAGCTATCCAAAAATCAAGAAAAAACTAACGATAGCACAATAACCAGATTCATCCCTCCCCATAATGATTCTATTTACGCAAAAAAGTATCTTTTATTTGAATACACACCAAAAAATCCTCTTATAAAAAGCGTGAAAGTGTATTCCGAAAAACAGGGAGAATTCCTTTTCCCGCAAGGAAATCTCTTTATTCGTGAACGTCGTGCGATCTTAAATCGAAAGGTTGCGGAATGCCCGCACGTCTCCTACTATTCCTATTCCCCACGTTACTCGCAAATGAGCCGCGCCCAGCTTTCTTGGTATATCTGGTGGAGAGAAAATGCCCGCAAAGGAACCTTTTTGAAAACCGATGAATCCTATATAATTCTTTACGCATATGAGCTTGCAACCACATCAGACGATGAAGATAAAAGCGCAGCACTCGATATGCTCTGCTCACTTTTGACAAACTATACAGAAAAGGAAATAAACGTAGTTTTTCGAATGATGATACGAGATCTTATCTGTGATTTTTGTCTTGTTCACGGTTTGAGTGTTCCCTTGGAAAAGCTTTCCGGGATTGGAAAACTCATTACCGCAAATGCCTTTTTGCCCGAGTTTTTTATGGATCTTTCAGATGAAAACAGAACACGGGCGATGGACATTGGTCTTTCCGCTATTTCTATGTACGATTACAGAAAAAGTAAGTTTTACTCACCTGAAACCTCAGAAATATTTAAAAGAGTTATGAACGGAGCGCTTCAATCGGTCATTTCTGACGAAAACGCGTTTGATTCAATAACCTCTTTCACAAACGGAGTATACGGTTACGTTACCGCAGAACGCAGGCCATTTGCGAGACTTGTAAACATAGTCAACAGAAATATTAAGCTCGAAATCTGCTACTATCAGCTATCCAATATTCAGTCCGCAATAACCGATGCCATGCGTTACTCCGAAAACAAGCTTCGCGAACATATGGGCATAAAAAACAAGCTCCATATAACCGCAATCAACCCCAACGTCAAAGCTGCATTGGATGTGTTTTTTGTTAAAAACTACCCCGCCATGCCTACGGTAGACAAACGGCGTAAAGCTACACACGAAAAAGAAGCCGAGGCTCATGAATACGATAGGCTTTACGATGTTCCCAAGGCAGAAATATCCCCCGAGCATGCTCTGGAGATCGAACGCGATTCTTGGAGTACGACAAAGATATTGACAGAGGCTTTTTCCGACGAGAATGACATACAAAACGTAGATAATTCAAATCAAAACGCACCCGAACTTATCATTCAGCCTATATCTGTATCCGAGACCATTAAAAGTATTGCTACCGTACCAAATACACCCAAGCAGATCCAAGAAAACGGTCTTTTCGGTCAAATAAAAGCAGAAATTGGCGAACTAGCCGATTTTATTAATCTTTGTAAATCACCCACTCCCACCGAACAACGAGAATTTGCAGCATCACATTCCATTACCGTTGACGAGATAGTCGACAGAATAAATGAGTGTGCCGCAAATATTTTCGGAGATATCATTCTTGAGGATATCGGTGGAGCTTACGCGATTATTGAAGATTATATTGACCAATTATAAATTTGGAGATTATTATGAACGAAAATATGCAGAATAACATGCCCCAAGTGCCTCGACGCATTCTTTCATCACTGTTATCCAGTGTATCGGCAGGAGTTGTGCCAAGAGCAGGATCACCATATATTGCTATCGGACGCAAGGACGAGATAGCGGCATTTCTCTCCGACCTTGAGGAGATAAACGAAGGCGGAGGAGCTATGCGTTTCCTTATAGGACGTTACGGAAGCGGCAAGAGCTTTCTTATTCAGCTTATACGCGGTTACGCTCTTGAGCGTGATTTTCTCACCGCAGATTGCGATCTTTCACCCGAAAGGAAGCTGAGCGGCAGCGGAAACAGTGCTATCGCTACTTACCGCGAGCTGATGAAAAATCTTGCATCCAAATCCTCCCCTGACGGCGGTGCTCTTCCTAAGATCATCTCCCGTTGGATCGGTAAGATTCGCGGAGATATGGTAGCCGAAGATATTTCACCCGATGACGAGAAATTCGAGCGTGAGCTTGCAAAAAGGCTAAACGCAGAGCTTTCCGAGCTTGAATTTTTGGTGGGCGGCTTTGATTTTGCCCGTGTAATACTTGAATACTACAAAGCAAGCGTGTCCGACGGCGAGGAAGCAAGCGCAAGAATGAGTGCCTGTCTCCGTTGGCTCCGCGGCGAATACTCCACCAAGACCGAGGCGAAAAACGGACTTGGATTTTCGGTATCGGTCATCATAAACGACGACAACTGGTATGATTTTCTCAAGCTTTGGGCGGTTTTATCCAAGAAAATGGGCTACCGTGGACTTGTAGTCTTTATCGACGAGTGCGTAAACCTTTACAAGATTCCTCACCGCGTCAGCCGCGAAAACAACTACGAAAAGATACTGTCGATGTTCAACGACACCCTTCAGGGGCGCGCTCCCGGACTTGACATCGTATTCGGCGGCACTCCCCAGTTTTTGGAGGACACCAGACGAGGACTCTTCAGCTACGAGGCTCTTCGCTCACGTCTTTGCGACAGTAAATTTGCCCTTGACGGCTTCAAGAACCTTATAGGTCCTGTTATTCGTTTGCGTCGTCTTACCGACGATGAGCTTTTCGCTCTGATTCAACGTGTTACAGCGCTATATTCTCAGTTTTATCAATGGGATTGCCGTGTTACAAACGAGGACAGACTTAAATTTCTCAATATCTGTCTCTCAAGAGCAGGCGCTGACAGTATGATAACCCCCCGCGAGATGCTCCGCGACTATATGACGGTTCTGAACATACTGATGCAGAACCCAGAGGCAAGCTTTGACGACGTTGTAGGCAGTCACGTGACACTTAAGACCGATAAGGACGAGGATCCCGATATAGTCCCCGCTCAAGACGAAGAAACACCGCCTACCGTAAACAAAAAATTTACCGCAAACGACATTGAGTTTTGATTTGCCATATAAAAAGGAGGATTTATGACAGACGCGGATCGCATTTTTGAACGCTTCCCCGATTTTATACGAGAATATATTTATTCTCATTCCTGGGAATCTCTGCGCGCCGTTCAGGTAGCTGCTGCAAAGACTATTTTTGACACCGACAACAATCTGCTCCTGACCTCCTCAACTGCAAGCGGCAAAACCGAAGCGGCATTCTTCCCCATCCTCTCGCTTTTGCATGAAGACAAACCTTCCAGCGTGGGGGTACTCTATATTGCCCCCCTCAAGAGCCTTATAAACGACCAGTTTGAAAGGCTTGAAGAGGTGCTTGATATGACAGGTGTAAAGGTAACTCATTGGCATGGCGACGTAGCGGCATCACACAAGAGAAAGCTACTTGAAAAGCCCGAGGGTATTTTGCAGATAACTCCCGAATCTCTTGAGGCGATGCTTATTAATCGTTCCAATGACATTCCAAGGCTTTTCGGCGACCTTCGCTTCGTCGTTATCGACGAGATTCACACCCTGACAGGCACCGATCGAGGAAATCAGATAATCTGTTTGCTTTCCCGCATTGCCCATCTTATAGGATTTCACCCTCGCCGTATTGCGTTGTCTGCGACTATCGGCGACCCTTCTCTTGCCGCAGAGTGGTTAAATGCCGACACCGGCAGAGATATTGACGTGCCTACATTCGGTCAGGAGAAAATTCGTTGGAGACTTGGTCTTGAACATTTCTATATTCAGAATCCTGAGGTAGAGGCGATAAAAAAAGAGGAAGAAAAGGCAAAAGCCGCCGCAAAGACGGCAGCCAACGATATAATTTTTGTGGAAAAGGTGGAGTATGCTCCTAATAGCGAGGAATATGCCGAAAAGGACGACGGCTACGACAAAGTAGGCAGCATGAAACCCTATTACATCGATCCCGGATACGAATATGCATACGATTGTGTAAAGGATAAAAAATCGCTCGTTTTCTCCAACTCACGCGAGGAAACCGAGTATGTCTGCGCCACTTTGCGTCAGATAGCAAAGCTTCGCGGTGACGAGGATAGCCACATTCTTATTCACCACGGTAATCTTTCGGCATCTCTTCGTGAAGAAGCAGAAATGAAGATGCGCGACGACGAGGAATTCGCCGTCACCTGTGCTACGGTCACAATGGAGCTTGGCATTGATATTGGTCAACTTGAGAGAGTTATGCAGATCGAGGCACCCAACAGCGTTTCAAGCTTTCTCCAAAGACTTGGTCGCTCAGGCAGACGAGGCCAGACACCCGAGATGATGATGGTATTCCGGGAGGAAGAGGCACTTCCAAACGCTCCTCTGCCCCAGCTTATTCCGTGGGAATTGTTACGAGGAATAGCAATAATTCAGCTTTATATCGAGGAGCGCTTTATCGAGCCGCCCTCACGCAAAAAGATGCCCTTCAGCCTGCTTTTCCACCAGACACTTTCAATGTTGGCTTCATCAGGTGAGCTTACTCCCGCGCGCCTTGCGCAAAGGGTGCTCTCTCTTCCTCCCTTCAGATTTGTAAGCCGCGAAGACTATAAAGCTCTTATAGTTTCGATGCTGAATAACGGCTTTATTGAGATGACCGAGGAAAAGGGTCTTATAGTCGGTCTTGTAGGCGAAAGACTCTTGAAGAGCTTCAAATTTTACGCGGTATTCAAGGATAGCGAGGATTTCACGGTACGTTGCGGCTCCGACGAGATCGGAACGATAACCACTCCCCCGCCCGTTGGCGACAGATTTGCTTTGGCAGGTCGCGTGTGGGAGGTGGAGGAGCTCGACATTACAAGAAAGCTGCTTTACGTTAAAAAGGTTGACGGCAAGATGGAGGTCTCGTGGCCCGGCGACTTCGGCGAGATACACACCAAAATTTTGCGCCGTATGAGGCGGATACTTGAGGAGGACACAGTTTATCCCTATCTCAAGGAAAACGCCGTAAAACGCTTAAATCAGGCTCGTGCGACGGCGAGAAACACAGGTATGCTTGAACACTCCCTCGTTCACCTTGGCGGCTACTCCTGGTGTCTCTTCCCATGGCTCGGAACACGCTCCTTCCGCACTCTGCGTAAGTACATAAAGAAAAATTCCGCGGCGAATAACCTGAGCGGCATAGAGTTTGAGGGTTGCTATTATATCACCTTCAAGATGGAAAAGGTATCGGATATTCAGTTCATTTCACACCTGCTTGACGGAGTTGAGCGCGAGGGCATCGTCTGCGAGCACCTCGTCGAGAATAGCGAGATACCCGTGTTCGAAAAATATGATAACTATATCCCCCACGACCTGCTTCGCAAGGCTTATGCCGCAGATAAGCTCCGTGCCGACGAGGCTGAGGAACAAATACGAGCAATATTCGGAGAATTTGAATGATTAAATCAAAAAAGGTTTCAAACGTCGTTTTGAAACCTTTTTTGCATATATTTGATATTTTCTGACATAAAATTTATTGCTTTACGATCAATAAAAATGCTATAATTATTCATCGCGCAGAACGTGGAGTTATTCCCTTGTAGCGTTTGTACGTTGCCGTAAAATATGATACGTTATTATACCCACACCGAATTGCAATATCCGCAACAGGATAATCGGTCGTTTTCAGTAATC
>JAZKYL010000114.1:0-8007 GCA_045612105.1 Eubacteriales bacterium
GATAGAAGATAAACTTCGGTTCAAATCAATATGGTTTCAAATGACATCATTGGTGAAATCTTTCCCTTTTTTGGGGGAAAGTTTTTGCCGAGCTTTTTTCAAAAAGCTCGCCGCCGGAGGCACGCATCCCCCGCGTCCCACCGCTAAATTGCAATTTATCTCAAAAGCTTAATCGCCTCGCGGATATCGGACGTTGAGTATCCCATTCTGGTAAGAGAAGCAAGCATAAGGTTTCTCTCTCTCTTATCCTCGGGTATTCCGCCAAATCTTTTCAGAATCAGCTCCGAGCAAAAAGAAGGAAAATCTGTCTCGTCAAGGAAAGCCAAAGCCAAAGTCAAAGATCCGTCTCCAAATCCTTCCTCGCGAAGCTTCATCAATATCTTTGATCTGCCCCAATGCTTTCCTACAAATATCTGCGCTCGTCTGAGAGCAATCTCGTCCTCCTTGATGAACCCTTGTCCGCGCAAGCAATCGACGGCATCGTTACACACGTCGCGCGAAAACCCCTTTTGCAAAAGCTTGGTTTTCAGCGCGGCATAAGAGGACGGAGTGAAAGCAAAGGACGAGCAAGCCGAGCTATAAGCCTTCGCCACCTCGGCAAAATACTCGAGCTCGGGAAGCAGCTCTTCTTCTATCTCGCCAACCGAAAGAGCAAGCTCTTCGGCATGATTATTCATTATCACAAACTCGGTCTCTTCTCTGCCGGACGGATTGGAGACCAGTACTCTGACGGTGGTCTTCTCACCACCGGAGGACACAAGCGCGGTTATTCGAATACCGAATCCATCCGCACCGCGTTCTCTGTCACTATATCCAAGCTCCGCAAGATATGCCTTTGCGTCTCTGCCAAAGCCGGGCTTATTAAAGCCAGGCTTACTCATCGTCCTCTACCGTGCGGATGTCAAACTCGTCATCGTCGCCGTCAAGCTCGAACTCTTCCTCGTTAAGGATAGAGCCGCCTGCACTCATCTCTCTGACCTTGTTTTCTATCTCTGCGGCAAACTCGGGATTGTCCTCAAGCAGCTTCTTGACGTTATCCTTACCTTGCGCCAAACGGTTGCCGTCGTAGGAGAACCAAGAACCGCTCTTCTTGATAATATCCATCATAATAGCGAAATCAAGCACCTCGCTCATGCGGGAGATTCCCTTTCCGTAAAGAATGTCGAACTCGGCAACACGGAAAGGGGGAGCAACCTTATTCTTAACTATCTTACACTTAACGCGGTTTCCGTATATATCGGAGCCGTTTTTCAGCTGCTCGGTCTTTCTGATATCGATTCTGACCGACGCGTAGAACTTCAGCGCGCGACCGCCCGTGGTGGTCTCGGGGTTACCGTAGATAACGCCGACCTTTTCACGAAGCTGGTTGATAAACACGACGATACAGTTGCTCTTGGAAATGACCGCCGCCAGCTTTCTCATAGCCTGAGACATAAGACGAGCCTGAACGCCCACGCTTGACTGACCCATATCGCCGTCGATCTCGGTCTTGGGAACGAGAGCCGCAACCGAGTCCACGACCACAACGTCGATAGCACCCGAGCGAACCAGCGATTCGGTAATAGAGAGCGCGTCCTCACCGCAATCGGGCTGAGAAACCAAAAGGTTTGCAATATCAACGCCAACCGCCTTTGCGTATACGGGATCAAGAGCGTGCTCCGCGTCGATGAACGCCGCTTCTCCGCCAAGCTTCTGCACCTCGGCAATTATATGAAGCGCAACGGTAGTTTTACCCGAGGACTCGGGACCGAATATCTCAATAATACGTCCTCTCGGAACGCCGCCTATACCAAGCGCCATGTCAAGAGACAGCGAGCCGGTAGAAACCGCCTGAACCTCCATATGAGTATTTTCGCCAAGCTTCATAATAGCACCCGCGCCAAACTCGCGCTCGATCTGCGCCATGGCGGTATTCAGCGCCTTCTTCTTATCTTCCTTATCCTGTATCTCGGTCACCTTGGGCGCCGACTTCTTAGTTGCTGCCATAATGATCTCCTTTCATTCTATATGGGGCTCTGCCCCATACCCCGCCTAAAAACTTTTTGTAAAAAGTTTTCAGGAATTTCAAAAACTTTAATAAAATTGATTAAGATTGTAGCCGTTTTTCGTTATTTAAACGGTTTTATGCCCAAAACGCACGCAAAAATTCCTCATTTGGGTAGTTACGTGTTTATTATACACCCTGTTTTTCGGTTTGTCAATAGGTTTTTGAAAATATTTTTCCGTTTTTGGTAAAAATGTCGTTTTTCTGTTTTAAAAATCCGCCTTTGATAACTTTTAAATTCCGATTTTAGAACCGAAGACAATTTCAAGCAAAAATTTCAAAAGAAGTCTAAACCCATCCGAAAGGGGCTGTTTTTTCAAACAGCCCCCCAGCGTGTCGAGAAAGTCTCGACACGCTGGGAGACTTCGAAAAAGGTAGGTATATTTTTCGTTCTTGCATTCGTCGGCATACGAGGGTATGCCAGAGTGCAAGAACGGAAAAAGCAAGCAAGCACAAGGCTTTCTCGATGAAAGCCTTGTGCTTATCTCTTCACAGTTGTTTTTGTTTTTTATAAATCGTTGATCCTTCAGCTTTCCCGCTTGCGGTATAACAGCTTTTTCGACAGTCTGAGGGGCTGTTTTTTTCAAACAGCCCCATAATTTATTCGGTCTCTATTTCTGTATTGCTATAGGTTTCCGACTCCATTTCGATTTCGGTATCGGTACCGGATTCGGTCTTGGTCTCGATCTCAGCCCCGGTCTCGATTTCGGTCTCGGTCTCGATTTCGGTCTCGGTCTCGGTCTCGATTTCGGTTTCGGTTTCGGTCTCGGTCTCGGTCTCGGCCTCGATTTCGATTTCGCTCTCGCTCTCGGTCTCGGTCTCGGTCTCGGTCTCGGTCTCGGTCTCGGTCTTATCCGCATTTAAAATAGTATTCAACGCCTCATGAGTGAAATAATCCATAGGATCGACGTATATACCTGTCACCGTCATTTCAAAATGAAGGTGAGGAGCATCGGCACTCTCCTCAAAGGCAGATTTTCCAACCGCGCCAATCTTATCTCCTCGCTTTACTTCCTTGCCGACTATTATTCCATCGGGAATAGTAACATCAAGATTCCTGTAAATCGTTAAATATCCGTTTCCGTGGTCAATGGAAATACATTTTCCCAGATTAACGTCATCCCAGATATTAACGATCTTACCACTTGCCGCCGCTAAAACAGGCTCACCAAGCTTTGCGTTAATATCAATACCCAAATGTTCTTTATATGTACCCAAGGTTTCATTCCACACCTCTACACCCGAACCATAGTAATCTTTCGCAATAGTACCCACAACGGGAAGAAAAATGGCAAACTCATTCATCTGTTCCACAGCTGATTCCAACACTGCAACGATTCTTCCATTATCCGAGTCATAAGAATAGGTGATCAGAATCTTATATTCTCCTATCTCCAAAACTCCAAATCCGTCAGCTTTACCATCGATCGATTTAATAACTCTACCGTTGGGATAAGCCAGCTCTGTCTTTTCGATCAGCACTCCGTATCCGTCCTGAACGCTAATATCAAACGGCATTTCACAGTCACGGGTATCAACGAAGATAATATCTACAAGCTTTTTTGTTTCCAGATCAAGCTCTTCAAGAATATAATCCCTAAAGCCCTCTCCGTCGATAGCGTCGTAATAGGCAACTATTCGCAATTTATAGCTGTGGTCGCAAACTAAGCCGTCAAAGACTACTGTATTGATCTCATCAACATTCAGCTCTTTCTCACAGGCGATCACATCTCCGTCGTAAAGCATAGCGTGCGCAGTGCCGTTACTTTCCTTGATCAGAGAGAGCGAGTCGTTAATTTTCACCGAAAGTGAAAGGTCAAGAAAACCGCAAGCTACGTCTCCTATCTCGGCGGTGGGCTGCTCCTCGGGCGTAATCTCAACTCTGACTGTCTTTTCTCCGTCCATAATAACGTCCTTGATTTCGGTACCTTCGACATACTTGATCGCGTCAATGGTGTACTCAACAAATCTCTCCGCGTCGCCTACGTTGACTTTAAGGATCAAGGTCTCGGAATCGGAGCCCGGCTCAAACATATAGGACTGATACTTTATTCCGTTGAGGGTAAAGGAAAGTATTTCAAACTGATCGGGATTGTTGATATGAATATGTATGTAAATGTCACTCATAGGCTTTGCGTAGTAGAGCGCGCGATCGCTACCCTCAACTGTCGGAATATCGTAGGAGGGCTTTCCATTTCCATTTCCGTTTCCATTTCCGTTTCCGTTTCCGCCATGATTGTCGTTAGGCTTGCCGTGATCTACTCCCTCTTGGGAGGCATTAGAGAGTAATGAAATGCCGCTCGTTTTTTCATCGCCTGCATAAAGAAGCGCAGATCCTCGGAAATTATTTACCTGCGCGTCGTCGTTCTCGATATAATTTGTCACCGTCATTCCCTGATATACGGGAACCCTGCCCATGGGCTCAGGAGTCGACGGCGACGATGATTCAGTCAGGTCTGTGGTTTCCTGACCCGTCGACTCAGAAGACGAAGGCGACGATGATTCAGTCAGGTCTGTGGTTTCCCGACCCGTCGACTCGAAAGGCAATCCGGGGCCCTCTCCTTGAAGCAAGCCTATCATCACAGTACCCAACACGCCAAGACAAACAACGATCGCAATCAGGGCAACCATTGTTTTTCTTACGTTTGCCGACGCTCTGCATCTCATTAACGCAAATCTCTTTTTCGAATGTTTTTCAATAATATCGTCGTCGATATTTGATATGATTTCTATTTTAAGATCATCTTTTTTACTCATAATAGCACCCCTCTTTTTCAAGCTCCGCTTTCAGCTCTTTTCGCATACTTCCGAGCCTTCGGTATATTGTATTGTCGCTGCTGCCAAGCATATTTGCAATACTTGCCACCGAATCTGAATAATAATAGCGGCAAACGAAAATAAAGGAATCTCTGTCTGAAAGCTTGCGCAAAAATCTATTCAAGACCGAGCTGATCATCTTTATCACATACTCTTCTTCTGCGGTATTTCCACCGATACATTCGTCAAGCTCGTCAAGAGACAGCACAAGCTCCGACGGAACACGCTTCGCCGCCGATCTGCTTCTGAATTTTTGCAGTGCGAAATTACGCGCGATTTTTGCCAAAAAAGCCTGAAAAACGTTAGGTCTCTTCGGCGGAATGGAATTCCAGGTGCCAAGATACGTATCGTTGATACACTCCTCGTTGTCCATATCATCGTTAAGTATATTATTGGCAATAACGTAAAGATATCTTCTGTATTTTACGTCGGTCTCGGAAATCGCCCGCTCGTCCCTTTTCCAATAAAGCGCGATGATCTCTTCATCTGTCATGATCTTTTTTGTTTTTTTATTGTTCTCGCCCATATTTACTCTCCGTTAAGTTTTATTCCCTCTAAATATAAGATGCATTTTTTCGGATTTTGTGTCACATTTTTCATAATTATAGCATATTTATTAAAAATAAACAATTATTTCTAACGTTTATTTTTCTAAATTGTCAAAATGACAGCTTAAAATTACTTGAAATGAGGAAAAAAATATGCTATAATAATTCTATTATTTTAGTTCACTAAATCGCGCAAGCGAATAAATGCGAATAACGTGAGGTATTAATTATGGAAAAGATGAAGGTAGGCGTCGTTGGCGCCACAGGTATGGTCGGTCAGAGATTTCTGACTCTTCTTGAAGACCACCCCTATTTTGAAGTCACCGCTCTCGTTGCAAGCAAGAGAAGCGCGGGCAAGACGTACGAAGAAGCACTTGAGGGTCGTTGGAAGCTCTCTGCTCCCCTGCCCGAGAAATATAAAAAGATGGTTATTATCGACAGCGATGACATTGAGACCGTAAAGTCTCTCTGCTCCTTCGTTTTCTGCGCGGTAAATATGAAAAAGGATGAGATCAAGGAGCTTGAGTATGCCTATGCAAAGGCGGAGCTTCCCGTTGTCTCCAACAACTCCGCACACCGTTGGACCCCCGACGTTCCTATGGTAATTCCCGAGATCAACCCCGAGCATCTTGAAGTCATTGCGGCTCAGAGAAAGAGACTTGGCACCAAGCGCGGCTTTATCGCGGTTAAGCCCAACTGCTCTATTCAGGCATACGTTCCCGAGCTGACCCCCCTCCGCAAGTACGGAATCAAGGAGGTTGTCGCCACCACTTATCAGGCTATCTCCGGCGCGGGCAAGACCTTCAACGAGTGGCCCGAGATGATCGACAACATCATTCCCTACATCGGCGCAGAGGAAGAAAAGAGCGAGCAGGAGCCTCTGAGAGTTTGGGGTAAGGTTGAGAACGGCGAGATCGTTAAGGCTCAGGACACCGTTATCACAACCCAGTGCATCCGCGTACCCGTTACCGACGGTCACACCGCGGCTGTATTCGTAAAGTTTGAAAACAAGCCCACCAAGGAGCAGATCCTTGAGGACTGGAAGAATTTCAAGGGACTTCCCCAGGAGCTTGGGCTTCCCCACGCTCCCGAGCAGTTCATTACTTACTTTGAGGAAGACAACCGTCCTCAGGCAAAGCTGGACCGCGACATCTACGGCGGTATGGGCGTGACCGCAGGACGTCTGCGCGAGGACGTGATCTACGACTACAAGTTCGTCGGTCTCTCCCACAACACCCTCCGCGGTGCCGCAGGCGGAGCAGTCCTCATCGCTGAGCTGCTTTACAGACTCGGTTATTTTGATTAAGACAATTATATATGCGAGGGGGAGAGGAAAACTTTTTGAAAAAAGTTTTCCTCTCCCCCCCTTCGGATTCCGAAGCGTGGCGATGTTTTGCTTGCAAAACTCGCGGCATTTGTTTGCAAATGCCAACTCCCCCTACTCCTTTCAAAAACTCTCAAAAAGGGGATAGGTTATGCGGTGGCGTTATTTGTGCCGCCGTTTTGAAAAAGAGCGGAAGATTTTTTCGTTTCAGGGTTGACAAAAACAAAATAATAGTTTATAATTAATACGAAGGAGCTACCGATGACGGTTGCTTCCTTGTAAATAGTTAAAGAATTAACCGCTTACGTTTTGGAAGGCAAGGCGGTTAATTCTTTTTATTATGATTTTCTATGTAAGTCAACAGTGCAATTATTAGTCCAAAAAACAGAAACAATAATTCCCAAGTAACATACATTTCTATCACCTCCCCCCATATTTCAGGAGAAAGGTAAAAAGATTTTTAAGCTTCCTCCCTTAAACAAAGAGAAAGCAACCGCCACCGTTTATGGTAGCTCCTAAGGGTAATTAATTACCAAAAGCATTATAACATATAACGAGGATATTGTCAACGGCAATATCCGTTTTTATTTCCTTTATAAATCTACCGTTAATAACTGCTGATCGGGATATTCTCGTCGTCGTGACCCTTTTTGATATTGCGGACAACGACGTAATAGCTGTAGTTGTCATTGACCTTGACGCAGACGCGGTCGCCCACCTTTTTGCCCAGCAGGGCTTTACCGAGGGGGGATTCCTTGGAGAGATAGCCCTTGAGAACGTCCTGACGGAGGGTGGTGACTATCTGTCTCTCCTCTTCCTCCTCGTCCTCCTCAACGTAGTAGGTGACGGTATCGAAAAGGCAGACCGAATCATCATCCTGTCTGACCTTTATGACCTTTGCCGTAGCGATCATATTTTTGAGATATCGGATGCGGCTCTCGTTCTTGTTCTTTTCTCTTTTCGCCTCTTTGTATTCGGCGTTTTCGCTGAGATCTCCGTATTCTCTGGTTCTCTGCACCTCGGCTAAAAGCTGAGGGCGTAGGACGCACATACGGTAGTCAACCTCTTCCTGCATTTTCTTTATGTCAACAGCTGTTAATTCATCGTGCATGATGTAGACCTTTCTGATTATTATAAATTGCAATTTAGCGGTGGGACGCGGGGGAGACGCGTGTTACTTTTCTTGAAAGAAAAGTAACCAAAAGAACTTCCCTGAAAAAAGGAAATAATTGCTCCCATTTTGCCATTCAAAATCTGTTTGATTTTAATCGAAA
>JAZKYL010000115.1:0-37743 GCA_045612105.1 Eubacteriales bacterium
TTTTTTAATTTTTGTTTTGGGGGGGAGGGGGGGGGAGGGGGGGAGGGTGCGGTTTCCACTTTTTTCGAGAAAAAGGTGGAGCCAAAAAGCTTCCCTAAAATTAATAGATAGAGAAGCCATATAGTCAAATAAAACAATAACGATCTAAATCAAAATATATCTTCTACCGTGTTTCGAGTGTATTGCAAACTCTTTATTATAAAGGATTTAAGAGATACTTGCAACACGATAGCAGTGAGGCTTTGTTTAAAATCCTTACGGTGTAAAGTGACATTATGGCTACACCACCAAATAATTTTATGGGAAGTTCTTTGCCAAGCTTTCTTTCAAGAAAGCGGAAACCGCGTCCTCCGCATCCCCATAAATCAAAATTTGAAATATCATTTGACCCCCTTTTTGCGGTATTCTGCAGGGGAGATACCAAAATGGTTCTTAAAATTTCTGTTAAACGTACGGAGCGAGGAATATCCCACCTCGAGGGCGCACCCAAGGATCGATTTATCGGTATTATCAAGCAGGTAGCAGGCTTTATTCAATCTGAAGACGTTGAGGTAGGAGACATATGTAATACCCGCCGCTTTTTTGAAGCTTCTTGACAGGTATGCGTAATCGTATCCAAGCTTTGCAGAAAGCTCTTCAAGAGTGCACTCGCCTGCAAAATTTTCTTCAACGTAGGCAAATATCCTTGAAAGCATGCCTTTTTGACCCGATTTTCGCGGCTGATATACGGTATTTTCATCAAAAGCCGAGCAGAGCGAATACAAAAGTCCCTTTTTAGTTATCAGATTGGCATCCTCGGATATTTTATCAAGTGCATTGATCAAATATTCGTCCGGAATGAAAAAATTGCTCTCCGGAAGGCATTTTTCGGTCTTGGAGGAGTACGCGCGGATAAGATCGGGAGAAAAGATACACAGCATATGGCGGCTGTTTTCAGACTCGAGTGCATGAAGCTGATTGGGAAATATCATAAGCGCTTCACCTTTATGCAACAGATTTTCCCTACCGTCAACGGTGACGCTCATTTCTCCCTCCAGCACCGTGATCAGCTCAAAGCAAAGATGCATATGCGGCGGAAATGAGAAATTTTCGCCGTATTCCTTTACGAAATAATCGCTGGAACCAATATGTTTAAATTCGTAAAACATAGTGCCGTCCTCCAAAAAGACAAATTATGTCCATTAATTATACGCTTATTTGCGAGAATTGTCAAGATATATACATTATAATTATTATATAAAATAAAAAGTGGGGGTTATTATGAGATATTTTATCGGCGCCGATCTGGGCACGTCATCCTTAAAGCTTTTACTTATCGATGAAAAAGGCAATATTCTGAATAAATCCGCACGCGAATACGAGGTCAATTACCCTGCTCCCGGATGGAGCGAGCAGAATCCCGCGGATTGGTGGGCGGCATTCGTTGACGGAATCAGCGAGCTTGTTTGCGGCTTTGACTCGTCACTTGTGTCGGGAATCGGTATTGGCGGACAGATGCACGGACTTGTCTCTCTTGATGAAAGCGGCAAGATCATACGCCCCTGCATTCTTTGGAACGACGGCAGAACGGCAAAGGAGACCGATCATCTCAACAAAGCCGTAGGTGAGGAGCTTCTTGCCGAAAACACGGCAAATATTGCCTTTGCAGGCTTTACCGCTCCGAAAATTCTTTGGATGCGTGAAAACGAGCCCGAAAATTTTGCAAGAATCGCAAAAATCATGCTCCCTAAGGACTATATCAATTTTCTCTTGACGGGAAAGCATTGCTGTGATTATTCCGACGCTTCGGGTATGCTACTCCTTGACGTGGAAAATAAAAAGTGGTCGGAAAAGATGCTTCAGCTTTGCGGCTTGACCGAGCAACAGATGCCCAAGCTTTTTGAAAGCTATGAGGTCATTGGAAATATTCTTCCGGAAATCGCAGACAAGCTTGGCATTCCCTCGGTTCCCGTGGTTGCGGGAGCCGGCGACAATGCCGCGGCGGCGGTGGGCACCGGAACGCTTTTCTCCGGCAAGTGCAATATTTCTCTCGGCACGTCGGGCACGGTCTTTATTCCCTACGATAGCTTTAAGCCCTCTGAAAACAACAGTATTCACAATTTCTGTCATGCTAACGGAAAATATCACCTTATGGGCTGTATTTTGTCGGCGGCGAGCTGTAATAAGTGGTTTTACGAGGAAATTTTAGGAACAAACGATTATGAGAATGAGCAATCGGGCATTTCCGACGGTGACCTTGGCAAAAATCACGTATATTTTCTGCCATATCTTATGGGTGAGCGAAGCCCGATCAACGATACCGACGCGCGCGGCGCATTTATCGGCATGAGAGCCGACACCGAAAGAAAGAATATGGCTCAAGCTGTGCTTGAGGGAGTTGCCTTTGCCATCAAGGAAAACCTCGAAATTGCCAAGAGCATGGGAGTTAATATTGAGAAAAGCACGGTCTGCGGCGGCGGTGCGAGATCCAGAATTTGGCTGAAGATACTTGCCAACGTGCTGAATATGCCGCTTGAGATACCCAAGACCGAGGAGGGCCCGTCATTTGGCGGCGCGATGCTCGCTATGGTTGCGACGGGCGAATACGGAAGCGTTGAAGATTGCGCCAAATCTCTTTTGTCGGTGAAGGATACGATTTACCCCAACGCGGAAATTGCGGCAAGATATGCGGAGCAATATGAGAAATTTGAAAAGATATATCCTGCTCTGAAGGGTATTTTTAAAGAGATTTAAATAGTAAGGAGATATAAAAATGAAAGAATTTTTCCCCGAAACAGGCAAAATAAAGTATGAAGGTAAAGCAAGCAAAAATATGCTTGCCTTCAAGTATTACGACCCCGACAGGGTGATCCTCGGCAAGACTATGAGAGAGCATCTTCCCTTTGCTATGGCTTGGTGGCACAATCTTTGCGCGGCAGGAACAGATATGTTCGGTCGCGACACCGCGGACAAGTCCTTTGGCGAAGAAAAAGGCACTATGGCGCACGCGCACGCCAAGGTGGATGCCGGCTTTGAGTTTATGCAGAAGCTGGGAATAGAATATTTCTGCTTCCACGATGTTGATATCATTCCCGAGGCGGAGGATATCAAGGAAACGAACCGTCGCCTTGATGAGATCACCGATCACATCCTTGAAAAAATGCAAGAAACCGGCATCAAGTGTCTTTGGGGCACGGCTAATATGTTTTCCAATCCACGATTTATGAACGGTGCGGGCAGCACCAACTCGGCAGAAGTTTACTGCTTCGCGGCGGCGCAGATCAAAAAGGCACTTGATATGACCGTAAAGCTTGGCGGTAAGGGCTACGTTTTCTGGGGAGGACGAGAGGGATACGAGACCTTGCTCAACACCGACGTAAAATTCGAGCAGGAAAACATTGCGCGACTTATGCACATGGCGGTGGATTACGGTCGATCAATCGGCTTTAAGGGTGACTTTTACATCGAGCCTAAGCCCAAGGAGCCTATGAAGCATCAGTACGATTTCGATGCGGCGACCGCTATCGGATTCCTTCGTCAGTACGGACTTGACAAGGATTTCAAGATGAACATTGAGGCAAACCACGCGACTCTTGCCGGTCACACCTTCCAGCACGATCTCCGCATCTCGGCAATCAACGGTATGCTGGGCTCTATTGATGCCAACCAAGGCGATTATCTCCTGGGCTGGGATACCGACGAATTCCCTTGGAGCGTTTACGAGACCACTATGTGTATGTACGAGGTGATCAAGGCAGGGGGACTTACGGGTGGCTTCAATTTCGACGCAAAGAATCGACGTCCCAGCTACACCGTGGAGGATATGTTCCACGCGTTCATTCTCGGTATGGACAGCTTTGCATTGGGTCTTATCAAGGCTGCTGAAATCATTGAGGACGGCAGACTTGACGGATTTATCAGCGACCGTTACGCATCCTTCCGTAACACCGAGATCGGCAAGACCGTTATAGACGGCACCGCAACCCTTGAATCTCTCGCCGCTTATGCCGAGAATATGGGTGCACCCGCTCTTCCCGGCTCCGGCAGACAGGAGTATCTTGAAAGTATTGTAAATAACATTTTGTTTGGATGAGAAAAACCGAGGAAGCTTCAATCAGCTTCCTCGGTTTTATTCATATACTCTCCAAAGCTCGATATATCCGTGAGATACGCGCCCTTTTGGCAGACTCGGTCTCCTTTATAGAGAAGCTCCTTTTGCTTCGAATCGGTGATATGGTCGGGCATTTTATTAAAAATGATGATATTATGCTCGGCTTCATCCCAAAAAAGATTTTGCCTACCAACCCTCTTAGTCTCAACAAGATCGGATATGGACGCTCCCCTTATCTTTGTGCTTTGGAACACCACGCGATTGGAACGGTAAAATTCAATAAGTTCTTTACTTTCAAAATGATAGCGCGGATACTTTATCTGCTTTATCAAAAATCGCGCGCAGATCATTTTGCCGTTTCTTTTAAAGGTAACCGAATATCTTCCGTGAAGTCTTTCTGCAAAGGGATTAAAGCGCACCCTTATTATCTCACAACCGCTCTTTTTTATCGCCCTTTTTGCTTTTTGCAGCAGCACAATACGCCTTACAAGCGCAAAAAGCACAAATCCTGCGGCAATCACAAGGAGAGCTATTAAAAGCGGTAGATTACGTATTTGATTTGTGCCGGTGGTTGGCAAAAACAAGAAAAGCGCAATTATTGCCAAAATGGTATAAACTACGTATTTCATAACGCCTCCTTTGCATCGATTGATTATTTCATTAAAATCAGTATAGCATAGAACACATTAAAAATCAACGGGTTTTTGAAAAATATAAGATGTTTTCGGATTTCAAATTTTGATTTATAGGTTAGCCTTCTCCGCTGTGGAAGGCTTATAAATCGCAATTTTTCATTCAAAAAAACGGCGAAGCGATAAGCTTCACCGTAAAACAACTTAATTTTTGATAAGTTTTTGAAGATTGGAGGGGTGTGGGGAGGAAGGGAACTTTTTCTAAAAAGTTCCCTTCCTCCCCACGAAAAATCAAAAATTAATATCCAACCTTTTCCCAGCACTGGAAGGGAGCAGCAAGTTCCTCAGAGATGTAGACCTGAGTCTTCTTGGTCTGGAGCATAGTGGAGGGGAGGTAAGGAGTGATAGGACCGTGTGTGCAGAGACGGCTGGTCATTCTCTG
Organism: Eubacteriales bacterium; assembly: GCA_045612105.1. GTDB lineage: Bacteria > Bacillota > Clostridia > Oscillospirales > CAG-272 > SVTX01. The sequence continues at coordinate 5,165 of JAZKYL010000115.1, forward strand.
CCAGGAGGAGAAGGTACCGCAGGTTGCAAGTGCGTGAACCTCGATTCTCTCCTTTGCTCTCATTACGTCGAGAGGGCCGATGGTAGCGGCGCAGGGGGGAACGTTTGCGATATCACCCGACTGACCGAAGGTACCGTTGAGAGAGTTCTGCATAATAGTCATGGGGTGGAGCTTAACGATCTGAGCGGGCTGATTGAGCCACTCCTCGATGTCACCGCTTCCGATGAACTCGGGAATGGGGTCAACGAATGCCATGTGACCTGCCCATCCGGGAGAGGTGGATGCGATGTCCGCGCCGGTTCCCTCGGTGATATCGTCGATAATCTTGGAGTAATCCTTGATGTTAGCGTTGGTGGGGAAATGTACGTTTTCCATAGGCATGCGGAGCTTCTCGTCGATCTCGTTGTAGAGATACTTGATCATAGAGTGAGCGAAGCCTGCCTCGTAGGTGATGGGAGCGATGTTGCCGTCCTGATCTGCCCATTCATCCTCTGCAACGAGGTGAACCTTGGAGCAGTCAACCTTGAAGTAGTTGATAAGCTGAGCGAGAGGAATGTATGTATCGGGCTCAGGGTTACCGAGGATCATAGTGAAGCTTCTTCCCTGCTCACTTGCCTCCTTGAGGCGGGTGAAGAGGGTGGAGATGAGAACGGGATGGGGGTTCATCATAACCTTTACTTCAAACTCGGGGTGCCACCAAGCCTCTCTCTTTTCGAGATCCTTGCCGCTGAGGCTACGTACATAGTCGCAAACAGCCTTGTCCTTGAAAGGCACGAATTCGTGGGGCTGAAAATCAAATTTTGTTGCGGGATCGGTGATAAAATTGCTCATTTTCTTTCTCCTTTTATGAATTAATTTAATTTTTCTTTTTAATAAGTCCGAAAAATCCGTCAAGGCGCACGCAGGCTATCATTACCGAGATAAAGATACCCAAGTGCATCAGAAGATTTCCGTAAGCGTGAGTGTAAACGTCGTAAACCAACCAGCAAAGCGGATTCCAGATGCTGAAAAAACGATAGTTCATAGACTTTGTCTGCGCTACCGCCAAAGCAAAGCAAATCGCGGCAATGGCGGGGAAAATATCAAATATCGACCCAAAGGTAAGCACCGCATTTACGACGTATGCCAATATGAATGCCGCGGTCACGGGAATATGCGGCTTTTTATCATTTACGTTATAAAAGTACATTACCACGGTCTGCAATACTGCGATAATACTGATGCCTGCTCCCGAAAATCCACCCAGCAAAAAATAGGTGGAGGAGGCAAGCGAGTTTCCTATTATCTGCGTAACAAGAATAGCCTTCATATTCTTGAGCTGAGCAGACATTATGGCAATGATGGCAGTTATTACGCTGATACCCTGCGCGATATAAAACGCAATTTCAGAAGTCATAATCTCACCCAAATATCATTTCGCCGAAGCATTCGGGCTTGTGGAAGGTGAAGTTTTCGGTGGAAACGGGACTCCAGGAAAGGTAATGCGGAGGCTCTGTTTTGTCGGCGCACTTAAAGCAGTTCGCTCTGATCTTTTTGCCCTCAAACACCGAGAAATCCGGGAAAAATCTACGAATGAAGGAATAGGGGAATTTGTAAGTGATCTCCCAGCCACCCTTAAAATGCTTGACTTTGCGGTCGAAGATATCCTCGTCGGTCTCGGGAAGAAGTCGGACGAGATCGTGAAGTCCTCTTCCGATTCCAAGGAAATAACAGCCTATAGCGTTATTTTCAAAATTAAAATAACGGGGATCGTTCTCCATAGGTCTGAAGAAAAATTCGAGGCAACAATCCTCATAAGGCTTGCCGACAGGTCCTGTTTCTGTCGCTCTGTGCTGATATTCCTCAGTCCAGAGACGAACTAATATTGCCTCGTCGTCGTAGGCGATCTGCGCCCACGCCTTTACGTTTTCGGGGGTGTCCTTATAGGGGGTGTCGATCTCGATGATCGGCTTATCCGACCAATCGCCTGTCATTTTCTTGATCTCGTAAGTCTTCATATCTCTTTGCCCTCCAAAATTACCTTTTTAACTCCCATTTTGTAGTCGACTATCACAAGGTCGGCTCTCTTACCCTTTGCTATCTCGCCGCGGTCGTAAAATCCAACCGCCTGCGCGGGGTTATAGGACGCAAACTTGAATACGTCGACCAGCGACGCTCCGGTATGCTTTATCATATTGCGGCAAGAGATATCGAGGGTCATCTTTGAGCCCGCGATCTCGCCTGTGTGGTCGAAGTTGATGTCGTCTACGTCGTCGTATCCCTCGGGGATAGGTCCGTCGCAAGCGTAGGCATCGGAAATGAGAATGATTCTGTCATCTCCCTTGATCTTTCTCGTCAAGCGGAGCAGATAGGGATCGACGTGGATTCCACGGCTGTCACAGATAAGCTCGGCATATATTTCGTGGTTGAAATATACCGTCTCGTCAACGCATGGGGTGCGGCACTCGGGATATTTCTGAAGCGTTCCCGTTGCGTTTAAGTGGTGGGTACCGATCTTGAGACCGTAAGGCATAAGCCTTTCGATCTGATAGGGCTCGGCTTCGCTGTGAGCTACCGAAAAGACGGCGGAGGGGTTCTTTGCCTTAACGTCCATGACGAAATCGAGAATATTCTCTCTTTCGGGAGCGAGAGCCCAGACTCTTGCAAGATCGTATGCCGCGTCGATCACGGGCTGATATTTTTCCTTATCAACGGCTCCCTGCCAGGGGTTTGATTCCTTATCGCAACCGAATTTGGGGTTGAGGTAGGGTCCTTCCATATAAAATCCCGCGATATTTTTGCATTCGGGCTTTTTCATCGCTTCTTTGAGATCGGCGATAGCTTTGACGTAGCCCGCGGTATCCATGCTGAAATAAAGGGCAGGCAAAAGGGTGGTTGTGCCGTGCTTTAAGTGGTGCTGGCTTGCTCTTTCGGGCTGATCCTGAAAGAAAACGTAGCCGTCGGAATGGGTATGTATATCGACGAATCCCGGACCTACGTAGTTGCCCTCGGCATCTATGATCTCGCAACCCTCGGGAACGGCAAGCTTTCTCGCTTCACCGAAATCTACTATTTTATCACCGTCGAGCAGAAGAACCGCGTCGGGGATAAAATGGTCGCGCATTATTAAGGTACAGTTTACTATTGCGGTCATATCAATCGTTCATCTCCTTCAAAAGCTTTTTGCCCTCGGAAATTATAAACTCTGCAACTCCCGCGCGGAAATTTGAGCTTCTTGCTTCATATCCGCCCTCGTCGTAGGAATCCTTCATGGGGAAATAGCCCTCGTAACCGTTGGCGCAGGCTATGGGAATTATCATCTCATATCCCTCGGTATCCTTGATTCCTCTGCCGATGCCGAGGAAGGGCTCACCGGGGATTCCCACGATGGCAACGGGACCTATCTTGATACCTGTAAGAGTCATATCAAATGCATCAGGGGCGTTTTCCAGTCTTACCATTCGAAGAGCCTCGGCAACAACGGTGGTTATCATCATTCCCGTATAGGGCAGCTCACTCTCTCTTCCTTCGTCGTGAAGCTTTTTGATCCTGTAAGCTTCGGGCAGCTGCTCAGCCGTAGGCTTATTTGAGGGCACGTTCATTATTTTATTTACCGAAGTAAGTGAATCAACGTCCACGTACTGCACCTTGTCGTAAGCCTGCAGAACTCCGCCCGTGATAACTCTTCCCATATATCTTGCGTGATCGTAGCCTCTTGCAACGTCGTCGAAGTCCATAAACATTCCGTTGAGGAATCCGCCGCACGGGTGGACGTTTACGTGGTTAATATCGCCCTCGGCACCGTTGAAGAAGATACACTTGGTATTATCAAGGGTTTTTTCCACGGTTGAGCGGACAAATCCCGGCCAGTCTGCGGAGATCTTTGAGCCTCCCACAACGTCCGGGTGACAGCCGAAGCAAACAAGCACTACGGTTTCAGCATTTTCTCTGTCAAAGCGGAGAACGTGGACTCTTTCGTCAACGTCACCGACGGGAGATACGATATCGGGGTTATTTACACCGGGATTGGTCTTGATGCTTCCATCTTTCATTCTGAATCGGCGGACAAAGGCGATTCCGGGAGCCTGACCGATTCCATAGCCCATTTTCGCGTCCTTCAGGTCGGCTATGGCGTCCTTTGTGACCTCGGAGAGCTTATCCGAGAGGAAAGCTAAGTATTCGTCTACATCGGGATATGTACCCTCTTTTGCGGATGGGCCTGTGTGGGTATGGGTGCAGGAAATGAATACGGCTTCTACGGGAAGAGCGTTTTCATTAGCCAATCTTTCTCTGTAACGCTTCAAAATATCCTGCTTGATGCCGAGATTATCCACGCAGATCATAACCGCTCTGCTCTCTCCGCACTCAAAGGCTATAGCGTTGGCGAAAAGCTCGTCAAGCACGCCGTCGGCAGTTCTCTTTACGAAATAGCCCGAAATATCGATTCCCATCTTGGGAGTTATCACGGTTCTTGAAAATCCGACCTTGAAATTATTCATAGCATACCCTCCTGAGGATTTTTTCTAATAAAATTATATCATTTATCGAACAAAAATCAACAAATTTGCCCCAATTGTATCAAATTTTATAAAATTCGTATTAAAAATCAACTTTTTATCTCGGTTCCGTCGGGTGGGAGCTTGCTTAAGAACACCACCGTCACGGGAAGGGTTATTGCCGCCGTAATGACGTATGCTGCCGGCTGTGCCAGCTCAAGTCCCATAAGTCCGTTGCCGAAATAGGTCTTACAGAGGTACGGGAGCAAGTAGATCATTGGCATAAACGCCACTCCGTTCTGAAGCGCGGATAAAAGGATCGCGGGAATCCTTTTTCCTATACTCTGGAACATCATATTTCCGACCACGGTAAAGGGCAACACCCACAAAACGCAACAGCTGAAGCGGAGCGCCTGAGTGCCGATCTCAGTAATCAGCGCGTCCTTTTCCGAGTTGAAAAAGTCGATGATATACGGTGCGAATCCAAAGCAAACTATCGAAAGGACACCGATGAAGGCAAGGCCGAAAGCCATAGTAACATAGCTTCCCTTTTTAACTCGGCTGTATTTTTTCGCGCCGTAATTGAATGCCGAAACCGGCTGAAAGCCCTGTCCTATGCCAAGTCCCACGCAGAAGATGAACTGTACGGTCTTGGAAACGTAGCCCATTGCCGCGATCGCCGCGGTGCCGTAAAATCTTGCCTGAACGTTGAGCATAGCCGTAGAAATACTGCCAAGTCCCTGACGGATAAGGCTCGGGAAGCCCGTGGTTACGATATCCCAGACGATGCGGAGGGTCATAAAGCCCTTTGTAAATCTGATCTTACTCTGGGTCTTGCCCGTAACGAAAGGAATTATCAAAATTATCAGGCTGACGTACTGTGAAATTGCCGTTGCAAGTCCCGCGCCCATAGTTCCCATATCAAGGGTCATAACAAAGATATAGTCAAGCAGAATATTAAGTATACCGCCCGAGGTAAGACCTATCATAGCGAAGGTTGCCTTGCCCTCGTAGCGCAGAACGTTATTGAAAACGCAGGATGCCGTAAGGGCGGGGGCTCCGATAAATATCCACATAGCATAATCCTTGGCGTGTGGCAATATCTCCTCGTTACTGCCCAAGAACCACATAAGGGGCTCTAAGAAAATCAGACCGAAGGTCATGATTATCAAGCCGCTCGCAGTGGACAAAAGCAAACTTGTGGTGGCAAATTTGCCTGCCCTTTCGTCGTCTTTAGCACCCAAAAGTCGGCTGACGTGACTTCCCGCGCCGTGACCAAACATAAAGCCAAATGCCTGAAGTATTGCCATAATACTGAAAACAATACCGGGCGCACCTCCTGCGGCTTTTCCGAGGGTACTGACGAAATACGTGTCCGCCATGTTATATATGTTTGTGATCAGCATACTGATCGTAGTCGGGATTCCCAATGTGATGACCAATTTCCAGACCGGTGTTTCGGTCATTTTTTTATACTGTAACTCGCTTTTAGTCAATTTTTTTACCTTCTTCTTTGCTTTTGTTTAACAAAATCTCGCGCAAAACGCGTCCAAAACCGTTTATCACATGATCCCGATTTGCTATTACTTTCCGTTTTCCTTACAAATAATCGCTTCCAAGCGGCACTTGTAGTCATCTAAAAACCGAGACCAGATATCGCTGTCGATAAAACCGTTCTCTCCCGTGCTTACAAGCTTTTCGTATTTGCCGTAAGTATCATTATTCCATGTATGGTTTCCGATAAAGACATCAACCTGCTCCTTTTTTAGTCGCTCAAGAGAAGCAAAATAGGCATCACGGCAACCCTCAAAATCAAATGCGGCAGGCACCATCGTATTCAGTCCCGCACCGCCAAACATTCCCACGCGGCACGTATTCTCGCCGTCGGTGTCCTCGTAAAACACGGAAATAGTTCCCTTTGTGTGTCCCGGGGTATGCACGAAACGAATCGTCTTGTTTCCAAGCGAAAGCGTATCACCGTCGTCAACAAGAATGTCGGGAGTAAAATACGGTTTGGCTTTCTCAAGGTCGTCTCTGCCTAGCAGTGTTTTCGCACCCGTAAGGTCGGCAAACGCCGCCGTTGCCTCGGTGTGATCTCCGTGCCAATGAGTATTGATTATGTATTTGACGTCTTGGGGCTTAAAGCCTAATTGATAGATAGAGTCTATCACCAGATACGCCGTTTTCGTATATCCGGGATCGATCATAATAAGACCGTCACCCGTGTCGATAAGGTGACAGGAGGCCTGATAAGTACCGACAAAATATGTATTCCCAAATACCTTAAAGGGTGTCATCTTACCAAGCCAGGGACGCTTGTAAATGCTTGGTAGCCCCTCATACATTTTTCCAAATCTAAACATAGTTTTTTCCTCACAATTCTTATATCCTTGCCACACCCGTCTCTTTGGCGGCTTTTACCACCGCCTCGGCAACTACGGGAGCCACTCTTTTGTCAAGTGCCGCGGGGATTATGTAATCCTCGGAAAGCTCCTCGTCAGAAACAAGACCTGCAAGCGCTCTCGACGTGGCAATCTTCATCTCTTCGTTTATCTGCGAGGCTCTGCAATCCAGCGCGCCTCTAAAAATTCCGGGGAATGCAAGCACGTTGTTTATCTGGTTGGGGTAGTCGGAGCGACCCGTGCCCACAACTCTCGCGCCGCCCGCTTTGGCAAGGTCGGGCATTATCTCGGGAGTGGGGTTTGCCATGGGGAAAACGATTGCATCCTTTGCCATTGTTGACACCATTTCGGGGGTCACGATATTTGGCGCGGAAACACCCACGAAAACGTCGGCATTTTTCAGAACGTCGGCAAGCGTTCCCTTTTCGCCATAAGGATTGGTGACCTTTGCCATATCCTCCTGCGCCGCGTTGTTTTCGGGCTTTCCTTTATAAATTGCGCCAAAGCGGTCGACCATTACGAGATTTTTAACACCCAGATTCATCAGATGTCTGCCGATGGAGATTCCCGCCGCGCCCGCGCCGTTGATTACCACCTTGACCTCGTCAATATTCTTTTTTACAAGCTTGAGGGCGTTCAGAAGTGCCGCTCCCACAACGATCGCCGTTCCGTGCTGATCATCGTGGAATACGGGGATATCGCAGATTTCTTTTAATCTGCGCTCGATCTCAAAGCAACGGGGGGCTGAGATATCCTCTAAATTTATACCGCCGAAGCTGCCCGAGAGAAGATAGACGGTTCTGACGATCTCGTCCACGTCCTTACTTTTTATGCAAAGGGGGAATGCGTCCACGTCGGCAAACGCTTTGAAAAGCGCGCATTTGCCCTCCATTACGGGCATTCCCGCCTCGGGGCCTATGTCGCCAAGACCCAAGACAGCCGTTCCGTCGGTTACTACGGCAACCATATTGGAGCGTCTTGTTAATTCGTAAGACTTATTAATATCCTTTTGTATCTCAAGGCAGGGCTGTGCCACACCCGGGGTATAAGCTAGGGACAGATCCTCGCGGCTCTCGATGGGGCAACGGGTGACGACCTCGATCTTACCTTGCCATTCATAATGCTTTTTTAATGATTCTTCTGCGATTGACATTTTTATTACCTTATTTATACCATTTTTTCTGGCTTAAAGACCTCGTCGAACTTTTCGGGGGTCAGAAAACCAAGCTTTAAGCAAGCCTCGCGGAGGGTGATATTCTCGGCATAGGCTAATTTCGCAACCTTGGCGGAATTTTCATATCCAATATAAGGGTTGAGCGCGGTGACAAGCATCAGCGAACGGTCGAGGTTTTCACGCATTTTCTCCTCGTTGACCTTGATGCCAGAGGCGCAATTTTTGTTAAAAGATCTGATACCGTCGGATAAAAGTCTTACCGACTGCAAGAAATTATAGATAAGCACCGGCATAAAGACGTTAAGCTGGAAGTTGCCCTGACTTGCCGCAAGTCCTACGGCGGTATCATTTGCAATCACCTGCACAGCGACCATTGTCAGAGCCTCACACTGCGTGGGGTTGACCTTGCCCGGCATAATTGATGATCCCGGCTCGTTTTCGGGGATGCTGATCTCACCAAGACCGCACCTGGGACCCGACGCAAGCCAGCGGATATCGTTTGCGATCTTCCAAAGGTTTGCCGCAAGGGCTTTTAAGGCTCCGTGGGCAAAAACGATCGCGTCCTTACTTGTCAGCGCGTGGAATTTGTTCTCTTCGGTGGTAAAATCAAGTCCTGTCAGGCGGCTTACCTGCTCTGCCGAGAGCTTATCGAAGCCTTCGGGGGCATTGATTCCCGTTCCCACGGCAGTTCCGCCGAGGGCGAGGCGAGAGATAGGTGCGAGAGACAGAATTATCTGCTCCTTTGATGCTTCAAGCATATTTCTCCAGCCGCTGACCTCCTGGGCGAATTTTATGGGAGTTGCGTCCTGCAAATGTGTCCTTCCGCTCTTGATAACCTCGGGATTTTCGGCTTCAATTCGCGCGAAAGTGTCGATAAGAGAGTCGATCTCGGGCAAAAGCGCGTTCTTTATCTCCAAAACCGCCGCAATATGCATGGCTGTGGGGAAGGTGTCGTTTGAGGATTGAGACATATTGACGTCGTCGTTTGGGTGAAGCAAAATTTTACTTGCGATTTCATTACCACGGTTGGCGATGACCTCGTTTGCGTTCATATTTGACTGCGTCCCGCTTCCCGTCTGCCAGACGACGAGAGGAAAGTGGTCATCAAGCTTACCCGAGATTATTTCGTCACAGGCAGCGGAAATTGCCGACAGCTTGTCCTCGGTCATTTTCTCGGGTCTTAATTCTCTGTTTGCAAGGGCTGCCGCCTTTTTCAGTATTCCAAAGGCGTGAATGATCTCGCAGGGCATTCTCTCACCGCCGATTTTGAAATTTTCCAGGCTTCTTTGGGTCTGCGCGCCCCAATATTTATCTGCGGGGACGAGAACCTCGCCCATTGAATCGTGTTCTTTTCTGTATTCTTTCATAATGATCCTTAATCAAATACTATGTAATTAGTCCAAGCTTTTTTGCCGTTTGCATCAGTTACTTCGGCGCGGACGAAGCGGTCGTCGGGTACCTTTACGTACTCTGCCTCCACAAGCCCGTCCTCACGAACAATTCTGCCTGCCGCCCAGGTGGTATTGCTCTGGAAAACGATCTTATTTACGGGGGAGCAGATGACTCTGACCTTATCGGGGGCGATCTTCTCTATATGGACCTCGGGGCCTTGAGTTGCGTAAAATCTGCCCGCGCGGATATTACGAACAAGTCTTTGGGTATCCATATCGGTTGTCTCTACCATTATCCAGCCTTGGCACTCGTCACCGTCGTAATAATGGGTATCGTCAACGGCGAAAATATTTGTAAGTCTGCCCGCGGTTGCCATCTGGTCGATTATGACGTCGGAATAGGCTCTGTCGCTCATGCCGCACTCGGAAACCGAATTATAGATCTCGACTCCGTCGAAATCTCCAAGGGGGATGAGCTGCTCGGGGGTATTGAGGCTCCAGGCGGGGTGGCCGATAAAGGCAAGTCCGTTATAGAGCTTTATTTTTTTTACCACCTCGGCGGCTTTGGCAAAGGCAGTCTTTTGCATATTTTTCCAGTCTGAGGGAATCTGTGGATCACTAGTCATCCCTACACCGACTACGTGGATAACGTGGGAACCGTCGTGACCGCCGATATTATATTCACAGCCTGAGATTATTTTAAGTCCTTCGATCTCGTCCTCATCATGATAGTACCAATGGTCGGTGATGGCGATAGCATCGTAGCCTTCCTCGGCATATATTCTTGCCGCCTCCTCGGGGGTCGCGCGACCGTCGGACAGGGTGGTATGGGTATGGAGCCCGATTTTGGCTCTCGTATTTCCAAGCATATCTACGTACATTTTTATTCTCCCTTCAAAAAACACTTATCTAATATATATTTTAACACTTATTCTCTCTCAAATCAAGACCTTTTGACCAAAAAAGCAAATGATTATTTGTGCATCTATCCAATTTTCGCAAAAATCATTAAAGCACTTGAAAAATTCAGAAAATTTTGGTATAATTAAAATAGTGTATTATGTTTTTTTGATGCGCTTATTGAAAAATAAAAAATCTACATATTACGGAGGATTCTTTTATGAAACTCAGTGTTCTTGCGAACCTTTACGGAGCAAAGTCTCTTGACGAGACATTAAAGATCATCTCAGGTCTTGGCGTTCACACCGTTGAGATCGGTGCGGGCGGTTATCCCGGCAAGGCTCACTGCAATCCTGCGGAGCTTCTTGCAAACGAAAAGAAATACGATGAATTTGTCGCTACCTTCAAAAAGTACGACGTTGAGATCTGCGCTCTCGCCTGCCACGGCAACCCCGTTCATCCCGACGCAGCTATCGCGGCTTCCTACGACGAGGACTTCAAGAATGCGGTTCTTCTCGCTGAAAAGCTTGGTGTTGACACCGTTATCACCTTCTCGGGCTGTCCCGGTGACAGCGAGGGCTCCAAGTACCCCAACTGGGTAACCTGCCCTTGGCCCGAGGATTTCCTTGCTATCCTTGACTGGCAGTGGAACGAGAAGCTGATCCCCTATTGGAAGAAGACCGGTGAGTTCTGCAAGGCTCACGGTGTCAGAGTTGCATTCGAGATGCACCCCGGATTTTGCGTTTACAATCCCGAAACTCTCCTCAAGCTTCGCGCTGCTGTCGGCGACGTTATCGGCGCAAACTTCGACCCCAGCCACCTTATCTGGCAGGGTATGGATCCCGTTGCGGCTATTCGTGAGCTTGCGGGTGCTATCTACCACGTTCACGCTAAAGACACCAAGATCGACAAGTACAATACCGCAAAGAACGGAGTGCTTGACACCAAGCACTACGGCGACGAGATCCACCGCGCTTGGGTATTCCGCACCGTTGGATACGGTAACGGTGAGACCTACTGGAGAGATCTTGTTTCCAATCTCCGTCTCTGTGGCTATGATCGCGTTCTCTCTATCGAGCACGAGGACAGCCTGATGTCCATCGACGAGGGACTTCGCAAGGCAGTCACATTCCTCAAGCCCATTGTTATCGAGGAAGAAAAACCCACCACCATGAGCTGGGCTTAAGGGTTAGAGATTTTGCAGGGGAGGGGAGAAAACCTTTTTAAAAAAGGTTTTCTCCCATCCCCTGCACCCCTCCCCTCTTTCCAAAAACTTTAAAAAAACGGGTTGGTTTTATGGTGGCGGTATTTGTAGACGTGATATTTTAAAAAAATTGAATGTTTATATTTCGGGAGAGCTTATTGTCGCCGATGCTCCGCAGCAGCTCAAGACATAACGTCTTGTGTCGCAGATGCTACTTGCGGAGTGGCAGACAACAAGCTCTCCCTATCACAAAGACCGCATTGGGATATGACGTGTATAACTTCGTCAAAACCCCACATGCGGTCTACATTCCCGTAACGTGCAAAAGCCTTTTACCGTCTTGCCTTATCGGCAGTAACAGGCTTTTCGTGGGGCGCCCTTTCACCATTGAAGAATTCGGTACGGTCAATACCTCATTCCCCCGATCTCTGTGTCAGATAAAGAGAACTTCAATTTTAGAAATAAAAAAGCCGCGCTCGGTACAGAAGCACTCGGCACGGAAAAAAATCCATCAAAATAAAGCCTATTATACCAAATAGCCCTTGCAAAAACCGAAAAAGTATGTTATAATACCTCTTGGGTGCCGGTTATCCGGTTGTATAGGAGTGCCCTTTCACTTCTGTGCAGGGCTGTCGTACGGTCAATACGACAGCCTGCCTTTTTTATTTGTGTCTATATTATACATCAAAAGTATGATTTTGTCAATAGGTTGGGAAGAAATAATAACGCTTTATGGGCTATGCAAATCGCCGATCAATCAGAGTTGTTTGAGTAATTATCCTTACAAGAATTCTTATACTGCGACGGGGTCATTCCCACGTAGTGCTTAAAGACGGTGGAAAAATAGTGAGAGCTTGAGAATCCCAGCAGCTGTGATATCTCGAAGAAATTCTTTCTCGACTCTCTGATAAGTCTTTTTGCCTCGGTGATCTTCATAATGGTGAAATACTCGACGACACTATAACCGCAAACGGTAACGAAGCGTTTATAAATATAGGATTTACTGAAAGAGAGGGCTCGGCTCATATCGTCCATATTTATCTTTTCGTAGAGTCTGCTCTCTAAATACTCGATGACCTTGAGACAGAATTCATCGGTTACGGTGTCTTTTGTATGTAAATGAACGCTTTGAGTTTTATGAGGCTCGCCGCCTTTTCGTATCAGTTCTATAAGCATAAGCTCAAGTCGTATAAGTATACTTTGATCTCCTGCCCAGAGCGGATCCGGCTTTAACTTGAGACTGAGGGCGCAGGGGTCGTTGAAGGGCAACTCAAAGGTGCTTGATGCCTCGTGGATTATGGCGGAAATATACTGCTTGGTGCTTATATCTGCGGATATTTTTCTATCCTCGAAATATTTCATGGCGGGTGACCTTGACTCGAAGGTGATGATGAAAACATTGGGACAGATTCCCTTTATGACTCGGAGCATATGGCTTTGGTGGGGCTTATGGAAGAATATTTCGCCCTGCTTAAGTGTGAAAGCTTCATCTTCGGCAATTATCTCGCACTCTCCTCTGTCGATATAGATCATTTCCCAGGCTTCGTGAGTCTCGATAGCGTCCTCAAAGCTGTCGTTGAATTCAAAATAGTGGATACTGCAAAGCGATTCTATTTGTATTGCTTTTCGCACCTCGTATTTTTTGTAGTTTTTGATCATTTCCGCACCCCCTTACGTCAAATTAATTATACAACATATTTTATAAATAATGGTACGAAATAATGCACAAAATGTTCAAAATTCTCTACTTTTTGTAATTTTTGTTCGATTTTCGGTATAACAAATTTGAAACTTATAATATAATCTTGAACTAAAATCATCTCTCGCCGTTGCGACGGGCTAACGGTATAATCTCGCCCATTTTTCAAAAGTTTTTGAAAAGGTGGGGAGGGTTAAGGGAGGGGAGGAGAAACCTTTTTTCAAAAAGTTTCTCCTCCCCTCCCTTAAAATCTCTCTCACGCTTCGGTCTCTATCCCGCAGATGTGGTCTGCGACGAAGAGTCCCATAGCGCCGCTTTGAGACAGGCCGCGGGTAATACCGCTTCCGTCGCCTATGAGGTAGCAGCCGTCCATGATCTCAAAATGACCGTTATGCTCGGGACGGATACTGTAATATTTATTCTCGCAACCGTAAAGGAGCGTATCTGGGTTCGCCGTACCGGGGGCAACCTTATCAAGAGCGTAGATAGTCTCGATAATATTGGTCAGCGCTCTATAAGGAAGAACTATGGAAAGGTCTCCCGGGAATGCTTTAAGTGTAGGAATGACGGTATTTGCCGCCAGGCGATGCTCGTTGGTACGTCTGCCGCGGACAAGGTCGCCGAAACGCTGAACAATGATGTTGCCATCGCCTGCAAAATTCATATTTCTCGCGATATTCTCGGCATACTCGGTGGGCTTGTTGAAATTGCCTTTGAAGTGGATGGACGAAAGGATCGCAAAGTTGCAATTCTCTGTCTTCTTTTCAGGCTCGGCAAAGCTGTGTCCATTTGCGGTGATAACTCCGTGGTTATTCTCAGCCGAAACGATACCGCCCTGATTGAAGCAGAACATTCTTGTTCTGTCCTCGAATGTCTTTGTGCGGCAAAGGATCTTCGGCTCGTATATCTTATCGGAAAATTCTTTCCAGATAATGTCCTTCATCTCAACTCTGACGCCGATGTCAACAGAGTTCGTATTCATAGTCACGCCGAATTTCTGACAGAGGGTACTGACGAACTCGGCTCCGCTTCTTCCCGTTGCCACGATTATCTTATCTGCTTCGACCACGTCGTCGCCCTTGTTTGTTCTGATCGCAAGTGTGTAACCTGCCTCGGTCTTGTCAACAGAGCGGCACTCGGTGCCCGAAAGCATAGTCACGCCCACTTTATCAAGATGCTTGATAAGGTTCTGCATAGTCTTGAAATTCTTATCTGTGCCGAGGTGACGGACGTTCATATCAAGAAGTCTAAGATTATTTTGCAGGCACTTCAGCTTCAGCTCCTCGCTGGATCTGTAGAGCTCGGGGTAGTCGTCGGAGAAGGATTTTAATACCTCGTCCACGCCGTCGATATACTTCATCGCCGTTCTCTCACCAAGCTCCTCGCCCATATATCCGCCGTATGCCGTTCCAAGGTTAAACTTACCGTCGGAGAAAGCTCCCGCGCCCGCATATCCGCCTGTTATGGAGCAGACCTTACAGTGAACGCAAGCTTTATTATGTCCCGCGGGACAATGACGCTTTTCAAGCTCAAAGCCGCGCTCGATAATTACAATATTCATTTCGGGGTTGTTGACCTTAAGACGGTGTGCTGCCATAAGACCGCCTATACCACCGCCGATGATAGCTACGTTAGTTTTCATATATCGTCCTCCGTTTTATTTTTACATAACGATAGGGCGCAAAAATTATTTTCTGCGCTTCAAATTCTCAAACCGTTTTATTATACAATAAATTATCGGAATTGTCAAGTGTTTTTGGTGTGTTTGCTGTGCCAATTTCTGTAAATGCTTTCAAAATTTATGCAAATGTCAGACAACGTATCCTTATTTCTTGATTTACCGAACAAAAACGATGGGCGAGCGCAATTTTTTGCGCTCGCCCGAGATTATTTCAAAGAAATATTGAAGATATTATTCTACCGCTATGGGTTCACAAGTGAATACAAGGGGAATATATCCTGCTCTGTCTGAAGAATACCATCTTACCGATAAGGTATATGTTTCTCCGGCCTTCAGATCATAAATGATCTCAAAGTTATTGTTATAACCACTGTCATCATCATTTGCAAGCAATTCACCCTCAGCATCGTACAAATATGCGTAAGAATCACTTTCGGCATAAGAGGTAAATGTCCATATACCGTCCTCGGTAGGTGTGATTACGTAATCTACGGTTTCACCCTCACCGATATAGTCTTTGAAGGACACATTATCAACGACAACTCCGATATTGGTGGTTTCCGCAAAAATCACCGCGTAATCAAAGCTACTGTCTGCGCCGTAAGGAACAAATACGAATTTCACTTCGTAATCGGTATATTCTTTAGCCGCGGCAAAGGCTTCAACAGCAGACTTGCTGAACGCATACGCGCGCAGGCCTTCTATAGTGTAAAATTCTACGCCTTCAACGATGATCTCGGTTCCGTCTGCCAGAATAAGGCATACGTACTGCGTGAACTCAACGTTGTTTCGGTTCCAATAACCAACCACGTAGTTTTCGCCGTTGCCGTAGAGCTCGGTCAGATCCTCCATAATGATATCGCCGCTTGCGCCGTTGGCATTTTCAAGTCCGCAGGTAAAGCAGTAATACCAATTATCCGTTACATATACCCAATCGTGGTCATGCGCTTTAAGAATATAGCTTTCTTTATAGGTTCCGCAGACATTACACTGGTAACGCTCTTCTCCGTCCTGAGAACAGGTAGGTTCTTTAATGATTTCATAATGATAATCTCTGCAATAATTACTCGTCTCAGACCAGCTTTCGCCATCGCTGTTGCTATAGGATTCGGTTCTCATACACTCGCCTTCGAAGCTGTACGTGTAATCGTGTCTATCCCAATACTCGCCATCGGTGTACATAGTGAAGATACAATATCTGTATCCGTTATAGTAAACGTAAGCGCCCTCTTCAGAATAGTTTTCTCCGTCAGAGTTTGAATAGGAATAATATTCTAAATAACCGTTCTCGCCAAAGGGTCCGCTATAGCTCTCTCTGGTTCTTCTGACTTCGCACCAATACTCTTCTCCGTCTGCACGAATAATACGTTCGTACTCATAGCTTGTATAGCTATCGCCATTTTCATCAAAGCTATACTCTGATACGTATTCTTGGTATCTGTCGTTACCGTCTTCGGTGGTATTGGACACTATTCTTTCGTACTTAATATGTTTGCCTTCAGAATTGTAATAGTTTTTCTCGACGTAATAGCTTCCGCAATCCTGACAATCATATCTGACACCGTTTTCCGTTGCGGAATCGAAGTTGGTTACAGTGTAATTATGATAGGTTCTGCTATTTCCGGTCTTGAAAGTTATCTCATAGAGCCAAGTATCTGTTTCCTCATTGTAACCGAACTGCCAGGTCTGATACTGATATGCCTTACACTCGCCTTCTACCTGCAACCAGTAAGTTGCTCTTCTGATCTTGTATCCGCAAGCTCTCTCTGCGGGATCGGTCACGGCACAAGTGCGGATGTAAGAATTATAATCGTAACCGTACCAGCCGTTTATAGTATACTGACTATCGGTAATAACGTCGTCGATCCAGATCTCGCACCATCTTTCGTCATATTCGCAGAGGATATTATTGGTATCAAGATACGCATCCTCACCGCAAACACATCCACACAGAATTGCATATCCACCGCAAACGTTGCCATACTGGGAAAGATCGATGATCTGTTTATCAAACGATCTGTGATAGTAGGACTCGTAGTTGTTCTCGTAATCGCAATATTTACACTTTTCCGTGACGAATACTCCGTCATTGCAAGAAGAGCCTACACCGTTCATCAGCTCGGCAAAGATCTCAACGTCGTGTTCCTCATGTTCCTCGGAATATTCTGTTGATACAATGAGTTTTCCGCCAATGCTGATCACGAT
This sequence comes from Eubacteriales bacterium, assembly GCA_045612105.1. GTDB lineage: Bacteria > Bacillota > Clostridia > Oscillospirales > CAG-272 > SVTX01. The sequence goes on from JAZKYL010000115.1 coordinate 22,296, forward strand.
CTCATAGTAATAAGTCAACGTGCAGTTTTCAAGATCTCTTTCGCTATAATAAGATCTATCATAACGAAGTCCGCAGCTTGAACAGGTATAGGTATCTACGGTAACTAACTTTCCGTCTTCCTCATACTGATTGTACGTCCAATTATCGCTACAATGATTCAAATAGATATCGTTTTCCTCTCCGCAAGCGCAGGAACGATATACGTAGTCACCGTAACAAGCACCGTGCTCTTCAAGATATATGATCTCACGGTCAATGATATTATGATAATAGTCTACCGAAATACGATCAACATATCCGCAGAGAGAACAGATTCTTCCGTTAAGCGTTCCGTCTTCACAGCTTTCCGAGCCGTCCGCAAGCGTAGTGAAATACGTTCTATCATCGTGCCAACACACAATGTTTTCAGATATTACTTCGCCAAACGCAAAGCTGATTATACCTTCTTCGTCGTAACCGTAGAATCCGATACGGTATACATAAGTGGTTCCTGCTGTAAGAGTTGAAGTCAATAAGAACTGACCGTTATTACCGCTGTCATCGTCACGGTTAATTTCTACCATTTCGCCATCTATGATTTCGTATAGAATTACATAGGTATCACTATCTGCAAGACTCTTAATGGTATACTTGCCGTCAAATTTAGGCGTGAAGATAAAGTCGTAATAATATTCGCCGTCTTGGAAAACAACGTCTGCGCTGAGCATTTCGGTTCTCGCTTCATTTCCGCACTTTTCGCAGACCGAGGTAATGGTTGTTACACCGTCATTTATAGATACGTCTACATTCTTATAGCTATGATCAGAACATGTTACTTCTGTTTCATTGCTATAAAGCTCTTCACCTGCAAGCTTTACAGAAACATACGTTATCTCTACTTTTGAGCATCCTTCCTCTACCCAACGAGTGTTATGCTCATAGGTGAGGTCGCAGTTCTCGCAAACATAGATATTCTTTTCTTCATCATAGATGAATCCGTTACTATCAAAACCGACGTAATAATCCTGACCGCAAGGACATCCGCTGATATAGATGTAGTGTTCTTCGCAACAACCCGCTACTTCATTCAAGTCGAAAAAGGCATCGGACATATGATAATCAAAATTCTCTTCGTGATAGTAGTCACAATCCTTACAAGTGGTTATCGCAATACCTCCGTCGGTACATGAGCTACCGTTCATTACGTAATTACACTCATAAATATGATTTTCACTTGTACCCTTTTCCCCGAGGCGGAATACTTCCTCTCCGTTTACAATATAAACGTAGGTTCTGATATATTCAAATATGCAGTTTTCATCCTTTTCACCTGCAACGTAGCCGAGAAGTCTGGTAGCTCCGCACACGTAGCATTCATATACTCCATATCCGTCATCATTGTCGCCCAAGTATTCCCAGTCGCAGTCTCCGTCGTAAATATTGGAATACACGATCTCATCGCATATAGAACAGTAATTATACTCACCGTAACCGCCGCAGAGACCGAATTGATCAAACTCTACACCTACAAACTCAGGTTGATGTCCCCATTCGTAGGACTCATCGGAGTATCCGCAATCGGGACAATAAATTGTTATGGTATAACCGTCTTCACAATTCTCTCCGTCAAGCTTGTAGCTGAATTCGTAATTATGGTCTTGTGAATAGAAGGTGGATTCGTATCTGTAAACCTCTTCTCCGTTTACAAAATAAATGGTAGTATAGATGCCTTCGTACTGGCAATTTTGATCCTTTTCGCCTCGCGTTTGATACGTTACCTTAGTAGCTCCGCATTCGGTACAGCTATATATCTCATTGCCTTCCTCGGTTTCGCCTTGGTGATTCCACCAACAATTATCATTTACTTCGGAATACAAAACAGTATCACAAATAGTACAGTAATTCTCGTAAATATAGCCGCCGCAGAGACCTAATTCATTCAACGAAATCTCTCTTCTATCTCCGTAGTGTCCGTTGTCATAATACTCATCAGAATATCCGCAGTCGGGACAATAAACTGTCACGGTATAACCGTCCTCACAGCCTTCGCCTTCAAACTCGTAAGAATACTCGTAGTTGTGAGCATCGTCGATAGAAGAGTGCTCATATCTGTAAACTTCTTCGCCATCTATGATATATACGCGAATTTCTGTATGCAGGTACTCACAATTTTCATCCTTTTCGCCATCATAGGAAGCAGAAAGCTTAGTAGCTCCGCATCTCTCGCACTCATATACCGAATATCCTTCGTCATTGGTTTCTACGAAGTACCAATCGCAGTCCCAATCTCTGATATAGGAATACATTACGGTTTCACAGACAGGACAGTATCTTTCCGAAACATATCCGCCGCAAAGTCCGAACTGGTCGAAATAGAGCTCTCGATACTCTTCTCTGTGTCCCTTGCCATGATATTCATTGGTCTGTCCGCAGTCGGGGCAATATCTTGTTACATAATAGCCTTCGTTACAGGTAGAGCCTTCAAGCTTATAGGTATACTGATAATTATGGCTTTCTTCCAAATAGGAATACTCATATCTGTAAATTTCCTGATCCTTCAAATAATAAATGCTGACCTCTGTATGCAGATACTGACAATTCTCGTCCTTTTCGCCATTGTTGTAATATTCAAGCTTGGTAGCACCGCAATCGCAGCAATTATATATCGAAAATCCTTCTTCGTTATCGCCTACGTACTCCCAGTTGCACCAATCGTTAATATGACTATCCTGTACAACATCGCAAATGGGACAGAAATATTCATAAATGTAGCCGCCGCAGAGTCCGAGCTCGCTCAGAGAGATCTCTCTTTCCTCTTGCCTATGTCCGGAATCACGGTATTCATGGGTTTCTCCGCAGACAGAACAAACTCTTATTACATTGTAGCCTTCGTCGCAGGTAGCTCCGTCAAGCTCATAGGTATATTCAAACTGATGGTTTTCTGAATACCATTCGTCCTCGTATGCTATTATGCACTTTTCTCCGACGTAGATATATCTGCCGTTATATTCTTTGTACGTGCAGAGGGTATCGTATTCTACCCAATTCTGATCAACGTAAGTAAGACCGCAATTGACACAGGTGGAAGTATATTTATAACCCACAACATTTCCGTTATCGTCAAGGATCTTTTCATCGCTTTCGTACATCTTACAGTTCGTATCTATATTGCCGATATAAGAAACGTTACCGCAGATCACGCATTGATCGACACTAACCGTTCCACCGCAGGCGCCGTACTGCGAAAGGTCGATCTCTACGCCATATTCGTAATCGCACCAATATCTGGTACGCTTTTCGTAATAATCGCAATTCTTACAGCTTGTGGTGATCGTACAGCCACCGTCTTCACAAGAAGTGCCGTGGATCTCATACTCTTCTACAAGCTCGTGGAGGCTGACTTCGGAGTATTCCTGAAGCTTGGGGTTATAGAAGTAGGTCAAATCTTTTCCTAAGCTTTCAAGTCTTCCCTCGGGATCCTCGAATACCGCGAAATAAATATCGGTATAGACTTTGGCGATCTCCTCATAGCTTACGTTTGACATATCGAAGACGATGTCCTTTTCGGTACCGTCATCAAATATCGCAGTGAAGCCAGTTTCGGTCACAACAAGCTCAACGACATCGTCGCTGTACTGGTCTATGAGCAAGGTAACGGTCTTACCGTCAACATTGATCGAAGCAATGGTAAATCTGTAATTCCTCGTTGCGTAGATCGCGTTATATTCTATCCAATCGTTGCAGTTGGGATAGAACATAATACCGGTCATATTATCGTAAAGTGCCTTGGTAGCACTTACCTCGTATCCGTAAGAATATCTGTATTCTTCGCCCTTATAGGTTACGTAACCGCTATAAATATCGAAATATACGTTGAAGGTGTCGTCAAGCATATCCTCGGGAGGAAGAACTATGCCCTCTTCAATGCTGCCAATAATATCAGACCAGGTTACGTCGATGGTTTCATTTACAAGAAGCTCAAGCCTGAAGTTAAGATATGCTGAACCGTCATCGTACTCACGGGTAAGGTTATCAACGTCTACGTTGATAGAAGTGAGCATACCCAGCTCGTCGGTGGTAAAGGATACTGTGACATTATTGCATATTATATCAATGATCTCGTCAATTCCATCCTTGACGTTTGCGGCATCATCACCGGCTGCCATTTCGTAAAGAGTTTCTTCACGAAGAGGATCTATGACATTTTCCTCAAATTTATCAATATAGGAATCATCCTCGGTTTCGAACAGAAGCATTCCGATAGTTGTATCAGCATACTCCTCATCATTTATTACTTCATTAATATCAAAGTCGTAGGGAGCTCCTGATTTCGCGGCAAAATCATTGATTCTTGCGATAATGCTTTCAGAATTCAATCCCTTTTCGTCAAGATATTCGGGAATTTCGGAAATCTTAAGATCAAGTATCTCGTATATGAAGTCTGCGAGAGAATCGAACGTACCTTCTCCGAAATAAATGTCAACAACCTCGGCGATCGGCTTATTTGCGAGATTATCATTCAAAATGCGAAGCTTATCGTAATCAAGATTTGCTACGTAAGAGCCGTCTTCCTGCATTTCAAACGTAAAGATCATATTGAAGACGTCCGAAAGCACATCATCGGTCTTCTGAGAATCTATCGCAAGGATATCATCGATCGTAGGAATTACGGCATCAATGATGAAATCATACACAAGTGCAATATCGTCATCGAAATACTCGCCAAGGGCTTCCTCTACCGACATCTTTATATTGTAGCTCTTATCCGCTACGTTCTTTCCGTAATCCAACGCGATATAAATATATCCGTCTTCAATTACTGCACGGAGCTCATAGACCGCGAGAGCATCTGCAATGGGACCGTTAAATATCTCAATGCTTCCGATAGCCGCTCCGCTGATCTCGCCATCGTTAATATAGAGCGCGAGCTCTGCGATATCGACCTGCTTAATGCTTCCTATAAGCTTGAGCTTATCGAGAAGTGTACTATCCTTTTCCTTAACTTCATAAGAGAAGTCGCGGATCTTAATAACGAATCCGTCTATATCCTTCCAGGAGTTTACAAGGTTGAGATAATAATTATCACCGCTCTTGGCACCGCAATCTGTGCAGACGCCATTCCTATAGTTATGCTCTCTTGTCGCGGGTACTACAGATACGTGGCTCTCGCCGCACTCGCAATAAGAAATGCTTTCACCGGTCTCAGAGCAAGTGGGCTCCTTAGTCACGGTCTCATTCTTAAAGCTATGTCTGCTTACGTCTCCCTTTTCACCGCATGCGCACTCATGCCAGTGCTCATTCTTATCGGATTTCCATTCGGCGGAGAACTTATGGTCCTTGGTTGCGGGCACTACAGATACGTGACTCTCGCCACATACACAATAAGCAATGCTCTCGCCGTCCTTGGAGCAAGTAGGCTCCTTGGTTACAGTTTCATTTTCAAAGATATGATCACTTACGTCTGCCTTTTCGCCGCAAACGCACTCATGCCAGTGCTCATTCTTATCGGATTTCCATTCGGTAGAGAACTTATGTCCTGGTGTGCCTGACTCTACTGTTTTTTCGTCGGTATACGCTATTCCTTCATAAGAAGCAGTCGCGGTATAGGTGCTCTTAACGTAGTCGGAGCAAGGGCTGTTCTCGGTAGTGACATTGATATCGGCATCTATTACTATTTCGTGTGCCTTATCATTCGCACAGGTAAAGGTAAGGGTTGCGGAGCTATGATCCTCTGTCCATGCCCACGTAGGAGTCTCATAATTATGACCGAAAGCGGGAACGTATGCTTCCGTATAGCCATGGTCACAATTCTTACAATCATTAAGAGTATATCCGTTGGTCTCGCAAGTAGCATTTACTACGGTAACGATATATTCATGAGGCAGCTTATCGTATATCTCGGTATACTCTGCGTCACAATTATCGCATCCGTACTTTGTATAACCATTTGCCGCGCAGGTCGATCCTGCGGAGTCTTCAACGCTCCAGGAATGTCCGGTTGCATTCAGTCTTATTCTGTAAGAATGTCCGCAACCTACACAGGTATAGACAACGAAACCGTTCTTGGTACAAGTAGCCGCCTCGGTTTCCCCGTTATAGTTATGACCCTTTGCCTCAGCAGTGATCGTCTTCTCGGTCTTATGACAACGAACACATACCTTTAATACGTACGCATCCGTTGTACAGCTTCCGTTTTCAACGTACTCTACGAAGCTACAGCCATACAGCGCACATCTTTCCTCGGGAGTAAGTCTCGTTACGGTATAGTAAGAGAAGTGATTAGTCTTAAAGGTTACGTAACCGTTATTATAGGTTGCCTTGATAGACTCAAGCTCGCCGTCTTCGTTAATAAACCATACAGCGATACTGTCAACGTCTTCTCCTTCCTCGGGGGTATAAGGAAGGGTAATGGTAACATAGTTATCCGCGCCAAACTGCGAGATATTCTCTGTGCCGTCGTTGATAGTAAAGTTAAATATAGGATTATTTCCGACCTGAGCCAGCTTATCCTCATCAATATTCAGATTTGCTTTATCAGCATCGGACAGTTTGTCGGCGGAAACGGTAATATCCTTATTACCTATAGAATTGATGACACCGTCATCAAGCTTGATGTTTGCATTGGTATCGGCATCGACCTTAAGCTCGATCTCGGTATCCTTGAGATTATTTGCATTGGTAGCCGCACTTGTATTGGTATTCGATACGGTAACGACTCTGGTTTCGCCACAGCCGGAGCAGGTGTCGGTTCTCTTACCGTCAGTGCCCGCTGCTCCCTTACTCCAAGCGTGACCCGTTGAATCCTTAGCTATAGGTTCGGTCTTGGTGTCGCCGCAGGAGCATACCAGTGTCTTTTCGCCGTTTTCTTTACAGGTAGCGTCTTTGGTAACCGTTGCAACGTAGGTATGCTTGGAGATCTTATCGCCTTCAACCTCTTTACCGCAGACTTCTCTCTTACATACGTATACCAAAACGTACTCACAGCCCTCGAGATTTCTTTCGGTAGCCTTTACTCCGCTGATATCGTGCGTTAAAGCATCACCGACATTCTCAACGTAGGAATCATCGCATTTTGAGCAAACGTAGGTCTCTGTCGCAGGGGATTCACAAGTAGCGGGAGTGGAAGAATCCTTTTTATAGGAATGACCGAGCTCGGATCCGACGGTAAAGATCTCGGAATCATTTTCGCTGACCTTACCGCATACGCAGGACTTATAGTATACTGCCGCGCTTGTGCAGGTTGCGGCAGACTTCAAAGCCTCACCCTTAACTGATTCAACGGTATAGCTATGCTCTGTAGTGGTACCGACCGTAAAGATCTCGGTATCATTATCGCTTACGGCACCGCATTCACAGGATTTATAGTATACCGCAGGGCTCATACAATCCGCAATCGACTTGATCGCATCGTCTTTAACATCTTCTACTATGTAGCTATGCGCTACAGGATCGCCGTAGGTAAAGGTTTCGGTCTCGCTGATCGCTCCGCAGGCGCAGGACTTATAATATACTGCCGCACTTGTGCAGGTTGCGGCGGACTTAAGTGCCTCGTCTTTAACTGTTTCTTGTGTGTAGGAGTGCGCCTTTGCCCCACCCTCGGTAACAGAACATCTGCTACAGGTTTTGGGAGTAGAACAAGTCGCCTCATTCCAATCGTGTCCGAGCGCAGCAATAGCGGTAGTTTCCGATATGCCACAATCGGTACATACGCGTTTCTGAACACCTGCTTCGGTACAGGTTGCATTTGTTTTTGCCGACCATTCGCCCCAGCGATGAGAACACTCTTTCTCGGAATCGCAGGAAGCCAAGCCAATTGCACAAAAAACAACCATAAGTAAGCAGAGAACGCTTGCTAACAATCTGTTTTTGGATCTCATTGTTTTGCCTCCATTTTTGATTTAATAATTGTTAACGTAACCCAATGATGTAAAGTCGATATCAAAATAGGTGACTTTACACAAAATCATTATAACATTTAATTATGAACAAATCTATATTTTTACATTATTTAATAGAAAGTGTGGAAAATATTAGTAAACTCATATATTAAAATATGTTAACGTATTGACTTTTTTGACAATTTTGGTTATAATTATTTTATTGATCTAACGAAAGGAGAGCTAAAGGTATGAACCCAATATATCCCGAGCAAGTGATAAAAATAGCCGAAATTCTCAGCAAAAACCGATACAAAGCATTTGCTGTGGGCGGATGTATTCGCGACGTTATTATGGGAAGAGTTCCAAATGATTGGGATATGACCACAGACTGCTCTCCCGAAAAAATGCTTGAAATTTTTGACACAGCGGGTATACACACCATTCCTACGGGGCTTAAACACGGTACGGTATCGGTCTTACTTGACGGTGAAATATTCGAATGCACCACATTCCGTATCGACGGAAGCTATACCGACTCCCGTCATCCCGACAAGGTCACTTTCACCTCGGACATTGCCGAGGATCTGCGCCGACGCGATTTTACTGTCAACGCTATGGCGGGAGATCCCTTATCAAGCTGTGGTGAGATCGTTGATGTTTTTGGCGGACGTAAGGATATTGAAGACAAGATCATTCGCGCGGTTGGAGATCCCGAAAAAAGATTTACCGAAGACGCTTTGCGAATTCTTCGAGCGGTAAGGTTCGCTACGGTTCTTGATTTTGATATAGAGGGCGAGACAAAAGCCGCGGCAATGAGGCTTGGCAGCAGACTTGCCGATATTTCGGCGGAGAGGAAGAGCGTGGAGCTTCAAAAAATTCTGCTCTCTCCTTTTGCCGACAGGGGCATTTCCCTTTTGATCGAGATGGGGCTTACTAAATACATTCATCCTGAAATCGTTGGGCCAAGAGTCGTTTTGAGCAGTCTTCCAAAGAGATTTTCTACCCGTTTGGCGGCAATTTTCGAAGGTGTACCGAATCTTTCGTGTATGAAGCTTTCCGGTGAGGTCGTGAAGCAGACAAAAGATCTTTGCGACGACACGCTTTACCGTGAAGCAGTATCAAAATATGCTAATTTTGAAGCTTGCGCACGTCTTATGCTTTCAAGATACGGAGAGCTTGCCGAGGATGCCGCTCTTTTGCGAAACGACATAAATCTGGCAGCAAATATCGCGAAGGAAACGAAGAATAATCCCTGCGTTGCCATTCGTGATCTCAAGGTCGGCGGCAACGATCTGCTATCTGTCGGAATTGAACCGAAGAAGCTTGGCGCGATCATGTCTTCGCTTTTGCTTTCGGTGATCGAAGACCCCTCGCTTAACGAAAAAGATAAACTTATCAGGATGGCTTTTGCGCTTGCCAAAAACGAAAGGAAATAGTATATGTATCTCTACAAAAAAACCGCAAAACCGAAAAATACCGCAGGAAAGATAACAAGCCTGTTGTGCTTGCTTTGCGGTGCCGCACTTTTTATTCTTGCCGGGAATATTACTGAATTCTTCACGTCTGTCATTCAATTATCGGGAGTTATTCTTATAGGAATCTCAATTTATATTGCCACGGCTTACCTCCTTCGCGAATACACCTTCTCGGTAACCCAAAGTAGTAAATTTTCGAATGAGGATGCCGATTTTGACGAAAAATTTGATTTTATCATAACCGAGAAAAAGAACAACCGAGATATTAAGGTCTGTCACTTCGGAATGGATGACGTAACAAAGGTTCGCATAGTCGATCCAAAAAACAAAAAGGCAATATCTGCCGAGCGAAAAAATACACGGCGATTTACCTACAACACAGAGTTTGCTGCAAGCCGCTATATTGAAGTCCGGGCATATCTTGACGGAGAGGAATACTCGATATTTGTCACCTATGACGAGGCACTTTTCAAAATTCTTTGTGATTTTAATAACTGATAATATGAATATGGATCCCAAAAACGTATAAGATTGTGCTATTTTTTTGCAATTACAATAAGATAATCCATAGAAAATTGTGTCAGTTATGATACAATAAATATATATATAATAGTTTCTCCAAAAATAATTAATTTTTATTGTAAGAAAGGGTTTAATTATGAGAAAAATCTATTCTATTCTGTGCGCTATTTTAATCATAGCAATGATGCTTCCCCTAATGGCATCCTGCGGTGGCGGCGATAAGACCACAGAAACCTCTACATCACCCAAAGAGAAGGAAACGACCGAAGCATCGGCTCAGATTACCGAGTCCGTTTCAGAGACGGTGTCGGATACGTCAACCGAGTCCGATCCTGAGGTCGAAAGCAAAACAGAGCTCGCGCCGGGCACTGATAACAAGACCGAAGAAGATCCTACTACCGAATCTGCGGTCGAGTCTGTTATTGAGTCTCCATCTGATTCTGTAACCGAGTCTATGAGCGATACTGTAACAGAAATTGTAACGGAAACCGCGAGCGAGTCTGCATCCGTAACCGAAACTATAACAGAAACTGTGAGTGAAAACATAACCGAGACTATAACAGAAACTATTACAGAGTATGTAACGGAAACCGCAACAGAGACCGAGCCCGTGATCGTGACCGAGATCGAGACCTCTCTTCTCGAAGGCATAGAAAACGCTCCCTCTATTGAATATGCTCAAAGTATACTTAACGGAGTCAACTATTATTATCCCAACTACAAGCGTGAGTCTGCTATCCTTGAAAACAAGGAAATGAAGCTCACATACGGTTTATCCGAGACCGGAAACAAGAAGGTTACCTCGCTGACCAACAAAAAGGGTGCGTCCTACGTTGAGAATACTATGGATATTTTCGTCCGTATGACCGACGGAAATACGTATTTCGCATCAACAACCAATGCCGCGGTTACTTCCAATCTTTTCAGACTTGGATATTACTTCTACGAGGCGAGATACGAGGAGCAGGATTTTCTCAACAGCGTGAAGATAGCTGAAAAGAAGGCTATTGATATTGCCAAGGGCTGCTCAAAGCATAACAACACCGAAAGCTCGGTTAATGAAAACGGCGAGCTTTGCGTAAATATCCTTTCCGCCAGCGACCCTTATATTGTCATCGGTGACGGAGCGCACAAGGGAGATCCCCACTTCCTTGAGATCACTCTTAAGGCTGACGCTACCGTTCATTACGGTCAGCTCTACATAATTACCGGATCGGAATCGGGATTCAACGACAAACAGAAATATCAGTTCTCTGTCAATTCCGATGGCGAATACCACACCTACACCATTCCTCTCTTCAATATTGAGAGATACAACGGCAGGATCAAGGGAATAAGACTTGATATGGACGGTGCTACCGATATCGCGGGATCCTCCTACACGATCAAGGAGATGAATCTTTTAACTGCTGAAAACATAGAAAGTCTGCCCGCAAGTCTCAGCATTGCACGCTCCTTTACCGCTTATTCCGACAAGCTTCACCATACTTTACAGGTCAGCGCGGTAAACGAGACCGCAAATATCGCGGAGATCGGTATGCTTACCGAGATTAGTGCCGACACTGTTGCAAAGCTTATTGTTAAGGACAAGTGCGAAGAGCTTCACACAAGCCTTGACGACGTTGATTGGGCAACTGTGGAATATCTGGCGTTTGATATTAAGGGCGTTGGTATCTTCGGCTACATCCTTCCTTACGACGGCAAAGGCGGCTCTATCAGAGCTACCCTCACAGACGGAGTTTACGTCATTGAGCAAGTAGGTACTCCCGAGGGCGGCAAGATCTCTCCCTCTCTTGAAGGCACAAACAATGCGAACGACTTCTATATAGGTCAGCGCATCTATACCGACGAAAATCACAATTTCAACGAATTTCTCTACGAGGCATTCTGCGAGCGAAATCCCTTGAACGCAAAGGTCAGCGAGGGCGAATCCCGTGACGGAGCATTCTTGGGCTACGACAGCCTTCGCGGTCTTTACACCTTTACCTACAGCCACAAAAACTCCGGCCCCAACGACTATCCCAACGTCCGCTTCTCCATAAGAGGTGATGAGATAGACAGAAAGATCTACGTTATGGCGGCTACCGGCGACTCCACCGTCGTTGAGTGGAGTGCGATACTTAACGAAAAGGACTTTTTGCTTCCTATTCCTCTCCAGGTCGGTAAGAACTTCAGCGAGGCATCGGGTGAGCGAAATCTTTACAATATTGACGACCCTGTATACAGCGAGGCTATCGCGCCTTTGGTTATTGAAAAGGGTGTTCTTTACAGATACAACATCGTCAACGTTTACAGAAACTGGGGTAATTTCCCCGTAAAGCAGGTATCCTGGATCCAGTTCTACGCTCCCTATTTCCATCTTTCCACAGCTACTACCGAGACCAACTGTATAGTTCCCTGGTACGCTACGAGAAAGTCGAGAAACCTCAATACTCTCCCCGACTTCAGAGCTATGAGCGCGCCTCCCTTCGCCGGTGCTCAGAGAAACAGTGGCGGTACACACCACTTCCTCGTTTACACCGACGCAGAGGGCAACTACGTTACCAGCGAAAGCACCAAGAACGTGGTTGGTTCCTACGGTCCTACATACGCTGACGTTACCATGGATTATCTCTCCGATGACGGCAAGATCAAGATCACCTACAATCACATGGAGATGCCGCAGGAGGACGAGAACAGAACCTACTACGAAATGAATTACGAGGTTCTCGAGGACGTTTCCTTCAAGGATTTCGCAAAGGACTTCTCATTCTATTCGGTAAGACCCAACGACCCCAAGGGCGTTTATACTCTGGTGGGCTACCTTGACGAGAACAACGAGTCACAAGTCGTGGATGCCAAGATGGCAGGCGACGAGGCGGTCTACTACACTCTTGGTCAGAACGCTCCCTATTTCTCCTATATGAAGATGACCGACGATCGAGCAAACAAATCGGGTTACGTCAATCTTGCGTTCCTCGTTGCTAATTCCGAGTTTATCATCGGCGGTGAAAAGGTAACTCCCAATTTCGTGCTTGCAGACCTTGGTGGAACTCTTTCGATCTCCCTTGATTACGAAGAGATCACTCTCAAAAAGGGCGACAAAATCACCATAAACTGCATTCTCCTTCCCTGGGGCTCTCAGGAAACCATTTACGACGGTTCTAACGGCCTTGCGGCTGACCAGAACGTTCGCGACGTGAGACAGAATTCGATCCTTGATCCTCTCAAGGCTGAGGCTATTGCCGATTGCGAGGTAATAGAGACCGTTTACGTTCCCATGCTTAGGACCACCAACGGAAAGAGCGCTGAATTTACCCTCTCCGGCGGTCACGAAAATTGCGCGGTAAGAATTTACGGCTTCGACCTTATGACCGCGCCCAAGATCTACGAGCTTATTGACGGCAAGTGGATAGACTACAAGGTTGCATCCGCTTATTACTCCTACAACCAGGAAACCAGTCAGAAATACGACGGTTACGGCATAAGCTATGACGGTGACGGCACCTTCTCTTACTCCTTCGTTGCAAAAATGGACAACGGAGCTGAAAGAACCTTCAAGATCGTTGCTGACAAAGAATTCAAGAACTGGCCCGAAATCACTAATACTGACATTGTAAACTCTTATATCGATCCCGCGTCCAAATATTCGGCATCTCAGAACGCTTTCGTATTCCACGTTGACTTCATCAACGGTGTCAAGAATGCCTTCAACAGCACAAGTGCAGGTATGCACGAGGTTGACGGCGAGGCATTAACTCTCACTAGCGGCAAAATAACTGTTAGCGGTTGGACTATGGTTGAGACCGGTGTTTCCAAGTATCTGTGGTCGATTGACGGTAAGGAATGGTATGATTGCTCCTTCTTGAGCAGTAACAAAGCAGGAAACTGTGGTCCGTCGGTAATTAATGCCTCGAATACTACCGCTACCGGATACACCTTTACCGAAGAAGACGCGGTTGGCGGTAATATCTCGGGAGGAAGCTCTCTGGTCATCGATCTTTCCGACTATGCGGGACAGACGGTCAACGTTCGTATTGCGGCTATTCCCGGAAATAGCACGGACGAGATCTGTGTATTTACCATGTTCAACAACGTTACCGTTCCCGAGGAATCCGAAAACGAGACTACCGAGGGCGAGGACACCGACGACGCTGTCATTGAAACCGAGCTTAATCTTTTAGTTAAGGGAGAGGAGCTTTACAACGTGGCTCAAAGCTCTTCTTCGGCTACCACCGGCTTTTCCAAGATCGAATATCTTGAGAATGAGGGTGCTACCAGATTCACCTGCGATCCCACCGCAAGCTCGGGATTCTTCAACGTATTCAACAATAACACGGCAGAGACCGGTAAATATCTTATTCTCAAATACCGTTTGCCTTCTGACAATCCCTCGAAGGTTGCGACCTTTAATATGTTTATAAGCACCCAGGAGGGTACGAACGCTTCGGTAAACAACTGCTTCTATTCCTCTGCTACTCTGATCTCCGACGGAAAATGGCATTTGCTTGTCATCAACCTTAAGAAATACGAGGCAGAGAGAGCTTCTACCAACGAGTTCCTTCCAGACCCCACTGACGGTAAATATTACGCGAGATTCCTCCGTCTTTGCCTCTTCGCCCAGAAATATTCCGAGGGCACCTATATTGACGTAGCTTACGTTGGTATGGACAACAGCCTGGGTACTATCAAGAACTGCTGCAAGGATATGGGAAGCATTCAGCTCTCCGAGTCCAACAGTGTAAGCAAGCCTTACACCGTGATCAACAACCCATATAGATACCTTGATCCTACTTCAGAATATACTCTCGCGGAAAGGTATTTCTGCTTCCACGTTGACTCGATAAACGGAAGCAGCAATGACGCTAGCGGAAAAAAATATGCTTATAACAGTGTTTCCAACAAGGGTATCACCGAAAAGAATCTTAACTTGACCATCGGAACAAAACTCACAGTTGGCGGTTGGTGCCTCGTTCAAGGTGGCATATCTAAGTATATGTGGAGCGTTGACGGAAAGAATTGGTATGAATGTGTGGCAAATGCAAGTCAATCCGGTTCTACGGTTTTGAGCGCGGCATCGGGACAGATGGGCGGAGCCTACACCTTCACAGAAGCGGACGGCGCAAAGGGTCAGTATACTATCACCATCGACCTTTCGGCTTACGCAGGACAGACCGTTGACGTGTTTATCGCGGCAATTCCTGAAGGAAGCACCGAAGAGATCTGCATCTTTACCTCCATCAACGGTGTGACGGTTTCCTCTGCAACAAATTAATATTTTAGGGCTGCCTTCGGGCAGCCCTATTTATATAAATTGCAATTTATAGGGGAGATGCGTGCCTCCGGCGGCACACTTTTTTGGAAAAAAGTGTGTCAAAAAACTTCACTGAAAAAGGATAAAATTTCACCAATAAAGTCTTTTGAAACCGTGGATATTTTAATCTGAGTTTATCTTCTATCGTGTTTCTAATGCATTATAAACTCTTTATTTACAAGCAATTTGATACTTGCTCGCAACACGATAGCAGTGAGGGTTAGACTGAAATCCTCACGGTTTTATAGCATGAAATGGGTACACTTCCAATTAATTTTTGGGGAAGCTTTTTGGCTCC
>JAZKYL010000116.1:0-121967 GCA_045612105.1 Eubacteriales bacterium
ATTTATTTGTGGATACAATTTTAGTATATATTAAAAGGGAAAAAATGTCAATACCCGAATTTTCATACAACGAACAAAAGAAATATCTTTGAGATTTAAGAACACCGTATGATATCGTAAGTATCGTCGCATAAAGTGTTGCACCAAATTTGCACCAAAATCAAACCAACGTTCAAGACTATTCTACTCGACAAATTGGAATTTGACGGTATTACAACTGCTTTATCTATTGGCAATCATAGCCACAGATTTTGCGTTTGTATCAATTTTAATGGTACCCAATGCTTGATACATCGGTATTCTTGCTATGCTTCTCTCAATTACATCTTCAGAGCGAATACCTCTTTTTACATCCATTGATAATCTTTCACACAGAGTCTTTTCATCCGCTACAAGCGAGATGCATTTTACCTCACAGTTCTGTGTATCCAGCTTTTCAAGTATGGAATCGATAATACTCTGCTCATGCATCACCCAACAAAAAATAATATTCTCATATGCAGAACATTTCAGAAAATTATTGAGTAAGTAACAAATATTATTTGTCACCATTGCTTTTGTTTCATCGGTTACTTGGAACGGATTTGCATCCCAACACCAATCTCCGTCAAGAAATACACTATTCGGTAAATCCTGTTTGAGCTGTTGGCACACGGTTGTTTTGCCCACTCCCATCGTGCCGCCAATCATGAATAATGTTTTCATCATTCACACCCTCGTCAAATTTAAGTTTATCTATTATTTGTATTATACCATAAAAACGGCAAAAAGTAAATAGGGCGGCGGAGCTTTTACAAATTGAACCGCCCGCCGAATGACCTATTTGTTTTCCCTAAGAAAGATAAACTCTAAATATAATCTAATCCCCTTTTTCAAAAGCTTTTTTGGAGGGAGGGGGGTGCAGGGGGAGGGAACCTATTTTTTCAAAAAATGGTTTCCTCCCCTCCCTGCATTATTCCCTTACGCCTTATTCTCCGAACCGAAGAGGCGGATTTTTTCTTTTACTGCTGCCTTGATGTATTCAACCTTAAGGTTGCGGGTAGCAAGGTAGCCGATACCCTGAGCGTTGCCGTCGGTGGTCGCTCTGTCACCTGCCAGGCAGAGGTCGGTGAAGATATTGACCTTTGCAATTCCCTCGCGGATGGTGTTGCGGAAATCGTCGTCGGAAAGTCCGCTACCGCCGTGAAGAACGAGAGGAGTATCAACTGCCGCGCGAATCTCCTTGAGTCGCTCAATGTTAAGCATGGGCTTCTTCTTGTATACACCGTGAGCCGAGCCGATAGCGATTGCAAGAGCGTCAACGCCGGTAGCGTCGATGTATGCCTTCGCCTCCTCGGGGGTGGTGTACATGTCGGTGAGATCCTCATATCCCTCGCTGGCAAGACCTACGTGACCGATCTCGCCCTCAACGGAAGCACCGAAGGAGTGAGCGATCTTAACGATCTCGCGAGTCTCGGCAATATTGGTCTCGTAATCACCTGCCGAGCCGTCGAACATAATGGAGGAGAAGCCCAGCTTGAGCGCCTCGATGCATCTGTCAAAGGTCAGACCGTGATCGTAGTGAACAACAACCGGCACCTTTGCTCTCTTTGCCGCCGCAATAACCGAGGGAGCGATAAGCTGAAGCTCACCGAAAGGAAGAAGTACCTCGGCAGTACCGATAACAACGGGAGAATTCATCTCCTCCGCCGCCTCAATAACCGCCTGAAGCATGTCGCTGTCGGTGGTGTTGAAAAGACCGACCGCATATTTGCCCTCCTGGGCTTTTTTTAATACGTCATTTAAAGTTACAAGCATATTTTTGTTCCTTAATTTAATTAAAATTTAATATTCATTTCTTTGAGAAGTTTGTCGATCTCTGCTTCACTTACCATGCCGCCGATTGAATCGGGGGATGCAAGAGAAGCGGTTGCCGCCTTGGATGCAAGAGTAAGTATTCCCATCTCGTCAAGTCCGCGGTAGATACCGATAAGCGCGCCTGCGCAAAAAGCATCGCCGGCACCTGTCTTGCCCTTGATGAATCCCTTGGGTAATTCCCATGATGGCAGCTCAAAAAAGCCGTTATCCGACAAGCAAACACCGGTCTCGGGCATGTGGATGATAACTCGTTCGGAAACACCCATTTCCTTGATAGCGCGAGCGATTTTTTCGAGATTTTCGCGGCAGGGCTCAATCCCTGCGATCATTCCGGCTTCAAGTTCGTTGATTATCACGTTATCGGTGTATTTGAGGCAGCTTTTGACGATATGATATCGGTCGCTGTTCTCGCTGACCAGGTCAATGGAGGTCTTTATGCCCATTTCCTGAGCTTTTTTGAGAATTTTCTCGCCGTCGCCATTGTCTACCTTGTCAAGAAGCAGAAAGTAGCCGAGATGGAGCATCTTTACGTTGAGATTCTCAAAATCAACGTCGTCATAGCCGAAATCGGCACAAGCTCCGGGGAAGGTGAAGAAGGTTCTCTGCCCACCGACGATGCTCATAACGTCGGTGAAGCTGGTGGGCAGCTCTCCGCGCACCATAAGCGTGGTGTCAACGCCGTTTTCTTCAAGAGTGTTCACCAAAAAGTCGCCCTCGCCGTCATTTCCGATCTTTCCGACGGCTTTTACGGGAATTGTTGGATCAACTCGCTTGATATCGATGCCCACGTTGGGAACAGCTCCGCCAACGGCGCGGGACACCGACAAAATTTTAGTTAATTCGCCCGAGGCGGGGTAAGCTGAAATCTCATTGAGCTTGTCAACGAGAATAGTTCCCGCCACGGCGATACCGTGTTTTTCGGTCATATTAGTTGCACTCCGCAACAAGGGGACCTGCAAGCTCGTCAAGGAAGAAGAGCTTACCCTTGAGGGTGGGAATGTAGGAGCTGGTAATCCAAGGAGTCTTGCCGTGACGGAGGGTCATCCAGAGGGAAAGTCCCTGCCACTGCATTCCTCTGCCGAGAGTACCGTCAGCACCACCGATAGCGTAATCTGCCTGAAGGAAGATGCCGGGGCCTATGGTGTTGGCTCTGCAAGGAACCAACGTTGTTCTCGACTTGAAGCTGGTCAGAGCGTTCTGCTCAACGGTGAGGGGATGGATCTTCGCGCCGATACGGTAGGGTGCCTTTTCCCATTCAGCCGCAGTCTCGTAATCTGCCGCAAAGGTGGGCTCCCAGAAAGCGATGTGGCACATTCTTCCGATACCGTAAACCAACACAAGCTCCGCGCCCTCTGCCTTGAGAGCGGCGATCTTGCCGGGGTATGTAGGAAGATTGGCCTTTGTCGCAAAGTTTCTCTGGTCTGCGGGAACGGTCAGCTCGCCAAGAGGATTGAAGAGTGCCTGCTCCATAGCATACTGGAATGAGCCGGGGTTGTCGGAGGAGAGAGTGTTGCCCTCGCCGTCTGCCCACTCGTCCATATTGAAGGTGTAAACGTGCTCGCAGGAGATATTCCAAGCCTTAAGGAAGTAAACAACCCACTTATACATACCCATAGGGCCTACGGGGAGAATGAAAGCGATCTTCTGTCCCTTGTCCTTTGCCGCCTTGATCTTGAGGGCGATCTCGTGACCCATATAGGTCTCAAATTCATTAAGATTGCCGCACTTGATGGGAGTGAACTCGGGATTCCAGAAATCCTGAGGGTCGCATACTGTTTCGGGTGCGCCTACGCACGCGTCGATCTTTGCAAAATCCCAACCTGCGGGGTAAAATCCTTCGAGGGCAGAGCCCTTAACTGTTGATAAGAAATCCATAATAATTCTCCTTATTCATAAATATTTTCAATTCAATTATATCAGCCAATGGCTGTATTTTCAAGCACTTGTCCAAAAAATATAACCGCCTGTCCGATCAATATCTGTATTAAGTAAAGGAAAACGTCTTTCCCTTAGCATTGAGTATTCTCAAAATAAACTCCATCGCGAAATAATGATCGTAATATTTTTCAATATATATTTCTCGCTCGCTCATGTGCTTTTTCAATCTTTCAAAGGACTCGGAGTATCCGCTCTCCCCCCTTGCCTTGATCGCCAAGACGGCTGAAAGCAGATCTATGTAGTCGGCAAATTCAGAAAGAACTCTCAACGACTCTGTTTGAATTCGGTCGGCACTATCCTTGTGTTCAGCTATAAAAGTCCTTATAGAAGCAGTGATCTCGGAAACCATATCAAGCTTCTCGGCTCTCATCGGACTGAAATAAGGGGATATAGTCTCATCCTCGCTTTCCTCGCCCTCAAGATAAGCAAAGCCAAACGCATCCATTACCCTGTCGAGCTGTTCCCATACGTATTTCCAATCATCGCCGTAAGCGTGAGCAAAATAATCCTCTGTGATCTCTTCAAGCGTCAGTGACAGATCAAATTGCTTTCTGGCGAAAACATAATACGCAAGTCCGTTGGGGAAATAGGATCTTTGGCTTCCGCAGGCGATAATGCCATCAATATTTTTCGCCCTGTAAGCCTCAATATCCTCAAAAATACGTCGGGACAGCTCAAATGCCGACGGATCATAATACTGATGCTTCCAAAAATGGTACTCAAAGCAGACGTTGGACCCTTTCCACTTCTTTTTCCATTCTTCAAAGTAGGCAAGATAGGTGTCAAGATCCTGCGGCATACGAATATTGTTGCGCGCAAAGGGATCAAGCTCTATTTTTGCCGATTCGTCCAAAGAACGGGTATAGGACCTTGTGATAGGAGCCAGCATCAAGGTGAAACGATCGAGGTTTTTGATCCTCTCGCTATCGGGTGCCCACGTTGTTTCGGTATAAGCGATAAACACGATGCGAGTGTCAAGCCTTCTTGCCGCGAGCACACTGTCAAGCTCGTTAAGCAAAATAACGTACCAGTCCGACACGCTCTTTTTGACACACTTGTCACACTCGCAATGATTATTCTTGGCATCTGCCAGCCAGACGTGGATATAATCTACGTTTTGGTGCTTTTCGGCATAGTCCGCAATATACTCTGCAACGATACGTCTCGCCTCGGGGTTTGACATACAGAACTGAGTGTTTATCGGGCGGCTGCTGAAGAGCTTTTTTTCGCCGTTAATCACTGCCAGATATTTTCGCGCTCCCTCGGGAACGAGGCTGTCGTCCATTGGAGCCCAGCCGCCGCTAATATCAAGACCAAAGGGTGCCGCCGTCCATCCGTGGCCGATATCGTGGAACTGTATGCCGCGCTTCGACATCTCCGTCTCTGCCTCTGCCTTCCACTGTGATACGATCTCGGAATCGATGCGCTCTACAGGACGAACCGTATTATGCCATCGGGAATAATAGGCGTTGTAAAAGTGCTTGGGATTAAGAAACTGCATCATAAAGAGATTCATTCCCGCCTTTGGGAGAAAATCTATAGTGTCAAGAATGATATCGCGGCTTTCGGCTCCTTCGATGCAAGGTCCCCTGTAACGCATATCGGGTTTGTGTCGGCATCTTACCGCCTCGATGTTTTTGGTTGGAATATACTCACCGCTCTTGCCGGGAAAAAGCCAACGGCAACCGTTTTGTCTTAAAAACTCATATACCGCAAGCAGGACCGAACGAGGATTATCGCCCGCGATAATACCGCCCTCTGTGTCTGTGTCGATATAAAGGATGTCGTCAAGAGTGGTATCCTTTACGTCGCTGACGTCAAGACCAAGATCTTGCATAAGACCGATACGAAAGCCGTCTTCAGCCTGCGTGTCGTATGTGATTTTTACGTCGCACTCATCAGGCATCATCATCCTAAGATACTTTTTTAATTCCTCCGCCGCAAAATCGACTGTTGGATTTAAAGTGATCTTGTTTATTAAGAGCATCTTTATTCTCCTTATATTAAGGCAAATATCTCTTTGTAGTTCCCTTCAGATAAACGAGGCACTGACGGAAGCCCTCGGCATATTCAGCTCCGCACTGGAAGCCGCGATAACGGCAACAGGTCTTGACCATGTCGGGGAAATCAATATTGTCGTGATCTCTCATCCATTTGATCTGCGACTCGTGACAGCACAGCATCTCGATCTTCTTGTCAATAAAAGGAGTTACGTCAACGTACTCGGTGGGGTTAAAGTCAACACCGCAAAGAGTATCCATATAGAAGATGGGAACAAGCTTCGCGGGCTTGTCGGTCTCTGCCTTGTAGTGAGGAACGGTCGCCGCAAAGCATGCGCTGAAAACAAGCTTGCTGGTTGCCGTGTGGTCGGGCATATAGTCGTCGGGGTTGTGGGTGATGATGAAGTCGGGATCAACGTCGCGGATGACCTTGACTACCTTATCAACCGCCTCCTTGTTATCAAAGATACAGAGGTCGGTAAATCCGCCCCAAATAACGGTAAATCCACCGAGGCTTCCTGCGGTTTTCGCCTCCTTCTGACGCATAACACCAAGCTCGTCGGGCTGAATGATCTCGTGACCTAAGTCACCGTTAGAAAGATGGCAGACAAAAACCTCGTCGCCTCTCTCCTTGCACTTTAAAAGCGTACCCACACAAGCGACCTCAATATCGTCGGGATGCGCACCAATTGCCAATACTCTCATAATTTTTCCTCCTGAAAATTTTTAAGTCTTTTGTATAGTTTATTTTTAATAATCGCAATTTCGCATCAAAGTCATAAGCTCAACTTGATGCAGGCACCACCAAGCCTTGCGCTTTCCTTGATTTTTTCAACAAGCTTAATGCTGAGACAAGAATCCTTTGGATCGTTTTGTTTATTTTCCACAGTCGGATCTTGTACAAGAGAAGAAAACGCGCGGATCTCCTCAACTATTTCGTCTGCCATCTCGATATCGGGTTGATAGGGTTCTTTGCCGTTTTCATACACTTGAACGCTGTTTCCGTCGCAGACAACGGTAGCGTTTTCGAAAATAGCTCTGTAGCCGGATTCAAATTTTACGGCACGCGACTCATCCCAACAGCATTCGGCAAGAACAGTACAATTCTCATAATCGAGTCGGCTGTGTACCACCTGACAGTAAGGAAGCTTGATAAATTCTGTCGCGCTTACGCTCAAAGGGTCGCCCAGAATATATCTTGCTACGTCAATGTCGTGAATATGAGTATCTATTGTACAACCGCCCGTCTTGGTAAGATCGGCAAACGCAGGGCTCCACCTGGGATATTCGCTGAGACGGTGCATAGTCATATATTTCAATTCTCCGAAAAGACTATTATCAACACAGTCCTTCAAGTAAAGGTAGAAAGGGTCGAAGCGAACACACTGACCGATCATAAGTCTTTTTCCCGACATAGATGCCGCCGCCAGCATCTCCTCGCAATCATCCGAGCATAGAGCCATTGGTTTTTCGCACAAAACGTGCTTGCCTGCCAAAAGAAGCTTGACCGTCATCTCCTTGTGCAAAAATGAAGGAAGACATATGTCCGCTACGTCAAAATCCTCATTGGCAATAAGCTCGTCAACGTCGCCATAAACGTGTATGCTGTCATCCAGGGTCTCGGTAGGCGCACCGAAATTGATAGTTATGCTCTTACGCACACTATCAACGTTTTTTTCGCACACCGCAACCACCGCAAGTGGGGAATTTTCTCTCTCCAATTTCTTATAAGCATTGTAATGTATCCTTGCGATACCTCCAAAGCCTATCAGTGCCACTTTGATCTTTTCCATAAAGCTTTCTCCCTCAATTTATCTTATTATTGTAATTTTAACTTATATTAACCGATTAAGCAATACACTACGGTCTACAAAAAGAGTAAAATAATACATTGAATTCTATTTAAAATACTTTTTTACCAAAATCTCAAATTATAGCGAACGGAGGCAGAAAATTCCGCCTCCGCAGCATTATGTGGGCTTGATCAGTATTCTATTTGACCGCCATGCGCTTCAACAAATGCAGCCCACTGATCATCATTGTAATTATATCTGGTATAAGCGATGCCTCCGCGACCCATAATGGGATCGTATTCTTCGGATACGTAGTTTATCTGATCCGAGAGAAGCGCAAATTCGCCATCCGCGATAATTGGAACGTAGTTGTAGGCTTTGAGAATCGCGCCTTCAATAGCGGCGAGAATTTGAAGCCTTACTTCGGCATCGGCATCGCCGAAATTGTACGTGTAGATCTCACATCCTCCTCCGAATTCGACTGTGGTACCGTTAAGTGCCTGAGACCACTGCCTGAGGCTCATGGTTATCTCCTCACCGTCAATATTAAGGGTGAGGGAAACAGCCGAGGAATCAAACCAATTAGCGTCGTATTGCTTTTTGGGGTCGGTGTAATTCTCTGTAAGCAAGTAAGGATCCAAGAGGTCGCCGCCCCAACCCGCAACTGCGACGTCGTCCAATCTCGGTTTTATCATATCATATACAATGCATCCCAGACGCGTAGTCTCACAAATCTCAACCTTGCCCTCGAAGGGAGTGCCCACGGTCATTTCTGTAAGCTTTTCGTTGAGATGATTGAAGGTCTTCTGATATATCCCGGAGCCTGCATAATGAGCGAACTCAAACTTGACGGTCTGATCCGAAATGCCGTCGCCATCGCTGTCGGTGATATACCCCGCCTCGATAGCATCGCGGAAAGCTTCAGCAAAAAGAGCCTTTGCCTTTTCGGGAGCGCAACCGGTGATAGAATCGACCGCCGCGTCGAGAGACTCAAAGTCGGAAATGTCCACACCGTAGTATTCGCAAAGCACTTTCTTTGCCTCGTCGGTGTCGCGGTATTTTGCGCCCGTTTCTAAGTCATAGACGTAAGCGGAGCCTATGAGTCCGTAAGTGCCGATATACGAGGGGGAAACTTCGGCTGCAAACTCATCTCTATGGTACGTTAACGAGAGTGCTTTGCGGAAGGATTCCAAAGTCCAGGTTTCGATATCGTAATTGGCAGAATCAAAGTCTTCAAATGACTCGCGCCCCTTGATAGATTCCAACCATCCGTTTAAAAGCAGGAAAAATACCGTGCCCGAGGGAGTAAAGTACGCGTTGTCGGAATCTCTGTACTCCGCGAGATCATCGTACGCGAGAACGTAATTCATAGTCTCACCACGGAAAAACATATTTCTTATCTCTAATTCATTTGCCGGTCGGCAGATGATGCTTGTGGTCTGGTACATATCGTAGGTCTTGCCGTCCTCGGGATCGACGTAAATATGCTCGCCGTCGGTGTATCCATACCAGCCTTCGTTCTTTGCGAATCCCAAATAATCACCCTTTTGATAGGCGGTAAGCTTATAAGGGCCGTAGGACATAGTGGTATTGACGGAGGTGCCGTACGTGCTGGATAAGCGTCCATCCTTCTCGACCTTGCAAGCCTCGTAGTAGGGCTTATAAACTATCCAGTTTTCGGTGAGCTTACGGATAAGGTCAAAGTAATCGAGAGGCTCACCCAGAACTATTACGATCTCATATTCGCTTGCTTTATATAAACCAACGTTTGAGAAGGCGTAGTTGCTGTCAAAATCAATGCCTTCAACGAAATAGTAGTGAAGGTAGGATTCATCCTCGCCCCAACTAGGGTTGCCTGTGATAACGTCAAGGATCATAGCGTAGGTCTCATCGGTGAGAGCAACGACTCCGTCGGAATTCTTGGCTTCGTTGAGTGCCTTCCAATAGGTCATAGAAAAGTATTCTTTACCATATGCGTTCACATATTGGGCAAGAGAATTCTTACCTGAGAAATAATCGATGTTGATGTCGATAGCGATATACATCTTGTTGCCGGTGGTGGGATTTACGTAAATTCCGTCCTCACCCTTTTGAAGATCGGCTATGGTGTAATTATCTGCAACCGTGCTAGTGACGTATTTGACGTTTCCCTGACGGAGATATTCTTCTGCATTAGCGATCCAGAAATATTCAGGTGCTTTGTAATTGTTAAGAGCCGGGTCAAGAAGCTGCGCCATCGAATAGACGTAAGTGTCTGCGTTGATCCTTCTGCCGTTTTCCCAGGTAGCGTTACGGTTGAGCTGTATTTTGTAAGCATAGCCTTTTTTTGCGTCTGCGGGAATGCCGAATTCCGGACGCGCAGATTTAACCGCCACGGTTATATCAACGGGCATCTCCGCCGCCATTTCGGGCTGCAGAACGTATCCCTTGAAGGGATCAAGACCGCTTGCGGATTTATTAATAACCTCATCGTTGTAGAAAAAAGCGTAAAGTCCGGCGGTGATGTATGACAAAGGATATGCGTCGTCCTCGGTCTGATATGTGTGAGGATTCCAGTTGCTCGAAATATTCGTTACCGCATCCTTCCAGGTATATCCGTCGCCCGTAGGTAACTCGCCGATCGGTACGTAAGTGTCGGTCTCGTGCGTATAGTTATCTTCCGTTTCGGTTTCAGTGGTAACGGTAACTGTTTCTGTAGATTCGATATTATCGGTAACGGTCCCGACAGACCCGGATTCTGTTGACTCGATCTCATCAGTGTCGGACTCCACAGAAGCGGATTCTGTAGACTTTGCCTCGTCCCTGTCCTCGTCAGATTGGGTAGATTCGGATTCTTCATCCAAATCAGCCTTGGAGGTTTCACTTGCCTCCGATTGATCCTTATCAGGCTCGGAAGTCACAGTAACGTCCGTTTCCTTACTCTCGAAGGTGGACGTGGTCTCCGAAGGAATATTTGCAGTACAAGAGGCAAGCGGAAGCACTATACATAAAACAAGAGTCATAGCGACTAAGCAAATCAGGTATTTTTTCATATTTCCTCCTTGAATCTATAATAATTTGTGATCCCTCATAATAATTATACTATATTACTTATTGTGTGTCAATATATTCTGCTCGCTTTATTCAGCTAAAGTCATTGACAAACTGTAAAAAATATGTTACCATAAGCATATGGAAAAGAAATATTACAAACACAAATTAGAAAATCTTTTGGTGATAAGCAAAATAATCACCATCCACTACTTTGAATTTGATAAAAATTTTGTCAGTCACACCGAGTCTCACGACTTTTGGGAGCTGGTATATGCCGATAAGGGTGACCTGATCTGTAAAATCGAGGACAAGGAGACAATACTTAGGGAAGGAGAGGTCATTTTTCACAAGCCGGGTGTAACCCACGCTCACAGAGCCGATGGCAGACGCGCGCCCAACGTTTTTATCATTTCATTCGAGTGCAAAAACGAAGCTATACGTTATTTTGAAGACAGACAGATGGCAGTGGATAAAAGCCTGCTCCGTTTTATTTTCGCAATAATCGAGGAGAGCAAACGCACTTTTGATCTTCCCTATTCCGACCCCGACCTAAAAAAAATGAAGCTGCTTGAAAACCCTACTCTTGGCGGTCAGCAGCTAATAAAAAATTATCTTGAGCTTTTGCTTATAAATCTGATGCGCAATGAGACAGAAAAAAACAGCTCCGAGGCAGTATTCTTACCGCAGGAGCAGTTTGACGAGCTTATCAGCGATAAGGTCATAGAATATATGAAGGATCACGTTACAGAGCGGCTTTCGGTGGATGATGTCTGCCGAGAATTGCATTATAACAAATCCTACGTTTTCAGACAGTTCAAAAAAACCACGGGAAGCTCGCTCATGGCATATTTCGTCAAAATGAAAGTACAAAAAGCAAAAGAAATGCTCCGCGAGACCGATCTGTCGGTAGCGGCGATCTCCGACAAGCTCTCATTTGATAGTCCAAACTATTTTTCAAAGACATTTAAGAAAATAACCGGATATACGCCGTCCACTTATAGAAAAATGAGACGTGGAAATAAATAGGTTATTTTACTTCGTCAACAAAAACGTAATAGACTTCATTGAAAAATCCAATATATTTTTGAACGAGTATTGTGTCACCCTCCTCAACGATGTCATCATCGTCAAAATAAAACCATCTGTAATCGTTAAGGTCAACATTTCCATACTCGCCGTCGGGGTCGGTAAAGCCGGCAGTTCCCCCACCCTTGCCGTTTAAAGACTTAACCACAACTTTATATTCGCCCAAATAATCATTGTAAGTTATGCGGTTTCCCACGTTATAAACACCAACTGATACCAGCATGAGTGCAATCGAGATAACAAGAGATTTCAAAGCTATTGATGTGGGTTTAGAAGTGCTGTTTTTTTCGTTAAAAATAATCATAACAACAAAGGGCGACACAGTTGAGATAAGAAGAAACACAGGAAAAGCCATTATGCTATTTAAAAGTAATCCGTAACAAAACGGAAATGCCAAGGCAAAGACACAGCAAATGATATATTTCAAATATTTTTTCATACGTCATCCTTTTTAGAAGATATGGTTTAATATTACCATATATTTTTTGAAAAGTCAATATAAAAAGCTTGAAACAGATTTGTGTGAGAAATATGGGAATCTAAACCTTTACTCAAAAATCGCACGCGATTTTTGGTGAAAGATTCGATTCCTCGTGCGAAGCACGCAAAAAAGAACATATGCAACGTGCGAGAAAAAATTCTTGCCCATCGAGGGCAAGAATTTTTTTGACCCGTACGGGAATCAGAACATTTACCAAATTCGTGCCGAATTTGGTGATGTAGGTTCTCTGCCGCCCGTACGGGCAAGCAAAAAAGAACAGGAGCACGAAAGTGCTCCTGTTCTTTTTTGGTGACCCGTACGGGAATCGAACCCATGTTACAGCCGTGAAAGGGCCGTGTCTTAACCGCTTGACCAACGGGCCTTATTTACAAAATGCGGAAAATTTCCGCATTTTGTTTGGTAGCGGGAATTGGACTTGAACCCATGACCTACCGGGTATGAACCGGTTGCTCTAGCCAACTGAGCTATCCCGCCATATTGCGCTCTTTTGTCGAACGCTTGAATATTATATCACAATCGAAGCCGCTTGTCAATGCTTATTTGCAAAATTCACAAAATTAATTTTTAATTCATCCTCGGTTAACAATTCTCGTTCTTTTTAATCTCAAAACACCCCTTGCAGAGCCGTTTTAGCTCCGCAAGGGATATTTTGCCCTAAATTAAAGGCATTAATACTTAGTTACGGCATCGATTTCTTCGCCGTTAGCCATTTTCTTTGCATCCTCGATTATTTTATCCGCATAGGTTCTCAAAACGTAAAATTTACTAAATGCGGACGCTGAATCCGATGCAAAACCGTCATCCTCGGATATTGCTTCAATAGTAATATAGGATTTTCTTTCGGTATATTGGTAGAAACGGTAAACCGTATCACGTCTGTTACCCTTAAAATCTCTTCCGTATATAGTAATTTTGAGCTGACAGGGATTACCCTCCGTATCGCTTGAGAAATTATCAAGGCTCTTAAGAGCGGCCATCTCTTCATCGGAAATCTCAGCCATACCCTCAAGAGAAGCATAGAGCATGCCCGAATAGAACTGCTTAAAATTATCGATCGCGCTGGTATCTACCAATTTACCGACGTGGTTGGTGGTCTTGATATTGTAATCCAAAAGCTTATCGTTTGCGTAGACCTCCGCGACGTAATTTTCGCTTGTCTGAAGATCGATTATTCCCCAATCTCCGCTCTCCTCGTTAACCACCACAAGAGTGCCGCTTCCCGTAAGGTAATATGCGCCATTGTTCCAAATACCTATTGTACAATCGCTGTACGTTGCGGTCTCGTAGGCTTTTTTGCTAACGTTGTATGCCTGAATCTTACCCAAGCTTTCGTCATAGATCAACTTGTTCGAGGTCGTTGGATAATAGGTTTCAGGATATCTCAAAATTTTGCCGCTACTACTGTATTTTGCGGGTATTTCAACCGCTCTTTGCGCAAGTCTGCTTGTATTCCTGTCAGCGAAGTAAAGTCCACCCTCCAGCCTGTCAAGAATGCTCCATTCACCGGTTTTAGCGTTGACAAGGACGTACTGTCCGCTCTGTGTGACGAAAACGTTACCGTGATTCCAACTTCCCCTATTAACGCTTCCGTATTTTTCGTCGAGCTGATCCGCAATATAGGAATCTTTATCCGTAATGTATACGTATCCGCTGTTTGTTACGAAATAGTCTGTCTCAAAATAGGATTTCAACCAGCTTCCCGTTTCGCCGAGCTTGTTTCCGTTTGCGTCAACAATTACTACCTGTTCAACAAGAACCGCGTTTTTAGTATTGATGTCATAGCTCAACATGTAGTAATAGATAGCCATCGCATCGTCGTTTCCGTCCTCATCTGTGTCGACCTGCTTGTCTTCAACAAAAAGGAAGCTATCACTCTGGGGCGTACCTTTAACATAAGGTATGGGAGTTATAAGAAAATCTCCACTATTTATTGCATCCATACCTACACCGTTAAGCAACAGCACGTATTTTCCGGTCTTCGGGTCTTTTTCTATCTTGTAAGTATTCTTACCGTCGGTAAAACCGCTTCCGCTTTGCTCAATATACGACATAAAGCTTGACGCCGTAGCGTCTACGTCGAAATTCACCGAATATCCCGGAGCTTCTATCTTTATCGACTCAATGTAAGCAAGATCAAGCTGAATGTAGCTTTGGTCGTACCACTTGATCTCATCCCATTCAAGAAATCCAAAACTGCTTTCCTTGACACCCACTATCATATCGTAAGTGTCGGAATATGCATAAAATATACCTTCGTCGGTTTTTTCGCTGATCTTAACCGTGTTTTCCACGTATATCGTCTCGCCCTTATCGTCCTCCGTTTTGTAGTAATAGGACAAGATATACTTAGCCGAGTCAAGCCCATAGCGGTCAAGCTCCTCATCGGAAGGCGCGAGCTTTATGACCTCTGTAAAGTCGGTAGCATAAAGCGCACTGAGCACCGAATCGATAGTAGAACTGTTTATATAGTATCCGCCTGCGTATTCAAGCTTCGATTCATACGGCAGATAAGAATACATCGAGCCTTTTCTCTCATCCATATCAATATAAGAGAAATGGCATACCTTATAGCTGTACTTTTCCAAAAGCTCCACATAATACTTAATAACGTCATCCTGACCAATATTCTCCGCATTGTCCCCATCAATGATGTGCCCGAATTTTTCTTCAAGAGCCGCATAGATAGTATCGTAATCGATATCCTGACGGAGAATAAAGTCGTATACGTTAAAATAATCTGTCTGTCCCATAGGGTAAACTATGGTAGGCGTAAGATAAGCTTCGATGCTTTTGAATACGGTAGGCTCGAAATTGACCGAGCTCAGCACGTATACCGTGTCTCTTCCCTCATACTTTGCGTAGCAGGCATTTCCCGTAACCGTAACGTCACCTAAGGTCACCTTGTGCTGCTCACCCGTCATGGTGGTTATAACGTAACGGATAGGCTCATATTCGTATTCGACAACGGTCTCATTTCCCTCTTCATCTGTCTCGGTTTCGGTTCTGGTCTCGGAAACCAGTCCGTATTCCGCATAATCGATGCTTCCGTCCGCCAGCTTTTTAGGCTCCTCAAGACGCAGCGTGGATATTGTGTAACCGCATGCCACGGCAAGTCTCGCAAAGGTCTCTTTATTAAATGGAGCACCCTCATATCCTACGATCTCAAAATTGTTGTCCTTGGCGCGTTTAAAGGTATACGAACCGTACTCATTGTGAATTTCAATAGATGCGATAACTCTGGAGCTGTCCTTGGTGGAAGAAGCATCGTAGGTAAGCTGCTTGAACATAAGCACTCTTTGAGCGTAGCCTTCCTCCTCTGTGCCCTCCAGATCTATGACAGCATATACTGTATACTGACCTGTTTCGCCGTCTATCTTAACCTGAGTTCCAAGATCGGTAAGATAATACCCCTCTTCGTTCCTGTCCAGCATATCACCGTTCTTGTAGCAAAGAGAGTAGACTCCGTCTATCTTTTTTATATGGTACTCAGTGCCGTCAACGTCAGGAAAGACGTATATCTGCACTAAATAATTCACCGCAATCAGCCCAACTATAAGCAACGCGATGGCAACCGCCATAAGTACAATAGCAATACGCTGCTTTTTCAGCATCGATCTTCTCTGTATCCGAGCGACTGCTGACGAGGTCGCAGTGTTTTTTGTGTTTTTTTCTGACATAACAAAAATTCCTTAATTCAAGAAAAATACTTGATCATTTGTATTTGCGACGAACAGTAACAATAACTCCTATCGCAAAAATGAGAGTTACGGGTATCAAAACAAGGCAATAGATCCAAACGTCGGGTCTGTTTTCCAAATATGCTATGTCGTCTGCCATTTCATATTCGTATATCGCCTTTAGCTCAAGGTCTGTGGGAATTACCTCGCTGCCGGTGTTTCTGAGGACAGAAAGAATAACGTCGGTATTTCCGTATGCCGCAGAACCTAAAGATTCATTAGAGAAAAAGTCAGTGGAAGCCATAGCCAGAACGTAAGAGGTCTGTGTAACGCTTGAAAGATTACTCTCCTGAACGTTTCTGATCTCCTGCGTAATTGTCATCAGCTTGAAAAGCTCATTATCGGTTGCTATCTCGTAGACCTTTCCGTCCGCCAGCGCGGATGCGGTGTTGTAGGTCGTGAATATATCAAGCATATCACGGGCATTGCCATTTTTATAATACGAATGATAATAGAATTCGCCCTGCGTTCCGTCCTTACTTGCCGCAACGTGCCATTTGATGTAATTCTCCGCAGGGACAATAACTCCGCTATTACCGAAAATAACCTTGGGCGGATAAGAACGCTCTCTCATATCCTCGGTAAGCGTCGCGCCCACACCCTCGGTGGCATAGTTGCCGACTACGACCTGACCTTTGCCGGCATCTGTACAGTTCACCTTATCTTCTATAACAAGATTCGTGATCTCTCCGTCAGCGTTTTCGGTTCTGCCAACGGTAACACCCCATTCCTCGAGATATTCCTCAAGAGCTGGAAGCCGTGCCGCATCAGCACCGCAGATATAGAAGAATGAGTTTATTCCGTCGAGATATTTGTCCAGCTTTTCTATTTCCGAAACGTTATTCTCTCCAAGATTTCCAAACGCCTTAAAATCCTCTCTCGGATCAAAGCATATCATCATTCTGCAATTCTCGGGTATTTCCTCTTTTTCAAGGTCGAAGAATACGGGCTTATATCCCGCGCCCTTTATCAGATCGATGAATTTTGTATATTGCTCCTTAACCTTGCCGTTCTCATCAAACAAAGTCTCTCCGTGATTTGTGGTAATACAGCAAATAGGAGATTCCGCTCTTGTCAGAGAAAGCATCATTGAAGTAAGTCTCTTTTCTCCGTTATATGCCCAAGGAGTCGCTTCCGATGCCTCTGTAAGATAGAAGGACTTGACGTTAAGCACCAGATATTCGGTGCCGAATTCGACAATAATATCCGAATTGTTGATAGTTGCCGCCGACGTGGTCTTGTACTTCTGCACAGCTGAAGGATTCTTTGTAATATTGACGTACTGTACGTCGATATGCTTGGGAAATTCCTTTTGGAGCGATCTTGCGGTATAGCTTACAACTCTTGCAAGACTATCAAGCTCTATTTCGTCCCTGTCAGCGCAAAATACTACCTTAAGCGATATGGGATCCTTCCCGTCGCTCGCTCTTTCGTCATTCACCTGATCCACCATAGGTATGATGTCCTTTTCAACCATATCGCGGCACGCATCGGACAAGGTATACATCGTAGACTTTGTGCTTCGGTATTTTACCTGACTTATATCAATATAAAATAACTGACTGTCGCCGAGAATAGAGACCAGCAGGTTAAGCGCTATTACAGCCGCCACCACAGCTATAGTTATGGCGGTTATGAGCTTTGAACTCTTTTTGATATTTTGCTTTTCAGAACCTAATTGCTTCACTCTATCATCTCCTTTCGTCAGAACTGTTTATTGTTATCATGAATTTTTTCTCCTGATGAGTACGATTGCTCCCAAAATAAGGCTTGCCAAAGCGGGTATTACCGTCAGCAATACGGTTACGGTATTTGCGTCCTTCACGGTAAGTGCCGTAATGGATGTGCTTGAAAAGGGCTTGTAGGAAAGCTCAACGGGCGCGTTTTCCTTACCCATATAGCTGATTATGCCCATAAGAGTGCCGTTGTTACCGAGAGCTATGGACTGCATAAATTCCTCGGTAGCAAAGTCGGTGGATGCCGATGCCACCAGATATGCTGTTTTGCCGCCCTCACACGCCTGCGTTGTCATTGTCATAAGGGCAAAGGGATTTTCCGATGCTCTCGCCACAGCTCTGCCGCCTGCCCAGGCTTCAGCGGTGCTGTAAGACTGCATCAATGGGAAAACGGTTCTTTCTTTTCCGTTAACAGTTGCCGTGCGCTCGCCGATTCCGCCGGGAAGCGGCAGAAATTCTTCCGCGTATCCTATGCAAGTAGCATTACGGAAGGCATTTTTACGGGAAAGAGAGCTCATTACCTTCGCTCCGGGACCAACCTTAACACTTTCCGAAAGAATTGTATATCCGTCAACCGTCAGGGAATTTGCTGAGTCCTTGATAAGATAGCAATTCTCTACCCCGCCCTCTCCGGGTGCCTTTTCGTGCATATAGGTAATGCCCCAATCCTTAAGAAATCCCTCGAGATTCTCGCGAGCTCCCGACGCGAAGGTGTCGGCGGATAAAAATACCATATATTTACCGCCCTTGTTCATGTATGCGTTAAGCTTGTCCACCTCGGATATCTTCGACGTTCCGTCGGAGATAAGCAGATCCTGCTTAGGCTCAAAGGTTACAAGAAGATCGCAATCCTCGGGTATATCCTCGCTTGAAAGATCAATAAACTCCGCCGCGTATCCGGCTTCGACAATCGTTCGCATAAACTCGTAATCATCAAAAGCCTCACCGTGGTTGGCGGTAAAATAGCACGTGGGGGTATTTTCCTGAGTAACTCTCATAAGACAGGAAGAGATTATCTTTTCTCCGTTATATCCCGTAGGAGCGGAGCTGTCTGCTATGCTGTAGATGTAAAAATCGGTAAGACTCATAGTCTCATATCTTCCGTCAAATATACATACCACGTCGGATTCCGCGCTCACTCCGTACTCTCTCGCTATGGAGGGCTGTTCCCATATGTTGATATAATCTATCTCGATATATCCCGGGAAAAGCTCATCGATCTCGTAAACAGCATCAAGTATATATTTCTGAGCCTGTTCTTGCTCTATGCTCTTTTTATCGTCGCAAAAAACGATTTTTATCTTTTGCGCAGCCTTGCCCTCGGAAGCGTTTTTCTTATTGACCTCGTCAACTCTCGAGAAAACGTGCTCGGCAAGGTATTCTTCGCAGTTTTCGCTGATGTCATAGACCGCCGTGGAATTCATATTTGCATACATCCACTCGTATCTTGAAGCCAGCACCCCTACGATAACGTTTAAAATTATCACAGCCGCAAGCACAAGTATAGACAGGAGCAAAGCCGCTCCTCCGTATTTCGCCTTGCGGCTTTTGATAAGACTTTTCATTTACAGTACCTCAAAATATGGTTTCTTTGAATTATAGATCAGCTCCAACGGCGCTTTTCGTAAACCCTGACGGTAAGAAACAGGAATACGAATGCCAACGAGGCAAAATATACCACCGCGGATATATCGAAAACTCCGTTTTGGAGATTGGAAAATCTTCCGATCACAGAGATCCAGCTAAGTGCCACTCTGATCCAATAAACGTCTATCAGTGACGAAAGCAGACCTATTCCTATAAGTGAGATCAGTATTGCCATAGTAATTACCGCTGCCGCCAACTGATTTTCGGTCAGTGCCGAAATAAAGGTTCCGATAGCGATAAATGCCGCGCCGATAAGTATAAGACCGATCATTCCGCCAACTATTTGAGCGGTGACGGGACCTACGTAGGTTATCTGCGAATCAAGATTGCCCGCCTCGGATGCCGCGATAGCGTAAAGCGGAATGAAATTGATGCAGGAGACCGCCATGCATCCCAAGAAAAGGGAGCATGCCGCCAAAAATTTACCCATTATCATACCGGTAAGAGTAACGGGAGCGGTAAGCAGTAACTGCTCGGTCCTCATCTTTCTTTCCTCCGCGAAGGATCGCATTGTAAGAAGAGGAATAAGGACAACGAAGGCGAATATCATTATCATGAAATATGCCGACGTATCGTAGCTCTTTGAGAGCAGTGTGGTATATGAGCACAAAAGTGCCGAGAAAGCGAGGAAAATTCCCGCGAAAACGTATCCTATGGGATTTACAAAATAGGACCGCATCTCTTTTTTATATATTGCGAACATTATCTTTTGTCCTTTCCTGGATTTTAATCGTCGTACTCGACGGTGTCCTCCGCGGAGCTCTCTCTCTTCTGCTCCGCTTCCTTTACAAGACCGTCTGCAAGCTCGGTTTCAAGAGTATTTCGCTCTCTTCTGCCCCTCTTGTACGTGTTGCTTCTCGAATATTTCGGCGCGGCACCGTCGCCCTCGGTCTTGTCAACAACGGTAATGAATATGTCCTCAAGACTCATTCCAAGAGCCTCAAGACCTATCATAGCCCAACCCCTCTCGGCAAGCGCGAAAAAGAGCTTTTTGCGGATATCTACACCAACGTCACTCTCGATCATATAGGTGTAAGCGTCGCCGTCCTTCTGAGCCAGTGCCTCTGCATAGCTTATTCCCTGCATATTCTTGAGAGCTTCAAGAATCTCCTTTTGAGGACCGCATATTTTAACGTTAAAGCGTCTGTTGTTCTCAACTACACGGGTAATATTCTCGGTTTTTTCGTCTGCCACGATCTTTCCCTTGTTGATAATAATAATTCTGTCGCAGACCGCCTGTACCTCGCCCAGTATATGGGTGGACAACATAACGGTGTGATCCTTGCCAAGGGTTCTGATAAGGCTTCTTATTTCGATTATCTGCTTGGGGTCAAGACCTACCGTAGGCTCGTCAAAAATAATAACGGGCGGGTTTCCGATAAGTGCCTGAGCCACACCGACTCTCTGTCTGTAACCCTTGGAAAGATTGCGAATGACCCTCTTTCTCACGTCGCTTATCTTCACCACCTCGCAGATCTCGCGCAAATGAGGCTCTCTTTCAAGCGTACAGCCCTTAAGATCGTAGTTAAAGTTCAGATACTCGTCTACCGTCATATCAAGATACACGGGAGGCTGCTCAGGCAGATAACCGATAAGCTTTTTTGCTCCGATGGGGTCGGAGAGCAGATCAATGCCCGCAACAGAGACTCTTCCTTCGGTTGCCGACAGATATCCCGTTAAAATATTCATAGTTGTGCTCTTTCCCGCGCCGTTTGGACCAAGGAAACCAACGGTCTCGCCCTTTTCAACCTCAAAGCTGATATCGTCTACCGCGCAGTTGGAGCCGTAATTTTTCGTAAGATGTTCGATTTTTATCATACCAATTTTGACCGATCCTTCATTTAAGATAAAAACATACATCTTAAAGTATAACACTTATTTGTAAACTGCTTGTGAACGCTTAACAATATATAATATTTATTTAAGTGAAAATTAGGTGATTTTTACGTGTTTTGGGCAATTTAAGACAAAGCCCTTGACTATGGGAAGTTTTTTTGATAAAATAGTATTTGTAAAAATATGCAAAAAAGAGGATTTTACAATGAGTAATATAAAAAATGCCGAGCTTTGGCGCTCGGGTAAAGACAAAATAGACTGGGTACGCTCCTATATGCCTCTTCTCTCCACCATTGAGGAGGAATTTAAGGCAACACAGCCCTTCGCGGGTCTGAAAATATCTATGTCGATCCATCTTGAGGCAAAGACCGCCAATCTCGCGAAGGTTCTCCGCGCGGGAGGAGCCGATGTGAGAGTTACCGGATGCAATCCCCTCTCAACTCAGGACGACGTTGCCGCAGCCCTTGTTCACGAAGGCTTTGAGGTCAATGCAATCCACGGAACAGACGCTGAGGGATACACCAACGACCTTATTAATACGATCTCCTGGTCTCCCGATCTGCTTATAGACGACGGCGGAGATCTTATGAGCCTGCTTCACGGCGAATACCGCGAATACGGCAAGAACCTTATCGGAGGATGCGAAGAAACCACCACAGGAGTTCACCGTCTTATCGCTCGCGAAAAGGCAGGCAAGCTTGACTATACAATGATCGACGTAAACGACGCAGATTGCAAACATTTGTTCGATAACAGATATGGTACAGGCCAGTCAACCCTTGATGGAATAATGAATTGCACAAACCTTATGGTAGCAGGCAAAACCTTTGTTATTGCGGGCTACGGTTGGTGCGGTAAGGGTCTCGCTATGAGAGCAAAGGGTATGGGTGCTGTAGTTGTAATTACCGAGATCGATCCCGTAAAGGCGATCGAAGCTGTAATGGACGGATTCACCGTTATGCCTATGGACGAAGCCGCAAAGATCGGTGACGTATTCGTAACCCTTACAGGCTGCTCCGACGTTATTACCGAAAAGCACTTCAAGGTTATGAAAGACGGAGTTCTTCTCGCTAACAGCGGTCACTTCGACGTTGAGATAAACAAGGGTGAGCTTGAAGCTCTTTCTGTAAAAGCTTGGGACAGAAAGCCTAACATAAAAGGCTACGAAATGGCTGACGGTCGTATAATCAACCTTCTTGCCGAGGGCAGACTTGTCAACCTCGCCGCAGGAAACGGTCACCCTGCCGAGATTATGGATATGAGCTTTGCTATTCAGGCAAAGTCTCTTGAATACCTTGCAAAGAATCGCGGAAAGCTTGAAAAGAAGCTTTATTCTGTACCCGTAGAGACCGACGTTGCCGTTGCAGAGCTCAAGCTTCGTACTATGGGTATCGGTATTGACAAGCTTACCGAAGAACAGAAAGAATATCTTTCAAAGGTGGACTGATGGAGCTTAAAACTCAGATAGCGGTAGTCGGCGCGGGGCACGCAGGTGTCGAAGCAGCACTTGCCGCGGCGAGAATGGGGCTTGATACCGTTCTTTTCACAATGTCTCTCGACAGCATCGCCAATATGCCCTGCAATCCTTCGATCGGCGGCACGGCGAAGGGGCATCTTGTTTACGAAATAGATGCTCTTGGCGGTGAGATGGGCTATGCGGCAGATCAGGTCACCTTGCAGTCGAGAACCTTGAACCTTGGAAAGGGTGCGGCAGTACACTCCAAACGAGTACAGGCAGATAGAACAAAATATCGAGAAATAATGAAATCGGTTATCGAAAAGACCGAGAATCTTCGTCTGATACAAGCCGAAATAGTCGAGATAATTACTGAACCGTGCAACGAAAGCCCTTATAACAAAAGAATAATTGGAGTAAAAACACAGCTTGGAGAGATCTGGTCGTGCGAAGCTGCGGTAATATGCGGCGGAACCTTTCTTAACGGCAGAATTTTTGTGGGTGATGTGAATTATCCCGCGGGTCCGGACGGTTTGCTTGACGCAAAAGGGTTATCGAATTCTCTTCTTGATAACGGAATAAAACTAATGCGGTTTAAAACCGGCACACCTGTTCGAGTCAAGAAAAGCACTATTGATCTGTCATTGCTCGAACTCCAGGAGGGAGACCAGGACAGCACCCCTTATTCCTGGAGAACAGATCGGAATAGTTATGGAAATAAGACTGATATCCCTTGTTATATCGTTTATACGAATGCAAACACCCACAAAATAATCAGAGACAACATCCACCGTTCCGCAATGTATTCGGGACAGATCCACGGCACGGGACCGAGATACTGCCCTTCAATCGAAGATAAGCTTGTTCGATTTGCGGATAAGGAAAGACATCAGCTATTCGTTGAACCGGTAGGTGAAAACACCGAGGAGATGTACATCCAGGGATTCTCCACTTCTCTACCAACCGACGTTCAATACAAAATGCTCCGTTCACTCGACGGCTTTTCCAAAGCGGAAATAATGAGATACGCATACGCAATAGAATACGATTGCGTCGATCCCACTCAGCTCTACCCCACCCTTGAATTTAAAGAAATTTCCGGACTATACGGAGCCGGACAGTTCAACGGAACCTCTGGCTACGAAGAGGCTGCGGCTCAAGGCTTGGTGGCAGGCATTAACGCATCGCTGAAGCTCAAGGGCAATAAACCGATGATTCTCGATCGATCAGGAAGCTATATAGGGACACTGATAGATGACCTGACCACTAAAGG
The DNA here is from genome assembly GCA_045612105.1 of Eubacteriales bacterium. Lineage (GTDB taxonomy): Bacteria > Bacillota > Clostridia > Oscillospirales > CAG-272 > SVTX01. The sequence continues at coordinate 23,895 of JAZKYL010000116.1, forward strand.
AACCAACGAGCCTTACAGAATGATGACTTCACGTTCCGAGTATCGTCTGCTGTTAAGACAAGACAATTCAGATTCACGTCTGACCCCGATCGGAAGACAAGCAGGGCTCGTAAGCGACGAGCAGTACGCATACTATCTTAACAAGCAGTCCTTGATTAAAAAAGAAAAGCAAAGGCTTGAAGAAACGTACATTTCAAAAGAAAAAGCAACAGAATTTCTTGTAAAGCACAAAAAGGATGCAGCAAAATCGGGAGTTTCGCTTGCCGATCTTTTAAGAAGACCGGACTTCGCCTACGACGACATAGCCGATGTCGATGACGGAAGACCAAATCTCCCGCAAGAAGTTGTATTGACAGCCGGAACAGACATAAAGTATGCCGGATACGTAAAAAGACAGCTTGACGAAGTCAAAAAATACGAGAAGATAGAATCAAAGCCACTACCTCAAAGCATCTCCTATAAAGAAATCAAAGGACTGCGACTCGAAGCAGCGCAGAAGCTCGACAAGATTAAGCCAATGACAGTTGGCCAAGCATCGAGAATCAGCGGAGTCAACCCCGCAGACATATCCGTGCTCTTGATCTATCTCGGAATCAAATAAGTGAGGATTTATGAACCGTTCAGAAATTACCGACCTCATCATAAACACATTCAAAAGCAACAATATGGGCGATTTAATCAACGAACAGAAAGCAGACAAGCTTTGCTCGCTGTATTATGCCCTAATTGAGACAAACAAAACAACAAATCTCACAGCAATAACAGACGAAAAAGGCGTCGTACTCAAGCATTTCGTCGACTCCGCCACAATTTGCAAGCACATTCCCAAGCAATCAAAGCTAATCGACGTCGGTTGTGGCGCAGGCTTTCCATCAATCCCAGTCGCCATTTTAAGAGAAGACGTACAAGTCACATCTCTCGACAGCACCGGCAAAAAAATCAACTTTCTCAACGAGACCGTAAAGATGTTAGAGCTAAGTAACATCATAGGTGTGTGCAGCAGAGCAGAATCATACGTATCCGAGCATCGAGAAATATACGACGTATGTACAAGCAGAGCCGTAGCAAGAATGAATGTCCTCGCCGAGATCTGCGTACCGTTCGTCAAGAAGGACGGATTATTCATCGCGATGAAGTCCAACAAAGGGAACGAGGAAATAGCAGAAGCAAGAAGCGGACTAAGCAGGCTCGGCGTCGTGCTCGAAAGCACCGAATCGCTCCAACTTATTCTTGAAGGCGAGCGCATAGACCGCGAAATTTACGCATTCAAGAAAGCATTTTCGACCCCAAAAGAATATCCAAGAAATTACTCGCAGATCACAAAAAGACCGCTTTAAGCGGTCTTTTTGTTTCACGTGAAACATCAAAAAATCAAAAGCAATCAAAACACTTGTGCCAAGTGCAGCTTCAAGCGACCTTTTCGTTTCACGTGAAACACCCGAAAACCAAAAGCAAGCAAGCGAAATACTTGTGCCGAACGCAGTTTAAGCGGTCTTTTTGTTTCACGTGAAACATCAAAAAATCAAAAGCAATCAAAGCACTTGTGCCAAGTGCAGCTTCAAGCGACCTTTTCGTTTCACGTGAAACACCCGAAAACCAAAAGCAAGCAAGTGAAATACTTGTGCCAAGCGCAGCTTTACACGCAACACCGGCAAGGGCAAACAAAAAAACGTCCATCAAAACGTCATTTCGTGCGAAGTGTTCGCAAAAGCAAATTTCAAAACAAGAACCAAGACATTGTTTCACGTGAAGCATTTAAAAATACATATTCAAATCAACAGTCAAAACATTGTTTCACGTGAAACAATCGAGATGTCAAATTTGCAGAATGCTATCCATACGCCGTTACGCACAAAGATCATCCAACAAATATCACCCCTAAGTTTAGCACGTAAAGCCAGTCCTCAGACAAAAAAGCAAACACGTTTCACGTGAAACAAAAATATTTATAATTATTTTTGCAAACCCTCTTGAAAAATTGTCAACAATGTAGTATAATTGATTCAAATAACAAACACGGAGGTTTTAACATTGGGAAAGATAATTTCTTTTTCTAACCAAAAGGGTGGTGTCGGCAAAACGACGTCCGCAGTCAACGTTGCCGCCTCTCTCGGGGTCCTCGGGCACAAGGTTCTATTGATAGACCTCGACCCTCAAGGAAACGCAACGAGCGGAGTTGGTGTTCCCAAAAAAGGGTTAAAATATACAATCAATGATGTTTTGGCCGGAGGCTTGCCGGCAAGAGAAGCAATCCTCAACACAGAATTTGATAATTTAGATATCATTCCTACAAACATTGCGCTTGCAGGTGCCGAATACAACTTATACAAAGAGGGCGGCGCAGAAAAAGTTATGAAAGAAGCACTGGAGCCAATTAAGGATGAATATGATTACATAATAATCGATTGCCCCCCCTCGTTGAGCATGCTTACAGTTAACGCAATGGTGGCAAGCGACGGCATAATTATCCCCATGCAATGCGAATTCTACGCTCTTGAAGGATTGTCTCAGCTCACCGTCACCATTAACAGAATCAAGGCGAGCTACAATAGTAAGCTGAACATAACAGGAATTCTTATTACAATGTACAATTCGAGGTTGTTGCTGTCGCTACAGGTTGTAAACGAGCTAAACAAGCATTATTCCGACAAGTTGTTCTCAACGCACATTTCAAGAGGTGTCAGAGTGTCCGAAGCACCCGGATTCGGAGTTCCCGTTTGCTATCACGACAAGCGTTGTAAGGGCGCAGCCGAGTACATTGCTGTTGCAAAGGAACTCGTTTCCAGAATTTGATTTATCAAACAATGTAGCGAGGAGCAACTTGCGATCAACAGGGTGACATTTTGTGAGAATTTTTGTCTTCGCAAAAGCAATCGATAATTATTTGAGCCGTTTTTTCGGCGGAATGGAGTTATAATTATGGCAAGAGGTGGACTTGGAAGAGATTTCTTTTCTGTTCTTGACGATAACGTATATGAAAAGAAGAAAGAGATGGTGACATCTCTGCGTTTGGCGGATGTTGAACCAAGAAAAGACCAGCCAAGAAAAGATTTTGATGACGAAAGCATTCAGTCACTGACTGAATCAATTTTAATGCACGGTGTTCTTCAACCCATTATAGTTCGCGAGAATGCCGGATTTCCCGGATCCTATGAAATAATTGCGGGCGAGAGACGTTGGCGAGCAGCAAGAATGGCAGGTCTTTCGGAAATCCCCGCGATAACCGTTGACGGAGACGACCTTAAAGTTGCGCAAATCGCGTTAGTCGAAAACGTGCAAAGAGAGGATCTTAACCCCGTGGAAGAAGCGTTCGCTTATCAAGCACTAATCGAACGCTTTGGTCTTACTCAAGAACAGCTTTCCAAAGAAGTCGGAAGATCGCGCTCTGCGATCGCAAACATGTTGCGATTAATAGATCTTCCCGACGAAGTACTCGAGTTACTTAAGGACAGTAAGATCACAACAGGACACGCAAGAGCAATTCTCGGACTTGATGATGATGAACAGATGGTTGTTCTCGCAAATAAAGTCGCGGAAAAAGGGCTTTCCGTCCGCGAGGTTGAGTCGCTTGTGAGAAAAATCTTAGCAGAAAAAGATGCCGAGATACTTAACACCAAGGACGACGATATCGTTCAAAGACGCGTTTACATGAGAGACCTCGAAAGGCGCGCAATGGACACACTTGGCAGAAGAGTAAAGATCAATCAAACAGCAAAAAAAAGAACTGTTGAACTCACCTTTGACAGCGATTCTGACTTAGAAGAGCTGCTTACCCTTCTCTGTGGAGACAGTTTTTTTTAATAAATTACAACCGATTTTGAAAGGAATTTAGATATGCTTGACATAAATTATATTAAAGAAAACCCCGAACTTGTTGTAAAAAGACTTGCGGCTAAAGGAAAGGATGCCGCAGAAGACGTAGCAAAGATTATTGAGCTTGATTCAAAGAGAAGAGCTCTTATTGGCGAAACCGAAGGATACAAAGCTGAGCAGAATAAGCTTACTAAAATGATTCCTCAATATAAAAAGGAAGGAAAAGACCCCTCCGAAATCTTCGCTAAATCCAAGGAACTTGGCGCAAAAGCTAAGGAAAACGACGAGAAGCTTAAGGCTGTTGAGACAGAACTAACTTCTTGGATGCTCGGACTCCCCAATCTTCCCGATGATGATCTTCTTCCCGGCGGAAAAGAGAATAATGAGCCTCTCCGCTACTTCTCTGAGCCCAAAAAGTTTGATTTTGAGCCCAAAAACCACGTTGATCTCTGCACCGATCTCGGTCTTATTGACTACGAAAGAGGAACAAAGCTTGCGGGATCCGGCTTCTGGATCTATCGCGGAATGGGTGCGAGACTTGAGTGGGCGCTTCTCAATTACTTCATTGATACACATATCGCTGACGGATATGAATTTATTCTTCCTCCCCATATGCTTGAGTATGAGTGCGGAGTAACAGCCGGACAGTTCCCTAAGTTTGCTGATGAGGTCTATAAGATTGAAAACCCCACCGACGACAGAATTCACTATATGCTTCCTACCGCAGAAGCTGCCCTTGCATCCTTGTACCGTAAAGAAATTCTTACCGAGGCAGACCTTCCTAAGAAGATGTTCAGCTATACTCCTTGCTTCAGAAGAGAGGCAGGCTCCTACCGTTCCGACGAGAGAGGAATGGTTCGCGGACACCAGTTCAATAAGGTTGAGATGTTCCAGTTCACTCTCCCCGAGGATAGCGACGCAGCTTTTGACGAGCTCGTAACCAAGGCTGAGGCTCTTGTCGGCGGTCTTGGATTCCACTTCAGAACAGTTAAGCTTGCCGCAGGTGACTGCTCCGCTTCCATGGCAAGAACTTACGATATTGAGATCAATATTCCTTCTATGAATGGATACAAGGAGGTCAGCTCGGTATCTAATGCAAGAGATTATCAGGCAAGACGCGGAATGATGAGAGTTAAGAGAGCTAACGGCAAAATCGAGTATATCCATACCCTTAACGGTTCCGGACTTGCAACTTCCCGTGTTCTCCCCGCCCTTGTTGAGCAGAATCAGAACGCTGACGGCAGCGTTACCGTTCCCGAGGTTCTCCGCAAGTACGTTGGAACTGATATAATTAAAAAGTAAAACAGATCAAGGAGGTCTTGCATGCTTTATATGACGCCTGCAACCGAAATGAGCCTATTTGAGGAGCTTTGGCAATATTTTTCCGATAAGTATTTTTCCTCCGATCTCCCTTATCTTGAAAACATCTCCGTAAGGTCGAGTCAGGTGATATTCTATAAATTGATAATAGTCGGTTTGTCAATAGGCCTGATCATTGCCGCACTTTGCAATCTTTTCAACAAGAGATACGTTGGTAATTTTATCAGAAAAATGCTGAAGGAAGAATGCTTTGACAGAGAAAGAGCCAAAACCCTGGAGGAGCTGGGATATCAAAAAAGTCTTGGAATCAGTTGGGTCATAAAAAGTGGTGGCAGTCTTACCAGGTGGGTTCGTTGCGCTGAAGAGGACGATTTTTTCGCAGAACTTGAGAACAAAAGACAATCTTTTAGCGAAGCTCATTCCTCTGACAAAAAATCGGCGAAATTCAAAGAGCCACAGTTTAAGAGGGATCTCAAAACAATGCATTTTTATATTCCGGAAGAGAAAAAATATGCAGCAGACATAAAGTTTGATGCAAAGGGTGCTAATGTCATCGGAGTAATATTCGTAACCGTCGCGGCAATTGCATTTTGCTTGATCGCATGCTATATGCTTTCAGATATAATTAAACTTTTCGATAACTTTATATCGGTTATGAGTAACAACAAATAATTATAAAAATGACAGCCAGCCTAAACGGACGGCTGTCATTTTTTTGCCAACATAGTAAAACATAAGCAAACAGCGCAATAAAGAACATGCGTTCTTTATTGCAGCTTGCGCGAATGGTCGTTTTGTACAAAACAGCAACTCTCGATTGGTATCGTTTGCACAAAATTACAAAATACAGCAACATTTGTCTTGTGAATATGTATGAATTGTCTTGAAAAGTCTTCACTAATTGTATATAATTAAATTTAGATGACTCTTAGGCTTTCTTTGATCGCCAAATCAATACGGTTTTAAGGAGGATTAATGGATAATGAAAAACAGCTTTAAACTTACATCTATTCTTTTCGCAACGCTTTTGATATGTTGCATTTTGTTTGCTGCATGCGGCGGCAACGAAAAAGCAAGTAGTCAAACATCAGAAAAACCTGTGTTGGAATCAACCGAGGTCTCTTCCACGACCAATATTAGCGAAGTTGAGACCGAATCGCAGGATATTGAAACCTCTGTCGGATCAACAAATGCTGAAACAGAAAACGACCCGACTTCAGATACTGTTGTAAACACTGAATCACACATCGAAACAACTGAACTCGAAGAAAGCTCGATCCCCGAAATTGATGAAGATACAGTGACAGAAATCGACAATTCTACGTCCGTTGAACCGAATGTGACCGAGTCAGAGACCGAGACCGAGTCAAAAACCGAATTCGTGTCTGAAACCGATAATAGCTTCGAGACCGAAACCGAAATAATAACAGAGCACAAAACCGAAACCGAGTCCGAAGAACCAATAGTGACTGAGTACGCCGAGATTCTCGACTTCGAGGGAAGTAAGATCGTTGAGTATGCCGACTATATAAAGGATGGCGCAAACGCTTATTATTCTGACCCCGTAAGAAGTTATGCGGTCATCGAGAATATGAATATGACTCTCGTACACGGAGTTAACGGAAATTTGAAGAACCGAGAGGTTTCTAACCTAGTAAATTCAATTACCAATAAATCGGGTGGAGTGTATATAAGCGAAACCATGGATGCGTTCGTAAGAACCACCGACGGTAAGACTTATTATGCGTCGGATTGGATGACAGGAAGCTCCTTTAACGTATTGAGAGGCGGATACTATTATCAGGAAGCTAGAGTTCAGGATCAGGGCTTCGGAGACGTTGCCGCAATTTTGGAAAATGCCATTAATATCGACGTAAGCCTATTCGCCTCCACCTCTACAAATCAGGTCGCTGACCTTGTTGTCGATGAAAACGGTATTCTTTCGTATACCGTTTTGGATACGGGAAAGGACCCCGGAATCGCAACCCAAAACTCTCTTCAGGATCTTCAGATTTCTTCAAAGACCCATAACGCGCTGCTTATCACCATGAAGAGCGAGCAGGCATATGTTGCCGAGCTGTTTTTCAAGACTCATAGGATGGATAACTATAACAGCTCGTTCAGAAAAATAATCTCTCTGATTCCCGGAGACGATTATCATACATATATTGTAAGACTTGACGATCTTACTTCCTACAATGGATATTTGGACGGCATTCGTATAGATCTTGGGGGCATTAACGGCGAAAAGATAAATATTCATTCGATCAAGGCGGTGAATATTGATGAAAACGTAGTCCCCATAAGACTCGACCGCGGTCTGCATGCATATTCCGATAAGCTTCATCAGGACCTCCATTTCGTTGCAACAGGAAGAACCAAAGACGTTGCCGCTTACGGTATGATTACCGAAATTGCCGAAAATACGGTTGATAAGCTTATTGTAAAAGATAAAAACGGTGAGCATAAGACCCTCGAAGGCATAGATTGGGCAACTGCTGAATACGTCGCCTTTGATATAAAGGACGTTGGTGTTTTTGGATATATTATTGCTAACAACGCTGTGGGCGGCTCTATGACCGTTACCCTTGAGAATGGCACCTATAAGATAGTCCAGGAGAGACTTGTTGAGGACGGCGCGTATCTTTCCAAGGGCGACGAGCTGTACGTAGCGCATCGCATCTATACCGATACAAACCATAGCTTCGCAAGCTTCAGACGCGAGGCTTATATCGAGCGTAATCCTCTCGGAGAAGAGAATATTGTTGTCGAGTACGATAATATGAACCAAGCAACCTACGTGGGATACGACTACTTGCGCGGTGCCTATAAGGTTACTTTGAAGGGTACAGGCTTCAATAACGCTTACAAAACCATCTGGAACCGTCACTATACCGCAAATATTACCGTGAATGGCGACAGTGTTAACAGAAAGCTGTACATTTATACCGCCGCAAAGACCGGAAATCTGGAGTGCGCTACTGTCCTTAATAAAGAACAGATGATGCTTCCCGTGCCGCTTCAGGTAATTAAGAATTTCGCGGGCGATGGCGAGCATTCGATCTTCGTAAACGACGTGTCTTACAGCGAAGTTTATATGCCCGTGAAGGCAGACGCAAACAGCACACAAAGCTTCTCGCTTCTTAATCTTTATCAGAATTGGGGTAAGCAGCCTCTTAAGCAGCTTTCCTGGATCCAGTTTGCTTCGCCCTACTATCACATTTCCACGGGCGTAACCGAAACTAACTGTATTATGCCCATGTATGGCGGCGGCCCCTCCTGGAAGATGGTTCACGATCCCACAGTTGGCAACGTGTACGAATTCTTCGTGGTATCGGGTAAGGGACTTTCCACACTCCCCGACTTCCGCGCTATGTCGGGAATTCTCTGGAAGGATCAGCCTCAGCATAATAGCTGTATGGAGATAAAGTGGCTTGAATACTGGACGAAGGAGGGCGAGCACGTCGCAAGCGATTTTGTTGACGATAAGATTGCCTCTTACGGACCTACCTATGCCGATATTACTCTTGATTATATCTCCGACGACGGCAAGATAAACGCAAGCTATCGCCACGCGGAAATGCCCCAGACCGACGAGACCAGAACCTATTATACATTAAGATTTGATATCAACGATACGATAAATATCGAAAGCTTCAAGGATAATTTCAATATCTTTGAGACCAACTCGCGCTTCGGTCCCTACCAGAAGATAGGTTATCTTAACGCGGCAGGCGAGCAGGTTGTTGAGGACGCGGACCGCTCGGGTAACAGAAGATTCATTACCCTTGGAGACGAAGCCCCCTATTTCGGTTATTTCTACTATTCCGCCGCACCCGACAGCAATATGTGTAACTATGCGGTTATCATAAAGGATTGGGATATCGTTCTCGGTGGAGAAAAATACGACGGAAGCTTCCTTATCGAAGAAAGATTCCTCGGCAATCTGAACTATACCAGATTTACTCTTGATATAGATGATATTACTCTTGAAGAGGGCGACTATATCGATATCAATATGATACTTCTGCCTTGGGGTAAAGCAAACGATACTGAGGACACTAACGTCCGTCAGGTTAGACAGGATTCCTGCATTGCTCCCTATAAGGTTGAAGCAAGCGTGGGAAGCGTAATTGCAGACGACTTTATTCCCATGATCAAGGCAGAGAATAACACCGCAGAGTTCACCTTCTCGGGCGGTCATAATAACGGTGTTGTAAGAGTGTACGGATTTGATATTCTTACCTCTCCTACCATCTATGAGTTCGTTGACGGCGAATGGCAGACCTATGAAGTAAATTCCATTTCGGTTCCCGATAAGAACGAAAACGCTCACTATTACGACGGATATTGCGTCCATTACGACGGTAACGGTCTCTATTCCTATTCCTTCGTAATACCTACGGAGCAGGGAGCTGAGAGAAGATTTAAGATAGTAGCAGAAGAATTCAAGGGCTATCCCGAGGATCCCAGTCCCGAGATCCCCGATCCTCCTACTATTGACCCCTCAAATTCTGATTCGCTGGTAGACCCCAATGAAGCAAGACCCGAAGGCAAGGGTGCGCCCGTCCTTTATTTCAGCGCACAGGATCTTTACCTTATAACTAAGGAAAAGGACGTCAATACACATATGCTTGACATGGCGGCTCTCAGTATAGAGGGAGAGATGAAGTTCGCGAGATATATGACCTACGGTATGGAGAATCAGGACGCTTATATCGTGCTTTATTCCAATACCGACGAAGCTCTCGATGCGGCACCGTATATCGGTATTAAGTATAGAACCAAGACGCCTAACGCTTCAATGGAGTTCTGGATAAACTCCGATGATATCGGCTACAATCCGGGAGAGAATAACGTTCATATAGGAACGGTAGACGATGATGAATGGCATTATGCTATACTTGACCTCAGAGTTTCTGCGGGTAAGTATTTTGATGGCGAAAAGATCCATCTTCTGAGATTTGACTTCCTCAATACAGGCGCACCGGCACTTCCCGCAAACTCCTCTATTGATATTGCTTATATAGGCTTCTTCTCAAGCGAAGAGGATGCAGGAAAATTTGAATATGGCGACGAGTTCAAGACCCAGGAGCAGGTAAAGAACGAAAATAATGCCCTCTGTGTCGATCCCGAGTCGGGATATACTCTTTCCGACCTGGTTTACGGAAATAATCTTGACTTTATTAACGGTCAAAGCGTAGTCTGGGACGCAGGAAACTCCAAATACGGTGTTTCGGTAATAAATTATAACGGAAATACTCTTGATGACGGTCGTATCACCGTCGCGGGATGGACCGTAGTTGACGGCGGCGTTGCTAAGTATATCTGGTCTGCCGATGGCGGTAAGACCTGGTATAAGACCACCGGAGGCATCGGAAGCGGAGCGGGGCAGGCGCATTATAACGTGATTACAGGAAAGATCGGTCCATACGAGTTCTCCCTCGGCTCCGCGCAAAACAGTATTTATCAGACCGCGGCGGGCGCGATTGGCGGCAGAGAAATCAATCTTTCAAACTATAAGGGTCAAACCGTAGACGTGGTGTTTGCCGCAGTACCTACAAACGATCCAAGAGCTATCTGTCCTCTTATTCTGCTTAAAAATGTAACCGTTGTCGGTGAATCAACTCCCGACGAGGCAGACGAGCTGCTTCCCGAGCTTGATAACAGAACCGACGAGGAGAAAAAAGCGGATAATAACGCAGGACTTGTAGCGGCTGATTCCGGCTATACCGTTTCCGACCTGGTTTACGGAGCAAACATTGACTTTATTAATGCCGAGCCTCTCACCGATAAGGGTGGAAATTCCAGACTTGGCTGTAGCCACTATACTGATGAGATCACCACCTTTAGCAGCGGCAAGCTTGTGTTTACAGGCTGGGCGGTTGTTGACGGCGGTATAAAGGATTACGTCTATTCGCTTGACGGCGGCAAGACCTGGACAGTGATTTCCGGTACACCCGGAGACGGCGCGGGAACTGCTCATTTCAACGTGCTCAAGGGATGGATCGGAGAGTATACCTTCTCCGAGGGCTCGAATATCAAGAGCACCTTTTCAGGTTCGCAGGCCCAGGGCGAGAATATTTCAGGACTTGGAATCAATCTCTCGGCTTATGCGGGACAAACGATCTCCGTGACATTTGCGGCAATTCCCGTAAATGACCCCGACGGACTCTGCCTCATCGCTCACCTTGAAAACGTGAACGTGGTAGTTTCTAACTAAAAAACAATGTTTCAAACCGTAAAGTGAGAACAAAGCTCACAATAACGGCGTTTGAAAACGCTCAAATTAAGCAAAAATCCACCGAAATCGGTGGATTTTTGCTATTTAATGGGTGAATTTTTTGTATCTTTTGAATTGTTTGTTTGATTTTTCAACCATTCGTTGTAATCTTTTAATTGCTCGGTAATTCTCGAGTTGTAGTGGATCGGTAGGAAAAATATTTTTCGGTTTTTTCTCTCCTCGATGGCACGGGTCATAATTTTGCGTAAGCGATCATACCTGATGATGATCTCGTTTTCTTCGGCGAAACGTCTGATCTTCGCAAGAACGTTGCAGGAGTGGAAAACGTCTACCGAAAAAACTCCGAAGTGGAGACCGATGACGAAGGAGAATGCGAGATTTTCGGAAAGCCATCTGAGGGCATCTAAGACGTTGGGGTGGATGAAAAAGTAGTAGATCGCGCCAAGGACAGCCCAAAAAGCCGAAAATAACGGACAGATAATGCCGCCAATGTTGCCCCACTCGTTCGAATAGTCCCAAAGGTGAACTTTTAACAGCTTTATGGAGATAATTCCGGCTAAATATTCGATTGCGGTCATACATATTGCCATTATTAAGAACAAAACCGCCTTGGCGAGCCATCCGTCAATGGCAAAATAGCGTTCAAGTCCCGCTAAAAGGTAAAGAAGGCATAGACCGAAGCCGTAGAGGGGCAGCCATGGTCCTGTCAGAAATCCGGGGTTTATCCAGCGCCGCTCGGGGTTGCTTTTTGAATAAAATCGCCTGAAAAACACCTCAATTAGCCACCCTGCAGAGCTTCCGATGCAAAAAAGAAAGGCAAGAGTTAAAAAAAGGCTCATTTTGTTACCTCATTTGCGTATTTTTATTGTTATATATTATACGCAGAAAGATAAACCTTGATTAAAGCCAATTTTAAGTCTGTATAAAGTTCTTAAATTTTTGTTTGCTGTAATTTTTGACAGCAAAAAGATTTAACTATTTTTGTCTTAAACTACCGCCACGGGAATAAGTTTAACTTAGGTTTTAAACAAACCAACCACTTCAAAGGTTTTTGAAGTGGGAGAGGGGCGTTGCACAGACTACGCTAGTGCTGCGAGTTTTGCAAGCAAAACATCGCTACGCTATCGGCAAAGCCGAATAGCTAGGGGGAGAGAAAACCTTTTTCTAAAAAGGTTTTCTCTCCCCCTAGCAAATATATACAATTAATGAATAGCTGTTCCTTCGGGGACCATATCGTCGACGAAGATTACTTTGCAGCCGCAGGCGTTGTTGGTTGCCGCCAGAAGCATACCGTTGCTGGTAACGCCGGTGATGCGGGCGGGCTCAAGGTTTGCGATAACGATGATCTTCTTGCCGATAAGCTCCTCGGGCTTATAGTCGTGCTTGATGCTGGAAACGATAACTCTCTCCTCGATGCCGTCGTTAAGAGTCAGCTTGTAGCAGGAGTGAGACTTTCTGATCTCCTGGCACTTGACGATCTTGCAAACTCTCAGGTCGAGCTTTGCAAAGTCGTCCATGGTGACCTTTTCTTCCTTGATGGGCTCAACGGGGTCGGGCTCGCCGTAAACCTTCTCCTCCACAACGGGGTTGAGAGCCGCCTCTATTTCGGCATTCTTTGCCTTCTCTTCTTCGGTCTCGCCGTAGGAGAAGTCAAGCAGACCTACGAATCTGTCCTTCTCGATAGCGTAAAGGAAGAGGTAAAGTCTGGGACCCTGCTCCTTGTCGATAAGAAGCTTGTAGATGGTCTTGAAGAACTTGCCCTGAATTGCCTTAAGCTCTTTCGCGTCGGTTACCTCGGGGTAGATCTCCTTGGGGATAGCGTAAAGCTTCTGATTGAGCTCGTCGAGAGTGTAGGTGCCATTTGCGATATAGTCGTAAAGAGCTGCGATCGCTGCCTTTTCCTTGTCGTCAAGCTCATTCCAAATCTCAAAGTTTCTTGTAGCGCGGAGCTTGTTGACCTGATCGGGAGCGCACTGCTCGAGCCAGAACTTCGCTCTATCAAGTCTGTCCTTGAACTGCTCGTACTTGTAGGGAGTGCCGATCTTCTCAAAAACGGTCTCAAGCATGGGAACGTTGAAGTCAACGATAGAACCGAGCTGAACGAGAAGAGCCATGGGAACGGTGTCTATCTTTCTATCGCCGATCATGCAGTTGTGCATTACTGCCGCATTGTATTCAAGAGCCTCGCCGCTGATGTATTCGTTATACATCTTGTCGAACTCGAAATACTGACGGAGAATGCCATCGTCGAAGCAGAAGTCAAATGCCTTGGTGGGCTCGGTCTTGGAGTAGAGCCAGAGAATGATCTCAGGCTGATAGAGCTTGAGCATGGTATCGGGAGTCAGGTTAAGTCCCGAGGAAGAGGACATCTTGCCCGCAACGCCCTTGATTCCGATGAATTCGTAGCCCTGATAAATGGGCGCGTCGTAGCCATATATCTTCTTTGCGATGACCTTGGAGTTGTTATATGAGCCTGTGGGTGCGGAGTGATCCTTTCCACCGGGCTCAAAATCGACCTGCTCGTACTTCCAACGCATTGCCCAGTCGACCTTCCAACCGAGCTTGCAGTTGAAGTTCTCAAGGAAATTAAAGTGACCCTTGTGACCGCAACGGCACTCGAATTCAGCCTCGGTGCAGTCCTCGTTTACAGAGGTGATGGTGGTAAAGTCGGTGTGGCACTCGGGGCAGAAAATGCTTACGGGATAATACTTTTCTCTCTCCGCGTCGTGCTCTGCCTTCAGCTCCTCCTCGCTCTTACTCTTGTCCTTGGTCTTGAAGGAGTCGAGAATATCGAATATCTCGCCTCTCATTTTGAGAGCGTGGATCAGATCGTCGCGATACTTGCCCGGGCGGTACATATCCGCCTGATAACGGCAGTCAAGCTTGATGCCGAAGGGCTCGATTCCCTTGAGGAACTCTTCCTCAAAGTGCTTCGCGTAGTTTTCGTGGCATCCCCAAGGATCGGGAATGTCGACGTAGGGGCAACCGATGTATTTGTCATAAGCGTCACCAACAACCGCCTGAACGTTTGCGGGGATCTTACGGCAACGGTCGAACTCGTCCCAGGAAATGATAAGACGAGCCTTTTTGCCCTTTTTCTCAAGAGCCTTGACTACGAAAAGAGGAGTAGCTAAGTCTCTGAAGTTACCTATATGAACAGAACCCGAGGGGCTGACACCTGCGGCGCAGACGTATTCTTCCTTATCGGGGTTTCTCTTGATTAATTGCTCGGCGATTTCTTCTGACCAATGCATTTTTATACCATCCTTATACTATTTATAATTCTTTGCAAATTTATTCATTGTATTGTAGCACATTTTTTCGTCTTTGTCAATAGCTTGACGAATAAAGACAAGATCAAGGGTAACCGTCGTCACAGACACCGTCGCAGACGTTATCGCAAATGTTATCGCAGACGTCGTTGCAGGCGGAAAACTCATCGAAGGAGAAGATCACTTCTTCTTCTTCTTTGTGTGGTGTTTCGGGTGCGTTTTCCGTGTCGGGAATCGGGATAGATACGTCAATAGCTTCGCCTCGGTTGCTTCTGCGGTATTCGGACGGCGACATTCCCATCTGCTTGATAAAGGAGCGATTGAAGGTGCGAAGAGTTCCAAATCCCGAGACGTCAGATATCTCGGTTATGCTCATATCGGTGGTGCGGAGAAGTCGGCATGCCCCGGATATGCGCAGAGAGTTGATATAATCGTTGAAACGAATGCCTAATTTATCCCCGAAAAGGTGAGAAATGTAGTATTTGCTCAGATGTAATTCCTCTTCAAGTATCGCTAAAGACAGATCCTTGGTGAAATTGCCCGAGCAATACTGCACTACGGCTCTCATAGCCTGATTTTCGTCGGGCTTTATGCTACGGGTGGGCATCATTTCCAGAATTTCTGCGAAGAAGGAGAGGAAATAACCGTTCATCAAGGTCTGCTTACTGTTTGCGGGGAAGCTTTCGGCATCTCGCAGAATTTTTATCAAGGACATTAAACGCTGATTATCGCAGGCATGACGGATAACGGGATTTTGGGGATTCTCTTCGGTAATTCTTTGAGAGATATCGGGGGCTATGTCGGGATTTACTATGAAAAGGTCGTATTTATTTCTACCGACGGCATCCTCAAAGCGGTGTATTCTGTTGGGGAAGACCACAAGCAGGTCGCCGGTCTGTATCTCGAAGACGTCGGAGTCGATATATGCTTTGGCATAGCCCTCGCGCATATAGACTATCTCGACGTGATAGTGCAGGTGGGCGCGGCATTGCAGCGGAGTTATAAGACCTCGGTCATTTCGATAATAAAAATCCCCGGTCTTTTTTTCGTAAATTACTTTCATTTGCTTAATCCTCTCTTTTCAGGGATCAGTCGTTTT
This sequence comes from Eubacteriales bacterium, assembly GCA_045612105.1. Taxonomy (GTDB): domain Bacteria; phylum Bacillota; class Clostridia; order Oscillospirales; family CAG-272; genus SVTX01. The sequence goes on from JAZKYL010000116.1 coordinate 39,643, forward strand.
TTTAGCTATTCGCGGAACTCTTCCCGAGATGAGACAGAGCACCTCGTATTCTATGGTTTTTGCCGATTTTGCAAGATTTGACAGCTCTTCGGGAGCGTTGCCGAATATTGTTATTCTGTCGCCTATGCGGGCAGGAATATCAGTTACGTCAATCATACACTGATCCATGCAGATCCTGCCGATGATGGGAGCTTTGAAGTCGCCGTTTTCGGTATGGACGGTGACGGTTGTACCGCTGTAGGCGCGTAAAAATCCGTCTGCGTATCCGATGGGCAGGGTGGCGATCATTTTGTTACCGTCCGCGGTGTATCTGCCGCTGTAGCTGACACAATCTCCTTTTGAAAGTGGGTGGATATGCGAAATTACGGTGTGGAGAGACATAACGGGTTTGGTTTCGGCGATCATTTGATCGGAGGGTCTGACACCGTAGAGCAGGATCCCAAATCTTACTCCGTCAAGAGCGAATTCGGGGAATCTTACCGCCGCCGCGCTGTTGCAGACGTGACAAAACAGCTTTATGCCGTCTTTTTGTAGGGCATTACGGACGGAAGCAAATCTTTCAAACTGCGCTTTTGTGTAGCTTTCGGAAGAAAATACCGAGTCGTTGTCCTCGTCGGCTTTGGCAAAGTGAGTAAACATACCTTCTACCGTCAGATATGGGCTTTTTGTTAGTCTTTTGACGGCTTCGGCAGCGTTTTTACACTCGTTTTCGTTTCTTGCGCAGATACCTATACGGTTCATTCCCGTGTCAAGAGCGATATGTACCCGTACGTTAAGGTTTTCGTGCTTTGCCGCATCCTCAAGAGCGGTTGCGTGTTCTTCGTCTACCACTGTCTGAATGATATTGTATTCGGAGAGCTGTCTTGCGTATCTTGGGTCGGTGTAGCCCAAGACCAGCACCTCGGACTGCGGAGATTTTATTTCGCAGAGTTTTCTGACCTCGATCGCTTCCTCGATACAGGAAACGGCAAAAAAGTCGCAACCCGCCTCAAGCAGGGCGCTGACGCAGAGTGCCGAGGCGTGACCGTAGGAATCTGCTTTGACTACGCAGATGTGTCGAGTGCCGGGCGTTTTTTCGCAGAGCAGAGCGTAATTATTCATAAGGATTTTTTCATCGATCTCTGCCCAGACCTTATTTCCGGGAAGAAAAGGAATATTTGAATACAGCCTGAACGATCTCATAACTGCTCCTTTCCGCGTTTATTATTTCTATAACAGTATATCACAACAGGACAAATATTGCAATAGATTTTTAAATATATATTTAAGTTTTTTTGTTTTTCTTCGTGAAAGCTTGGCATATACATTATACGGAATAAAGAAATTTTGCGGGAGGATTTATGTTGAACAGGTTAGTATTGAAAAAAGTAAATAAGACCGTTTTTGCGGTTTTTTGCGTTTTGGGAACGGTGATTTTTGCGCTTATAGGGTGTGAAACGTTGACGGATGATATAAAAATTCCTCAAAAGCCTTTTTTTGTCGAGGCTTTCGGGGAGGTTGACGGAGAGATGGTAGAGGTAAAGGTATTTTGTGACCCCACGCTGCACTCAACCAAGGAGATATACAATAAACTGACGGTTACATTTTTTAAACCGGAAAATTTAGATGGAATAACCGTCAGCCTGCGCTCTGACGGTAAAGCGACCGTAAGGCTTAATGATATCGAAGAGGAGATGCCGTATTACGGCGGTTTAGCAGAGCCTTATTTGGTGTTTTTGCCGTCGGGTGAATATTCATCGGTGAAAAAGACGGATATAGGAACCGAGGTGGTTTACGGTGAGGGCGAAGAGCGGTTAGTTTACTTTTTTGGCATTGACGGGCAGCCCAAAAGTATTGAAGGCTGCTTTGAAGGTCACAAAATACTGCTGAATGTTACAAAAATCTACGAAAACGGCAAATAAAAGCATTTTGTCCGTTGACAATTTGAAAAATATATTGTATAATATCATTGCAAATAATTGTCTTAGGTGAGAGATTTGCCCGAAAACGGGTTTTCGGGTGGTTTTTCGTTTTGTCTCAATCCAAAGGAATGGGCATTAGCGTGAATATTATTTTTCGGATCAACAGTGAAATCTGCCAAAAGCGGTGAGTTTCACTTCTTGTCTGTGACGTGATTGACGCGCAAGATTTGCCGTGTGGCAAATTCATCGATTACTTACTATTTGTGCCGTTGTGAGCGGCGGAATGGAGATTATTATGGAAGCTTCTAAAATCAAGGAACTGTCACTTCTGGCGGCAAAGATCCGCTTGGGTGTCATTGAATCCACTCATGCGGCAGGCGCGGGACATCCCGGCGGCTCGCTCTCTATTGCAGACATTATGTCTTATCTCTATTTTGAAGAGATGAACGTAAATCCCGAAGACCCTAAGTGGGAGGATCGCGACCGTTTCGTCCTTTCCAAGGGACATACTGCACCCGCGCTTTACAGCGCGCTGGCTCTCAAGGGCTTCTTCCCCTTCGAGGAGCTTAAAACTCTCCGTCAGCACGACAGCCGTCTTCAGGGTCACCCCGATATGAAGGGTATTCCCGGCGTTGATATGACCACCGGTTCTCTCGGTCTCGGTATCTCTGCGGCTTGCGGCATGGCGCTTGCAGGAAAGCTTAACAACAAGGATTATAGAGTTTACACCGTTCTTGGCGACGGTGAGAGCGAGGAAGGTCAGGTCTGGGAGGCTTCTATGTTTGCTAACCATTATAAGCTTGACAATCTTTGCGTAATACTCGACTATAATAAGCTCCAGATCGACGGTCCCGTGGCTGAAGTTATCGGTCCCGCTCCCTTTGAGAGCAAGCTCGAGGCATTCGGTTACAACGTAATTACTATTGACGGTCACAACTTTGACGAGATCGAGGCGGCATTTGCGGCTGCAAAGGCTTGCAAGGGCAGACCTACAGCTATCGTGGCTAATACCACCAAGGGCAAGGGTGTTTCCTTTATGGAGAACAAGGTCAACTGGCACGGCGCGGCTCCCAAGGATCCCGAGTATGCTATCGCGGTTGAAGAGCTGAATGCACAGATCGGAGGTTTACAGTAATGGCAGATAAAATTGCAACAAGAGAAGCGTACGGTCAGGCTTTGGTCGACCTTGCCGATAAATACGATTACGTGGTGCTTGACGCAGACCTTGCGGAGGCTACCAAGACCATTAAGTTTAAAAAGGCACATCCCGAAAGATTTTTCGATTGCGGTATTGCCGAGGGTAATATGATTTCCGTTGCGGCGGGTCTTGCAGCGGCAGGTAAGATGGCGTTTGCGTCCTCCTTCGCTATGTTTGCGGCAGGCAGAGCATTTGAGCAGGTGAGAAACAGTGTTGGTTACCCCCATCTTAACGTAAAGATCGGCGCGACTCACGCAGGTATTACCGTTGGTGAGGACGGTGCCACACACCAGTGTCTTGAGGATATTGCTCTTATGAGAACTATCCCCGGCATGACCATCATTAACCCCGCAGACGCGCTTGAGGCAAGAGCGGCAGTTGAGGCTTCTATGGAGACCTACGGCCCCTTCTATATGAGATTTGGCAGATATGCTTGCCCCATCGTTACCGAGGGACACAAGTTCGAGCTCGGCAAGGGAATGCAGCTCCGCGACGGTAAGGACGTTACTTTGGTTGCTACCGGTTATATGGTTCATCTCGCCCTTGAAGCGGCAGAAACACTTGCTGCTGAAGGCATCGACGCGAGAGTTATCAATATCCACACCATCAAGCCTCTTGACAAGGAGATCATCCTGAAGGCGGCGAAGGAGACCGGTGCGCTGGTTACCGCAGAGGAGCACAATATCATCGGTGGACTTGGTTCTGCCGTTGCAGAGACCGTTTGCGAGGGCTGTCCCGTTCCTATGCTGAGAGTTGGAGTTGAGGATAAGTTCGGTAAGTCCGGCAAGGTTCCGCCCCTGCTTGAAGAGTACGGTCTTACCGCGGCTAATATCGCCGACAAGGCAAGAGCGGTCGTTAAGATGAAGTAATAAGAAATAATAATATGAATAACAAAAACCGATACTTGTTTTTTGCAGGTATCGGTTTTTTAGATTATATATTGGATTATGATTTATCAAGCTACACTTTATTTGTCGATATCAGCACTTCATAATTTTAACTAAATATTAACTTTTCTTAAAAAACATTGATTTTTGTCTTTTCATAGTGTATAATAGAAAAAGCGCGAGGCTTTTGGCAACATTCGCGCAATTTTTATGAAATGAGATCTATATGGACGTAAATTACAAAAATCAAAAGCGGTATAAGACCGCAAAATATCCCATACGTCAGCCGATATATCTGACCTGGCTTATTCAGGTGCTGTCTCAGATGATGCTTCTCGGCAAAGAGCACAAGGTAGAAAAGATCGGTATGGAAGGCTTGAAGCCGCCATATATTCTGCTTTCAAACCATATGTCATTCGTTGACTTTGAGCTGATAAGCGAGGGAACATACCCCGCGAGAGTCAACAACGTGGTCAATATAGACGGCTACTATATGCGCCCCTGGCTTATGGAGTGGATAGGAGCTATATGCACCAGAAAGTTCACTACCGATTTTCATCTTGTCAAATCGATCCGGCACGTTATCAAAAAAGGCGATATACTTTGTATGTACCCCGAGGCGAGATATTCGCCCTGCGGCACTACCTCGTATTTGCCCGACTCACTGGGTTCGCTTGTCAAAATGAATAAAGTACCTGTGGTGGTGGCAATACATAGAGGCAACTTCTTGCACGCGCCCTTCTGGAATTTCAGACAGAAGAGAAAGGTGCCGATGCATACCACACTGACTCTGACGCTGACCGCCGAGGACGTGGCAAAAATGACTCCCGCCGAGATCAACGCAGTTCTTAAAAAGGCATTCGAGTACGACGATTACAAATATCAGAAGGACAACGGCATACTTATCACCGAAAAATTCCGCGCCGAGGGATTGCACAAAATACTCTACAAGTGTCCTAATTGTATGGCTGAATCAAGGATGCAGTCTGCGGGAACCGAACTTTTCTGCCCCGATTGCGGAAAGAAGTGGACGCTTCTTGAAACGGGATACCTCAAGGCAAACGAGGGCGAGACCGAATTCGATCATATCCCCGATTGGTTTGAGTGGGAAAGACTGCAGGTGAGAGAAGAGATCGAGAGCGGAAAATATTCTTTCTCCGACGAGGTTGACGTTCACTCAATGCCGCGTTGTTATAGCTTTATCCCCCTTGGCAAGGCAAGGCTGACACACGATCTTGAAAACGGCTTCGTCCTTGAAGGGCATTACAGAGGACAGGACTATAGGATTCAGCGCACACCGCTTCAATCCAACAGTTTGCACGTTGAATATGATTTTCCCCACATCAAGCCCTTTGATTGCGTGGATATTTCCACCGAAAACGACTCCTTCTATTGTTTCCCCACCAAGGAAAACGTGGTGACCAAGCTTGCGTTTGCAACCGAGGAGATATATAGGATCAAGAGTGAAAACACTCGAAAAAAGTCTGATTCGCTGAGCGCAAAACAATAAAATAAAATCGACGTCGGATAAAACCGACGTCGATTTTATTTATCATTTATTCCAAATCGGCTCAAAGGCTCTTACTGCCTTATAGTAGCCCTCCTGATCCTTGGGGAAAGCAAGTCCGTGACCCGCGCCCTTTGCGATAAAAAAAGTCTTTTCGGTAGGACAGACGTCGTACATTTTTTGACTCATATAGCAGGGAACAAAATCGTCGGTGTCACCGTGTACAAAAACTATCGGTATCTTGCAACGCTTTACCGCCTCGATAGGCTCGCATTTGTTGGGGTCAAATCCTGCGAAAAGTATGCCGCCAAGTCTCACAAAGGGATATGCCAGCTTCACGGGCAGATGCATTTTTTTGATAACCTCGCAAATGATCTCCTTGGTCGATGAATAGCCGCAATCGGCAAGAACGCAGAGAACGTTCTCAGGCAGCTCCTCACCCGCCGCCAAAAGTACAGTTGACGCACCCATGGAAATGCCCGTGATCAGTATTTTTTGCTCTTTTCCAAAGCGTTTGTTGGCAAAATCGATCCAATCAAGGCAGTCCAGCCTTTCCTTATATCCAAAGGTGATAACGTGACCGTCACTGTTTCCGTGGGCTCTCTGACTGACGATCAAGGTATTTCTTCTCAACTTGAAGCAGCGCTCAACACCGCCGCTGAGGTCGCGTTCGGCATTTCCCTTGTAGCCGTGGAACATAATCTCAAGGGGCGCACCCGGTTCGTATTCATAATACTTACCGCGGAGAGTCAATCCGTCGCGCGACTTAATCTTGACCTCCTCACAAGGCATGGCTCGCAAAGAATCCTGCCATCTTATCATGTCCTCGCGGAATTCTTCGTAAATATCTCCGTCGGGTATGTCGTATTCGCCCTCGGGCAAAGGCTTTCTTTTCGGGGAATAGAACGCCATCATAAAACAGATGAACGCAGTGCCAATGATAAGTAAGGCAAGCACCGCGATTATTATTAAAATTATGTAAATAGGTTCCATAAAGCCTCCGTTTGTGTCTTTGTAAAGAATTATAGCCCCAAAAACAAAATATTTCAAGGACGTGCTACGTTGTCTTGTTAAAACGAGACCTGCTTTTAATTGCCGATCCCAATGCCATTTGCGGCAACGCGCTTATTTCACTGAAACCATACCAGCTAAGACGTCGCAGATCTATCTTTTTTCTTTCCAATGCTTTAAGCTGTATGTCGTGCTTCATCTGATTTTCATCCGCTTTGATGCCGAAAAGATATTCCTTTAATTGGACGATTCTGTAGCCGGGATTCGTGTTGTCGGTATCATAATACGTGAATTTTTCTCGGGATATATCAAGTATCAATATAGGTCTCTTTACGGCATTTATCTCCCTTAAATAAATCGACGGCTGCAGAAAAATATAATTGCCGCTTTCATCAGCAAAGAAATTTTCACAAAAATTCATTCCCTCGGTAACGTTTAAAATCAATTTGGGGTTAGTTTTGTTTCTTAAGATTGCCAAAAAGCCTACGTAATTGCACATGCTTGTCTCTAAAATCGAATAGATGCAGCATAGGGTGTCATTTTGATCGATTTGGAAGAATTTATCATATATGCCGGAGAAGCTGTGACGATTATCCCATAATGGGAGACATGAAAAATCAAAATTCCAATCAGTGTGGCGGTGGTCTTCGTAAGTATCGAGGTGTTTTGGGGGAATTTTTGGGGGAATGTCTTTTTCGGTTTGTCCCTTTTTCATATTGCCTCCTTTTTCATGTAGAGATACTATTTAGCTTTATAGTCATATTTTAGCATAAACTCCACGATTTTTCAATATGAAAATATGATTTGCGCAGAAAATCAGGGAAAATATGTTGCCCAAACGGCTCGAAAAGCAGTCTGTTTTACAGCATTGGTACTGCTCAAATCGCATTTTGGAGAAAAAAGACGAAAACTTTTTTGTTTTTTTCGCTTTTAGGGGTTGACAAACACACAAATTCGTGATATAATGAAATGCACGGACGGAGATATAAGTTGCCGGTGTGGCGGAATTGGCAGACGCCCGGGACTTAAAATCCCGTGATATGAAAATATCGTACCGGTTCGAGACCGGTCACCGGCACCACCGTGGTGCAAACAAGGGGGGCGGCAAAAGTCTCCTACAATATCGCGGGGTAGAGCAGCTTGGTAGCTCGTCGGGCTCATAACCCGGAGGTCATGAGGTTCAAATCCCATCCCCGCAACCAACGAAGGCATCCAAAAGGATGCCTTTTTTCGTTGGTTGCGGGGATGGGATTTGAACCTCATTATCTTCGAATTGTACTGACCGACGAGCGTAGCTCGTTGGGGGAGCGAACCGAAGCGCCGCCGGTGGCGGATGAAGCGAGGCGAGCGAGTGGCAGCGGTCGAAATTTTGTGAGCGAATGCGAACTGAAAATTTCGGGCACCGCAACAGGGCAAGCAAACGTGAAGCGTTTGTGAGAAGAACCCGTAAAATATCGCGCCGCGAGACCTTACGAAGCCTTATGCGCCTGCTTGCGCCCTGAAAAATCCCCTCCCCGCAACCAAAAAGAAAAGTCGCGTAAGCGGCTTTTTCTTTTTGTACTCTTCACTTTTCACTCTTCACTTTTCTCTGAATCCCCTACGCGACTTTTCCAGAGAAGAGATAAGAGAGAAGAGAGAAGAGAGAAAAGAAAAGGTAGGGGCTGGCTCAAATACAAAAATTTGAGCCAGCCCCTTCTTTTTGGTTCTGAGTGAGATCTGCCCATCGGAGCTCCGAGGAGGTGATGGGTTTTCTTCGGCTTCCGTAATCGGTAAAGCTTTATAAATGGTTGGCTTTAACTCGCCGACCTCAATTCTGTGAGGATCGGCAACATCTTTCTACGCATGCCTTTATATTATTTTCAAGCATTTTTTTCAATATTTACTACTTCAAAATGGTTCATACCGTTCCGGAAACACGAATTTTCTCATTAAATATTACTCCAATCAAACAACACGCCGATGGGGAAATTTTTGTCGTTTGCAAGTCTTTCGTAAACCTTGCCCGCTTCGGTCGGCGAGTGAATCTCACTGATCATATCCTTGAAATTCAATCTCTTTCCTCTTATAAGATTCAGAACGGTTTGCAAGTCGTCCCTATCGGTCCAGAGACCTGCGGAGGATTCATTTCTGGGACGCGCATTTGTGTGTGCGCCTATGAGAGAGATTCCGGGTCCGTGAACCTTTGCGTAATAATCAATTTGGAAATTTGAGCTTCTGGTACAGCCCAAAAGCGCAACTCTGCCATACTGTTTCATGCAATCAAGCGCCTGTATCAAGCCGATGCCAAGGCCTGTCACTTCAATGCAGACATTCACTCCACCGCCGGTCAAGGATCTAACCTTTCTCGCAAAATCGTCTTCCGTGGGGTCTAATGCAAAATCCGCGCCCATTTTCAATGCTAAATCTCTGCGATCTTTTATAGGATCAACGGCAACGATAGGATAAGCGCCTCCCGTCTTTAACTCCTGAACAGCAAAAATGCCGAGCATACCAAGTCCCATGACCATAGCAGATTCACCTATCTCAAGCTTTGTCTTTCTGATCGCCGCAAGAGGGAAGATAGAGATAAACGCCATAGATGCTTCAGCCGACGGTACGTCATTCGGGATTCTGAGAACATTATTTGCACTTATGGTTATATTCTTTTTGTGCTTTCCGTGATAAACGATAACTCTGTCTCCTACCTTGACGTTCTTAACACCTGTTCCTATCTCTGTAACAACGCCTGCCGCGCTATATCCTGCGGTTCTCGGGAAAATCGCTTCATCATCCTCGGAAACGTTAGTGCCGGGTCTCTGTCCGATCAGGTTTGCCTTTTCGGTGCCTGGGCTGATTGCAGAATATTCAAGGCTTACGGTTACTTCATTCTCATTCGGTGAAAGGCACTCTGAATCCAAAAGCTCTGCAACGCATGGCTTTGTGAATACGATTTGTTTTGTTTTCATGTCGATTACAACCTCCGCATGTATTTGATGTATCATTATTATACCATCTTGACATATAGCGAACAATATGCTATACTTTAAAAAACAGATACGATTCTACATATTTCAACGCTAAAATCAGGGGTGAGATTATGGAACAGACACTTTTCTGCAAAACCTTTTTATTCCGAACGATTCGGCTGAATTCCTTTCGCCACTCTGACAACTCAAATGGAATTCCGTGCCATTTCATTGCACGGATGCACAGCGGCAGCGCTATCATCCGTGCCGTGTCGGGAGAGGAGCTTCATCTTCGCGCGGGAGATATATTCTATCTGCCTATGGGACTTCAATATCACTCCTACTGGATGACAGACGAAACGGGGGACCGTTCGGTTTCCTGGGAAACCTATGGCTTTACACACTTACCCGTACCGAATGAAGCACGGTACGCTATGCAAAAAATTTTTCCCTCGGAAGAGGCAGTTGGGTGGCTGGACCGTCTTGAAAAGGATCAGGAGGTTTCCCCTGCCTCGGTGGGATATTTGTATCTTTTCTTGTCGGAGGTACTACGTAGCTTGCGCGTTTCCGACTGTGATCCAAAGGCTGCTCTGTTCCGGAAGGCTTTTGATTATATCCAAAAACACGAAAGCTTTGCTGTACCGGAGGTGGCTCGGGTATGCGGCATAAGCGAATCGGGATTGTACGCTCTGTTTCGCGACTATGCTCACACGACTCCTGTTGAAATCAAGCACCGCATCATTGCCGAGCGCGCCGTTGCTCTGCTGACCACCACCAATCTGACCATTGAAACGATCGCTTCCGATCTGGGTCTTTGCTCTTCTGCTTATCTGCGAAGGATACTCAAAAAACAAACGGGACGCACTCCATCACAAATCCGTAAGGACTCAAAGTTTATGTAAGCTTTTTCAACGGCACCTATTTTGTCAACACTTGAAATTACCCAAATACTGAAAAGCCTTGATTTTATTGACTTTTCTGCCTTGCATCTATTAAGGCGGTACAACACAATAAATATCCCCCCGTGTAGTAGTAACGGGGGGATATTTATTGCGCTTTTTGGGGATATCAGGACGGTGTTTTGGACGGTGAAAACGCGAAAACATATATCCTGTCAAGGATATCGATTTTAAGTGGCACATCGTTAGAGCACCTCATAACCCGGAGATCATGGGCGAGCAAGCAAAAACGATTGAGTATCGTTTTTGCACCGCGAGACCGCACTAAGCCTTATGCGCCTGCGGAGGGCAATGAAAGAACCTTATCTAAAAAAAGAACACAGACCAAATTGACTGTGTTCTTTTTTATGTTTATACCATTTTTTTAATCATAATAAGATATTGTTAAATGAGACGCATATCCAATTAAAACAGATGTATTTACTTCGGAGTTCCTTGATATTTCAATCGTCGTTAATGTTGTAGGCAAAAGTGCAAAGGCTCCTCTCATATAGGTATAAGTATACCAGTAAACTTTTCGCCCTCCATCTTTTTTCTCGGTGCGTTCCAAAATTTCTGTGTAAGTGTAATTAGAATTATTTCCGTTTGCAAACACTCTTATCTGCTCACCGTCTACTGTGGCATTAAACCATCGGTTATTGCTTTTCAGTGTCCAACGGTTGTAATAATATTTGGGAAGATAACCAACGCCAACATTAACTGTTTCTTTACTTTCTTCTGTCGTGCGATTAAAATGATCTTCCAGATAATTACCCGAGGACGTTGACAAGCTAATAGTACCGCTAACTACACCAAAGTAATTTCCTACAAATTGATTGGGATTTCCTTCAAAACGCAGTGTTTTAATAGGAGATTTGTAAAGCCATTTATATCCTATTGTACTAATTGATGCGGGAAGTGTGATTTCTTCAACATTAGTGTTCATCATTACATAATCACCAATATATTGACATTCAGCGGGAATATTAATTTTATAAAGTTTTGAGCAATTTGAGAATGACAAATTACCTATTTTCGTAACTGTATCCGGCAGAACCACCTCTAAAACCTTGTCGTTATTGTACAAAACACCACTTCCGATCTCAACAATGTCTTTTCCATTATATTGAGACGGAAAAATAACTTTCGTACTGTTTCCATAGTATGCATCAACAGAATATCCGACTCCGGTTTCTGAAAATGCAAACAAACTTTGCTCTTGAAATTTAGCAGTATATGTAACATCTCCGTTTACTGCACTAATGTCAGGGGTCCATCCAATAAATGTATAGTAGAACTCTGCACTTGTCTCCCTTTGGGGTGTAGCACCATTATAGCTCGGTGTCGTTCCAAACGATACGTCTTCATCGGTTTCAAGAACCGTACCGTCATAATTTTTCCATATGACCGTGTACGCATTTGTTATTGGAATATACCGCGCCGTGTATGTAACGTTTCCGTTTACTGCACTAATGTCAGGGGTCCATTCAATAAATGTATAGGAGAACTCTGCAGTCGCCGCCTTTTGAGGAGTGTCACCGTTGTAGCTCGGTATCGTTCCATACGCCACGTCTTCATCGGTTTCAAGAACAGTACCGTCATAATTTTCCCATATGACAGTGTATACATTGGTTGTTGAAGTATACTGTGCCGTGTATGTAATGTTTCCGTTTACTGCATTAATGTCAGGGGTCCATCCCGCAAACGTATAGGTGAACTCTGCAGTTGTCCCTCTTTGGGGTGTAGTACCATTATAGCTTGGTGTCGTTCCAAACAATACATCTTCATCGGTTTCAAGAACCGCACCGTCATAATTTTCCCATATGACCGTGTACGCATTCGTTGTTGAAGTATACTGTGCCGTGTATGTAATGTTTCCGTTTACTGCACTAATGTCAGGGGTCCATCCAATAAATGTATAGGAGAACTCTGCAGTCGCCGCCTTTTGAGGAGTGTCACTGTTGTAGCTCGGTGTCGTTCCATACGCTACGTCTTCATCGGTTTCAAGAACAGTACCGTCATAATTTTTCCATATGACAGTATAAACATTGGTTGTTGAAGTAAACTGTGCTATATATGTAATTTCTCCGCTTTCTGAACTAACGTCAAGTATCCATCCCATAAAAGTATAGGTGAACTCCGCAGTTGTCTCCCTTTGGGGTGTAGTACCATTATAACTCGGTGTAGTTCCGAACACTACGTTCTCATCGGTTTCAAGAACAGTACCATCATGGTTTTTCCATATCACTGTATATGTATTTTGTGGAGGCACATTTTCTGTTTTGTCAGTTTCCGTGTAAGAAGTTTCCGTGTCGGACGTTTCTATATCGGACGTTTCTGTGTCAGACTTTTCTGTGTCAGACTTTTCTGAGTCGGACTTTTCTGAGTCGGATGTTTCTGTGTCGGATATTTCTGTGTCGGACGTTTCTATACCGGACGTCTCTGTACCGGACGTCTCTGTGTCGGACGTTTCTGTGTCGGACGTTTCTGTATCAGACTTTTCTGTGTCGGACTTTTCTGTGTCGGACATTTCTGTGTCGGACGTTTCTGTACCGGACATTTCTGTACCGGACGTTTCTGTACCGGACGTTTCTGTGACAATATTCTCAGATTCTTCTATACCTGGTGCAACATTGTCACATGAATATAAAGACAATAAAGCTAACAACAGTATAGATGCAAAAAAAGGCAAAATAAAGTGTTTTTTCATAATTTAACTGTCTCCTTTTACTTGATTATTAACCTTGTATTTTTTCAAATAATGAAAAGAGGTCAAATATTAGTATACCATAGTATTTTTATATTGTCAAGCATTTGTTTTATAATAGTATTGTAAATTTTGACCGAACAAAAAGGGGTATATTTATGATATTAAATGAAAACATAAAAACACTCAGATTATCAAAAAATATGAATCAAGTTGAATTCGCCAAAGCACTCGGTGTCACAAAGCAATGCATTTCAAATTGGGAAAATGATAACGTAGTTCCTTCGATAGAAATGCTATGTAAAATTGCAAACTTTTTTGGAGTAAGCACCGACTATTTACTTGGAAGAAGTGAAAGAAGGGTTATTGAAGTTTCAAAATTAACCGATGAGCAAATAAGTCACATTGCGTATATTGTTGATAGTCTGGAAAAATTGAATTAACCGCAGATCAATATTGGCATCTGTTAAGGCGGCACAACACAAAAATACAAGGTAGTCCTCGTGACTACCTTTTCTTTTTGCTTTCGGAGTGAGATCTGCCCTTCCATGACCTCCGTTAGCCGCCTGCTCGCGCCCTGAAAAATCCCATCCCCGCAGCCAAATAATGACTATAAAAAATACAGTCGCGAAAAGCTTTGATTTTTCATAGCTTTTTTTGCCTTTTTCTCGCATACAAAAAATCGGTTGGGACAGCCATTTCATTTTTTTGAAAAAATTTTCCAAAACCTATTGACAAGCACAGGAGTTTCGTATATAATTTGTACAGATACGAATTGTACGTGTACTATTTTTGAAAACGCGAAAAAAATACAGTTTAAAGGAGACCTTAGAATGGCTCATATCAACAAAAAAAGAACGAACACCAGATTGCAGATAATTCAGCTTGCGGCGCATTTGTTTATCGAGGAAGGATATTCCTACACTACAATAGGAAGGATAGCCAAAACGCTTGACGTAAGTCCCGGAAATATAACTTTTTATTTCCCAAGCAAGGAGCATTTGCTTGCAGTGTTGGTGGATGAAATGTTTGATTTTCAAACGTGGCTTATGGAGTATGAGGCGAGGGAGGGAGCAAGCTCACTGCTTTCCTACTGTCTTGAATTGACCAGCATTGCGGCGGCTTGCGAAGAGGACGAGGTTACGAGAGACTTTTTTGCATCGTCCTATTCCTCGGTGATGATACTTAATATGATACGCCAAAACGATACCGAGAAGACTAAGCGGATATTCGCGGAATACAGACCCGATTGGAGCGACGAGGAGTGGAGAGCCACCGAGAACATCGTTTCGGGAATAGAATTCGCTACCATAATGACATGCGAGAAGGACACACCGCTTGACAAGCAGATCGAAAAGGCACTGGACTCGATACTTATGCTTTACGGTGTTCCCGAGGAGCTGAGACGGCAAAAGATAGAAAAGGTTCTGGCGATGGATTATCGCAATATAGGACGTCGTATCCTTCAGGGATTTAAGGAATATATTGATAAAGTAAACGAAGAAAATTTAAAGCAATCACAAAAAAAGAAATAATTAATACTTTAATTAAGAGAATTAACGATGAATAAAATAAACAAAATTATTGCAATATTTGCTTCTCTTGCGGTTTCGTTGAGTGCTCTTGCGCTTACCACGTATGCTGACGATATCGAATCTGCGATAGAGACCGAGACAGCGATAGAAAGCACTTCTGAATACGAGAGCGATTACGAGACCGAAAGACCTTCACCGTAAACGGCGAAAACAGCGCAAAAAACAATGGCTGTGGCTCAAGCATCGGGCTTTGGAGCCGTTGCAATCGTGACTGTATTCGGCGCGGCGCTCATATTCAAGAAAAAAAGCTGAAATAACCCGAAAAACAGCGGCGCGGAGCGTTAAATTGACGTGACTCGCGCCACCCCCCCGATCAAATTTTTGGAGGTAATTAAATGAAAACTAAATTTATGAAGATAGCAGGAATATGCTTAACACTTGTAATGCTTGTTATGGCTCTCGGCGTGTTCGTGAGCCTTGGAACGGTAGAAGCCGAGGCGGCGCTTGCTCCCACCGAGTACGGAGGATGCGACGGTGACCATAGCGGCTATACGGCACTTGGTGGAGATGAAGGAGCCGTAATAAAATCTGCAGGCAACTATTATCTTACGTCGGATCTGCACGAATCCGTATATGAGGCTTCTTTAAAGATACAAGCAAAGGGAACCATTACCATTTGTCTCAACGGGTATAATATATACCACGAGGGTTATTGTGTCAGAGTGATCGACATTACTCCCACCAAAGGAGATCTGACGATAAATTTTTGTGATTGTACAGCAAATGGAGAGATTTATCACGAAGCGAAAAAAAGCGGAATAGACGTTATGTCGTCGGATTATGCTACAACGATCAACTTATACGGTATTACCATCAGAGATTGTGACGCCGGTGTCGGTCTGGATGATGATACAACGGTTAATATGTACAGCGGTACTATCAAAAATTGCGAATATTATGCTTTTGCTCTGACTGAAGAAAATGAAAAATTAAATATTTACGGCGGTAATATTATCAATAATACCGAGGGAATACGCGTGTGCTATTCCGACTCAGTCACCCTGTCGGGCTCGCCTCTTATACAAAATAATACCAAGGGCGATATTTATTTTCGTCGAGTCTGCTCTGTCAACGTAAAAGATTTTAACGTGTCCAACAAGCTCACATTGGCGCAAGATTCGGCGGCAAAGGGCGACTTCGTAGCTATCAAGAGCGATGACCCAAGTGTAATAAACAACTTTAAATATATAAATGACACTAAGGCGCTGTATTATTACGACGGCAATATATCTATCCACGGTGAGACCTGCGAGCTTTTGGACGCGACCTGCATCACTCCCAAGACCTGCGTGCTGTGCGGAAGAACAGAGGGTGGCTTAGCAGAGCATAACTACTCCGAAAAAGGCTTCTGCACCACTGTCGGATGCGATAGCACAGAGCCTCCCGCTCTCAACGAAGAGGGCTTTTACGAGATAGAAAACGCGGGCAACCTCTTTTGGTTCGCGCATCAGGTAAGCGTTGTGGGCAACAGCGAGATCAACGCGATCCTGATAAACGACATCGACCTTGAGAGTCGCCCCTGGACTCCCATCGGCAATACGGGCGGCGTTAGCGGCAAAAACTATCGCGGAACCTTTGACGGCAACTGGAAGACCATCACAGGTCTTTACGTTGAGCAGAATACCAACGGAGCGGGCTTTTTCGGTGAGGTCAGAGGCGGCACCGTAAAGAACTTTACCATTTACGGAGACGTAGTTATCCCCGAGGGCGGTGCGGAGCGCATTGAATACGTAGGCGGCGTTATCGCCTCGGCGTGCGGCTTCGACAGTGAGAGCGGCGCGTATATTTACGGCATCAACTCCTATGTAAACCTTACTCTCGGCCGTCACGCTGTCGGCAGAGTGGGCGGTCTCATCGGATACGCAAACCATAAGACCGTTATCGATAACTGCACCTGGCACGGAACCTTTGATCTTGGCATCTACCGTGCCGAGGCGGGTGTTGCGGGCTTTCTCGGCAGAATTCAGCAGAATTCCACCGTTACCGTCAGTAATTCCGCGGCGTACGGCAGAGTAAAGATCAATTACGAAAAGGGCTCTTATAACGGCTCTGAGGACATTTTCGTTTGCGGCTTCCTTGGCTGGAGCGTGAACGGAGAAAACGAAGCCGATCTTACAAATACGGTGCTTGAAAACTGCATTTTCGCGGGTAAGATCGAGCTTGGCGAGAATACCACCGACAAGATCGATTACTCGGCATTCGGTTGTCTTTCCGAAATAAAGAGCATTACAAATTGCTATTATCTCAGCGAGAACGGTCTTCCCGCCGTCAACAACAATTCCGCCTACAAGCCTACCGAAAAGGAGCTTGTTGCAGTGAATTCCACACAGCTGGCTTCCGGTGAGGTAGCTTATATGATGGGCGGCGCTTGGGGACAGAATATCGGCACAAATCCGCTTCCCGTTTTCGGTGAAAAGCTGGTTTACAAGAATCAGCTGGGCGGATGCAACGAGGAAACATACGTTTACGAGTTCTCCAACACCAAAAAGGATGCGGTCACGACCCATGAGTGGAACGAGGGCGAGATCACTGCCCCTGCCACCTGCTCGACTCCCGGCACTAAGCTCTACACCTGTCTTTGCGACGGCTCTCACACTAAAACCGAGGAAATCGAGATAGATAAGGATGCCCATTCGGTTCACACCGCATGGCTTGATAGAAACCGACACGTCACCGAATGTGAGCTTTGCTTTACCGTATTTGCGACAGAAGATCATCGCGGCGGCGACGGCTCCTGTATGCCCGTCTGCGAGATTTGTGGCTCGAATTACAAGGATCTTGGCGGCGAGCATAAGAATACCACCGATTGGACTCCCGACGAGAACAATGCCGACGTGCATTCCCGCAACTGCTTCGATTGCGGATCGAAGCTTGAGGAAGGTCACAAGGGCGGCGATGCGACCTGCATCTCCAAGGCGAAGTGTGACGTGTGTGACGTAGAATACGGCGACTTCGATCTGAACGCTCACGATATGGTGACCGATGAGGGCTATGCCCCCACCTGCACCGAGACGGGTCTTACCGATGGCTATCATTGCACAAGATGCGACGGAGCGACGGTGGAGCAGACCGAGATTCCTGCAGCGGGACACGATTTCAGTATGGCTGAGCAGACCCATAGTGGTTGCGAAGAACCGATAGAATACGTAGAGTTTTGCGCCGTTTGCGGTGAATATGATGAAAGCTCAAGACGAGAGCTTCCTCCCAACGGTCACGAGTGGGAAGACGCAACCTGTACCTCCCCTAAGACCTGCGTATTATGTCTACAGACTGATGGAAAGGGAGCATTGGGTCACGAATGGGCGGCACCCGACGTAGCTTGGTGTCAGGTTCAGAAAACCTGCACAAGATGCGGCACTACGGAAGGTGAAGACGTTGAAGCGCATACATGGATAAACGCCACGGATGACGGCACTAAGACCTGTTCTGTTTGCAAGATCACCGAGTGTGATTATAACGGATATCACAATATAGTAATAGATGAAGCTAAGGCTCCCACTTGTGAGGAAAGCGGACTTACCGAGGGCTCCCATTGCACAAGATGCGACGGAGCGACGGTGGAGCAGACCGAGATTCCAGTAACCGACCACAGTTGGCACGCGTATTACGTTGAACCTACCTGTACCGAGGGTGGCGGAATCGTCGATTTTTGCACGGAATGCGGTTATAAGGTCCGAAACCCCGGAGATCAAGTACCTGCTCTTGGACATAACTACGTTGGCGGTGTTTGCTCGCGTTGCAATGAGACCGAGAACGAAAGTGATACTGAGAACGGTGTAGAAACCGAGACCGAGACCGAGACCGAACTCGTTGAAAGCACAGAAATAGAAACTGAACTCGTTGAAAGCACCGAAATAGAGACTGAACTCGTTGAAAGCACCGAAATAGAGACCGAAGCAACCGAAACCGAAACCGAAAAGGGCGAAAATGAGACCGAAGTCACTTCAAATGTTGAAACCGAGGTTGAAAGCGAGTCTGAGGACAACGTGACCACCGTTCCCGAGGAACAAAAGACCGAAAAGTCCGAAACCGAGGCTACTACAATCACAGAAAAGCCTGACGGTGGCTCGACCGGCGGCGACAAGACCGAAAAGAGCGGCTGCGGCTCAAACATCGGCATAGGTGCCATTGTAATTGTAACAATTTTCGGCACTGCGATCATGTTTAAGAAAAAAGAGAAATAAACTACTCTTTTCAGTAAAAATCCAACTTAACAGCGGTGAGTACAGACTCACCGCTGTCAGACTGTCGAAAAAGCTGTTCTACCGCAACCGGGAAACCAAAAGAAACGAGATATATAAAAAACAAAAGAAGCATAAAAAATGGATAAGCACACGGCATTCATCGAGAAAGCCTTGTGCTTGCTTGCTTTTTTCGTTCTTGCACTCTGGCGTACCCTCGTACGCCTACGAATGCAAGAACGAAAAATATACCTACCTTTTTCGAAGTCTCACAGCGTGTCGAGATTTTCTCGACACGCTGACAGCGGTGAGTACAGACTCACCGCTGTTTTATATAAGTGAAAAAAAGCTTTTTGTCCATATTATATTGATTTTTATTTATTTATGTGTTATACTATGGTATAGGTTACATAAAAAACCAATCCCTATAAAGAGAGGATATGAAAATGGCTAAGGTTTATGATATGATCGGCGCACTTGAAGGCGCAAACGATTTAAGAACAAAAAGATATATTGTTCCCAAGAGAGTGGTTTACACTCAGGGAACCGTTGGCGGCAGCGATTATTTGCTTGAAAACTGCCCCAATCAGATAGTTTTCCACCCCGAAAGAGACATCTGGATGGAAAATAAGCCCGGACAGCCTAAGGCGGCTTTTCTCGTTGACTTTGGCATTGAATTTTCGGGCTCTCTCCGTCTGCTCGTTCGCGGAGTACGCAGCGCGGAGAGAAATAAGGTCACCATTCGTGTCCGTCTCGGCGAGAGCGTTATGGAGGCTATGACTCCTATCGGTGTTAAGAACACCACCAACGACCACGCTAACCGCGACATGATAATGACGGTCAGCGGCATGAGTGCCAACGAGACCCCCGAATCAGGCTACCGCTTCGCGTACGTAGAGCTTCAGGACGAGGATGCGGCTATTGCTTTCCACGGTGTCAAGGGCTGCTTCTACTTCCGCGACCTTGAATACAAGGGAACTTTTGAGTGCTCCGACGAAAGACTTAACAAGATCTGGCAGACCGCGGCTTATACGGTTCACCTCAATATGCAGCAGTATCTTTGGGACGGAATCAAGCGCGACCGTCTCGTATGGATCGGCGATATGCACACCGAGGTTCAGACTATTCTCGCGGTATTCGGTGATCAGGATATAATCCGTGAGTCTCTTGATCTGACTCGCGACGACACTCCCGTCGAGCTTTGGATGAATAACATTCCCACCTATTCGCTCTGGTGGCTCTGGATGCACCACGATCTGCTCCGTCAGGTTGGAGATATAGAATACCTTAAGGAGCAGAAGGAATATATGGTTGCTCTCACAAAGAGACTTCTTCCTTTAGTTGACGAGGAGGGCTGTGAGCATCTGCCTCCCAACCGATTCCTCGACTGGCCCAACAACACCAACGACGAGGCAAAGCACGCGGGACTCCAGGGTATATTGAAAATATCCTTCGAGCGTTGCGCGGATATGCTGGCTGTGCTTGACGAACCCGAGCTTTCCGAGGAGTGCGCCAAAACTGCGGCTCGCATGAAGAACCACGTTCCCACCTGCAACAGCTCCAAGCAGGGTGCAAGCATGCTGGCTCTTTCAGGTCTCGTTGACCCCAAAGAGATCAACGAAAATCATCTCGTTCCCGGCGGTGCTAAGGGATATTCCACCTTCTTCGGCTACTATCTGCTTCAGGCAAAAGCAATGGCAGGCGACTTTGTGGGCGCGCTCAACGACATCAGAGAATACTGGGGCGCGATGCTGGATATGGGCGCTACCACCTTCTGGGAGGACTTCAACCTTGATTGGCTTGAGAACAGCGCGCCTATCGACGAGATCGTTCCCGAGGGCAAGAGAGACATTCACGGCGACTTCGGTGCATATTGCTACACCCTCTTCCGTCATTCGCTCTGCCACGGCTGGTCCTCAGGCCCCTGCCCTTATATGACTCACTACGTGTTGGGTATCAGAGCAATATCTGCCGACACCTATGAGATCGATCCCGAGCTTGGCGATCTTGAATGGGCAAAGGGAACCTATCCCACAAAGTGGGGACTTATTGAGGTCAGCGCAAAGAAGACGGCAGACGGAACCCTTATCGAGGTTTCGGCACCCGATCAGATCAAAATAGTGAAGAAATAATTTTATTTGATAATAAGGAAAGCCCGCCGCAAGGCGGGCTAAAAGAAACATTATGAAAGTTGTTGTTATAGGAAACGGCTCCGTAGGCGACGCACTGGTGGGCGCGATATGCTCGGAAGCTCACAACGTCACGGTAATCGACGAAGAGCTTGACGTTGTCAATTCCGTGGTAAATAAATATGACGTTTTCGGTGTGACCGGTAACGGCGCGTCTATCGATATACAAAAAGAAGCGGGAGTGCCCGACTGTGACGTAGTTATCGCGGTCTCTCCCGGCGACGAGCTGAATCTGCTCTGCTGTATGATCGCAAAGCAGCTTGGCGCGAAGCATGCCATCGCAAGAGTACGTGATCCTCGATACCTTAAGCAGGTTGGATTTATGTCAAAGCAGATGGGAATCGATATGATCGTTAACCCCGAGCACGAGGCGGCTCGAGAGGCGGCAAGACTTATCCGTTTCCCTGCGGCAATGAAGCTGGAAAAGCTGGCAAACGGTCAGGTTGAGGTGGTGGAGATCCACATCGGCGAGTTTCACCCGTTTATAGGTCTGCCGCTTAAAGATTTTAAAAATAAATACAACACTAATGCCCTTATCTGTGCCGCGGTGCGCGGAGATCAGGTCTTTATCCCCGGCGGTGACTTCGTTATCCGCGAGGGCGACAGTATTTCTCTCGCAGGCTCGCGACAGGATATAAACGATCTGTTCATGAAAATTGGGCTTGTTGGCAGAGAAATAAAGGACATTCTTCTTATCGGCGGTGGTAGAATCTCTAGATATCTGGCGACCCAGCTTGGCAACGGATATAAACTCAAGATCATCGAAAAGGATCGTGAGATCTGTGAAGAATTAGCAGAGCTATTCCCCAAGATCAAAATAATCCACGGTGATGCAACAGACCCCGATCTCCTTGACGAGGAAGGGCTTGGAAAGGCGGATGCCTGCGTTATTATGACGGCAAATGACCAGACCAATCTGATCATTTCTATGTTTGCTACTTCCAAGGGAGTTGAAAAGGTCATTTCAAAGATCGCCTCTCCCACCTTCGTTAAGCTTTCGGAAAACGCGGGAGTTGACTCCAATATCACTCCTCACTTTCTCATAATCGCAAAGGTGCTCCGCTATCTGCGCGGACTTGCCAACAGAGGAGAGAAGGGAAGCAGAAGCGCCATCCAATCACTTCACAAAATAGCGGATAACCGAGTTGAAGCTCTTGAATTTGACGTTGCGGATGATTTTGAGAACATTGGAAAACCCTTGAAGGATATTAAATGGAAAAAAAACATACTCGTGGCGGCGGTCATCAGAGAAAATACCGTCATATATGCTCACGGCTCAACCACTCTTGAGGTAGGAGACAGAGTAATTGTCGTTACCACCAACACTCAGCTCTGCGACCTTGAGGACACGCTGGCATAAACGAGGCGAATTATGAATTATAAAATGTTAAAATATATCACCGGGCAGCTGCTCATAGCCGAAGGCGCGCTTATGCTCCTTCCCCTTATAGCCTCGCTTTGCTACGGTGAATTCGGAATGCTCCACGCATTTCTTATACCTATGGGAGCGTTGCTGGTATTAGGTCTGCTGTTCTCCATAAAAAAGCCTACAGACAAGACTCTGCGTGTTCAGGACGGTTTTGTCGTAGTGGGACTCTCATGGATAATAATGTCTGCTTTCGGTTGCCTGCCATTTATAATATCAGGACTTATTCCTAACTTTCTCGATGCTTACTTTGAGACTGTGTCGGGCTTTACCACCACGGGAGCAAGTGTGCTGTCAGCGGCGGATTACGCCAAGATGTGGACTCCCGCAGACCCCGCCATGGGACTTCGCGGAGTATTTCTCTGGCGAAGCTTTACGAATTGGATCGGCGGCATGGGAGTACTTGTGTTCGTCCTGGCGATCATGCCCCAGCAGGACATGAAGTCCTCCCGTCTCGTCCATATTATGCGTGCGGAAATGCCCGGTCCCAAGGTTGATAAAATCGTGGCAACCGTCAGAAAGACTGCAGCAATAATGTACGGTATATATATTGCTCTGACTTGCGTTGAGTTCGTTCTTCTGCTTTTCGGTGGAATGAACGTGTATGAAGCACTCTGCACTTCATTTTCTACGGCAGGTACAGGCGGATTCTCGATCTGGAGCGACGGAATGGTCTCGTTTGGCGGTACCGTGGCTCACCCCGACTATTGCGTCTGGATCATTGCGATATTTATGTTTATATTCAGTATAAACTTCAACCTCTATTTCCTGATTCTGACCGGAAAGGCCATTACCGCTCTGCTCAGCGAGGAGCTTCATTGGTTCGTGGGAATCGTGCTGACCGCAACGGGATTCATTACGGCAAATCTTATGATCAACGAAAGATTTACCGAATTTGGCGATGCCTTGCGTCACGCGTTCTTCCAGGTAAATACTGTTCTGTCAACCGCCGGATTTGCAACCGACGATTTCAACCTTTGGCCAAATGCATCAAAAATACTCTTGCTAATATTGATGTTCGTAGGTGCCTGCGCGGGAAGTACCGGCGGCGGAATCAAGGTCAGCCGTATAGTTATATCGATGAAGAGCACCTGGTCTGAGATCAGACATATTATACAGCCAAGGCGAGTCAAAAAGGTAAGATTTGAAGGCAAAAGCGTAGAGACCGACACCATCCGCAGCACCTTTGCTTATATGGTGGCTTACGCGCTGATCTTCTTCGCGTCCTTCTTGCTGGTGGCAATATTCGACGGATATGATATCGAGACCACCTTTTCGTCTGTCACTACCTGTATCAATAATATAGGACCGGGTCTCGGTGAAGCAGGTCCTATGAGTAATTTTGCAATATTCTCACCCGCCTCCAAGATCGTGCTGATACTGAATATGCTTCTTGGCAGACTTGAGATATTCCCCATATTGCTTCTTTTCTATCCTACCATCTGGAAGGAAAAATAATTGGATTTAACCATCGTCTTTTGGAGATAATATATTATGAATGAACCGAAATTTATCGTTTTCGAGGGTATCGACGGCGCGGGAAAGACCACGCAGATAGAGCTTTTACGAAAAGCGCTTGAGGAAAAAGGTATCCATTGCCGAACCACCGCCGAGCCCACCGATCTTCCATCGGGAAGAGAAATCAGGGCGGCCCTTGCCGGAAAAATCGAAAAAACACCTCTTGAAATGGCGGAAATGTTCGCTCACGACAGAGAACTTCATAATACCGACCCCGAAATCGGTGTAAACGGCATGCTTTCGGATGGCTTTACGGTCATAAGCGACAGATATTATTACTCGTCACTGGCTTATCAGGGCTCAGCTCTCGGCTATGATACCGTAGCGAAGCTCAACCTTGACAATCAAAGAATCCGCACCCCCGATCTCTGCGTTTTTCTCGATCTTACTCCCGAAAGAAGCCTTGAAAGGATTGGCAAAAGAGGAGAAGAGACCGAGATCTACGAAAATTTCGAGTATTTGACCAAGACTCGCGCAATGTTCTTCGACGTTTTTGATCGCCTGACAGCAAGAGGGGAGAAGATCGCCGTGATCGATGCCTACGGAACGGTGTCTGAGGTGGCGGAAAGAATCCTTAAAGCGGTTCTTGATATATACGAATAATTCGAGGTATTTAATGACAGCAAAATACACCAAAATTGACATATGGACTTTAATCAAGAATATCCTCCTGACCGTAGCGGGCACCCTGGTGCTCTCTTTCGGCACGTCTGTGTTTATTCTGCCCTTCGATCTTGTTTCGGGCGGTGTTTCGGGAATTTCCATAGTGTTGGACAGAATAATCCCACTTGAATTTCTGACCGTCGACCTTATCGTTACCATAGTTACCTGGCTGCTCTTTTTGGTGGGATTTTTAGTTCTTGGAAAATCCTTTGCAGCCAAAACGCTTATATCGACAATAATATATCCCCTCGGTGTCTCGATATTTATGAGATTAGCCGACCCCGGATTTTTGGAGGGCTTCTTCTATCTCAAGGGTTACACCGAATATTCAGACGTAGCGTTGATATTGGCAACCATCCTCGGCGGAGCCTGCGTAGGCGTGGGATGTGCCATAACCTTTCTTGGAGGCGGTTCCACCGGCGGAGTTGACGTAATAGCTCTTACCATATGTAAGATATTCAAGCGCGCCAAGAGCTCGGTAGTGTTCTTTATCATTGATGCAACTATCGTTATCTGCGGCATGTTCGTTATCGGGGATCTTGTCATCTCGCTTTTGGGAATATTCTCCGCCTTTATCTCGGCACTTATGGTCGATAAAGTATTTATAGGAAGCACAAGATCATTTATTGCTCAGATAATCTCAGATAAATACGAGGAGATAAATCGAGAGATAATCGAGAGAGTTGACCGAGGATCGACCGTAATTGACGTCAAAGGCGGATATACGGGTGAGAATAAAAAAATGATCATGGTGTCTTTCACCGTCAATCAGTATGCTGAGATACTGAACGCAATAAACAAGCATGATAAAAAAGCGTTCGTAACCATTCATCGTGCGCATGAAATAAACGGCGAGGGTTGGACACGATAATCTTTTTGCAAGATAGAAGCATTATTATTCTGCTTCTTTATCTCGCCCTTGACTAATTTTAGTAATGGTGTTATAATACACAATATATACTGCATTTTCGGAGGATTTTATGAAAATCAAAAGAATCTTATCTCTTTTTCTCGTTCTCGTTATGCTCTGCACAATGATATTAACATCCTGCGGAGAGATGCCCGAGGAAACTTCTGCCGAGTCAAATGCCGGCGAAACCACAGTCACAACCGAAATAACAAAAGAACAAACGACGACTGAAACTACCGAAAGTCAGTCAAGCTCTGCTACAGAACGGCAAAGCGAAAACGTGACCACGGAGAAAACCGAAGATACCGAATCTGATACCTCGGAAACCACGCACGAAGAAAGCTCATCGGAAGAAACAACGGAAACCGAATCAAATTCAGTCAGTGAAACCGTTTCCGAGACGGATACCGAAACCTTCACAGAGACAATTACGTTGACAGAAACAGCCACCGAAAACGTCACAGAGAGCTCTGCCGAGACTGTTACCGAGACGGAAACTGTTACTGAAACCGAAACTGTTACCGAAACGGAAACTGTTACCGAGACCGTAGAGGAAACTACCGTTATTACCGACGTCATGATAGGGGAAACACTTGACGCGGAATGTGCGTTAGATTTCACCGTTGCGAAGATATTCTCAAACGATATGGTAGTACAGAGAGGCGAACATATCCGAGTTTGGGGCTTTGCTCCCGAAAGTGAAAACGGGAAGAAGGTTTCAGGTGAATTCAAGGGTATGTTTGCCGAGGCTCTTATTGAAAACGGCGAATGGTGCATCACCTTCGGCGCCCGCCTTGAGGCAGACGCAAACGGCGCGGAGATGAAGATCTACGCGGGTGAAAACAAGACAATCACCTTCACGGGCGTTCTTGTGGGTGACGTCTACCTTGTAATGGGTCAGTCCAATGCAGCTTATGACGTAAATAATCATATCACGTATACCGATCCCGCAACTCAGGGCGGCGGCAGAGATGCCATCGACGAAAATTCCATAATCAGACTAAATTACCTCAATAATTCAGGAGGCGGATATCAAGAAAAGGGAACCGATTACGTATATCCCGATCTTGAGAATACCAAATTCTGGACCAAAACTACACAGTCGAACACTCTCATGTTCTCGGCTATAGGATACTACTTCGCAAGAGCTATGGTCGAAAAGTCAAATAATACCGTGCCCGTAGGTCTTATTGAAGTGGCAAAAGGAGGCGCGCCCCTCTCATCCTTCCTGCCTAATGAGCTTGCCGAAAAGCACAGCACAGACTATCTTAACAAAGCATCGGGCAAGTACCTTACATACAGATCCGCCGAACATCAAGGAAGATATCTCTATAACTGCTACTTAGCACCTATCAGCAGATTTGCGATTGCGGGTGCCGTTTGGTATCAGGGTGAGAGCGATAACCCCCAGGAGTACGCCAAGGTTTACGGTGAGATATTTAACGATTTCATTGAATATCTCCGTTCAACTCATAACGTGATCAATAAGGATTTCCCCGTGTTCATAGCAGAGCTTGCTCCTATCTATAAGGAGCCTGCAGATTACCTGGGAATCCCCGGCTGGAGCTATATGGAAACCGGAACCGCCCGCGCTTACATGGGTCTGCTTCCTTCCACGGTAAAGAATTGCTACGTAGGCTCCGGAAGCGACCTCTGGAATAACAGAACCTTCTGGAATAACCTCCACCCCAACAACAAATTCGAGTTGGCAGGAAGACTTGCCGATATTGCAGAGTCAGTCATCTTCGGTAAGGGTAGCCTTGACGACGCTATGGGTCCCGTCTACCACAGCGCCGTCATCAGTGAAGATAAGAAGACCGCAGTCATCAAGTTTTCAAACGTAGGTCTCGGTCTTACCACAGCCGACGGAGGAACGGCAGTTCAGGGAATAGTTGGTCTTATAAATAAGGATTTCGTTTATAACACAATCGATCCCGTAAGCGCAACCATCACGGGTAAGGACGAGATCACCGTGGTATTTGATGAAGAGATCAAGGCTGTAGCCTACAATTATTTAACCACCGATTACTACGGCGAGACACTAAACCTCTGCAACAGCGCAAAGCTGCCCGCAGTTGCCTTCATCACTCCCTTTGAGGAAAGAGAGCTTGGCAACTTCAGCCCCGATGGCTTTATTAACGTCAACGACAGACCCGCCAGATTGAAAGGAAAATTCATAGATTCGTTTTCCGCAGACGGCGAGCCGCTCTTTGACGTGGGCGCGGTTGAAAGCCAGCTTGGCGCGGCAGGAAACAAGATAACGATATATGAGGGAACCTCTGCTATCAATATCTATGGCTGGATCGGCTTCAGATACGAAACCCTTATGTTCGGTTATTCCATCGATGGAAGCAATGCAGTATTGAAATCCTACCCCAACGAACCCGGCGAAGCTGTGCTTGATGCGGGAGGCGAATATGCAAAGAGATTCGGTGTAAATATAAGTGTAAGTGAACTTTCCCTCGGCGAGCACACTATATCTCTCCTGGCTCTTATCGACCTGAAGGAAGGAACTGTAGTCGAGATCCTCAGCTTTACCGCAACGGTAGTTGAAAGACCGACTGTTCCCGAAGGACTTGACCTTCCCTTTGCTACCGAATCCGATACGGCTATATTGCCGCAGGTCACGACGAAATAAAGATTGACGACACTCAGCTTTATTACGGCGGCGTTAATACCAAGCTTGAATCGGCAAGCAACAAGATCACCGTAGAAGAGGGAGCTCAAACGATCAGCTATCTTGGCTGGATAGGCTTTGAGTCCACTATAGATATGTTAGGCTATGCCATCGATGGCAACGAGCCGATCATTGAAACGGAGACCATCGGTGCCGAGCAGGCGGTGCTGGACCTCGGCGGAGCTAACGCGAGAAGATACCAGGTCAACGTCGACATAAGCCAGCTTGACGTCGGTATGCATACCGTTGATATTCTTATAAGCATCAACACGGAAAACGACGGTAAGACAGTGCTGAAGATAATTTCTTTCACACTTGAAGTAAAATAAAAAGCAAAAGCATAAGGGTAACCTGACAAATTGTCAAGTTACCCTTGTGTTTTTTCTTCAGATTAAAGCTTGTCTCCGCTCTCCGTCCGATGCCTCGGTGACTCATCGGCATTGTTTACCTTGATGCCGACTCGGTAAAATACTGTCTGTATTCGGTTGGCGACACTGACACAAAACGCTTGAAGGCGCGGCTGAAATAGTTCTGATCTTTAAAGCCTACGTTTGCGGCGATCTGACCTACCGAAAGGTCGGTGTTTGCCAGAAGCTCCTTTGACATATCGATCTTTGCGCGCAAAAGATAGCTTTGGGGGCTGACTCCGACCGTCTTAGAAAAAAGATGCGAAAAGCGGCTTTCGCTAAGGTGAGTCATATTCGCCAGCTCGCCCACCGATCCTATGCTTCCGCAATTCTCGTAAATATATCTGCAGATCTCTATAACACGTTTTTTAGTCTCGGACGAGCTTCGGGGCGTATCAGAGCAT
Source organism: Eubacteriales bacterium (assembly GCA_045612105.1). Lineage (GTDB taxonomy): Bacteria > Bacillota > Clostridia > Oscillospirales > CAG-272 > SVTX01. The sequence goes on from JAZKYL010000116.1 coordinate 68,707, forward strand.
TTTCTCGAGATCAGTGTAAGTATTGCCAAAAGATAGCTATGACACATATATTCGTAATGCTCGCTTTTCAGTCTGAATTCATTGATAAGATCGTCCAGCAATCTGGTCAGCGTAAGGCTTATACCAATGTTGAAAATATTTCCTCCGTCAAGTCGGAGAGATTTCATAAGCTCCTCGCACACGCTTCCGTTGAAATGGAGATAATAGGACCTCGAATCCTTGTTTCTGTGCATTCCGTATTCACGGAGCTGCCATGGATGAAAGAACAGCATAGTTCCTGCGCTCATTTTATACTTTTCACCGCCAATGGTTGCATAGCCGGAACCCTCAACAATATACAGAATATGATAATCAGCCCAAGAATATGTGTTCATTTTGCCACCGCTTGCATCCAAAAGCTGACATCCGCAGCTGTCCACGTACAGTTCTTTGCTTTGCGTGGCATCGTTTGAATAAGAATTCACGTCTCTCACCTCCAAATCAATTATAGCAGAAAAATCAATATATGTCAATAAATATTTATTTCTTTGCGCCGGCTTGCTTTATACCTCGTAATTATTAATAATTTAAATGCATTTTTGCTTTTATTTAAAGCAAAAACAAGAAAATTTCGATGGGTGTCAAGCAACAAACCGAAATTATAATAGCAGAATAATGCTAAATGTTAGCTAATTATACTATTGGAATGAGCAACGTTTTATAGTATAATCAAAATATATATCAATATTTAAACAGAGGAGGCGTAGCGTGAAAGCTACTTTCTTCTTGTAGTGAAACGATCTTTTTCACGCGCGAATTTCGCCTTGCGGCAAAATTCATCGATTACTGTTTGTGCCGCCGCTCGGCGGTGGAATGGAGATTTATATGTTTCTTTGTTTTGATAAGATTTCGCCCTCGCTTCGTGACGTGATCCGCGACACGAAAAGCGAGCTTGGCTTTTTTGAAGACCCCTCGGGAATCTTAATCGAGGTTCAGCCATCCGACTCGTTTTCAATAGTCAAAAAGGGAAATGAAGCGAGAATATCATACACCCGCAAAAGCGAGATATTTCTCGGTCTGCGCTATATCGTTCAGGAAAGCGGCGATTTTGAGAGAAGGCTTTCGGCAAGTATTTCCAATATGTCGCTGATGTGCGATTGCTCGCGCGGAGCGGTAATGAACAAGGAAAGCGTCAAAAAAATGATCCGAGTGCTGGCTCTTTGCGGATACCAATCGCTGATGCTTTACACCGAGGACACCTACGAGGTAGACGGCGAGCCTTATTTCGGATATATGCGTGGCAGGTATTCAAAAGAAGAACTCAAGGAGCTTGACGCGTACGCGCTTGGCTTCGGAATCACTCTCATCCCCTGCATCCAGACTCTTGCGCATCTTAACGGAATCGTGCGCTGGGGGCATCAGTACGGCAGTATCATCGACACCGCCGACATTCTTATGGTTGGCGAGGAGCGAACATATACGCTGATCGAGAATATGTTCAAATCTATCTCCGAATGCTTCACTCACAGATGCGTTAACGTGGGAATGGACGAGGCATGGTTGCTTGGAGCCGGAAAATATCTCGGCAAAAACGGATACGAGAACAGAGCCGAAATAATGAAAAAGCATCTGGCAAAGGTTCTCGAAATAGCTAAAAAATACGGCTTTGAGATCGCGCTGTGGAGCGATATGTTCTTCCGCCCTCTTTCTCCCGACAACAACTATTACAACACCGAACCGATTCCAAAAAGCGTTTACGATTCGGTCCCCAAAGAGGTCAAGCTGATCTATTGGGATTACTACAAGATCGACAAAAACATTTATCTGACCCATCTCGACAGACATCTTAGCTTTGGTAACGAGATATGGTTCTCGGGAAGTACCTTTACGAATTTCAGGTTTACTTACGATGGCAAAAAGGCGGAGGCGACTATGCTTCCCGCTCTCGAAGCCTGTATGGAAAAGGGAATACAAACTTTTTTAGTCACTCAATGGGGAGATGACGGCTGCGAATGCAGCATGTTTTCCTCTCTGCCTACCCTTATTAAGCTCGGAGCCTTGAATTACGGAGAGAGCGACGAGAGCCGAGAGCTTGGCATAAAAGCTATTACGGGACTTACAAGCGAGGAATTCAACTCAATGGATATCCCCAAGGACAGATATCTTTTTTACAGCGACACGCTTGCGGGAGTGTTTGACACCTCGGTAGAGGACGGATATGTGGATAATTACGCAAAATACGCAAAGTCGATCGCAAAAGCGGAAAAAAAGGCAACAAATTTTAAATATCTTTTCAGAATGCGCCTTGAATATTGCCGCTTGATGGAATTGAAATACGATCTCGGCGTAAAAACGAGACAATTCTATCAAGCAGGTGATAGAGCGGCTCTTCTTGATCTTGTAAAAAGCAGATACAAGCCGCTCGTCGGAAGAATAAAAAGATTTTATACCGCCTATGCCAAGCAATGGTTTACGGAGAATAAACCGCACGGCTTGGAAATTCAGGATGCTCGCACTGGAGCTTTGATATTCAGACTCGAAAGATGCGCCGAGCGGATCGAAAAATATGCTCTTGGAAATATCGATTCTATCCCCGAGCTCGAAGAAATGCTTCTCGATATCGACGGCAGAAGCTCTCACGGCAAAAGAATGCTGAAATACAACGTAAAATACGCTCAAAATATATCGGTCAATATGTTTTGAGAACAGACTCCGATTTGATCGAACAAACTTCTGCTTTGGCTACAGTCAGCCAAAAGAAACAACAGAAAGGAATTAAATCTATGAAAAAGCTACGTTTATCCGCAATCACGCTTTTGATTTCAATAATTGTGATCGCTTGCGTTTTCTGTGCCTGCGGAAACCAAAATGAAACAGAACAATCTACGACGGTGAAAAGCGAAAGCATCTCCGTTGAATCACCAAGCGAAGTCGAGAGTGCTCCCATCACAGAAAGTTCAGCCGAAAGCAGCACGGTGACCGAGGAAACTTTAAAAACAGAAGCAACAACTCAAATTGAGATCGAAAGCTCTTTTATCACAGGAACCGAAGAGTCAAGCAATGCCGTCACGGAAAGCAAAGAAGAAAGTGGCGATGCCGAAAGCAATACAGTGACAGAGGAGACCGCAAAAACAGAAGCAACAACTCAAATTGAGATCGAAAGCTCTCTTGGCACAGAAACCGAAGAGCCAAGCGAGTCTCTTACCGAGAGTGATGAGGAAAGCGACGAAACCACCTCCGAAGCTTCTGCAGAAACCGAGATGACCGAGGCTCCGAAAATCGACGTGGTCGAGAATGAATACGATAAGATCATCGACAACGCATACGGACTTTCCAATCAGGTTCAGGGATATTTCAACAGCCTCCAAAGAACTCATCTCGTTCTTGAAAACAAGCAGATCGAGCTTATCTACGCGCGCGCAAACAGCGAGGATCAGCTGATCACGTCATTAAAGAACAAAAACGGCGCCTCCTATATCGAAAACACCATGGACGTATTCGTAACCATGAAAAACGGTAACACCTTTTACGCGTCGCAGTCAAATATCAATACCGTAAGCAATTTCTTCAGATTCGGATATTTTTATTACGAAGCAAGGGTCGAGGGACAGAATTTTATATATAAAGTCTTTCCCGAAAAGGCTCTCGACGTAGATCTGAAGGTTCAGAGCAGCAACGGCATAGGAAAGCCTACCGTCAGCGACGACGGAGTTATGAGCTTTACGATCAGATCAGACAGCCGTGACCCCTGGATCGTATTCAAGGACGTTCAATACGCGGCAGAGGAATATAACTATCTGCAGTTCACCATGAAGACCAAGATCGATTCCATAGCAAACGGTCAGGTGTTCTATAAGGCAAACGGCAGCACCTCATTCAGCGAGGCAAGCTCTGTCAGCTACGCAGTCAAGGGCGACGGAGAGTTCCACACCTACACCGTAAAGCTTGATGGCGAAAACTACAAGGGCGACGTGACCTCTTTGAGACTTGACGTTGCGGGAGAAGGAAAAAGCGTCTGCGAGATCAAGGACGTCAAGCTTATCAAGGGAAATGACGGCGGTGTGCCCGAAAATCTCAGTATCGTCCGCTCCTTTATGGTCTATTCGGATAAGCTCCACAGCTTCGTTCAATTTGCAAGCGAAGGCGTTGCAACCAATGATATCGCAAGCCTCGGATTTGAAACAAAAATTCCCAAGGCTGACGTTTCCAAGGTCATTGCTATGGATGCAGACGGTCTTCATGAAAGCTTCGCCGACGTGGATTGGGCGAGTGCCGAATACGTAGGCTTTGATATAACCGAGGCGGGTATTTTCGGCTTTATTCTCCCCGTCGACGACCGCGGCGGAGCCATTGAGGTCAGGGAAGAGGGCGATCATTACGTAATCATTCAATCCTGCACTCCCGAAAACGGCACGATTGAGCCTTCGGTGGAGGGAACTGACAATGCAAACGACTTCTTTATGGGTCAACGCATTTACACCGACGACAGCCACAGCTTCGACGACTTCATCTACGAGGCTTATAACGAAAGAAATCCTCTGGACGGCATAGTGGTAAACGTTAAGGCGTCCACCGGCGGAAAAGAGATCAAATACGACACTCTCCGAGGCATTTACAGTATCTCCATTGATTATGACTCATTTGGTCCCGCCTTTTATCAGTGGCCCAATAAGCACTATAACGTTAATTTCATCATAAAGGGTGACGGAAGACAGCGAAATATTTACCTTATGACACATACAAAGGGACTTTGCCTCGAATGCGCCGCGCTGCTTGATGAAAACGACCTTATGCTTCCCATGCCTATTCAGGTCGGAAAGAATTTCAGCGAAAAGAACGGTGAGCGAAATCTGTATAATATGGATGACGTGACCTATTCCGAGGCTATTATTCCTCTGGTCTTTGTGGGTAATGAAAAATATGAGTTCAACATGCTCAATCTCTATCAGAACTGGGGTAAGGTTCCGCTGAAACAGATATCCTGGATCCAGTTCTACGCTCCCGTATATCATCTGTCCACCGGTGTTATTGAAACTAACTGTATAGCATCCTGGGGCGGAATGAGAAATACCGGTGCCACCCTTAACACACTTCCCGACCACAGAGCAATGTCGGCTCCCCTCTGGACCGATCAGCCTCAGCACTCAAGCGGCGGAACACATCACTGGCTGCTTTACAGCGATGCCGAGGGCAACTATTCCTCCTCCGAAAACATAAAGAACGTGATCGATTCCTTCGGCCCTACATATGCGGATATCGCTATGGACTATATCTCCCATGACGGGCGTATCAAGGTAACCTATACTCATACCGAAATGCCGCAGACCGACGAGAACCGCGCGTATTACGAAATGAAATACGAGATCCTCGAGGATATAAGCTTCAAGGACTTCGCACATAGCTTCTCATTCTATACCGTAACCGACAACGACCCCACAGGTCTGTATCAGAATATCGGCTATCTCAATGAAAACAACGAATGCGTAGTGGCAGATGCCAATCTCACGGAAAACACTCACGTAGATTATCCCCTCGGAGATGAGTGTCCCTATTTCTCACTCTTCAATATGAAGAATTACACCTCCACCTCCCAGCAGGGCTACGTCAACGTATCCTTCCTGATCAACAATGCCGAATTCGTCATCGGAGGAGAGAAGGCAAATCCTCAGTTCCTGCTTGTCAATTACTGCAATTTTGCTACTCTTACTCTTAACCTCGACGAGGTTGAGCTTAAAGCGGGAGATCACTTTACCATCAACGCTATCGTAATGCCCTGGGGCTCTCAGGAATCGGTCTATGATTCCGATGAGTTCGCTCCCGACTGGAACGTCCGCGCGGTAAGAGAAAACAGCCTTCTCAATAAGGTTCACGCCATCCCCGGCGACGGAACAGAGCTTGTTGAGAGCGTGTTTGTTCCCAAGGTCAGAAGCACCGACGGAAAGCAGGCAAGCTTTACGCTTTCGGGCGGCTATAAAAACAAGAGTGCCGAGATCGGTCAACACAATATAGCAGTCAGAGTATACGGATTTGAGAGAATAACCGCTCCCGTGATCGAGGAATACGTGAACGGAGAATGGGTAGTTTATGAGGTCAACTCCGCAAACACTCCTGACCGCTACGGAAACGCTCACGCATACGACGGTTATTGCATCTATAAGGATCCCGACGGAACCTATTCTTACTCCTTCGTGGTTGATATGACCGAGGGAAAGGACAGAATTTTCCGCGTCTCCGCAGACAAAGAATTCATTAGATGGCCCTCAATTCAGATTCAGGATCCCTCTGCAAACGATCCTATCGAAAAATACTTTACCCCCACGGAAATAATCGAGCTTGCATCCTCGGCAAAGTCAAGCTGTGAGAGCATCACGCTGTCTGAGGATCAAAGCTACGTCAGATTCAAGGGCCTTAAGAGCAACGCGCTCGAGGCTACCATAAATCTTTTCTCGGAAAACGAAAAGGAAACGGGACAGTACATCGTTCTCAAATACAGACTTCCCAAGGATAACGAAAAGGATATTCAGTATCTGGAGTTCTGGACGGCTACCGAATTTGAGACTCCATCACAGGCAAAGAAGTACTTCCGCATTAAGTCGAGCGCACTTTACGCAGACGGAGATTGGCACTTGGCGATCATCGATCTTGCCGATTGGAACCAGGACGTATTCAAGATTGCCGACGACAGCAAATATTACGCAAAATACTTACGTTTTGACGTATTCAACTCCGCAATAGGCGCAAATACCGGAATCGATATCGCAGTAATTGGAATGGGAGCATCGCTCGAAACCATTCTTGCGCAATTCCCCGAGATGCAGACCGCCTCTGTCTACACCACCGACACCCAAAAAACCACAATAAACGTTTCTACAGGCGAAGTGGCAGACAGCGAGATCGGAACTCCCGGTGAGGGCGGAACAATAAACGGTGGCGGAGATGATCCCGGAACCTCGGAAAAAATAGGAATAACCCACGAGTTTAACGCGGTCGATGTGTATACGAAGGCGCAGAAAGGCGCGCTTATGGGCAAGATCGAGCTTCTCGAAAACGATAGCTTTACAAGATTCTACTCCAGCACCCAGTACCGAGAAGTCTACTTCACAGCATTCCAAAAGGACTCTGTGCCCTCGGGTCAGTATCTTGTTATAAAATACCGCACCGAGGACCCTGCGGCGTCTCTTGAAATCTGGACCAGCACCGAAAATATGGGTGCTACAGCCGGAGATAACAAGTATATCTTGCAGAATAACGGAGCTTTCATTTCCGACGGAGAATGGCACACCCTCGTACTCGATCTCAGCGGCTGGGCAACGGTTTCAGACTTCAACGGTGTATACGATATCAACTACGTCCGTTTCGACCTCTTTGATTACGATGCTCCCGCGGCAGATGAAACCGCTTGGATCGATATCGCGTTCATGGCATTCAGCGACGATTACAACACCGCAATAGCTTATGACGAAAGCTCTGATATTATCTTCGTCTATGACGGAACCGCCGTAACAACGGTAGATAAATCGGAAAAGAAGGAGGGCGTAACCCATGAGCTTAACGCATCCGACGTCTATGCAAAAGCGCAGAAAGGCGCGCTTATGGGCAAGATCGAGCTTCTCGAAAACGATAGCTTTACAAGATTCTACTCCAGCACTCAATACAGAGAGGTATACTTTACGGCATTTAATAAAGATCAAACGCCCTCGGGTCAGTATCTTGTTATAAAATACCGCACCGAAGACCCTACGGCGTCTCTTGAAATCTGGACCAGTACCGAAAATGCGGGTGCTACAGCCGGCGATAACAAGTATATCTTGCAGAAGAACGGAGCTTTCATTTCCGACGGAGAATGGCACACCCTCGTACTCGATCTCAGTGGCTGGGCAACGGTTTCAGACTTCAACGGTGCATACGATATCAACTACGTCCGTTTCGACCTCTTTGATTACGATGCTCCCGCGGCAGATGAAACCGCTTGGATCGATATAGCGTACATGACCTTATGCGACGATTACGATGCCGCGATCGCCTACGACGCTGAAGCAGAAAGTGTTATAGTATTTGACGGAAGCCAAGTAACCACCGTCGCAAAAACCGAATAGTATCACAATTTAATAAAAAAACGGGGCTTGAACTGTGTTCAGGCTCCGTTTTGACTATAAAATATAGTAAAAAGAAAAGAGGCTGAGTCATTAACTCAGTCCCCAAAAAAGAAAAGCGGTTGTTCGTTACCGGAAGGTACTCAACAACCGCTTTCTTTTTATTAGCTCTCCATCTGTCTGCCGAGGAAGCTTGCGGCTGTCTGGACCAGCTTCTGCTCCACAGCCTCGGGGGATTTGTCGGTATCGTTTTGCGCCAAAGCCGCAACGATTCCCACAATGTCACCTTCGCTTATGATCGGCATAGCACAGCTGACGTAGTGGCTTCCGCCGTCGCGCAGGGGAAGTATTTTCTGCTCACCCTCGCGGTAGCTGTAAAAGCTTCTTGCCTCGATGATCGATTCAAGCTCCTCGGAGAGAGCCTTGTCGCCGTATTCCTTTTTGGAAACTCCTGCGCAAGCTACAATGCTGTCGCGGTCACAGATAATTACCGACAGATCACAGGTCTTGTGTAAGGTCTCGGCATACTGGGCGGCAAATGCGGTCAGCTCTCCAATAGGCGAATACTTCTTGAAAATGACCTCGCCGTCGCGGTCGGTAAAAATTTCCAGAGGGTCACCCTCACGGATTCTCATTGTTCTTCTTATTTCTTTTGGAATGACGACACGTCCTAAATCATCTATTCTTCTAACAATTCCGGTTGCTTTCATTTCTATCAATCTCCTTATTTTTTATCTGCTCTGCGCGACGCAGAGCAGATCTCACTTGTTTTTAATAGTAGGTAATACTATTATTTGCAAAACAAGGGGATTTATACTGTTATATTTACTTTTTGAAACAAGTGTGTATAATTAATTTCTCGCATTTATCACCAAACACAACTTCTTGGGCGGTACAAATACAATTTATTATTATTTTTTTCTGTGATTTTTGTACAAAATACCGGGTTTGATACAAACGAAATCTTCATAAAAACAATGAAATTCGGGGATTTTTATCAAAAATATTATCGCATTTAATTTTCATCAGCTTGCATTTTAAACAAAAGGTTTATTTTACAATATCTTGTTTAAATTAAAAAAACGAGCAAAAGCGTTCGTGAAAATGTGTACAAACAAAAACACATATATTAATTTATCATTCGTCAAAATATATGAATTTTTTCCTCATTCAATGTTTTTTTGCTTGTTTTTATTGACACATAAATAATAATGTGGTATAATATATAATGTAATAATATTTCGTCACAGATTTTTCCTTGATTCTATTCGATCGGTTTTACCGTGACCTTTTGAGAGGCTCAAAAAGTGACAGACAGAGAGAAAAAATGGAGGTAATGCAATGAAAAGATTTTCTCTTAAAATCTTGGCAATTATTCTTGCAATTACAACACTGACCGCTACAAGTTCAACGACCATCGTCGCATTGAACTCGACCGATGCCATCGGCGACTTTTTGTCCGAAGGCCGCGAAACAGTGACTGTTACCGACGCAAAAATAGTTGCTAACTACTACGGCTTCATCAGCAACAAGGAGGCTGCCGTACTGAACTGCCAGGCGATCGTGGGTAACTCTCACGTTATTCCCGTTCCCGCAGACAGTGACAACCTTGTTTCCATTGATGCCGAGAATCAGACAGTGACCGCTTACACGTTTACAAGCGGCGACTACACATGGAAGCCTGTTACGGCGCACTTGGTATACACCGATTCGGCAAACACCGAGATGCGTCTTGAAATCGCGCTTGACGAAAGCGGCAAGGGCAGCTTTGACACCGAGCTTCAGAGCTACAGTGTTGAGGTCGACTACGAGGTCAGCGTTGCTATTGATGCTGATGATCAGAGAGTGCTTGTAAACGCTCCCGCGATCCTTGCGAGCGGACTCGCCAACTTAAATTTGGCGGCATCCGAAGAAGACCGTCTCGCAGGCATCGCTGACGAGCATGTCTTCCCCTCGCTCATGATGCTTACTCGCGAGGTCAACGGCGGACGCGTATTCAGAACCGACTCCGAGGGATACAGAGTCCTTAAGGAATTGGAAGCGAACAGAGACGCCAACGGAGGCACTTTCTCGCTCAATAAAGCAATCAAAGCTTATCTCGCAAGCGAGAACAAGGTCGAGTATCTGATCAATAACGGAGCAGAGTTCAAGGCGGCCTTCGCTGAAACCGCGGAAGACATAATAACCCTCTCCGCGGAGCTTGACGGCGCAATGGACGTCATCGAATTCGCGCACAGATTCGGACAGATCGATGACCAAACATTCATAAACATTGGCGAAGGTCAAGGTATAATCGCGGCACTTGCAGCAACACTCAGCGCAGTTTCCGATGAATATTGGGAGGACGCGAAAAACGTTGTAAAGAGCGACGCTACCGAGCTTGAGCTCACCGCTCTTGACCTTGCGGTCAACGCGGCTCTCAGCGAGAATGGCTTGACCGTTCTCGTTAACAGTCACAACGAAGAAGCTCTTGTTGACGCTCCCGTTGCCGAAACAGTCACTCTGAAGGCAGGCGTTGCTCAGAGCATGGTCAACGTTACAGTTAACGCACAGGTTATCGGTTCCGCCAGCATCAACAGCAACCAGCTCTCTACTCTGAGCGGAAAGACCGCAAGCTTCCTTATGAAGGACGGTGCTACCGAGGAGGAGATCAATGCTAAAATCGAATCTATCGGAATCTGCGCAGACGCTCTCGCTCATTGGACAAAGAATGCCGCTACGTACAACATCGACAGCGAGTTCTATGCTCCCGAGACTGTTTACGCCTACGATGAGGTTACAGGTCAGACCAACGTAACTATTACATACGTTCCCGTGACCTTCACCATCAACGCAGAGTATGCGGAGATCGCAACCGTTTACTATGGCTATAAGCTCAAGCTTGAAAGCCATTCCGACGCAAGCAAGTCTTACGACTACAAGGTCAACGGTGTCGCAAAGTACCAGGGCGACGTTATAGCCGTTGCCGAAAACCTTGAGATCACCCGTAAAGAAGGCGCCGCGCTGAAGAGCACAGTTATTCCTTCAATGATAGCATCCTCTTCCGTAGGCGCAGTTCTCTCCGAGGAGGCTCGCGCAATACTTAAAGTTAACGCGTTCAAGGCGACCGAGTTTGAGAACCTTTTCGGCACACTCAAGCACAGAGTTCCCACCGTTGCTACCTTTACGGCTACAGAAGAAGAGAACGGATATGAGGTCAGCGCACCTTCTATGACCTCCGGTCTGCTTTCGGGTGCTGTCTGGAACGCGGTTTCCGTTGATCTTATCAGCGAAAGCGGCGAGATCCTCGCAAGCTTCCCGATCTCCGACGGTGTTGCCGAGATCACTTTTGCAGAACCTTTCGCAAACGCGAAGATCAACTTTGAACTCACGGTTACGGATATTGAAACCGGTGACGCTCGCATAATCGCAAATCTTCCTCACGACCTCGCTACCGACGCGAAGGAGCAGCTCACCATTCTTGACAGAATGACCGGCAGTCTCTACAGCGCGCTTTCCGGCATCAACGGTCAGACTCTCAGTCTCATTAACACCGTTGTAGGCGCGAGCGATATGAGTGACGAAGCAAAGGCTTCGGTTTCCGCGATCAAGAGCTGCGTAGACGCTGACAACAACATTTTGATCTACAAGTACCTTACAGAATATATCGCTGCCAAGGGCAACAATAACGCAGAGGGTCTCAAATATTATTACACCGCAAACAACGCGGCAAATATCAAGACTCAGCTCGAAATACTTTCAGGAGTATTCAACGCGCTCAACTCCGACACCCCCTCCGCTGTTGAGGGAAAGACCAACAAGGACGTCTTTACCGAGCTTCTTGAAGGCAACGGTCTTGGACATTACGGAGAAAAGCTCGACAGCATAAGCGAAGCTATTAACGACTGCAAGGATATTCCCGACGTAAACTCCTACGTTGACAGATACAGTTCTTCTCTCGGCGCACTTACCACCGCCATCTACAACGCTATCGACAAGACCGAGGCATATTCGGGTAACGGCGTTGTAACATATAGCAATTCCGTGCTTTGCGCGGCACCTGACAAGGCTACCGTCAACATCGTGATCAACGTTGTTAAGGGCGACGGTACTATCGATTCCTATACCGACTCGGTTACCCTCGCAAACGGCACTCTTATCGGAGACACTATCAAGAACAAGTTTGACGCGCTGGACGCACTTGTAAAAATCAACAAGAATTATTACACCGCGGAAGGTCTGGACACTATCCCCACCGGAAACGTATCCATCAATGCGGTTGCTTCCGAGATAGTTGTTACTTACACTCCCTTCACGTATACAGTAAAGGTTCCCAACTCTCCCGATCAGACCTTCAGCTATGATTCCGACTGGTCTATCACTCTTCCCGCTGCTCCTTCAAACAGCGTTAAGTTGGTCTACACCGTCGGAGACACAAAGGTTGAGGTTCTTCAGGAGCCTGTAGTATTTACCTTTAAGAGCTTGGATATCCTTGACGAAGGCTTTGAGATAACCGTTGAAGAATTTGACCTTGAACAGGAAAAGCTTCTTAACTTCATCGGTATTATGAACGACGCTCTCGCCGTAGCGGGCGCTCGTATCATTCCCGTACAGGACGAACAGGGAAATATCATTCTCGTATTCCGTGTTTCCTCCAACATTTCCTCCGCTATCAGCTCTGACGTTCTCACCAACCTGCCCATGGCTCTTGCTATGTACGAGGACGTACAGCTTGGCAACAACCTTTTCTGGGACGGAACACAAGTACACCTTCAGGCTATGACCGACATGGTGGCTTCCAGCGGATTCAACCTTGAGCTTTTCTGCAACACCATCAATGAAGACGGAAGCGTCAACAACGACGCGGCTCTCAGCAAGCTTGAGCCCATGATCGATGCCAAAGGAAATATCGGTGGCAGACTTATGGCCTCCACTATGACTCTTGACGGTGTGACAATGAGCTTCTACGTAACTCTTTCCGACGAAACATCTCCTTCTATGCTTGCAAAGATGAGAGGCGCAGTCGTAAAGGTAAAGGATTACGTTAATATTGTATGCGAGGACGGCAAGTTCCAGTTTGTTATCACCGCTCCCGACGCTATTTACCCCTACTATCTTGCTCAGATGCTTGTTTCCGGCAACGTAGATATTACCGATATCTCGGCTCTTAACCTGAGAGACAGCATCAAATACGAATGGTCTCTTATCAAGGGTATTCTCAATGACGAAGACCTTTCCGTCGAGACTCTTGAAAACACCTTCGCAATGCTCGGCAAGGAGATCGACCTTTCCAAATATGAAGGCATTTTCAACAACTTCAAGAAGGTTCACAGTTATCTTAAGAACAACACGAAGGTCGAGGCTTACGACATAGCTTCCGATATGTACTCGGGAACCTTCAAGATCGACCTTAACAGCGTATTCAACAAGGTTGCAAGCAAGTTTAACCTTAACGACACCGTGATGAGTCTCATTCACGAGGCTGATCCCGAGGCGGCTCCTTTCGAGATCGACTTCCAGGTCAAGCTCAAAAACATCATCGACAAGGACTACGATGCTATCGTATTCGACATCAAGGGCGAAGGCATCACCAAGAAGTTCTTCTGCACCAACGATCTTGCAGATACGCTTAATAACGTTGGTAATTACGCAATCATCATTCTTACAAGCGACGTAGTTCTTAAGAAGGACGTTTACATTCCCCAGAATGCTATCATCGACCTTAATGGCTTCACTCTTGAGGGTAATCTCTCAACCGGAGGCACTGTAAGGATCGTTGACAGCAGATTCAGCACCGAAGAGGCAGGAACCTTTGACGGCAGCTTCGGCAAGGGAGATTTCGTACTCACCGGCGGTAAGTACACCTCCGACATTTCCGCTTTCCTCAAGAACGGTTATTACGTGAACGAAAACGGATACGTTTGCAACAAGCTTTACACCCTTAAGAAGACCGGCAATGATCTTGAGATCGCGCTTTCCGCAGGATATCTGAACGATTCTACCATCTTCGACGCGCCCGCTCTTCTTCTGGATATCGCGGTAGACGTAGCGATGACCGCATACAGCGGCTCCGCTATCGCAATTGACGGAAATTACATCTACAGCTTTGCCGCAGAAGACATTACCGCTATCCTTGGCGGCGGCAAGAGCGCAGTTGTCAATTCTATCATTGACGTTCTTGATACCGAGGGCTTCAGCACAGTGCTTAACTCAGTCGTAAACAAGATCACCGACTTTGGTGCACTTGCAAACGCTATTAATAATAATGCAGCGTTGGTTGAATACGAGCTCTCTATCGAGAACTGGGACATCGTTCCTTATATCGCAGACGGCAACTACATCACCTTCGATTCTGTTCCGTCCAACAAGGAGACCGGTAAGTTTACTGTAGTTATCTCCGGATCCGACGAAGAGAAGGCTGCTCTTGCGGCTCTTTGCAACGATCTTAGCGTGATCGACACTGAAAAGTTTGAGATCAACGTAAACGACATTGCTTACGACAACGGATTCAGCGTTGACTACAACGGTGACGTAAAGGTTAACATCAATCTTACAAAGAATCCCGCTTACGCGGCACTTATCTGCGCGGCGGCAGCTTATAACACAAATAACTCCGCAAAGAAGGTCGCATACACGACCGCTCTTGAAGATTATCTGAACGGAGAGAATAACGACGGTATCTTAGATACTATTGAGATCATGACTGTGGCTGAGTTTATCTCCGTTTTCAAGGCTATCAATAACATAAGCTGCGAGTATCTCCTTTCCTCTATAGGAATTGACATTAACAATCAGACCAACGAAATGATCCGCCTGTTCAATTCTTACGATAATCTTATCAAGATAGGAAACAAGTTGATCGCTAAGCTTGATATTGAGGGCAATTCCAGAACGCTCGAAAACAACAAGGTAGACGGAACATACGCAACATACCGCTTTGATACCAAGATCGGTAACATTGCCGTTATGCTTACCATTACAACTGTTCCTCAGCCTGACGCTGTGATAATTGATAAGCCTCACATTGACGTTACCGACGAGGTTATAAAGGAAACCGTAAAGGGATTTGCTCATATTGATAACTTTACTAACAGTGAGGGCAATGAGGTTCCCGCTTTTGCGATCGACGCTTCTGTCGACGGTGTCAGTGTTGAAGACTTTATTAACATGCTTACTATCGACGTTCAGGGTCACATTGGTGACGTAACCACGGTTATTTATGACGTGAACGGTAACGCAAAGGGAGAAAACGATGCCGTTGGAACCGGTGACACTATCACAATAACCGCATTCAACGGTGAAACGTACGTTACCGAGGAACATATCATTATTGTGATCGGTGATACAAATGGAGACGGCTGTATCGACATTGGCGACTCCGTAAGAATCTCTGCTCACTTTATGGATGAGCTTGACGAGGAACACAAGTTGACGGACGCTCAGATCAAGGCAGCCGACACCAACGGTAACGGCGAGATCGATATCGGTGACTCTGTAAGAATCTCTTACAAGTTCCAGAACTGGTCTGACTATAAATCCAAGTACAACTTCGCATCTTCTGACGATTCTTCAAATAACTGATAAATGAGAGGGAATTACAATATGAAAAGAATGAATAAAATTTTAGCTGTTGTTATTGCCTGCTCATTGTTGATTACCGCGTTTTGCGTATCTATTTTTGCAGAGCAAAGCTTAGACCAAACTACCGCCAACCATACAGTCACCATATATCCCGATGAAAACGATGAGCTAAATGGCGAAGTTATTATACAATACAATAGCAAATTTGGTCTTACCGTACGTAATTATCAAATTCCCGATGGAGTAACGATAACTTACATCGGCGCAAAAGATAATTTCGATAACACAAGCGAAGGGGGACTCACCCAAGAAAGCACTACACTAAAGAATTTGTGGCTCGAATCAAAAGATGGAGATGGTAAAGCCGTCGCATCTGATATCAAGCTTGTAATTAAATTCACTGTGGAAGAAAAAACCACTTATGATATTAAATTTGAGCTCACCACCGTCGATAACATTTTCGGTGACATAACTAAAATCAGCGATTATACAATTAGAATAGTTGCTACAGATAAGCCTGTAGTGTCGGAAACTACTACCGAGGAAGTAACTACCACCGAGGAAGAGACTACTACCGAGGAAGTAACTACTACCGAGGAAGTAACTACTACCGAGGAAGTAACTACTACCGAGGAAGTAACTACTACCGAGGAAGAGACTACTACCGAGGAAGTAACTACTACCGAGGAAGAGACCACTACCGAGGAAGAGACCACTACCGAGGAAGAGACCACTACCGAGGAAGTAACTACTACCGAGGAAGAGACTACCACCGAGGAAGAGACCACTACCGAGGAAGAGACCACTACCGAGGAAGAGACTACCACCGAGGAAGTAACTACTACCGAGGAAGAGACTACTACCGAGGAGGAGACCACCACCGAGGAAGAGACCACTACCGAGGAAGAGACCACTACCGAGGAAGAGACCACTACCGAGGAAGTAATCACTACCGAGACTGAGTCCACCGAGACTGAATCCACTGAGACCGAGTCCACCGAGACTGAGTCCACTGAGACCGAGTCCACCGAGACTGAGTCCACTGAGACCGAGTCTACCGAGACTGAGTCCACTGAGACCGAGTCCACCGAGACTGAGTCCACCGAGACTGAGTCCACTGAGACCGAGTCCACCGAGACTGAGTCCACTGAGACCGAGTCCACCGAGACTGAGTCTACTGAGACCGAGTCCACCGAGACTGAGTCCACTGAAACCGAGTCTACCGAGACCGAGTCCACCGAGACTGAGTCTACCGATACTGAGTCTACTGAGACCGAGTCTACCGAGACTGAAACGCTGCCCGGTGTAGAAATAACTACCGAAGAAGAAACCTCCTCCAATGAAGAGACTTCTTCAGACGAAGAGACAACCACGTCAGGCGGTGAGCCCGGTGATGGAACAGGCGATGGAACGGATGATGAGACCGATGACGAAACCACTGAAAAACCCGACGGCGACGACGAAGAAAACAAGCCGTGGGTCGTAGTTCTCATAATAATCGCTATTATTCTTGTGCTCGGCGGCGGAGCGTTGGCGGCATTCTTGATCATAAGAAAGAAGCGCACAACCGATACAACTCCTCTCGTTGACTATGACATATCCGAGGACGATATGTACGAGGACGGTGGCGATGGCATTACCCAGAACAGAACAGCTCAAGGTTCTGCACTGGGCGAAAGCAACCAGCGAAAGGGACGCAAGCGCAGAATCATCGGACAAGGAAACGGTAAGCCCAAGAACCACAAGCGTAGAAGCCGCAACAAAAAGAATCGTAAGAAGAAGTCTTCACATTAACGGTTCCACACAATACGCGGTCGATACTGACAAGGACACTGCTCCAAGGTCAAAAGAACCCTATATTGATATTAATTAGGATTAATTCAATAAACGCTTCTGCGGGGCAACTCGCAGAAGCGTAAAAAGAACAAACAAGAGTTATCAACGTGAAGTTTCCTTCATTATTATTTATGTATATAATATTGGGTGAATTTTCACGTAGAAAAATTGCCAAAAGGGCAAGATTCATTAATCTTTGTGCCGCCCTATGGCGGTAGAATGGAGATCACGATGGAAACAACTTGGACAAGAAAGGAATATGAAACGTGGGATGAAGCCTTCAGGGCACTCTCTCCCATTATCAGACAACAATCTGTAAGAGTTGCATCATACACGCAAGTGCTTTTTGTTCAAGCCTGTTCAATGTCGTTTGGAAAGGAAAGTGCTGCGGGTGCAGAACAGATGCGGTCTAAATATGCCGAGCTGTCCTACAAGTGCGGCATGTATCATCAGCTTGGTAAGGCGTTAGTACCTAAAGAATATCAGGTATGGCAAGACGACTTTACCGAAGAAGAAGCGGCAGTATACAAAAAATACACCACCGACGGAAGAAGATTGGTAACGAGGCTTCAGGAAAAGACACAGTGGACTATCTCTAAACGCGGCAAAGATATTGACGATTCAAAAACGCTGAATGTTCCTTGGATGATGATACGCGAAAGCTGTGAGCATCACATGGAAAGATTCAACGGAAGAGGATATCCCGATGGGCTTAGCGGTGACGAGATCAGCCCTATAGCTCAAATTGTGGGCTTGGCGAAGGAAATTGATATGATCACTTCAACAAGAAGATCTGAGGATCCGTTCGCCGAGGCATATGAGGAAATTACCGCTCAGGCGGGCAAAGCCTTCTCTGAGGATCTGATCAAGGTGTTCGAAAAAGCAAAAAATGCTTGCCGCGAGGTATACAACAAATACATAAACTACACTTTGACTATCCCGAAAACGATCCCGCTTGTCAACAAGCACAGAGATCGACCTATGGGATTGGCATTTTACAACACTCTTGACCCATTGGCAAATAAGGTACGCTCATACGAGGCGATTCCTTGGTTCAAGGGTATTGAAAACGATTCGGAATCCACCGAAACCATTTATGACGTCGAGCCAATGCTCTTGAGGCTCGAAATGCTCAGCAAAATGGCATTCTTCCTCCTCTACGAGGCGGCTGACACGGTTTTGAGAATCCAGACCTGCAAATTGCCTATTGATGCGATCGTTATTGAAATGTTTCCTTCCTTTTATATTAATAAGTCGGAAATACAGGGATTTGAAAAGCTGTTTAACGATCAGCCCATAGACAAGTCTCGTCTTATTTTGACTATACCCACCGACGTTGTGTCAAATGCCGATGAAAAAACAATGTCAAATATTCGCGAATATATCAACTTCGGTGTTTCGCTGATGCTTGATAAATGGACTCCTGAGCTTATTTCGATAGATGACGTTATCGAAATGGGATTTGTCGCCGTAAGGGTCGACAACTCGATGTTACTTAAGCGAGAAAGCGCAGAAATTATTAAACAGCTTCGCGAAAAGGGAATCCACGTATACGCAAAGGGCATTGAGAATGACGACGAAAAGCGTTGGCTTGTTGCTTGCGGAGTTCAACATATAAGCGGACCTGCGTTAAGCAGAACGGTGACTGAGGACGAGCTTATTAAAGATGCATTATTGAGGGAGCGCGCTTATGAATAACGATAAGCGAGACCTCATAAATCAGCAGAACAGCAACGAGCAAGGTCTTGCAAGTCAGCAGAACAGCAACGAGCAAGGTCTTGCAAGTCAGCAGAACAGCAATGAGCAGGATATTGCAAGTCAGCAGAACAGCAATGAGCAGGATATTGCAAGTCAGCAGAACAGCAACGAGCAGGATATTGCAAACGAGCAGAACACAAATGAGCAGGATCTTGCAAACGAGCAGAACACAAATGAGCAGGATCTTGCAAAAGAACTCCAAAAAGAGGAGCAAAATTTTTTAAAAGAGCAAAAAAGAATTGATAAACAAAAGCAAATACACCCTTTGAGGTATAAAAAAGCGGGTGTGCTTCTGACAAGAGCAGAGGTAGCAAAGATAAAGGCTTCGCGAAAAAAGCTTCGCGAAAAAATGAAAAATGCCGGCATCACCGATCCCGCGGATAAAAAGCTTCTTGAAGTCACAAGCGGCGCGTATTTCGATAAGCCCAAGTGGATAGCTGCTATTGCCAGGATATTTCGGGGCAGAGTGTTGGTCGCGTTGCTTTTGACTCTCGTGGTTGCTCTGTCTTCAATGTTTATGCTTTCCGAGATAACGAAAATGAAGGGACATTTCACCGTAAATATTACGGAGGATCTTTTTGACAAAGGATTTTCTATCGGAGATTCTATCGAAAAAGACAAAATAAAAAATCCTACCTCTTATCTTAAAGGAGATGAGCTTGAAAATACGCCCTGCACGTCAATATCTCAGATATCCAAGGACGTAGATAAGCTTGACGGAAGCAACAACGGCGGTGATTATTTCTCATACACATTTTACATCCAAAACAAAAGTGGAGATAACGCTAACTACGGTTACGAGCTTGTAATAAACTCCGAAAGTAAGGATGCGTCGAAGATCGCTTGGGTATTGCTGTTTATCGACGGAAAGGCTGCCTTTTACGCAAAGGCAGACAAAAACGGAGAGCAGCAGACGCTACCGCACAGAGACGACAACACGCGCGGATACAGAGAACCGCCATTTTATGACGTTGCCGCTTTTCCCGAGCTGCAATACGAGATCATTGACAATCCCACCGCACGCTACGATTATTACAGACTCATAGCCCTTCCATTTGAATCCGACACTGTTATTACGTCGGGTAAATTCTCGGATATGGAACCGGGTATAATCCACAAATATACTGTCGTTTCGTGGATCGAGGGAGACGACCCCGATTGCACAAACGATATGATAGGCGGTCATTTCGGTTTGGAATTTAATTTCGTAACCGTAGATTAATGACCTGAATTTGATATATAATGTGAACCTTACACTCCAATTCACATTCTATATATACTTTTTAATCCAAAGGAGGATAAAGAAATGGTTAAAAAAACACAAAGCAGCGTTTCAACTATTAAAAGCAAACTTATCGCTGCTGTAGCTATGCTCCTTGTCGGAGTATTCATGGTAGTATCTTCGTCTTATGCATGGTTTACCCTTTCTACCGCTCCCGAGGTTACCGGTATCTACACTTCTGTAGGTTCTAACGGAAACCTTGAAATGGCTCTTGTGCCCGAGAGTGGCAATCTTAGTGACATCGGAAACGGTGTTGGTATGAGCGGAAACAATAACGCTTGGGGTAACCTTGTTGACCTTGGTCAGACTACTGCAAACCAGAACAATTACGGTCTTAACAGCATCCAGCTTATGCCCTCCAGACTTGATTTGATGGCAAGCCAGAATGAGCTTTATGATTACGCGCTCAACGGCGCAGGTCTTCTCGCTCCCAAGTACGGCGCAGACGGTAGAGTTGATTCTCTCGTTTCTACTCTTACCGGTAAGTACAATTCCAGCTCTGCTGCATTTGATCAGGACGCAGAGGCAAGCGGTGTTGTTGCAATCGGTACCGCTTCCGGAATGACTCCTCAGCAGACCTATTGGCTTCAGGCTAAGAAGAACGTTAACTCCAAGCTTGTAAGCGCGCAGAACCACGCTGACGCAAGCTTTGAAAACTACGATCCTACTCACGGCTATGAGGATGAGGATGCAGAAGGCAATCCTATTACCGTTTACAGATCTTACGGTGAAATGCTTGCTAACGTTATTATGGCAAGAGCAATTGACGGTGACTCAGCAGTATGCGATATTAGATTCGTTCCCGGTATGGTAGCAGAGCTTGAAGCGGCAAACGCTGACCTTAAGCTTGCTATGGAGGCTTATATTGCGGCACTTGCAGCGGTTGCTCTTCAGGATAGCGATGCAGCTGCATGGACAGCAGCAGTTGCTGAGATCGAAGCTATTGACGTAGATAATATCGTCGACAACAAGATTACTGTCGCAGGCTATAAGATCGATCTTTCCGTAGATACTAGATTTGTAACCGTACTC
Organism: Eubacteriales bacterium; assembly: GCA_045612105.1. GTDB lineage: Bacteria > Bacillota > Clostridia > Oscillospirales > CAG-272 > SVTX01. The sequence continues at coordinate 90,247 of JAZKYL010000116.1, forward strand.
GGCAAGTACACCGCGATCAAGGCTATCCTTACATACGTTGACGCTCAGTTCACAGCATTTACCGGCGACCCTCAGGCAGCAACCTGGGCAGAAACCAGCGCGATCCTCTTCACAGACGTTGACGGTAAAGGCAAGTTCGTTGATTACAACGAGGTTACACTTAACGGCAATACCCCCGAGTACATCAAGACTGACATTATCGCAGGTAACGCTACCGCTGAAAATGAAAAGCTGGTTGAGTTCGGTATGGACTTTATGGCAAACGGTATCGTTGATTTCACAACCGGAAGCGGCGTGCACGCAGATCTCGCAGAGGTCGTTGGCGAATATCAGTCTGAGATCAACGTAACTATTAACTACGGTTCCTCCAGCATGACCGCTAAGAACGTAAAGCTTCGCGCTGTTATGGATAGCGGTGTTGAGGTCAAGAATCTTTACAAGGCTTTGACCGTTCAGCCTACAAGCAGTGGCGGCGCGGCAGATTCCAACCCCATTACCGACGTATTCGGATATAAGATCGACTTCGCATTCAGAACAAACGCTGTCGGCTCCAATCTTATGCTCCAGACCTCCGCTGCCGGCAGAATCTACGAGGATGGCGGAATCGATGAAACTATGGGGCACGGAAGCACTATGACCTTTGCGATCCTTGATGAGACCTTCACTCAGGCACAGGCAAAGGCTCTTATGACCGCGGTTCGTATCGTATTCGTTGACGCAGAGGGCAACGTTGTAGCTATTGGTCTTCTTGAGCAGGATACCGCTGATGCTACCGGATATGAGATCTCCGCAAACGGTGAGATCACCTCCGAGATCACGCTCTACGACTTCACAATAGCTGAAGACGGCAAGTTCGATCCTGTCAGCGAAACAGCTCCCGACAGCGACGGCAAGACCAAGCTTATGGCTCTTACTCAGAACGAAGCTACTCAGCTTTCCGTTCTCGTTTATCTCGACGGCGACGTTGTTGACAACACTATGGTATCCGCAGGAACTATTGCTTCTATCGCGGGTAGCCTCAACCTTCAGTTCAGCTCCAGCGCAGACCTCACTCCTATGGATTACGAGGAATTCAAGAACGCTAACTGATAAATTAATCAATAATTGATCTCAGGCAAGCAGACGGTGTCTGAGATAAGCCCCCCTGCCGTGTTTTTTGCGGCAGGGGAGCAGTAGCAATTCGTCTTATGAGTCGGCAAGTATGTTAGGAGTGGATGTATTTGCCGACACCCACAAAAAAAGGAGATCAGCGTGAAGGTTACTTCCCACATATAGATAATTTAACTGTTTCACGCACGAATTTTGCCTTTTGGGCAAATTCATCGATTGCTGTTTGTGTCGCCGCGAGCGGCGGAATGGAGATTTAAATGTCGAAATCAAGAGCAAATATAAAGACAAAAAAGAAATATATTTTGCTTAAAATTTCAGTTGCGCTCTTAATTTTGCTTGTATTGCTGACAAGTGCAACTTACACTTGGTTTGAGATAAGCAAGACTCCCAAGGTAAGCGACATGACGATATTTGTCAACACTAATAGGGGCATAGAGCTATCCTGGAATCCGAGCGATGAAAAAGCGTGGGCACAGCACCTCAATTTCAGTGATATGCACTCAGGAAAAACCATTCTGAAGCCGGTCACCTATTCATATATGCAGGATTGCTTCTACGCTGCAAGGTTCGGTAACGACGGCAGGGTCGAAAGTATTTCTAATTTGCTGAGCGATGAAAAGAACTCTAACCGCTCAGACTCAAAAGGATATTATATAAAATTTACTTTTTTTGCCCGTTCGGACGAAAAAATCATGGTCTCCCTTCTTGACGCGGAGCAAAAGACGGGAACTTACGTCATCGGTACACCCAAATGGGATGAAAAAAGCGTTTTGCATGAAAACGGAGGAGACGGAGCGGAATATGCGGTACGAATTGGATTTCGTATTACACCATATGACCCGAAAACCAACGTTTTTATGGAACAGAATTCCAGATTTATCGTGTACGAGCCCAACTGCTTGGATCACGAAAACTACAAGGGAAATTATATTGACCAATATATAGAAACCCCGAGTATGCACACGGGTCAAGCCCTTGTTCCCAAAGAAAATTTAATTCGACAGACCTCTACTTTATGGACAGAAATGAATCCGATTCAAATGGACAAGGTCGACTATAAATACGGTAAATTCCTTGATGACACCGCCTTATTTACTCTTGAAAAGGGTGAGATGGTTCAGATAGAAGCCTATTTATGGTTGGAGGGTCAGGATGCGGATTGCACTAACCTGATAGGTCACGAGGCATCGATATTTTCAAGCATACAGTTCTTCGCCGACGTTGATTACGACAGCGGTATGGAAGATATAGAATAACATTGACAATAATGTGCGTTAGCATTTTATTATACACACATCAAAATTAAGGAGACAGTCATGGAAAAAATCAGCGAAAACAAAATTGCTAAGACTCCCGAAGGAACTCCAAACACACCTAATACAGACCCCAAGGACAATAATCAAAACAAGTCACAAAAGGCTCACAAATCCAAGGGTAAGAGCGTTGCAAACACTATCGTAAACGTCGTTCTTATCATTGCAATCGTGCTTGCGGCAATATCTACCTATATTTCGTTTGTTTCATCATCGGGAAGCGGCGTGCCCAGTATTTTTGGCGTACGACTCCTTTCCGTACAAACTGACTCCATGATAGATACGCTTATGCCCGGAGACCTTATCGTCGACCTTCCTGTGAAGGACCCCAAGGAGCTCCGCAAGGATGATATTATCACTTACTGGACTATTATTGAAGGTAAGAGAGTTCTCAACACGCACCGTATAGTAAACATATATGACGGCGGAGAATTCTGCATCTTTGAAACTCGCGGTGATAACAACACCTCCGCCGACCCGCTTACCGTTCACCAGTCCGAGATCGTCGGAAAGTATGCTTTCCGTATTCCGGGTATAGGTAAGGCTATCGACTATATGCAGACCCCTCTCGGATTCTTCCTGGTCGTGGTTCTGCCCATACTGATCTTCTTCGTTTATCATCTTATCCAGTTCTTCCGCGTGCTCTTTGAGTATCAGAATATTAAGATGCTTATTAAATACGAGCAGGAGCGCGGTTCCAACGAGGATCTTATCGAAGCTACCGCTAAAGACGAGAACGAAAAGGAAGAGATCAGACGAGCCGCTTATGAAGCTGAGCTTCGTGAAAAGCTCCGCGCCGAGCTTCTTGCCGATATGGCTAAAGAAAAGGAAGCTAACGAGGAAACAAACAAAAACGACGGCGAAAGCCAAGAATAAAATAATTATCCCGAGTTTTTAAGAGGGGAGGCGAAATGCGATGGACGGCTTTCTTAAATACTTTGCCCAGGACATAGGCAGAATTTTTTACGAGTTTCTCAATATTTTCAAAGCAATTTTCGATTTCTTCGCAAGTATGTTCAACATAAGTGAAAGAATGAAGGCAATTGAGAACAGCGGTGCGGAGTTTTCCGTAATCGATTGGATATTTTTCATACTGGCAAATCTAATCTTGCTGGCAATTATAGTCATACTTGTTATTCTTGCGGTAAAATACGGCAAAAAGCTTTTCCGCTTCCGTGTTCCCGTCAAGAAATACGAGGAGATGGAGAAAAAAGTCAAGCAGCTTCAATCGGAATTGATCAAATCCAATTACGAAAAGGACCGTATACTGTCGCTCAAGTTCGGCAAGTCCGATATGGCTCTTGAGGATGGCAACGCGGAAGCTGCCAACTCCAACCGTAACACTGTGGATTCGCCTTGCGTTGACCCAACGACCAGCCGTTTCTTCAGACTTACCAGCGTAGACAACTACTACAAGACCGAATACGTAGCGCCGGAATATAATAACGATATCACGCTTTCTGAGTTCTGTGATCAATTCCGCGCCTATGCGGCATCACAGCTGCATCTTTACTATGATACCAAGCTTATTCGTCATTTTATCGCGTCTATGGGCGCGGCAAGGATCATTATTCTTCAGGGTATTTCGGGTACAGGTAAAACTTCGTTGCCCTATGCCTTAGGTAAGTTTGTTAACAACGACTCAACCGTCGTTTCGGTCCAGCCCGCATGGCGCGAGCGTACTGAGCTTTACGGTTACTTTAACGAGTTTACAAGCAAATATACCGAAACCGAATTTTTGCGCTCGGTATATCAGGCTAACTATTTCAGAGACCCCAACGTTATCATTCTCGATGAGATGAATATCGCGCGTGTTGAATATTACTTCGCTGAGATGCTTTCGATCCTCGAAATGCCTATCCAGAGTGAATGGAAGATCAATATCACGACCGCGGTCTGGGATAACGACCCGTGTCTTATTAATGACGGTAAGGTAAGTATCCCCAACAACGTCTGGTTTGTCGGAACGATAAACAACGACGACTCTACCTTCGCCGTTTCCGATAAGGTTTACGACCGTGCTATCCCCCTCGACCTTGACAGCCGCGCGGAGCCCTTTGAGGCAGACCCGACCGATTCGATCCACGTCTCCACAGACAGGCTCAACGACCTCTTTGAAGAGGCCAAGAATACTTATATGGTTTCCTATGAAATGTTGGAAAAGCTTGAGGATATGAACCAATATCTCATTAAAAACTTCCAGCTGGCATTTGGTAACCGTGTTATGAAGCAGCTTAAGGACTACGTTCCTTGCTACATTGCCTGCGGCGGAACCGAGATCGAGGCGATCGACTTTATCGTCGCGAAAAAGGTACTCAGAAAGTTTGAATCTCTCAGTCTTGATTTTATGAGAGACGAGCTCAACAGTTTCGTCACCTACCTTGACAAGACCTTCGGCAAAACTAATATGACCATATGTAAGGAATACATCAATTACTTAAAGGGACTACATTGATATACTAAAGAAAGGAGCGCGGTATGGCAGAGAAAGCTCATACAAGATCGGATAAAAAAAGCAGATCCAGTCTTATAGATCCCGTATATCTTAAATATACCAAGAGCGTGATCAGAACGCTTTCCAGTACCGCGTTCTACGATTACTTTATGGCGCAGATGGAATGCGCCCACAACGAATTTCAGTTTTCTAACCGAAAGCTGACAAAGATAGTTGACATTAAGTGGGTCGAGGCATTAGAAGCAGCTCTTCCCGCAATTCAGAACATAATCTCCAATCCGAGAAATATGATCAAGGAAGAGGAGATCATTGTTAACGTTGCAAACGCGCGTAAAAGCGATGACTCGATAGTGAGACATTTGGCGCAGCACGGCTCTCTGGTTCAGGACTATGACGCGGAAACTCACACGGTTCGTCCCAACAAGCTGATGCAGAAGCTCCGCGACGACTCCTTGGATATGTACGAAAACCGTGTATTCATAACCACGCTTGAAAACGCATACCGTTTTGTCAAGATACGCTATGACGCTCTTTCGTATTCCATGAACTCGGAAAGCGGTGCAAAGCTGAAATTTACATCAGATATTGACGGAGCCTGCGAGGAAGTACATTTCGATATGTTTTTGCATATCAAGGAAAAGGAAGACGCGCTGTCCGCCGACGAAAACCACAGAGAAATATTCGACAGAATTTCCAGAATATACAGACTTCTCGGGTCGTTTATGAATTCGCCCGTAGCGCATTCACTTTTAAAGCTTCCACGTGTCAAGGGTGCTTTGGTCAAAACCAACGTTTTGAAAAAGAACCCCAACTACAAGGCTGTCGTAGCCCTATACGAGTTCATTCAAAGATATCAGGACGTAGGATATGCCATTAAGGTAGAGGAACAGAATCCTGAAGTCGACGAGCAATTCCAGATGGATATTTACCATAGCACTATGCTACAATATATAGTGCTTAAGAATCACCTGGAGGACGAAGCGTCAAGAACCGTTCCCGTAAAATCTCACGTCAAGAGTAAACAGATAAAGCCCAAGTTTATCAAAGAGATAATCGAGGAGCTTACAGAAAATTACGATCTGCCCGACATCGAGATACGAAAGGTGCTTATAGAGGAGCTGACCAAGGAACAGCTTATGCTCGAAGAGGAAGCAGAAAGAAGACGCATACTTGAAGAACAGGAAAGAATGCGTCAAGAAGAAGAAGAAAGATTAAGATTATTAGAAGAAGAGCGTCTCCGCCAACAGCTTGAGCAGGAAGAGAGGGAAAGGGAACTCCTTCGCCGTGAGGAAGAGGCCGAAAGAGCCAGACTCGAAGTCGAAAGACTTGAACAAGCACTTGAGGATAATCGCAGAGGCAAGCTTTTCAATTATGAAATAGGTCACTTTGAGCGACATATTGACAGACATCTGCGCGAACGCGAGGAGATGCTCGCTGCCAAGCTTCTCGCTGAGGAAACTCAGGAATTTGAGGATGCGGTAGCAGTTCTCGAAGAGCAAGAGAGACTCAGGCAGGAAGAGTTGGAGCGCATGAAGGTCCGTCGCCGCGAAGAAAAGGAGAGAATCGCCTTTGAAAAGAAGCAGGAGCAGCTCAGACTCGAAGCAGAGGCGGCTGCACTGTGGGCAAAGCAGGAAGAGGAGCGCAAATTGGCGATTGAGCGTCAAAAGGAAGAGGACAAAAAGCATTACGCTGTATTTGAGAGCACTCTGTCGAGCTTTTTCGATGAGATCGACGCGAGCCTTGCCGCCAGACAAGGAGGTGCCCCCGGACAATGAAAACACGCATGACAAAGCATTCGTCAACCAGGTTTTCGGTAGTAAGGCTTATATCTGCGGCATACATTGTAGGTGTTTCGCTTCTTATTGCGGTTTTTTCGACCTTCGCGTGGATGACGCTTTCAACAAAGCCTTCACTCGGTCCGGCTAATTTTGGTATATCCATTCCCGGTCCCGCTGTGGTCTACGAGGTTTGGGACGGAAGCTATGCCGACGTGACAAGTATTGAAGTTGACGAAGAAGGAGCATATATCATAAATAATCCCGCGGAATTTGCGGCAATAGCTGCTCTTTCGACAGACTATAACACTAACAAGATAAAAAACATTACCATGAAGCTTTCCAATCATATCGATATGGCTAATCTTTCATGGACACCAATAAAAATTGACAGCTATGACGGTTTTGGCACCATAACCATAGAAGGAAACGATCACTGCATCAGAGGTTTAAAGGCTCCTTTGTTTGACGGAGGCTTTGGCGGTGATGCCGGAATCATCATACGCGACGTTACTATTGTCGATTCAAATATCGTCAGCACTAACACTCTGGGAAGCGGTGCCTTTATCGAGGTGTTAGACAGCGTTGCGGCGATAGAGCTTGACAACTGTCACCTGATAAGATCAACTCTTTCAGGCTCACGAACCGGTGGACTTATCGGTTGGACCGCCGGATACAACAACACCTCGGACGGACCGGTAAAATCCTACGTTAATATTAAAAACTGCTCTGTTGACGGTTGCACGATAACCGGCAGCGGTACTGTGGGAGGACTCATCGGTCAGGCAGGTGCTAACGCTTGGACCTTCCAGACACTTGAAAACTGTGAGGTCAACAACTCAACGCTTATTTCCACAAGCTCCAGCGACAAGGGAATAGGCACTATGGTCGGCACGGCAAACGTCGGCGAGATAACCCTCGTTAACTGTTCCAGCATAGGAGTCACCGAAACCGGTGTTGATACCGTCACCGACAAAATATACGGTCGTCTTGCTCTTGGAACTACAGGTAAGATAGTTGATATACACGATGAAGCGGCATACGTTTGGGGCGGATTCATTCAATCCGCGGCAGACAAGGTGACTGACGACAATCAGATCTGGCTTATAAACGGTACTGTCACTGTTCCAAATGAGGTCAGATTTTCAGGAAACAGTATCTCCATATCGGGTATAGGCGACGATGCGGTATTGGATCTTAACAGCGTTGCCACAGGCTACGTTTGGACGGGTACAAGCAACTCCGCGTCGGGCTTCAACTTCGGCACTGTCGGTGAGTACGTAAACGACGTCAAGCAAGGCAGTTCGATGCAGTTCTCTAACCTGACTATCAACAACAACAAAACGTTGGATAATTGCACGTCATCGGCAAACCGCAGCACAAGCTATATGTACGCATATTCCGATAACGTTACTTATTCGGATTGCGTTTTTAACGGCGGTGTTGTAGTCTACGGTAACGCGACCATCGAAAGATGTCAGGGAAGTGAAACCGATTCAAATACGTACTGCGTTTTCTTCGATAATCAATATGGCGGAAGGGAAAACGACTACATAATCAGCAACAGCTCCTTTGATTCCGGCAGCTCTGCATACGGTTGCATAAAGGTTGCGGATGACGCAAATCAGGGCGCAACGCTGATAATTAATTCTTGTACGTTCCAAAACGTTGTTAACAAGGCTGCGGTTTACGTAAACGGTTCTACCGCGGTTACGGCAGCCAATAATACCTTCATCAACTGCGAGGTTGGTGAAATAATCGCAAAGGGAGACAGCTGTACGCTTAACGGCGAGGCTTGTCCCACTTCGTAAGGAAATTGAAATGACAAACAAATCAAATCATTCTACCGAGAGCTTGCCCACAAAAAAAACAAAAGCACTGAGTATTATAAGTTATGTGCTTCTCACACTTGCAATCGTTTTTTGTGCGGTTATCGTGTTTCAGATATTAACTCAGGGATACGTGAGTATTTTCGGTTACAGTATGTTTCGCGTGGTAACACCCAGTATGGAGCCCGAGATCCCCACAGGCGCACTTATTATTTCTCAAAAAGTGAACATTGAGGATATTGAAAACGGAGACGTGATCTGCTTTTCTTCTCTGGAATCCTATATGAAGGGCAGTATAGTTACCCACAGGGTCGTAGATATTAAAAGCTTAAACGGAAAGATAAATCTCGTTACCCGCGGTGACGCAAACAACAGTGTTGATTCTTATTACGTAACCGAAGACAATCTCATTGGAAAGATCGTATTAAGCACAAAGAAGGATAATTTTTTTGTCAATGCATACGAGTTTATAACTCAAAAACACGCTTTCTTTCTTATAGTCATATTACCTATGCTTGCGGTCGCGATCATTCTTATCCGCAGAGGTATCGCCAACTTGAATGAGGAAATAAGAAAAATAAAGGAAGATATCGCACAACAAGAAGCGGAGGACGCATCATCGGACAGCGGCACAGACGGCATGAACGGCATGGACGATGACTCCCCCCGATAAACGAATTAATGAATGAAAATGGAGGTGATAATGTGAAGGAATATGAAAAGCGAATAGCTGAGCATAAGAGCCGTTTGCCACACGTTCGCGAAAAAATTGTTGCTGCAACAGTTATTCTTATCGTTGGCATTCTTATGCTTTCAACAGTAACGTTCTCATGGATTACATTATCAGTTTCTCCCGAAGTATCCAATATATCTATGTCAATCGCGACAAATGGAAACCTTGAAGTCGCGCTGGCTTATGAAATACTGAGAGATTCTAACGGAGATCCCATTCGTGACGATAACGGAAACGTTATTCCATTAGAGCCCGGCGCATCTCTTGTGGGAGATTCTAAAAAAAATCTTCTTGACAGGAATGCTACCTGGGGAAACCTTATTAACCTATCCGACCCCACATACGCGCTCGAGGAGATAGTACTTCGTCCCGCGACGCTGAATACAGGCTCGCTTCTGTCCCAGCCTTTGTATGCGGCGACATATGACAAGGACGGAAGAATTTCGTCTTTGCGATCGGATTTCGCATATACTCAGTGGAGCGACTCTCTCGGTAAGTTTACAGCTTCGGATTACAAGGGTGTAAAGGCTATATCGTCGGTTAAATTCGACGAAGTCGAATACACAAATCCGCTTTTAGGAATTTATGCTACAAAGCTCGAAAACATCGAAAAGTTACTTGAGAGCGCGCGTGGAGAGTTCAACGCTTTATCGTCAAGCCCGAACATTACCGCCATTGACGGAATTATGTCTACCTATATGAACGGAACGCTCAGGCAGGCTGTTAACGCTGAGCCTTGTTCTGTTGAAGACATTGCAAAATTCTATAATATGATGGTTGAGGTATATGACGGACCGATAAATACCATTGGTAATGCGTATATGGGAATTATCGAGTTCTATCAGCTCGATACCTACGGACAGAGCAATTCCACCGAACTCAACTATGAAAGATTTACCGATCTTGACGTTTTCTGCTCTGAGATCAGCGCATATCTGACACAGATGAATGCCGACAGAGTGGCGGCGGACAAGAGTGCTATCAACTTCAATACCGAGCTCCCCAATCTTAATCAATACGTTTCTGATAGAGCAAATCTTAAAAAATATATTGATGAGCTTGAGGTATACAAAGGCTCGTCCGACACCACTTGGGGTGATATTAAGCACATTGTCAATTTTGTCGTAAATATTGACACCTGTGAGATCAACGGTAAGACCGTTTCTACCCTTACCGGTAATCTTTCCAAATACGCATCCGAGCTTCTCGGAATGATAGGTGAGGGAAAGGCAAACCAGAATAACGCGGTAGTTAAACAGGGCCTTATGCAGAGGTTGGATAAGATGCTGCATAACGGCATCGACAGCTTCAAGATCAGCAAAGTCAGTATTATAATTGAAAAGCAAGCACTCAAAACAAGAGTAGAGAACAGCTCTATGTCTTCTATGACCGGTATGGTCGACTGGGCTATTTCAGGTGAAACGGGTATTGCGGAGGCAAACGTTAAGACCAATGCCAAAGACGAGGTATCTTTAGGAACATCGAGAACCGAAGTCAAAAACGCGTTTAATACCGTTGGCGCAGAGTCTGTAACAAAGACCTTCGTCGCTCAGGATACCTACGGACTGTCTCTCGACTTCTGGATAAGAACAAACGCGTCGGCAAGCTTCTTGCTGCTTGAAGGTACGGTTCAATACAAATACGTTGACGTAAAACGTAATATTATTATTTCCAATTCCGACGGAACTACCACCACTCACCCCGACGTTCAGATATATCTTGCAACCGTAGTTACCACCACCGTTGCAGGAGAACACAGCGAAACGTTATCATCTGAGGAAGAGATATATCAGCTTGATGGCGTGTGGTATTTTGCTTCGAGTAACGAAGCGGTAGCTAAAAATGAAAGCGGAACCGTTAAGGACGAAAACGGCCAGGACGTTGACGCATCCATAACCAGAGAGATCTCGGGCGAGCCTGCTAAAAAGCAGGACAAGGTCGTATCAGGATACTCGGGCGCAAACAGAGTATGGACCGAAGAAGAGCTCAAGGATATGTCCGATATGGAATACAGAACGACTCAGGGTGCGGGAAGCTGCTATACTTTTTACGCTGACCCCGCCGAGGCCGAACAGATCAAGAGTATTCTTGCCGCTCTCAAGGTTGCTTTCGTTGATATTGAAGGCAATTTCATTGCGGGCGCACGTCTCGCTACCGAGCTCTGCTACTCCGAATACGGTAAGCATACAGTTCCGATAGTACTTGACGAAAACTCTATTTCTACCGGATTGACCAACGACGACGGCGACGATATTCGCGCCATTACACTACTTGACAAAAATAAAGCTACGCTTATCACAGCACTGATCTATCTTGACGGTACTGTGGTTTCCAACGACAAGGTCCTCTCGTCCTCCGCTATTGAGGGAACCTTCAATATCCAGTTTGGAAGCACAAAAATACTCGAACCTATCGAAAACGAGGAGCTTATGGGAAGTGAGCTTGTTGTTTCCGGTAACGTTAAGAATACTAACGGTGTAATAAATCCTGTTGCCGATTATTTTGTCGGTATGGAAGAGTCCGGATACAAAACAACGGTCTCCCTCACCGTAGCCGGTGAAGCACCTTCGACTGTGTACGCTTATTTCCTTCGTAAGATAAGCGACACTCACGGTACACGTCAGGAAAGGATCACGTTCACTCAAAGCACGGAGTCTCCTGATCAGTGGGTTGCCGACGCTTACTTCTATTCACCCGGTATATACATACTCAGAAGTGTAATTGTCGACGGAATAGAGTACGAATTGCAAAGCTCGGAAGGAGCATCTGCGCCCACGGTCACTATAAACGGCTTCAGTTGTACCGATTTCCGCGGAACAAATGCACAAAACCATATTTACAGAACCGCAAGCAGTCTTATAACCGAAAAATTCTACGTCTCCATTTCGGCAAAGGATGACGGACTCGTGCCGAAATCGGTTGAAGGTATCTTTATAGGTGACAACGGAAAGACCGTTACCATCAGCTTTACCGATGCAAACCGCGACACAGAGTATGAGGGTATTGCCACCTTCCAGGGAAGCGGAACCTATACTTGCAAATACCTTATTATTGACGGCGAATACTACAAATTGCCTACAGAATACGTAAGAGAGGTATATACGGGACTTGAGGTTGCCGTATGGATCGGTCAGGCAAGCGACGATACCGCGTTTATCGACGAGGAGGAGCTTAACTTCACCGAAACCGGATACAGATATATCTATAAAGGTATCACACACAACTTCAACGTTCAGGCAAGAATCTACGATAGTGAGGGTAATCAGATCGAGGGACTTAACAACGTAAGTGTTTCGTTCTCTCAGGATATGGACGCGGTATTGACTTGGAATGCTACCACACGTTATTACACAGGTCAGCTTCCTCCTATCGATCAGCCCGGTTCATTCCACTTCATTACCTTAAACGCAGGTAACGAATTCATAAACAAGGCGAGAAGCTCTATGTCGATTACCGCTATACCCAGCGATCCTGTTTCTTATAACGGACTCGACGGCGAGATCCCTTCTCAGTCAATAAGAATAATCGGTGCCTCTTCAATGGATGATCAGGCAAAAGTATCTTTGAAGTTTATCAACGCGCAATCAGCTGAAATATTCGGAAAATTTACTAAGACCGATGAAAACGGAACCGAAAGCGTTATTTTAAAGGCAGTAAAATCTACAACAAACGCTAACATTTACTCGTTTACAATTCCCGACGAGGACGGAATCTGGCAGCTTGTCGAGCTCAAGCTTTCGCTTGTATATGACGGCAAGACACAGACCTTCTTTATGGGTGACGGATCCCTGGAGGCATTGTTTGCCGATGAAGATACCACGTACGCTCCCGTAATGAGCGGCGGCGATACTCCTACGGACAGATGGGAGGCGGCTTTAGACTATTACGTAGTCGAAACGAAGGATGAATGGACAGAGACTACCGTTGTAAAGACCCTGCATGGAAACGTTGTACCTGCAAGCTACTCGAAGAACGAGTTTATGGTTGCTTACAAGGTAACGGATAAGGTCCCGTTCAACGATATGTTTAACGGAACGATTTCCAATAACGTAACCAACGTTAAGCTGACGTATAAATTCATTCGCTCAGACAATTCTATCAGATGGTCGGGTGATGAAAACGTGGCAGATACGGTATTTACTCTTACTCCCAATGCCACAAATACCGAATTTACTATGCCAAGTGATGCATCTTTGTATCTCCCCGGCTCGTATAGCGTGGTACTCACATACGACGTAACGGTCGGTGATACCACCGTAAGCGTAAGTAACACCATAAACAATCAGCCCACCTTGAGCTATACCCTTCCCAAGGTAACGATCTCGGGTATAACACCCACTACCACCGGCTTTGCTTATGATGAAACCACAAACAGCAAGGTCGAAGACTCGAGTGAAACCACGGGCTCAGGATGCGACGCAACAACGACTTATACGATCAACTCCGCTCACAAGACCAGTGGCGGAAAGGCAGAGATATCCTCTGATAAGCTTACCGCAACCATATACTTCAGATGTCTCCATGCCGGATATTCCAATTCAAATACCACTCAAAGGTATCATGCTCATATGGATGATTCGGGATATTACAACCCGTCTGTAACGCTGAAGCTTGAGGGAATTGGTTCGACGTATACGTCCGCTCAGCTCAACTTCACAAGGGATGGCGACAGCGAATATCTTAACGGCGATATTTATCAAACCGTAGCGTATACGACCTCCGGCCTTAACGGAACCTGGAAGACAACAACTCTTGCACCGTTCAGCTGGACTCCTTCCACCGCAAACGGCGAGGTGAAGAGATACGTTGGATATTGTAGCAGCCAGAAGAGCAGAAGCAGCGATACGATCAACGCTGCGGGTGAAAAGCGAGTTGTCGGAACAATTAAGGCAAATAAGCTTGACGTTGTTGTCAATGGCATTACGTACACAATAACGCTGGCAAACACTATCACTATTAACAACCCATATTAAATTATTTTACGGGATTTCATCGAGAAATCGGTGAGATCCCGTATAAAAAAGGTATAATAATGTCAGAATTTTTGAAAAATATCGTGGTTTCCGTGTATGATGCCGGATTGACTGACTTGATATATTATCTATTTCACGTAGCCGCGTTTGCAGCAGTATTTTTGATGGCACAGTGGCTTGGCAAAAAGGTTAACGTCAGCAGGTTAAAGTCATTTGTACTTGTTTTAATTATATATCCGCTTATGTATCTGTGGATGCTGATCTATTTTTGGATAGAAAGCGGATTTAAAACCTTTGGCGGACAGCATATAGTCTGTATCTTTGTATATGTTCCCTTGCTGGCATGGCTGGTAGCAAAAATTTTAAATATAGGCTTAAAGGAAATGTGCTTTATTATAGCTCCTCTTTTGCCGCTGAATCACACAATAGGACACCTGGGATGCTTCTTTGCGGGTTGCTGCAGAGGCTATCCCGCGGAATGGGGATTTTATCATCCGATACAAAAAATATTCTATTTCCCAATACAGCCAATAGAATCTGCGGTTGCGCTGGCAATAGTTGTTTTGCTCGTGCTTATCACCAAGAAAAAGAACTATTATCCTGATCCGATCATATATCCTCTGATGCTAGTGATGTTCGGCTCAACAAGATTCGTACTTGAATTTTTCCGCGACAATGAAAAGATCCTCTGGGGTTGCTCGTCACTGTCCTTCCATGCGCTCTTTATGGCATTGGTCGGATCAGTCGCAATAATCGTTATCAAATTAAAAGAAAAGAAAAAAGCAAACAATTCATAAACACAAAAGAGGGTGATGCTATGAAGAAAAATAAAAAACTGAATATTTCGTGGCGCATCCTTTGCGTTTTGATGCTTATCTGTTTGATTATTCCGTTCTATCCAACGCTTTCCTTTGCGGCAGATGATGCTGCGGGCGTGGGAATAGAGTGGAGTCTTGACGGCGACGTTCTCACGATTTCGGGCAAGGGCGAGATGCGCGATTTTACCGAAAACGACACGCCCCCTTGGTACAAGCAAAAGGACAAGATACGCGCCGTTATAATCGAGAGCGGCATAACGACGGTAGGTGACCTTGCGTTTTACAAACACGACAATCTTATATCCGTAACTCTTGCCGACAGTGTAAAAGAAATAGGAGCATATGCCTTTTCTGATTGCGCGTCTATCAAAATGATAGATCTTGGAAGCGGTATTGAAAATATCGGAAAGAGCGCGTTTGCGAGATGCTCAAGTCTTGTAAACCTTCGCATACCGAGCTCTGTTAAGGTTATTGACGACAAGGCATTCTATCGCTGCTCCGCGCTTACAAGCATATATATTCCCGACTCTGTAACAACGCTTGGAAATATGATATTTACGTACTGCGACAGTCTTATCGGAGTATCGGTGCAGGCAAACGTAACCACTCTTCCCGAGTGGATGTTCTACAGTTGCACAAATCTTTCCGAGGTCGTACTCTCTTCAAGTATAAAAACCGCGGAGGACCGCGCGTTTTACGGTTGTGAGTCATTTACGTCGCTTTACTATCCTTCCGAGGACAAATCGGAGCTGGTAGAATCAATAAAAAATACCAGCATATCTACGTTTGCCGAGGAAAACGTTAGAAGTGACATGCCAACCGACAACAATCTTGAGGGTGCGGAAAGTAAATTTGAAGACAACAAGCTTTCATACACCGAAATCAAGATCGCCGAAAATAAAGGCTCTATAATCACCACAAAAGTCACGGAAGTATCAATATTTGAAAACAATGCTTTTTCTGACCCGACTGCAAGCGTAGAAATTGACGCTCTTATCGACAGTGATGAGGGTTGGAATGATCTTGTTACTAAAATACAGGACGTGATTGACGATGGACTTGCGGGAAAGGGAAGCATTTACGTATTTGTTGATCTTCAGATAGGGAACAACATACCAAAAGACGTGCTGTCAGACCTTTCAGGAAAAAAGGTCCAGACAAGTATTCGTTTTAAGGACGGATCGGTCTTCGGACTTGACTGTGAGAGAATAGACAAGAACACCATTACTTCCTCCGGCAGTGATTTTGGGTGCGAGGTCAAGGAAAAAGCCGAGCTGTCCGAAAAGTACAAGGATACGTTGGATGGCGCACAAACTTATGAGGTCAAATACAACCATGACATAGATATGAACTTCTCAAGCAGCATATTTGTGGGCAAAGAAAACGCTTATTCCGTGGCAACTATATATAAGGTAAACGGTGACAAGGATCCCGAAAGACTGCAATCAGCGGTTGTTGACAAGGACGGCAACGCAACCTTTTATCTTGGCTCGGTTTCATCCAATACAGACCTGGTTGTCGGTGTAGGGGTTACGGGAGAAACGATCGAAAATGCCGTTATTCCCGATTCGGTAGCGGTCGATAGATACGGTTTACTTGACAGATACAGACCTATTGATTACGCTGTAACCGAAGAACGTAAATTTATGGGCATGAATTCCTGGCAATATGCACTTGCAGTATTGGGGGTCGTCGGTGGCATAGTTATTGCCGTATCGGTAGTCGCCGTTATGATATACAGAAAGAAGCGTCTCGCGCTAATATATAAAATGAAAAACACAAAATATTAATTTTCTCGGGATGCTTGAAACTTTATGAAGCTAAAAAAGATCCGTCGATTCTGTCGTCGGATCTTTTTTATTTATGTTATGCTTACGAAAGCTGTCGCTATATACGTTTATTTATTTTTTTACGCCGTGTCGCCGTTTTTGGTGCGTTTTTCAATAAATTATCTAAATATCGTTTTGACAGTTGACAAAACTTATATTTAATGTTATAATAATATAGTATGTCAACTGTTTTTCAAATACATAGAAGAGGCTATATTAGATGAATATTAAAAGATATCTTATGGGCAAATTGCGAAAAATTGCTCTCTTGTCCTTTGACTGCTTGTGTTTTGTCATCGTTTCAGTAGCGTATTATTTCGTAAATCTTATATTCGAACCTCATCTTGATTACGATTTTGGTAAATTCTTTACTAACGCAATTATTCTGTTGCTTTCATTGCTTGTGGTCAGGTTGGGATTCGGCATCTATAACAGTGTGTTGAGATATACTCGCACGCTTAATTTCTTCAAACTGATTTTGGCAGACGTTCTTGGCGGAGCTATAGCAGCCTTAGTATCATGGTTGACAGGAAACTACGAAGGAATTTGGTTCTTTATTCTTATTGCCGCTGTTAATCTTCTGGCAGCACTCTTTTCCAGATTTACGTACCGTTTGCTGTACAAATTAAAAAATAACGTTCCGGACCATGATCTTCAGCATATCGGAGTTGCGATCGTAGGTGCCGGACAGTTGGGTGCTTTCCTTGCTAACGAGCTTCTGTATAATCCCGAATCAAAGTACAAGCCCATGTTTTTTATAGACAAGGATCCCGACAAGCTTGGAAACAGGATCGCCGGTCTTAAGATCTATCCCGAGGATGACAACACGCTCGAAGTAATAAAAAAATATAACGTCAGTGAGATCTTTATCGCCATCGCGGGCATCGACAGTGATACAGCCACACAGCTTTTTGAGTTTTACAGCAGAACGTCTTGCCAACTGAAGATCTACGACATCCCCGTTAAGGATTTTGAATATGGCAATACCAAGAGAAAGGCTTCAAGAGCGATCAGAAACTTTGAAATTGAAGACCTGCTCTTCCGAAAGCCTTTGATATTAAATAATAATCAAACTACTAATTATTATTCGGAGAAGACCGTGCTGATCACAGGCGGAGGTGGTTCTATTGGAAGTGAGCTCTGCCGTCAGGTAGCAAAATGCAATCCGAAAAAGCTTATTATTCTTGACATTTACGAAAATAACGCATACAACATACAGCAAGAGCTTAAGAGAAAATACGAAAACAATTTGGATCTTTCGGTTGAAATCGCGTCAGTAAGAGACAGAGATCGCCTTGAAAGCATCTTCGCATACTACCGCCCCGAGGTCGTATTCCACGCAGCCGCTCACAAGCACGTCCCGCTGATGGAGCATAGCGGTTGCGAAGCGATCAAAAATAATATTTTCGGAACTAAAAATACCGCAGATATGGCAGAGAAGTACGGTGTTGAGAAGTTTATTTTGATATCTACCGACAAAGCAGTAAATCCCACGAACATCATGGGAGCGTCAAAGCGTATGTGTGAGATGATCGTCCAAAGCCGTAAGGACAGTAAGACCTCATTTGCCGCAGTAAGATTTGGCAACGTTCTGGGATCTAACGGATCGGTCATCCCGCTCTTTAAGCAACAAATAGCCCATGGGGGACCCGTTACTATCACAGATAAACGAATCATTCGCTATTTTATGACCATTCCCGAAGCAAGCCAGCTGGTAATGGAGGCAGGTGCTATGGCAAAGCGAGGCGAGCTCTTCGTTCTGGATATGGGTAAGCCGATAAAAATTTATGATCTTGCTATTAATATGATAAAGCTTTCGGGATTCGAGCCCGGAACCGATATAAAAATCGAAGAGATCGGTCTTCGTCCCGGCGAGAAGCTTTACGAGGAGCTGCTTATTAAAACGGAGACCCTTGATAAAACCGATAATCATATGATCTTTATCGAGAAGGATGCCCCTCTCAGTCGCGAAGAGGTACAGGAAAGATTGGACGCACTCGAGGTAGCGGTTGATAGTGCAAAAAACAGTATCGCGTCACCTATTATTAAGGAAGCTATCAAAAATGCTGTTCCCACATTCCACGATCCCGAGGAAATAAATAAAAAAGCTTCAAAAGCCCCTGAAATGGTTGAAGCTAACGTTTAAAAGTTACATTATATAAATGGGGCTGTCTCATTAAACGCAGAACAAATGCCACTTTCAAGAGAGAAAGTCAAAAAACAACTAAAAATATTGTTATAGTCTTTAAAATTTCGAAATCCGCCGAAAAAATCGGCGGATTTCCTCATTTTATGTGACATTTTAGCCGCGCTTTGGCTCTCTGGTGGCCGATAGGCAGTCCCCGTACGCCGACGAGAACCAAATCACGGCTTCTGCATCTAATTGAGACAATCCCATTTTTTATTTATATGAAAAACGTGCAAATTTTTTTCGATAAATCCTAAATATTACAAAAAAAGACCTTATCTTTCAGATTTTTAGAAAAAATATTGAAATTTTTTAAATTTTTTTCTAAAACCCCCTTGACAAGCCGTATTTTTGGTGATATAATTGTAAACTGCATTATAATCGCTTGCACTATCGACTTTTTGGTGCAAGTAGGTCAAGAACCGACAAAATCCGCGACGCGTCAAGGATTTTTCGATATCTGGCCAGAATTCTTGGAATGGAGTGATTGATTTAATGGTCAATGTTAAAGAGCAAAAGCTCGGCAACAACACGAGAATGTCCTTTTCTCGTTCCAGATTCAATCTGGAGCTGCCGAACCTCGTTGAGATCCAAACGAAATCCTTCGATTGGTTCCTCAAGGAAGGACTTATGGAAGTATTGCGTGACGTTTCCCCCATCACCGACTACTCGGGCAATCTCTCGATAGATTTCATTTCTTATTCTATCGACACAAACCCCAAGTATCCCGTTGAGGAGTGCAAGGAACGTGACGTAAACTATGCCGCGCCCCTGAAGGTCAACGTTCGCCTTACGAACAAGCAAGCAGGTGACGTAAAGTATTCCGATATTTATCTCGGAGACTTCCCGCTCATGACCGACAACGGTACCTTCGTTATTAACGGTGCCGAGAGAGTTATCGTTTCTCAGCTGGTTCGTTCACCCGGTATGTACTATTCATCCGAGGTAGACAAGTCCGGTAAAAAGACCTATGCCGCTCAGGTTATTCCTTACAGAGGCGCATGGCTTGAATATGAGAGCGATATCAACGGCGTTCTCTACGTCCGTATAGATAAAAACCGCAAGCTGCCCCTGACGATGTTCGTTCGCGCGCTCGGTCTCGTTCACAGAGAAGACATTTACAAGCTCTTCGGTGAGGACGCAAGACTGGTCGCTACCATCGAAAAGGATGACAGTGAAAATCTTGCTGCCGCAAACGGAACCGATCCTATGGTCGAGTCCCTCAAGGAGATCTACAAGAAGCTCCGTCCCGGCGAGCCTCCGCTCGTTGAGTCCGCGCAGCAGCTTCTCCACAATCTCTTCTTCGATGCAAGAAGATACGATATCGCAGCTGTAGGCCGTTATAAGTTCAACAGCAAGATGGCTATTTCGGCAAGAATCGCTAACCATAAGATCGCTGAAGATATCGTAAGCGTTCTTACCGGCGAGGTTCTTTATGAAAAGGGAACTGTACTTACTCCCGCTATGGCACTCAACGTTGAAAAGAACGGTGTCAATTCCGTATCTCTTGAGCTTGAGAACGGCGAGATCATTAAGGTCGTTTCCAATAACACCATCTATGCTGAGGATATTCTCGGCTTCGATCTTAAGGATTGCGGCATTACCGAAAAGGTTAATCTTACCGTTATCCGCGAGATCATGGACGCTTGCGAGGGTGACGTTGACGCTATCAAGGAAATGGCTCGCGAAAGAGTAAACGAGCTCTGTCCCAAGCACATTACTGTTGACGATATCTTTGCTACCGTCAGCTATATACTCAACCTTACTCACGATGTGGGTATCGTAGACGATATAGACCACCTCGGAAACAGACGCGTTCGTTCCGTGGGCGAGCAGCTCCAGAACCAGATGCGTATCGGTTTCTCGAGAATGGATAAAATAATTAAGGAAAGAATGACCACTCAGGACAACGAGAAGCTGACTCCTCAGGCTCTTATCAACACAAGACCTGTGGCAACCGCAATACGAGAGTTCTTCGGTTCATCTCAGCTTTCTCAGTTCATGGACCAGAACAACCCCTTGGCAGAGCTTACTCATAAGAGACGTCTCTCCGCTCTCGGTCCCGGCGGTCTTTCAAGAGACCGCGCATCCTTCGACGTCCGTGACGTACACTACACCCACTACGGTCGTATGTGTCCTATCGAGACCCCTGAAGGTCCTAACATCGGTCTTATCTCCTATCTTACAACATACGCTCGTATCAGCGACTACGGATTTATCGAGGCTCCCTACCGTAAGGTAGTTCACATTCCCGGTGAGAACGGTGTCGTTGAGCACAAGGTAACCAACGAGGTAGTTTATATGACTGCTGACGTTGAGGATCAGTACATCGTTGCTCAGGGTAACGAGCCTCTCGATGACGAGGGACACTTCCTCAACAAGAAGATCACCGCGCGCGACAAGACCGAGATTATGGAAGTTGACGTTTCCAAGGTCGACTTTATGGACGTATCTCCTAAGATGGTCGTATCGGTCGCTACTGCTTGTATTCCTTTCCTTGAGAACGACGATAACTCTCGTGCGCTCATGGGATCGAACATGCAGAAGCAGGCGGTTCCGCTGCTTGTAACAGACTCGCCTATCGTTGGTACGGGTATGGAATACAAGGCGGCTGTTGACTCCGGTGTCTGCGTAGTAGCTAAATTCGACGGCGTAGTCGAAAGAGTCGACGCTAACAGCATTACTATTGTCAGAGAAGACGGACACAAGGACGTTTACACTCTGATCAAGTTTAAGAGAAGCAACCAGTCCAACTGTGTAAACCAGAAGCCTATCGTAAAGAGAGGTCAGTACGTTCACGCAGGCGAGGTTATTGCCGACGGTCCCGCGACCAGCAACGGTGAGATCTCCCTCGGTAAGAACGCGCTTATCGGATTTATGACCTGGGAAGGTTATAACTACGAGGACGCGGTCCTTCTGAATGAAAAATTGGTAAGAGACGACGTTTATACGTCGATCCATATTGAAGAATACACCCACGAGGCAAGAGACACAAAGCTCGGTCCGGAAGAGATCACTCGCGAGATCCCCAACGTCGGCGACGACGCGCTTAAGGATCTTAACGCGGAGGGTATCGTTAAGAAGGGTACCGAGGTAAGAGCAGGCGACATTCTCGTCGGTAAGATCACTCCTAAGGGAGAGACCGAGCTGACCGCAGAGGAAAGACTGCTCCGCGGGATCTTCGGTGAGAAGGCAAGAGAAGTAAGAGATACCTCTCTCCGCGTTCCTCACGGTGAAAGCGGTGTAGTTGTAGACGTTCGCGTCTTCTCTCACGAGGCAGGCGACGAGCTTCCCGCAGGAGTAAACAAGGTAGTTAAGCTCTATATCGCTCAGAAGAGAAAGATCTCTGTGGGAGACAAGATGGCGGGTCGTCACGGTAACAAGGGTGTCGTTTCCAGAATTCTTCCTCCCGAGGATATGCCCTTCCTTCCCGACGGTACTCCCCTGGATATCTGTCTTAACCCCCTCGGCGTTCCTTCCCGAATGAATATCGGTCAGGTGCTTGAGGTTCACCTTGGTATCGCTGCTAAGAAGCTGGGCTGGAAGATCATGACCCCCGTATTCGACGGCGCTAACGAGCAGGATATCGCAGAGTGCCTCCGTATGGCGGGCTACTGCCGTGATCTGTTCCCCAATGAGAATCCCGAGGGCAAGGAGCTCTATGAGGAGATCTGTGAGGAGGACGGCAACAAGTCCTACAGAAAGCTTACTCCCGAGGAGAAGGCTGACCGCGAATACTGCGAGTCTCTCAGACTCGGACAGAAGCTCAAGCTCTTCGACGGTAAGATGAAGGTCTACGACGGACGTACGGGTGAGGCATTCGATAACCCCGTAACCGTTGGTATAATGTACTACTTGAAGCTCCATCACCTGGTTGACGATAAGGTCCACGCTCGAAGCAACGGTCCTTACTCTCTCGTAACTCAGCAGCCTCTCGGCGGTAAAGCTCAGTTCGGTGGACAGAGATTCGGAGAGATGGAGGTTTGGGCACTTGAGGCTTACGGTGCCGCATATACCCTCCAGGAGATCCTTACCGTTAAGTCCGACGATATCAACGGACGCCGTAAGGCATTTGAAGCTATCATCAAGGGACAGAACATCCCCACTCCCGGTGTTCCCGAATCCTTCAAGGTTCTTGTTAAGGAGCTCCAGGCTCTTGCGCTTGACGTTCGCGTTCTTGACAAGGACGGCAACGAGATCCAGCTTTCCACCCTTTGTCAGGAGGATGAAGGACCTCAGTATTCGGGCAAGCCTCTCGACTTCCCCGGTCTTGAAGAACTCCACTCCGATGAGGACGAGCTCAGCAAGTCCTACCAGTTCGAGGACGAGGATGGAAATCCCATTGAAAGCGAGTTCGAGGAAGAGGACGACGTATTCGTTCCCGATGACTTATTTGACGACGATTCGGATTTTTGATAAAATAAATTCTCTCTACGGCTAATGCCGTAGAGAGATGAACCAAATTTTTAATACAGTATTCAGTTAGGAGAACAGCTGTGGAACATAATGAATTTTCATCTATAAAAATAGGTCTGGCATCTCCGGAAATGATCAGAGAGTGGTCTTATGGTGAGGTAACTCGCCCCGAGACCATCAACTACAGATCTCTCAAAGCCGAGGAGGGCGGTCTTTTCTGCGAAAAGATCTTTGGTCCTACCAAGGACGGCGCCTGCGCGTGCGGAAGATATAAGAATTCCCACTCCAAGGAGGTACGTAAGTGCCCTAAGTGCGGCGTCGATATTACCACAAAGAAGGTAAGACGTGAGAGAATGGGTCACATCGAGCTTGCAGCTCCCGTGTCTCACATCTGGTATTTCAAGACCATTCCTTCCAAAATGGCTCTTATTCTTGATATGTCTCCCAAGCAGTTGGAGAGAGTGCTTTACTTCTCCAGCAACGTAGTGCTTGATCCCGGTTCGACTCCCCTTGTTGCGGGAACCGTTCTTGAGGAAAAGCAGTATATGGATTACCTTGAGATGTACGAGGACGAGTTCCGCGTAGGAATGGGTGCCGCCGCTATCAAGGAGCTTCTTTCCAAGATCGATATCGAGGCACTTTCCGCCGAGATCAAAAATGAATTGATAGTTGCGACCGGTCAGAAAAAAGCTAAGCTTATCAAGAGACTGGAAGTCGTTGAGGCATTCAGAAAGTCGGGCAACAAGCTTGAGTGGATGATACTTGACGCTATCCCCGTCCTTCCCCCCGATATTCGTCCTATGGTCCAGCTCGACGGTGGCAGATTCGCATCCGCCGACCTTAACGAGCTTTACAGAAGAGTTATCAGCCGTAACAACCGTCTGAAAAAGCTTCTTGAGACCAAGACTCCCGAGATCGTGGTCAGAAACGAGAAGAGAATGCTTCAGGAAGCAGTCGACGCTCTCATCGACAACGGTCGTCACTCCAAGGCAGTCCTTGCCGCTAACAGCCGCCCCTACAAGTCTCTTTCCGAGATGCTTCGCGGTAAGCAGGGACGTTTCCGTCAGAACCTGCTTGGTAAGCGTGTCGACTATTCCGGTCGTTCGGTTATCGTCGTAGGTTCTTCACTTAAGATCTATCAGTGCGGTCTCCCCCGCGAGATGGCTCTCGAGCTCTTCAAGCCCTTCGTAGTTAAGAGACTTACCGAAATGGGTAAGGCTACCAATATCAAGGACGCTCAGAAGAAGATCGAAAGAGTACATCCCGACGTTTGGGACGCACTCGAAAACGTTATAAAAGAGCATCCCGTTCTGCTCAACCGTGCGCCTACGCTTCACCGTCTGTCTATTCAGGCATTCGAGCCCGTGTTGGTTGACGGTCGTGCTATCAAGCTCCATCCTCTGGTTTGTACCGCGTTCAACGCAGACTTCGACGGTGACCAGATGCCTGTACACGTTCCTCTGTCCGCAGAGGCTCAGGCTGAGGCAAGATTCCTGATGCTCTCCGCAAACAACCTCTTGAAGCCTATGGACGGTCGTGCAGTTGCAACACCTACCCAGGATATGATCCTCGGCTCCTACTACCTCACTATGATGAAGGATGGCGAGCCCGGAGAAGGTAAGTGCTTCAAGGACTTCGACGAAGCAGTTATGGCTTATGAAAACGGTCTTATCGGTCTCCATTCCAAGATCAAGGTCAGAATGGAGAAGGAGATCGACGGCGTAAAGAAGAGCAAGCTCGTAGAGACTACTCTCGGTCGTCTTATCTTCAATAAGCCCCTGCCTCAGGACCTCGGCTTCGTTGACAGAACCAAGCCCGAAAACGAATTCGCTCTTGAGATCGAGTTCGTGGTAAAGAAAAAGCAGCTCGGTCAGATCATCGACTACTGTATCAAGAAGCACGGCAGCGCAGTCTGCGCAAATATGCTTGACGATATTAAGGCGATGGGCTACAAGTATTCTACAAGAGCTTCCTTCTCTATCTCGGTATACGATATGACTATCCCTGAGGAAAAGAAGGAATATATCAATCAGGCACAGAAGGACGTGGATAAGATCTCCAAGTACTTTATGCGAGGCGAGCTTTCCGAAGAGGAAAGATACACCTCTGTCATCAAGGTATGGAACGAGACCACCGAAAAGGTTACCGAAGCTCTTAACGCTTCCTTCTCCACCTACAACCCGATCAAGATCATGGCGGACTCCGGAGCCCGTGGTTCTATGACACAGATGCGTCAGCTTGCAGGTATGCGTGGACTTATGTTCTCGGCAACAGGTAAGACCATGGAGATCCCGATCAAGTCCAACTTCCGTGAGGGTCTTAACATCACCGAGTACTTCATGGGTGCTCGTTCCTCCCGTAAATCTCTGTCCGATACCGCGCTTCGTACCGCAGACTCGGGTTACCTTACCCGTCGTCTCGTTGACGTTGCTCAGGAAGTCATCATCAGAGAAGAGAAGTGCGATACCACCAAGGGTGCTTGGGTCAATGAGATCCTTGACGACAAGAACGTTCTCGAGCCCCTGCAGGATAGAATCGTGGGCAGATACACCATGGGCCCCGTTATCCATCCTGAAACCGGAGAAGTTATCGTCGACGACGACGTAATGATCACCGACGAGATGGCTGATGCGATCGTTAAGGCAGGCATCGATAAGGTTTATATCAGAACCGTTATTCAGTGTCACGCTAAGCACGGTATCTGTGCTCGTTGCTACGGTGCTGACCTTGCATCCGGTAAGCCTGTTAATATCGGTGAAGCAGTCGGTATCATCGCTGCGCAGTCTATCGGTGAGCCCGGTACACAGCTTACGATGAGAACCTTCCACTCCGGTGGTGTCGCAGGAAGCGATATTACTCAGGGTCTTCCCCGTGTTCAGGAGCTCTTCGAGGCAAGACAGCCTAAGAGAGTTGCTATTATGGCAGAGCAGGCAGGTGTGGTTCACGTACAGCCCGGCGAAGTTCCCGGCATGAACGTTCTCTCGATCCAGGCAGACAATGCAAACGGAGAGTTCACTACCCACGACTTCAAGAAGATCGACGTTCCTTACGGTACTCGTCTTGCTATCAACGACGGTGACCACGTTGAGGTCGGCGACGCTCTCACCGAGGGTAACAAGTCTCCCGCAGATATTATGAGAATCCTCGGACTTGATGCAGTATATGAGTACATCATCAAGGAGACCCAGAAGGTCTACCGTTCTCAGTCCTGTAACGTAAACGATAAGCACATCGAGATCATCGCGCGTCAGATGACCAGAAAGATCAGAATCTCTGACAACGGTGATACGGAAATGCTTCTCGGATCTCTTGTTGACATTGTTGACTTTGAAGAAGAGAACAACAAGATCAAGGCAAGAATCGAAGCAGGCGAAGAAGATCTCAAGGAGGCAATCGGTGCTCCCGAGCTTCTCGGTATCACCAAGGCAGCCCTCCAGACCGAATCCTTCCTCTCCGCAGCTTCCTTCCAGGAGACCACCAAGGTTCTTACAGAGGCAGCTATCAGAGGTAAGGTCGATAATCTGCTCGGTCTTAAGGAGAACGTTATCATCGGTAAGCTGATTCCCGCAGGTACGGGTATGAGCTGCTACCGTAACATTGACGTTGCAAAGGCTGACGAGCCCATGAACGATCCCGAAGGCGACGGAAAGCTTGAAGCTTCCGATTTCGAAGACGAGATCGCATCGGGAGATTCCGAGGCGGTTTGAATCGATAAATAATCTTAAAATTTAAGAAATATCCCCTTGCGGCACTGCAAAAAGCGGCTGTAAGGGGATATTCCACTAATAACAGCAAATATACAAAAAAATTTTTGTGCAAAACGTAGAATTTTTCAAACAACCTCTATGACTTATTGACAAAAAACCTTGTGAATGATATAATTATACTCGTGTGACCGTGCGATAAGGGTGTACTGCGCCCAAAAATAGTGCAAATTGCATAAATCGCAAGTCACGCGTCTAAAATCGACAGTAACGCATCTCTCTTATGCGTCTGTAATATAAACATTAAATCATTTTAAGAAGGAGGATAATCAGGAAGAATGCCAACCTTTAACCAGCTCGTCAGACAGGGTCGTCAGGACAAGACCTATAAGTCAAAAGCACCTGTACTTCAGGTAGGTCTCAACACACTGACCAACAAAGCAACTGACACTCCCGCACCTCAGAAGAGAGGCGTATGCACAAAGGTATCCACCACCAGCCCTAAGAAGCCTAACTCCGCGCTCCGTAAGATCGCCAGAGTAAGACTTACCAACGGACTTGAGGCGACAACCTACATTCCCGGAATCGGACACAACCTTCAGGAGCAATCTGTAGTTCTTATCAGAGGCGGAAGAGTACGTGACCTCCCCGGTGTACGTTATCACATCATTCGTGGTACACTCGATGCACAGGGTGTAGCAAACCGTAAGCAGAGCCGTTCCAAGTACGGCGCAAAGGCTCCTAAGAAGTAATTTTTAGGACACGAGGAGATCGCAATCCGAAAATTGCGGCAAATAAAGGTAAATAATAAAGCATATTTAAGTTCGTCCCTGTTATCCTTTTTAATGTTTATGTTAACAAGGCGCACTTGCAGAAGTATTGCTTTTGAGTACCAATGATTTCATTTTTTAAATTTGATGAAGGAGGGAAGTACAGTGCCAAGAAGAGGTCGTATATCCAAAAGAGACGTATTGCCGGATCCTATGTACGGAAGTAAGCTCGTAACAAAGCTTATCAACAACATTATGTATGACGGCAAGAAGGGTGTTGCTCAGACCATCGTTTATGATGCATTCGCAATCATCGAAGAGAAGATCGGTCAGAACCCCCTTGAAGCATTCCAGGAAGCGCTTGATAACCTCAAGCCCGCGCTTGAAGTTAAAGCTCGCCGTGTAGGTGGTTCCACCTATCAGGTTCCTATGGAAGTCAGACCCGAGAGACAGCAGACACTTGCTCTGCGTTGGCTCGTAGGTTATTCGAGAAACCGCAGCGAAAGAACCATGGCTGAAAGACTTGCAGCAGAGATCATCGATGCTAAGAACAGCATGGGCGGCGCTTTCAAGAAGAGAGAAGAAACACACAGAATGGCAGAAGCAAACAAGGCTTTTGCTCATTACAGATATTAATATCAAGGAGACCATTAAATGCCTAGAGAATATTCACTTGAAAATACAAGAAATATCGGTATAATGGCTCACATTGACGCAGGTAAGACAACAACTACCGAGCGTATACTGTTCTACACCGGTAAAACACACAAGCTGGGTGAGACCCATGAGGGTGCGGCTACCATGGACTGGATGGCTCAGGAGCAGGAGAGAGGTATTACCATCACTTCCGCTGCTACCACCTGTTTCTGGAAGGAAAACCGTATCAACATCATCGATACCCCCGGTCACGTTGACTTTACCGTAGAGGTAGAGCGTTCCCTCAGAGTACTTGACGGTTCCGTAACCGTAATGTGCGCTAAGGGCGGCGTTGAGCCCCAGTCCGAGACTGTTTGGAGACAGGCAGACAAGTACAGAGTTCCCCGTATGATCTACGTCAACAAGATGGATATCACCGGCGCGGACTTCTACAGAGTTGTCGATATGATCCACTCCAGACTCCGTGCAAACGCAGTTCCGATCCAGCTTCCTATCGGTAAGGATATGACCTTCCGCGGAATCATCGACCTGATGAATATGGAAGCCGATGTCTACTATGATGAGATGGGACAGGATATGCGTGTTGAGCCCATTCCGGCTGACATGGTAGAGCTCGCTGAGGAATGGCGCGCAAAGATGGTAGAAGCAATCGCTTCCACCGATGAAGAGCTTCTCGAGAAGTTCCTTATGGAAGAAGAGATCACCGTTGATGAGCTCAAGACGGCTCTCCGTAAGGCAACCATCAGCAACGAGATCGTTCCCGTAGTTTGCGGTACTTCCTACCGTAACAAGGGCGTTCAGAAGCTCCTCGACGCTATCGTTGATTTCATGCCCTCTCCTCTCGATATCCCCGCGATCAAGGGTGTAAACCCCAGAACCGAGGAAGAAGAAGAGAGACCCGCAAGCGACGAAGAACCCTTCTCTGCGCTTGCATTTAAGATCATGACAGACCCCTACGTTGGAAAGCTCTGCTTCTTCCGCGTATACTCGGGTGTTGTCAATGCCGGTGACACCGTGCTCAACTCCACAAGAGATAAGAAGGAAAGACTTGGTCGTATCCTTCAGATGCACGCTAACGACCGTAAGGAGATCGAGGCTTGCTACAGCGGCGATATCGCAGCTGTCGTAGGAACAAAGTTCACCACTACCGGTGATACCTTCTGTGACGAAAAGCATCCCGTCATCCTTGAGTCGATGGAATTCCCCGAGCCTGTTATCCGCGTTGCTATCGAGCCTAAGACTCGCGCAGGTCAGGAAAAGATGGGTATCGCTCTTGCAAAGCTTGCAGAGGAAGACCCCACTTTCAGAACCTACACCGATGAAGAGACCGGTCAGACCATTATCGCAGGTATGGGTGAGCTCCACCTCGAAATTATCGTTGACAGACTTCTCCGTGAGTTCAAGGTAGAGGCTAACATCGGTAAGCCTCAGGTTGCTTACAAGGAGACTATCCGTAAGCAGGTTGACCACGAGTGCAAGTACAAGAGACAGTCCGGTGGTTCCGGTCAGTACGGTCACGTTAAGCTCATCGTTGAGCCCAACGAGCCCGGCGCAGGATACACCTTCATCGACAACGTTAAGGGCGGTGCTATTCCTAAGGAGTACATTCCCGCAGTTGACGCAGGTATTCAGGGCGCACTTCAGTCCGGTGTACTCGCAGGCTACAACGTTGTTGATATCAAGGTAACCCTTTATGATGGTTCTTACCACGAGGTCGACTCCTCCGAAATGGCGTTCAAGATCGCAGGTTCTATGGCGATCAAGGAGGCTATGAGAAAGGCAGATCCCGTTCTTACCGAGCCTATGATGAAGGTAGTTACCATCGTTCCCGATGACTACACAGGTTCAGTTATCGGTGACTTCAACTCTCGCCGTGGACAGATCCAGTCTCAGGAGACCAGCGACAACGGTGTTCAGGAGATCACCGCGTTCGTTCCTCTGTCCAATATGTTCGGTTACGCTACCGACCTTCGTTCCAAGACTCAGGGTCGTGGACTTTACTCCATGGAGCCCAGCCACTTCGAGCAGGTTCCTAAGTCCATCCAGGAAGAGATCGTTAAGGCAAGAGCAACCAAAGCCTAACCTACTTTCTTTGGAAAAGAAAGTAGGCAAAGAAACTTCCTGAATCGGGTTACGTTAGATTAAATTTGACGTTTATCCCACGATGGTGAAGTTTAACTACAAAAATATCCTTCACCGATGGAAAGATCGGTGAAGGAAACAATAAAACTAAAAAAATAAAAAACAAATCTAATTTATACGGAGGATTTTTAAAATGGCAAAGGCTACATTTGAAAGAAACAAGCCCCACGTAAACATTGGTACTATCGGTCACGTTGACCACGGTAAAACAACTACAACCGCAGCTATCACCAAAGTTCTCGGTCTCGCAAATGGTAACGTTGAATTTATGGCTTATGACCAGATCGACAACGCACCCGAGGAGAGAGCAAGAGGTATCACAATCAACACCAGACACGTTGAGTACGAGACTGAGAACCGTCACTACGCTCACGTTGACTGCCCCGGCCACGCCGACTACGTTAAGAACATGATCACCGGTGCTGCTCAGATGGACGGCGCTATCCTCGTTGTTGCTGCAACCGATGGCCCTCTCGCACAGACCCGTGAGCACGTACTTCTCGCTCGTCAGGTTGGCGTTCCCGCAATCGTTGTATTCATGAACAAGAAGGACCTCGTTGATGACGATGAGCTTCTTGATCTCGTAGAGATGGAGATCAGAGATCTTCTTTCTTCCTACGAATTCCCCGGCGACGATCTTCCTATCGTTCGCGGTTCTGCTCGTGACGCTCTCGAGTCCTCTAGCACCGACATCAACGCTCCTGAGTATGCTTGCATTCTCGAGCTTATGGCTGAGGTTGACGCATACATTCCTACTCCCGACCGTATGGCAGACCTTCCCTTCCTTATGCCCGTCGAGGACGTATTCTCCATCTCCGGCCGTGGTACTGTTGCTACCGGTAGAGTTGAGAGAGGTACCGTTAAGGTTAACGACGTAGTTGAGATCGTTGGTCTTACCGAAGAGAAGTCTTCCACCACCGTTACCGGTGTCGAGATGTTCCACAAGCTCCTTCCCCAGGCAGAGGCTGGTGACAACATCGGTGCACTTCTCCGTGGTGTAGCTAAGGAC
>JAZKYL010000117.1:0-31542 GCA_045612105.1 Eubacteriales bacterium
TTCTGATCACACCAAAATCGACGCCGAACTTCGTGCGGTCGCAGAAGAGATGGAGGTGGTAGCAGGGCTGATTGAAAAAAGCATCGCCACCAATGCGATAACGGCTCTCGACCAAGTCGAATACGCCAAAACCTATGAGAGTCTTACAGAGCGATACCAAGCCTTACAGAAGCGTTATACGGCTCTCACACGGCAGAGGGAGGATAAGCAATTCAAGGCAGACGAGCTCAGCGGATTCCTCTTTGAGCTTGGTGAACTTGACCTTCTTGACACCGAATGGAAGGACAGCCGATTCCGCGCCACAGTTGACCGCATCACCGTACACAACGACGGACGGCTTGTGTTCACCTTCCGCAACGGCAGCGAAGAGACAGTGATGATATAATGAATAGCTTTTCACGAAGAGTCGGCTATTATGGTCGGCTCTTTTTTGCTATTAAACGATTGAAATATTTATAAAAATGTGATATAATAAACTTACCAATTAATTAAAATTTGTAAAGTTGGTGAACTGCACTGTTCTAGACAACCAATCATACTGCGAAACGATAACTATGCAAGGAGAATACGAATATGAATAATACACGAAAATTTTCAATTTTTATCAGTTCTACATATCAAGACTTACAAAATGAAAGGCAGGCCTTGATGGGGGTAGCACTTGAGAATAATTTAATCCCGGTTGGGATGGAGCAATTTCACGCGGCTCCTGCAAGTCAATGGGATGTTATAACAAAGATGATTGATGAGTGTGATTTTTACCTCCTTGTTGTTGGCGGACGATATGGCACAATCGATATAGAATCTGGTATAAGTTACACGGAGAAAGAGTATAATTATGCAAAAAATAAGGGCTTGCCAGTGCTCGTATTAATTAGGGAATCTTCAGCTATCACTGCTAGTGACCAGGATACAGGAGATGACAAATTTGAAAAAATGAGAAAACTGGATGAATTTAGAACAAGAGTGCAAAATGATGGAAATACTGTCGATTTTTTCACTGATCTAAACAGTTTAAAGTATGTGGCTTCGCCTGCATTTAGAAATGCGATTAATTACGCTGACGAAAACGCCGGGTGGGTTAGATATCGAGATGTTGTAAACGTAATCAATGAAGAGGTGGAGGCGCGGAATAAAGCTAATGCTGAAATTGGAGAGAATCAGCAGAAATTGTTAGAAGAAATGAAAGAAATGCTTTCTCAATTTGGCATTAGACTTACCGATATAGAAAATAATCAGTTAACATGGGAGGATATGCCCACGGCAACGAGTGAAGATATCGAAAAATTGTTTCGAGTTGAAAACGAGACATTGATTATCGGAAATCTAGGTGGCAATAATTCGGCTGTGGGACAAGATGATGTTGGCAACATTCCCGTGGATTCGGCTTTTCTGTTAGTATATGCAGCTGATGGTGATGGTCAGATTTTAAAGATTCAGACACTTAGTTCTCCTACTCAGATCTATACATCTGGTAAACAGTTTATGGCTGATAATTCAAAAAGAGAATCAGCAAAATGGGTAGAAGCGTTAGACCGACTTGTAAAATGGGGATGGGTTAAGGCTGTAGGATATAAAGGCGAAGTATTTGAATTAACAGGTACCGGTTACGATAAAGCAGATTGGTTGAAAGAAGGTATGGGAATTGATACCTCAAAGGCCCCGCTTGACGAGTTAAGGGCGTTTGAAGGTTGATAGCTCCCTCAAATCCCAAATTATCAGTGAGCCATTAGTAATTTAACGAATAGCGGTCTTTTAACGATAGGAAGGCACTACACCTTAGCGGGGAGTAGTGCTTTTCTGCTTTTTAGGGCTTCCGAAGTACAAGATATAGGCACCGCAAATACCGAAATGCACCATAAAAGCAAAAAAAGCCCTTGATTTACAAGGACTTTCAGCCAATTTTTAACGATAAAAAGAAAACAGTAGGTCGATACGATTGTATCAATCTACTGTTCCTTATTTGGCTGGGGCACAGGGATTCGAACCCCGGAAATGTCAGAGTCAGAGTCTGATGCCTTACCGCTTGGCGATGCCCCAATATTTGGTTTTTGTCTTGACGACCTACATATTATATCAAAAGGTTTTCTGTTTGTCAAGAGCTTTTTTGAAAAAAATCAAAAAAATTCGTTTTTTTCGCTTTTTCACATTTTATTATCTCCGTTGAGGGCGGATATTATACAAAAAATATAAAATTTTACCGTAAAAATCTTAATTTTTCTTAATAATAGGCTTTTTTTATTGAAAAAGCATGACAAACAAGATATAATTTTACAAGACTATGCAAAATTTCAGCTTTAAGGAGACCTTATGTTTACCTTTTCAGATCTTTTGAAAAATTTCTTCACTCACAAGGATTTTCTTCCCACTGCCGACAAGATTCCAGGCACAATGTTCACTCCGCTTCATTTTATTTTTGCAGCGATGGTATTGGCGGCAATCATTTTTCTCGGTTTATTCGTTGCCAAAAAGAGTGAAAAGACCATTCGAATAACATTTTGCATCCTTTGGGCGGTCATCGTTTGTCTTGAGGTCACGAAAATAGTTTGGGAGACGGTTTCGGGTGCTACCGTCAGCTTCGAGTGGGGCGGCGTTCTTCCCCTTTATCCTTGCAGTATTTTTATGTACGCTATGCCCTTTGCGATCTTTGGTCGAGACAAGGTGAGGTATATGGGCTGCGGTTACGTATGTTCGCTTGGACTGCTTGGCGGCACAATAAATTTTGTTTATCCCGCAACGATTCTCGGCAATTATTCCTGCATTTCCTTTGCGGGATTTCACACCTTTATCTATCACGGAGCCATCGTGTTCTGCGCTTTGGTAATGCTGAAGTCGGGTTACCATTCCTACAAGTGGGCTAAAAAGCCGATCGACCTGCTTCTTCCCGCTATCCCCGCTCTCTGCGTTTCGGTGGTGGCAAACCTTGTGAATTTCTCTAAGATCGGCTCCGACTATATGTTCTTCAAGCTGAATTCCTTCTTCTTCGCTCCCATCGGCGCGGCTCTGCCCACCGCAGTCTGCGTGGTTATCGTATATCTTCTTTATCTTCTGATTCATGCCCTTCCCTATCTGCCCTGCTATTTTATTAATAGAAAGAAGCAGAGAACGGAGGCATAACTTAAAACGGCTCAAACGCGAAATGCATTTGAGCCGTTTTCTTATTCAATTAAATCTCTCAAAACTATTCTATAGGCAGGCTTTTCGCTATCACGGTAAGCTTCGCTATGGTGGACGGGTGGCACACCTGCGGCTTTGTATTTTTCGAGGAATTCTCGCCATTCGCCAACGGAAAAATCAAGGGATAGCTCCGAAAAGCAAGCCTCTGCCTTGGAAAGGTACTGTAAAAACAGATCCTTACCGCCATGTGGGACTCTTGCGGTTGCTATGAAGACTTCGAAAAGCTTGTCTTCAGGCAGTCCTTTGGCTTTCCAAACACCGAGATCGACTCGGCATATTTCATCCGAAAGACATTCCAAAAGCTCACCGTCACGAGGTTCTGTGGCATCGAATTCGGCATCGAAATAGCGTTTCGCTACCGAAACATCCTTCAGCAGATGCTCAGCTCCAAACGCCGCCTGATAACAGATCTTCACCACGTCCTGCGGCTGCATCACGGGGTGTTTTTTTAATTGTTCTATCAAATAATACTTAAAATCCATAAATTAATCAACCACGCGGCACTTTTCTATGCCGTAATATTTAAAGCAATTTATTGCGTTTTCGTCAATTCTCTCGCCGCAAACGACGATGGGAATAGCAGGAGGGCAGGAGACGTTGGCTGTTGCAAGAACTCTGCCGACGGCTTTTTCCACGTCGATCTCGCGAGACGGAGACATTATCGCTTCTCTTGCGGTCATCGCTCTCTCAGGAATACCCACCGATGGGGCTTTTTCCATTATTTCTGCCTTTTGGGGGAGCGAAAGCAGTGTTTTTTCAAGTTTTGCAAAATCATCCTTCCCTATCTCGGGGGTGAACATCATAACTGTGAAATCTCTGTCGTAAAACTCACAAACGATGCCGTTTTCCAGCAAAAATCCAGCGATCTCATATCCAAAATAACCGTATTTTTTCGCCTCAATGCACATCTTCAGTTCCTCGTCGCCAAGAAGCGAATATCCGTTATCTATCAAGACTTTTTTGAGACTATTTACCTCTGCCGCGGTTTTGGCAAGTCGGGATCTGTAGCCATCCGACAGATAAAGATTTGCTCTGTCGAGAGATTGCAAGATCAAGTAAGAAGGACTTGTGGAGGCAAAAAGCGACATAGCCTGCTCTGCCATTTCCGAAAAGAGCTTTGGTGCGTTCTTCGAAATATGCAAATATGCTCCGCCCGTCAGCACGGGAAGGGTCTTGTGGGCAGAATCACAGCAAATATCTGCACCCAGATCGATGGGATGCCTTGATTCCGGCAAAAACTTCAGATACGCGCCGTGGGCATTATCAACCGCCAGCAAAACTCCTCTTTTGTGACAGACCTCGGCAATAGCGAGGATATCCGAGGTAAAACCGAGATAATCGGGGCTTGTAAGATAGACCGCTGTGGGAAATTCGCTCATTTCGTCAAGCTTTTTCTCAAGTTGCACTGACGAGACGCGACAGGAGATAAGGTTATCATCCTCGGTGGGATATATCCACTCCACCGCACAATCGGTCAAGGCTATCGCCGACAAAAAGGTCTTGTGAGCGTTTCTTGCCGCCAAGATAAGAGGCTTTTTGCCCTCTTTTTTGGCATGCAGGGTAATAAGATAGACCATGGCGCGGATGGAAAGCGACGAACCCTCGGTGCTATATACTGTTTTGCCGCTGCCGAAAAGCTCGGTGGCATATTTTTCGCTCTCTGCGATAATTCCGTCGGGGGAATAAAGCACGTCGGCTCCGTCAACCTCGGTTATGTCACGTTCTTCAACGCCGAGAAAGGGGACGCCCTTGTGACCCGGCATATGCAATCGCAATCCGCCCTCGCGAGCGTAGTTTTCGACGAAATCACATATCGGTGTCTTCATAAGGCATCCCCTTTCAGGATAATTTTCAGTTTTCTTCGGCTTCGAGAGTCTTTGCGACCTCAAGCATGATCGCACATTCCATTCTCTTTTTGAAGAGCTCACAGCCGTACTTATACACACCGCGGACCGAGCCCGTGGAATGATAAGCATTCGCCGCGCAGCCGCCCGAGCAATAAAGTCTTGCCCAGCAATCGCGGCATTCGGGACGGGAGTAGACGTTGCACGCGGCAAAGTCCTCCTGGGCTTCAAGGTTGCTGACACCGTCGAAGACGTTGCCAAGCTTGAATTTTTCCTCACCAACGAACTGGTGGCAGGGGTAAAGATCGCCCCAAGGAGTTACAGCCATATACTCGGTTCCCGAGCCACAGCCCGAGATCCTCTTGTAAATACAAGGACCGCCCTTGAGATCGATCATATAGTGATAGAAGGTAAAGGGTCTACCCTCTCTGTGACGCGCAAGCATAAGCTCGGCAAGCTTTTCGTACTGCTCAAGCACGATGGGAAGGTCTTCCGCCGTCAAGGACGAGGGATCACTCTCAGGGCCCACAACCGGCTCCATGGAAAGCTCGGTGAAGCCGAGATCAAGCATAACCTCGATATCCTTGAGAAAATCGGGATTTGCGTGAGTAAACGTGCCGCGCATATAATAATTCTTGCCTTCTCTCGCCTCAACAAGCTTCTGGAACTTGGGAACAATGGTCTCCCAACTTCCTCTGCCCGCGTAGTCGACTCTGTAACGGTCATGAACCTCTTTTCGTCCGTCAAGACTCAAAACTACGTTGGAGCACTCGCGGTTGGCGAAGTCAATTACGTCGTCGTCGATAAGCATACCGTTGGTGGTGAGAGTGAAGCGGAAATTCTTGCCCGCGTCCTTTTCGATGCTTCTGGCATATGCAACAAGCTGCTTTACAACGTCAAAATTCATCAAGGGCTCGCCGCCGAAGAAGTCGACCTCAAGATTGTGTCTGCTTCCCGAATTCTCAATCAGGAAATCAAGGGCTCTTTTGCCCACCTCAAAGCTCATCAGTGCTCTGTCACCGTGATATTTACCCTGGCTCGCAAAGCAATAAGAGCAATTAAGATTGCAGGAGTGTGCGATGTGCAGACAAAGCGCCTTGACAACGCCCGCGCTCTTCTCCTTAAGCTTGCCTGCCATTCCCTCGAAATTGTCGGGAGAAAAGAGCTTTCCTTCAGCCTTTAATGCTTCGATATCCTCAAAACAGCCCTCAAGCTCATCACAGGTAACCTCGGGATCGCTTGCATACTTTTCGAGCATTTCGGCGATTATTTCTTCCTTTGAGCGGCTCTCGTAAGCCTCAATAATGTCGTAGACCACCTCGTCCACAACGTGAACCGAGCCCGAGCAAATGTCAAGCACGATATTGAGCCCACCCAATTTATAACAATGTACCATATTTATAAACTCCAAATCAAATTTAAATAAAACAGTGCTATGGGGGAAGGATCTTTCCTTCCCCCACAAATTTCTTCAAAGATACTAAATCAAAGAAAAATTTCTCAAGACAAGGCGCACCGGAGAAAGCAAGGCGCAGACGTAGTTCCCTACGTCAAGCCGCTTTCGAGGAGCAACGCAGTATTGGGGAATTTTTCAAAGATTTATTATTTCTTATTTTCGCACTGCTGATTAGCAATTCCGCAAGAGGTCTTGCAAGCAGACTGGCAAGAGGTCTGGCACTCGCCGCAACCACCGTTCTTAGCGGTCTCGCAAAGATTCTTGGTTTCAATAGTCTTAATACGCTTCATAGCATTTATCCTCCGATAAATATAGATTTATGGATACATTATATCACAGAGTTTTTAATAAGTCAATAAGATAAATGAAAATTTCTTAAATTTTGTTTTTTAAGCTGATCTCCGAAAGTTGACAAATCTCTTTCACTGTGATAAAATAAAAGCAACAGCTATGGGAGGTAATGATTATGAACAAAAAAACAAAGCTCGGCTCACGTTTCTGGCTCGCCCTTGCCCTTTTCGGACTTATGGGACAGATCGCATGGGTGGTTGAGAATATGTATCTCAACGTCTTTATGTATAAGATGTTCAACGCAAGCGCTACCGATATCTCGGCAATGGTGGCGGCAAGCGCAGTGGCGGCAACCCTGACTACACTTTTTGTGGGTGCCCTTTCCGACAGAATCGGCAAACGAAAGGTCTTTATCTGCGGAGGATACATTCTTTGGGGGCTTTCGATTTTCGCCTTTTCCCTGCTCAAGATCGATCTGCTTGAATCCATCTTTCCTGCGGTATCGGGAGCGGCTCTCGGCATTACTCTGACCATCGTTCTTGACTGCGTAATGACCTTTTTCGGCTCTTCGGCAAATGACGCGGCATATAACGCATGGCTGACCGACAGCACCGACGAAACCAACCGAGGAAGTGCCGAGGGAATCAACGCGATGATGCCTCTCGTTGCGATCCTTGCGGTCTTTGGCGGCTTTATGGCATTTGATCTTAACAAGAGCGAAAGCTGGACGATGATATTCACAATTATTGGCGCGGCAACCCTGCTTATCGGCGTCATCGGCATCTTTATTATCAAGGAAAAGCCGCTTGCGCCATCTGAAAGCGGATATTTCAACAATCTTATTTACGGTTTCCGTCCGTCAACTGTCAAGACTCACAAGGCTCTCTATTTTTACCTTCTGCTCTTTATAATTTTCAATATCGCAATACAGATCTTTATGCCATACCTCATTATCTACTATGAGGTTTCGCTTGGTATGGCGGACTACGTTTTCGTAATGGCTCCCGCTATAATTCTGGCATCGGTTGTCACGGCATTCTGGGGCAAGGTCTACGACAAAAAAGGCTTTTCCTTCAGCTCGTGGATATCACTCCTTTGGTTGGCGGCGGGATTTGTGATTCTCTATTTCTTCCGCGCCAAGGCTCCCGTATTCATCGGCTCTTTGCTTATGATGTGCGGTTATCTATCGGGAATGGCTGTGTTCGGCGCGAAAATACGCGATCTGACCCCCGTTGGCAAGGCGGGCAGACTTCAGGGCGTGAGAATATTCTCGCAAGTGTTGGTTCCCGGCGTGGTCGGTCCTTATATCGGCTCTGCAGTTCTCGCAAATGCCGAAAAGATCGTAAACAACGACGGAACCGAGTCCTTTATTCCCAACGCTAACATCTTCCTCGCGGCGCTTGTTCCCGTGGTTATTCTTGCGATAGTTTTGTTTGTTTCAAGATTTACCAAAAAGCCTACTCTTAAGACCGATCTGAAAACTCCGTTTGAAGAAAAATTCGGTTGGGATCAGCATCCCGATCCGCAGATGAAGCGTGAGAGCTTCGTTTCGCTTTGCGGCGAATGGCAGCTTTCATTCAAGGGTAAAAAAGGTGAAAAGCTCCTTGGAAAAATCACAGTTCCCTACCCTCCCGAGTCAAGGATCTCGGGAATCGAGAGACAGATTAAAAATGGCGAAAAGTATATATACGAAAAGAAGTTTACGCTTTCAGAAGAATTGCTCGGAGAGAGAATAATTCTTCATTTCGGCGCAGTGGATCAGCTCGCCAAGGTATATTTGAACGGCAAGCTTTTAGGCGAACACGTCGGCGGCTATCTTCCCTTTGAATTCGACGTTACCGACAGTCTTACTGACGGTGAAAACACACTTTTAGTTGAGGTCACCGACTTTCTTGACCACGACCTCGCATGGGGCAAGCAAAGACGCGACAGGGGCGGAATGTGGTACACTCCCACAAGCGGCATCTGGCAGGCGGTATGGCTTGAAAAGGTGCCCGAAAACCGCATAAAAAGCATAAAACTAACTCCCGACCTTAACGGTGTGACGCTTGAAGTTGAGGGGGGCTGCGGCGAGTTCTGTCTGACTCTCAATGATGGTGGCAAGGAATACAAATTCTCGGAGAACAAGACCTATATTGAGGTCGATGAACCCAAGCTCTGGACCCCCGAAACCCCATATCTTTATGAATTTACTCTTACAGACGGCTACGATAAGATCGAGTCCTATTTTGCTCTCCGCACGGTAAGCATTGAGAAGAAAAACGGCAAAAGCTATATTTGTCTCAACGGCAGACCCTATTTTTTCCACGGTCTTCTCGATCAGGGCTATTTCAGTGACGGAATCTACACTCCGTCGTCGCCCGAGGCTCTTGAAAACGATATTCTCCAGATGAAAAAATGCGGCTTCAATATGCTTCGCAAGCATATAAAGATCGAGCACAAGCTGTTTTATTACTACTGTGACAAGCACGGTATGGCAGTCTTTCAGGATATGGTCAACAGCGGCAACTACAGCTTTCTTGTGGATACCGCTCTGCCCACGGTTGGCTTCAAAAAAGGTATAACGCATAAGGCAAGCAAGCGTCGCCGTGAGATTTTTGAAAAGGACAGTGCCGCGACCGTCGAATATCTCTACAATCATCCGTCCATTGTCTACTATACCGTTTTTAACGAGGGCTGGGGGCAGTTTGACGCCGACGGGCAATATACTCGCCTGAAATCTCTCGATCCCACAAGAGTATGGGATGCCACCTCGGGCTGGTTTGCCGAAAAAAAGAGCGACGTTGTGAGCGAACACATTTATTTCAAGAAGCTTGACCTGAAAAATGATCCCGAAAAGCCTTTGGTGCTTTCGGAATTCGGCGGCTACTCATATAAGGTCGAAAACCATTCCTTTAATCTCGACAAGACCTACGGCTACAGCTTTTTCACCGACCGAGACAAATTCTGCGACGCTCTCGAGTCGCTTTATCTTAACGAGGTCATTCCTATGATAGATCGCGGTTTATCCGCCGCCGTCTACACCCAGGTCAGCGACGTGGAGGACGAGACCAACGGACTTCTGACCTATGACCGTCAAGTATTAAAGGTCTCGCCCGAGAGAATGACGGCTATATCTCAAAAGATCAGTGAGGCATTTGAGGGCGCAACAAGTGAATAATCCTTTTTTCACCGATAAATCATTGAATTGGTTTATTGACATAATTTGAGCCCTATGCTATAATAATTATTTGAAATAATCAATAAAGGAGAAACTTGAATGAGCTACAAAAAGGATTTTGTTTGGGGTGCCGCAACCTCATCGATTCAGATAGAGGGCGCTTACCGCGACGGAGGAAAGGGACTCAACGTCTGGGACGTATTTTCACACGAGCCCGGTAAGATAAGAGACGGAAAGACCACAGCCGTGGCTTGCGATCACTACAATCGCTATAAAGAGGACGTAAAGCTTATGAAGGAGCTGGGGCTTAATGCCTACCGCTTCTCGATCAACTGGTGCCGTATCTTCCCCAAGGGTGTTGGCGAGGTCAACGAGGAAGGTATACAATTTTATTCTGATCTTATCGACGAGCTTCTTGCAAACAATATTGAGCCATACATTACCCTTTTCCATTGGGAATACCCCTACGAGCTTCACAGAAGGGGCGGCTGGCTTAACGATGAGTCTATCGAATGGTTCAAGGACTACGCCGCAAAAGTGGTTGAGCTATATTCGGACAGAGTGACATATTTCATAACCTTTAACGAGCCTCAGACCTTTGTCGAGCTTGGATATATGTTCGGAAACCACGCTCCCGGTACGACCTCGACCTATAAGGATGCCTTCCAGATCGCCCACAACGTTATGAGGGCTCACGGTGCGGCTGTAATCGCCATGCGCGCTGCAGCCAAGCGTCCTATAAAAATTGGATACGCTCCCTGCGGAAACGTCTGCTTCCCCGCAACCGAATCTCCCGAGGATATCGAGGCGGCAAGACAGGCTTACTTTGCGTCTCCCGGACTTTCCAAATACGTGCTTGACTCTATTTCCTGGTGGAGCGATCCCGTATTGCTCGGCAAATACCCCGAGGACGGACTTGCTCGCTACAAGGACTTCCTTCCCGAAATTACCGAGGAGGATATGAGATTGATAAATCAGCCTCTCGACTTCTGCGCTCAGAACATTTATTACGGCAAAGAGATCAAGGCGGGTGAAGACGGCAAGCCCGTACAGGTAAAGGATCCCAACGCGCCCAAAACCACCCTTGGCTGGCCCATAACTCCCAAATGCTTATATTGGGGTCCCCGTTTCCTGACCGAGCGTTACAAGCTACCATTCTACGTTACCGAGAACGGAACGTCCGGAAACGATAAGCTTTCAGAAGACGGCAAGGTACACGACGAGGGTAGGATCAGCTATCTTTCCTCCTATCTTGACGAGTATGAGCGCGCGGTCAACGACGGTGTGGATATAAGAGGATACTTCGCTTGGTCCTTTATGGATAATTTCGAGTGGTCCGAGGGATACGGTCCTCGCTTCGGCATCGTCTATACCGATTACGAGACCATGGAGAGAATTCCAAAGGATTCTGCCTATTGGTACAAGAACTATATCGAAACGCATACAGAAAAATAATCAGGTCGGCCCTTAAATCTGAAAGCCGTATATAATCCATCGAAGAAAATCCGTGGGAATTATCCTGCGGATTTTTTATACCTAAAAATGCCACTTTTTTAGTTAAAAAACGGCCTAAACTGCCTTTTTTTCAAAATTCTACTTTTAGTTGTATAAATATATATAAAATATATTGACAAAAGCACTTCATTGTGTTAAAATTGTGATTAGTTCAATTTGTAAATAAAAATCGCAAAAAAACACATAAGGGAGGGATAATTTTGATATTCGGTAAGCACATCAACCGATACTATCTGAAATATTTGCCCATGCTGCTGCTGGGATTTTTGGCACTTGTCCTGGTAGACTATATGCAGCTGGTCATCCCGGAGCTTTACGGAGCGGTCATCGAGGGCATCGAGACCGGCTTTGTAACCGATTCCGCCACCGACACCGTGTATATTTTTGACTTAAATTACGTTCTCGACAAGATCTGCCGTCCTATGCTCTTCGTCATAGTTTCGCTGGTCTTCGGCAGATTTTTATGGAGAGTCTGCTTCTTCGGCGCGGGCATCAAGCTTGAAACCGACCTTCGCGGCAAAATGTTCGACCGTTGCAAGGATCTTTCTCAACAATATTATCAGGTCAACAAGGTTGGAAACATGATGTCCTTCTTTACCAACGACCTGGAAACCGTTCAGGAATGCTTCGGCTGGGGCATTATGATGTTTTTCGACGCGGTGGTGCTGGGTGTACTTTCTCTCATCAAAATGGTGGCGATGAATCCCACCCTGGCGCTTCTCTGTATGATCCCTATGGTTCTACTTCTCGTTTGCTCGCTTATCGTCGGCAGATATATGAGCAAAAAGTGGGAAAAGAGACAGGAGGCTTTCTCCATGCTCTCGGATTTCTCTCAGGAGACCTTTGCGGGAATCGCAGTTATCAAGGCATTCGTCAAAGAGACCCACGAGCTGCTTGAGTTCAAGAAGCTGAGCAAAAACAACGAGGACAGAAACGTTGAATACACCAAGCTCTCTGTCCTTCTTCACGTTGCACTCACGTTGCTTATCGAGTCGGTTGTCTGCGTGATCTTAGGCTACGGCGGATATCTGGTATATTCGGGCACCTTCAAGGCGGCAGAGCTGGTTGAGTTTATCGGCTACTTCAACGCCATCATCTGGCCTATTATGGCGGTATGCGAGCTTATCGGTATGCACGCTCAGGGTAAGGCATCGCTTAAGCGTATCGGTGAGCTGCTCGACTCCACTCCCGACGTATTCGACAGACCCGAGGTCGAGGATATTTCCGAGATCCGCGGCGATATAGATTTCAAAAACCTCACCTTCCGCTATCCCGACGGAGAGTTTGACGTATTGTCCGACGTTTCCTTCTCCATAAAGGCGGGCGAAAACGTTGGTATTATCGGACGGACAGGCTCGGGTAAGACAACCATCGTCGATCTTATTCTTCGCACCTACAACGTGCC
This sequence comes from Eubacteriales bacterium, assembly GCA_045612105.1. Classification (GTDB taxonomy): domain Bacteria; phylum Bacillota; class Clostridia; order Oscillospirales; family CAG-272; genus SVTX01. The sequence continues at coordinate 12,849 of JAZKYL010000117.1, forward strand.
CGAGGGAACGGTATTTATCGACGGCAAAGACGTAAATCTTATCCCCATAAAAACTGTAAGAGCCAATGCCGCATACGTTCCTCAGGACAACTTCCTGTTCAGCGATACCATTGAAAACAACATAAGCTTCGCCACCGACGGCGGAAGCTACGACGACGTTGAATTCGCCGCGAAAATGGCAGACGTTCACGACAACATCGCCGAGTTCCCCGAAAAGTATCAGAGTGTGCTGGGCGAGCGCGGTGTTACGGTCTCGGGAGGACAGAAGCAGCGTATCTCTATCGCACGTGCTTTGATGAAGAACGCTCCTATCCTCATTCTCGACGACTCTGTCTCCGCAGTTGACGTCAAGACCGAAAAGGCAATACTTGAAAATCTCCGCAATATGCGTTCGGGTAAGACCACTCTGCTTATTGCGCACAGAGTCAGCACTATCGAGCAGATGGACAAGATAATCTTCGTTGAAGAGGGCAGGATCGCCGCCGTGGGCAACTACGCTGAGCTTTACGAAAGCTGCCCCGAGTTCAAGAATCTGGTCGACCTGCAGAAGCTTGACGATGCCGACGAGAGCGACGCTCAAAAGAGCGAGAACGATAAGGAGGTAGAATAATATGTATGAGCTTTACCCCGTACTTATCGTAGGCGCCATTATCGGCGTATTCGCAACAATATTCATCGTAGCTTTTGCTACTATGAAGGACAAAAAAGAAGCCATTGGCTTTGACCGTGATATGAAAGACTCGGTCATAATCAAAAGACTTCTTAAATACGCAAAGCCCTATTGGGCGCAGTTCCTGTTTGTCCTTATCCTTATGATCTTCTCGATCGCTCACGAAATAATCTCCCCTCTTATCATGGGTGACATTATCGAAATGGTTGGCGGTGGAAAATTCGAGATAGGTGATCTTTACACTAAAATAATTATTTACGGCTGCATTCTGATAGTTTCTCTTATCAGCACCTATTTCCAGTCGATCATACTGCAAAAGACCGGACAGCGCATAGTTTCCAACATCCGTGAGGACCTTTTCCGTCACATCGAAAGCCTTTCCCACGATCAGCTCAACAAGATCCCCGTAGGAACCCTGGTTACAAGAGTTACCAACGACACCAACGCCATTTCGATGACATTTACCAATATTCTTGTCAACCTTATCAAGAATATATTTATCATCTTCGGCGTTCTCGGCGCAATGCTTCTTCTCAACTACCTGCTGACGCTTGTAGTTCTCTGCTTCGTTCCCTTCGTTATCATCTTTACGGTGATCTTCCGTAAATTCTCCCGCCGTGCTCACCGCCAGGTCAAGGACGGCACCACCGACATCAACATCTTCCTCTCCGAAAACCTTTCGGGAATGAAGATCATTCAGATCTTCAACCGCGAGGCGAGAAAGAAGGAGGAATTTGACAAGAAGAACCAAAAGCTTGGCAAGGCAAAGCTTGGTCAGATGTTCGTCTTCGGTATTTTCCGTCCTATGGTCTATATGCTCTATATCTCCTCCATTCTCTGTCTCTTCTACTTCGGAGCAAGAGGTAAGCTTGAGGGCTGGGAGTTCTTAGGTCAGGTGATCGAGGTCAACGTTATAGTTTCCTTCTATTCCTACATCAACAAGTTCTTTAACCCCATACAGAACCTTGCCGAGCAGTTTAACCGTCTTCAGGCTTGCTTTGCTTCTGCCGAAAAGATCTACAAGATCCTCGACATCGTCCCCGAGGTCGTGGACGAGCCCGATGCCATCGAGCTGGATCATATCGAGGGTAACATCGAGTTCAAAAACGTATGGTTTGCTTACGTTGAGGGCGAATGGGTGCTGAAGGACGTTTCCTTCAAGGTAAACGCAGGCGACACCGTGGCATTCGTAGGTTCTACCGGCTCGGGTAAGACCACCATTCTCTCGCTTATCTGCCGCAATTACGACATTCAGAAGGGCGAGATCCTTATCGACGGTATCAACATCAGAAGGATAAAGATAAGCTCACTGCGCCGTCATTTCGGTCAGATGCTTCAGGACGTTTTCCTTTTCTCGGGCACTATCCGCTCCAACATTACTTTGGGACTTGATAACGTCACCGACGAGGAGGTCAACGAGGCTTGCAAGTACGTCAATGCCGACAGCTTTATCGGTAAGCTCGCGGGCGGTCTTGACGAGGTGGTTCGCGAGAGAGGAAACAACTTCTCAGCGGGACAAAGACAGCTTATCAGCTTCGCGAGAACAATTATTCACAAGCCCGCGGTCATGATCCTTGACGAGGCGACGGCAAATATCGACACCGAGACCGAGATCCTTATTCAGGACTCCCTTGAAAAGATGATGAACATAGGCACTATGCTTATGGTCGCTCACCGTCTCTCCACAATTCAGCACGCAGACAACATTATCGTGCTGTCTCACGGAAAGATCATCGAGCAGGGCACACACAACGAATTGCTCTTAAACAAGGGCAACTACTACCGCCTCTACACGCTTCAGTATCACAAGGAGCAGCTTGGCGGCGGCAAATAATCAACAAACGACATTAACTGCAAAATGAACATTAACACTAAAAAACTCCCATTATCCTTATGGGATAATGGGTTTTGGAAAATTACGCTATCTCTTGCCATCCCGATAGCTCTTCAGAATATGCTCTCGGCATCATTCAGCCTTGTGGACACTCTGATGGTAAGTCAGCTGGGAGAAATTCAGCTCTCCGCTACGGGAATGGCAGGACAGTGGAGCTGGCTCTTCGGTATGGTGCTTTTCGGCATCAGCTCGGGCGCGGCGGTCTTCGTCTCTCAATACTGGGGAAATCAGAATATCAAGGGAATTCACCGATCCTCGGGAATTGCGGTCATTTCGGGATTTTTACTGTCTCTGCTCTTTCTTTTAGCGGCTGCTATCTTTCCCGAGCACATAATCCGCATATTCAACAAGACCCCCGAGGTAGTTGAGCAAGGCTCGTTATATCTGAAATTCGCCTGCCTCTCATACCCCGCTATGGCTTTGACCAATATTTTAGGCTCAATATTGCGCTCTGCCGAGCATCCCAAGCTGCCTATGGTGGTATCGGGTATTTCAGCAATTATGAACGTAGGGCTTAATTACGTTCTCATATTTCCTATGGGGCTTGGTGTCAAGGGTGCCGCCATAGCCACGGCGATATCGGCTTGGATAGGTCCCGTGCTGATAATTCTCTTTTCGATTTGGAAAAAGAATATTCTGTACGCGCCTATCAAAGACTATGTCGCTTTCAGCGGCGAGACCGTGGGGGAATTTTTCAAAAAGGCATCCCCCGTCATTATCAACGAAACCATGTGGGGTATGGGTACGTTTGCATACCAGGCTATCTTTTCCAACATAGGACATCAGGAATATGCCGCGATCACTATCGTGCGAACCTTTGAAAACTTCACGTTCTGCTTCTTCCTGGGGCTTTGCAATGCCTGCTGTGTAATGGTGGGTAAGTCGGTGGGAGCAGGTGAGATTCGCGAAAGCATACGCGATTCAAAGCGTTTTATGGCAGTGTTCCCATTTGTTTCCCTTGTCGTTGGCATCGCTGTAATACTACTGAGGGCTCCACTTGTGTCTGTCTTCAATATGGGAGAAAAAATTTCGTCCTACACCATCGAAACGGCGGAATGGATATTGGTTATTTACGCTATATGGATAATTGTCCGAAACGTCCCCTATCTTACCGTCGTGGGCATCTTCCGTCCGGGCGGAGATACAGCTATGGGAATGGTTATTGAGCTTGCGGTGCTGTGGTGTTTCTCAGTCCCTATGACCTATATCGCCGCCAACGTCTGGCATCTTCCCTTCCTTGCGGTCTACGCTATTATGTACCTCTGTGAGGATATTCCCAAAACCATATACTTCCTGATCTACTGGCGTTCGGGCAAGTGGATTCGTCCCGTTACCGAGGCAGGCAAGCAAGGCTTGATAGAATTTAAAAAATGATAGTAAAACAAAAGCTACGTCGAGGACGTAGCTTTTGTTTTTATTTCAAAATTTGTTTTGTCGGTTAGCCTTCTCAGCGGAGAAGGTTTATTTATATTACAACAACCCGCCAATTATCACGGCAAGAATTCCACAGCCCGTAACAATAATATCGCTCGGCTTGAATTTAAATCCTCTGCGATAAAGCACGTATCCGCCCACCATAAGGGCAAAAATAAGCACGGTCATTATCATATCCGCCATGTCAAACATCATAAGAAAGCTGTAACAGTAAGCAGGTATCAGAATGCGGTATCCAAACCAGGAGTCCGACACCTCGCCCGTCTTCTCCGCACCCTTCTTTATAAAGGTAAGGAAATATCCTGCCGCTGCCGCAATTCCTATTGCTCCCCAGACGAAGAACATATACATCTCGCGCGTATATCTCGCTGCGTAAGCGTCCCTGTAATAGTGCTCCAGAGTCTGCTTATTGATCTCTATAAGATCCTGGAAAATAACCGTCAGATTATTCAAGGGCGAATATATCATGCCCCAATCGGTGGCGAAATTCGCGCTGCTCTCCCAATACGCGGTGTCAACAATATACGGTCTCAAAAAGTCGACTCTTATCTCCCATCCTACTACCAAAAGCACGAATATCCAAAGAATACAGAAAAGTATTCCGTCCGCTACGGTATTTCCCTGCACAAAGAGGAAGCAGAATATCGAATAGATCGCAATTCCCACAAATATCGAAAAAATATAGTAGAAAAGCATATATCCGAGGGCAAAATAATTGGTTTGAAGTTCAAGATATATCCAGGATGAGAAAAAGCAGAGAGAATATATCGCCAATATCTGAATAAATCCGCTTATATAATGCACTAGAGCCATTTTTCCTCTGTTTAAGGGGAAAACATAGAGCGTATCAAGGCTTCTGCGGTTTTTAAAGTCAGAAAGCTCAAGAATCGGGATAATTATACACAGCGCACCAAGTATTATGGCAAGCATATAAAGGCTCGTTTCATTATTTTCCACCCTTAGCCTTCCGATACCCTCAGAAACCGTAACGAAATTTATCGCCAGCGCAACTATCGCCAAAATCAGCGTGCCGGGCAGTGTCTTTTCTAATCTGTACACTAAATATCTACCGAAGGTTTTCATTTTTTCGCACCTCCCTCACTCATATATCCCTTGCCCTCAACTTCGTGGATAAACATCTCCTCAAAGTCCATAGGCATCTCCTCAATGACCGCAGGCTTTAATCCTTCAAGCATATTACGCATCTCCTCGGTCTTTCCTTCAAGCACTATTCTGACGAATCTGCCCGTTCTCTCAAGCGATACCACGGGCATTTTTTCAAACGCGTTTTCGGGTATAGATTCAAGGAAGGCAAGCTGGAATTTGCAGAATCTTCCCACGTGCTCGGCAATATCTCCCGAGGAAGCCACCGTCATTTTATCGATAAGGGCGTAGCTGTCGCAAAAATCCTCAAGCTCACGGAGCGAATGGCTGGAGATAAGCACCGTGGTGCCGTCCTCCTCCACCGCATGATTTATAGCGCGCTTAAAGGCAAGTCGCGCCAGAGGGTCAAGCCCATCAAATGCCTCGTCAAGCAAAAGATATTTTGGTCTCACCGAAAGAGCTAATGCAACGTAAAGCTGTCGCCTCATTCCCTTTGAAAAATTGCGTATCGGCTTTTTCTCGTCAAGCCCGAACTCATCCATATACTTTTCAAAAACAAATCTGTCCATCTTTGGGTAGAAGACATTGTACATTACATAAAGACTTCTTCCCGTGGTGTGAGCGGTATAATAGGGATCGTCGGGCAGGAAGAAGAGCTCGCGTCTTGCGTTTTCATCCAACGTAGAAATTCCGTCGCATATGACCTCGCCCTCGGTTGGCCTGTATACTCCCGAAATGATTCGCAAAAGAGTAGTTTTACCCGCACCGTTGATACCAACAAGTCCCATTACCGAGCCTTCGGTCAGTGTCAGGTTGACCTTGTCAAGTATTTTTTTGCCTCCAAGATAATGAGTTACGTTCTTAATCTCGATCATCGCTGTATACCTCCTCTATCCATTTAATAAGCGTTTCCTTGCCGATGCCCAGATCCTTAAGCGCGTATATCACCGCTATTTTATCGGGCTCGGACTTCTTTTCGGTCTCGCCAAAGATGACGAACACTCCCTTTTTGGGCAAAGCCTTTATAAAGCCCTGCTCCTCAAGGAGATTATAGGCTCTGGCGATGGTGTTGGGATTGACTCCAAGCTCGCCCGCCGCCTCTCTCACCGAGGGAAGCTTCTCGCCGTTCTTGATGATGCCAAGCTTGATATATTCCTTGTATTTCTCGGCTATCTCAATATATACGTCCTGCTTTCCCGAAAAATTCAACTGCATTACGGCACCCCCTTTTCTGTAAATCCTCCAATATCTGTATTAACTGTATTATCTGTTTCAACTGTATTATACCATAAAGAAAAATTTCTGTCAATAGCTTTTCAAAAAAAAATATTGGGGCGAGATAACTCGCCCCAAATTGCTGTTAAATTATTCAATTAATTGAAGGCAAACCGCTTGTAACTTTCACGGGAATGACCTTTTCGGTCTTGTTTCCGGTATCATCGGATGCAGAAACTGTCAGAGTATGTTCACCCTCAAGAAGTCTGCCACGGGAATCAAGTGCGCCCTCGCTCCATGTGAAGATAACGTCCACCTCACCGTCGCAGTCGTCGGTTGCGGTTATATCAAGCTTGGGTCTCATTCCTACGTTAGCAAAGAGCTTTTCAACCATCCAGCTGAGCGTGGGAGCAATAACGTCCTGCGCCTCTACGTTGAGCGTCAGATTTATTTCCGAGCTGTTGCCCGCAAGATCTGTAAATCTCACTGTACAGGTATGCTCTCCCTCGAGAAGCAGACCGTTTTCGTCAACCGCGCCCTCGCTGAAGATATATTCGGGCGCGATATTCTTTTCGTCTCTCTCGTCGTATGCGGTAGCATCTATAGAAAAGAGCTTGCCTGCGGTGGTGTTGATCACGGTATCACCGTTATAGGCAATAACGGGAGGAGTGGTATCCTGCGGCTTCAACTCAACGGTAATATGGTCGATATATGCCGTGCCAGCCGCACTTCTGAAGCAGAAGTTGGTGGAATCACAGTAACCGTCGCCGTCGAAATCAAATCTGCTGTAATCATCCAACTCCAACACTAAATCTATCCATTCCTCAAGAGCCGTGGGATTCTTCAGCATATTCCAGGTAGACGAGGTTTTGCCGGTAATACGAATACCGCCTTCCGTTTCGTGCTGCTTAGTGCCGATAGGACACCATACTCGGAAGCTTATTCTTTCGATATCCTTGATTTTGATATTGGTGAGATCAAGTCCGATACTGATGTTGCCGCCATTTGAACCGAGAGCCATAACCCAACCGGAGTATCCCTCGGGAATACCTGCCGCCTTAGCCTGGGTCTCATCCATCATCTTAAATGATGAATAACCGTACTTCACACCAACAGAATCAGGCTCACCGTAAGGAATCTCCTCCTTACCCATACCCTCTTCAAAGGTGTAGTAGAGCTTTTCGCCCCCTGCGGGAGGCTCGGGCTCAACTTCCTTCAAGTTCACGGTAACACCGTCAAAATATACGATACAGGGAGTTTTTTTATTATAATTGTTTCTGAACGTAAAGGCAAAGGGACTGAAATATCCATTTCCGTCGTCAACGAAGGTTGACATATTGGTAATTGTTATCTTTATCCATCCGCCGCCCTCTGCGGGTGTGTGTGCATTAATATAATTCCAAGTATCTTTTACGCTTCTTATTCTCAGATCCATTTTGTGTGGGATCCAAACGCGGAACGTGACAGACTCAACGTCCTCGATCTTCACGTCCTTACAAACGGTCTGTCGAAGGTCGAGCATGATGCTCGAGTCTCCTTCCGCGGAAGCGTTTGCAAGCTGCATCACGTAATTGCCCTCGATTCCTGTAATACCTGCCGCCTCTGCCATCTCGGCGTCCAGCAGCTTCATATCCGAATAACCGTAGATGGAAAGAGTCTTATCTTCTGCGGTGTAGGGGATCTCCGACTTGCCTAAAGCAGGATCGATGGTCTCTGTCTCAGCCTCGGCATAAATAACGAATGACATAGCATTCAAAAGCAGCAAAAGCGAAAGCATCAATGAAAGTCTTTTGATCATTTTCATATCACTTTACCTCCTCAAGCAGAAGATCGCGGATAGTCTGTATCTCCTCGGCGGTAATACCAATGGAAAGGAGATAGTTTTCGGTCTTCTCTGCAAGATTCGAGCCCTCAAATGTATCAAGATAATTGTAGACTGTCACGATATTTTTTCTTATTGCCTGGACACCTGCATTGTCGAGGGTTCCGGTTACAGAGAATACCGAAAGCTCGTAATCCATATACATATCGTTTCTTGAAACTCCAAGCAACGCCTCGATAACGAAGGCAAGGGTTCCCGTACGGTCACGACCGAGAGAACAATGGATATAGATGGGGTAATTATCGGGGTTTGCAAAGAGTCTTATCTCGTCCGCAAAAACCTTCTTTCCTTCCTCGGATTGGATTCCCATGTTTCCAATGTAATATCTTCCGTTGATATTTACGTAGTTTATATCAGAGCCCAAGGGAGAGCCGCTTCCCGCACCGCCCTCACCGGGGGTACGAAGGTCGAGGTCGGTCTTGATGCCGATATAGTTGACAAAAAAGTCCTTGCCCGCCTCGGTAATTTTCTCAAGCTTACCGCCGCGGTAGATCATTCCCTGCTTGATACGATAACCGTCAATTGCTTCAAGTCCGCCAATATCACGGGTATTGCTGACACCCTCGATGCGGAGACATCTGGGGCTTTCGGCGGTAGTAAAGCTACGGGTGGGAACGACCGTCTCATTGATCTCGTTGCCGTCAACCACCTTGGTAGAAATTACTGTCCAATAATACTTGGTTCCTGTAAAGAGATGGTCGAGAGAAATACTATTATTGTTGATCAGATAGCTCTCGTAGGGGAGAAGATCCTCGTTTGTAGATATATAAAGTCTATAGTAGTCGGCATCCTCGCCCTTATCCCAGCTGAAGATCAGGGGAACGGGATAGTAAATATCCTCGTGGCGATAGAAGGGATCGGAGTCGGTTTTGTTGAATTTATAGGTGTCCCACCAACCGTATACTTCAGCGTTGGCGAGAACAACGGTGGAGCCGTCATTGGGATATACCGTGTCGGGTTCGGGCTCTGCTTCCGACTCTGTTTCCGACTCTGTTTCCGTATCAGACTCGGTTACAAGCTCTGTTTCCGTAGTATAGTTCTCACTTGCGGTGGTATCAACTTCGGTTTCCGCTTCCGTAGTAACGGTTTCACTTGATGTGGTTTCAGTTTCGATTGCCTTTGCAGTCTCTGTTTCCGTCTCGGAATCGGTTACAATTTCTGTTTCGTTGTCGTCGGTCTCACTTTCCGTGGTGATATCCGTTTCAGCTTCGGTAGCAACCGATGCGATTTCATCTGCTGTAGTTTCGGGATCGGTGACAACAGACCTTTCGGTGGTTTCCTCTATAGCGTCATCGGTTTTTATATCCGACACGACGGTCTCGCTCTTGATCTCAGAGGTCTCGTTTTGGGTTTCGGTGGTCATCTCTTTTGCTTCGCTTTCGGTTTGACTCGTGCTTTCGGTCTCGTCTCCCTTGCCGCAACAAACAAGGGAGAGCAACGCAGCTGCTACAAGTAAAACAATTACAAGCTTTTTCATCTGTGTGATCTCCTTTTAGTTAATAAGTTATATTCCTTTTTACTGTTTCATAGTCATCTCGCCATATGAGGGCAGAGGCCAGAGATCCGAGGGTACAATGCCCTCCATCTCGTCAACCGCCTCGCGGAGCTTGACCATAAGCGGGATCACGTTGTTTTTATATGCAAGAGCAGAATCCATATATTTATGGGTCTTTGCCCTCTCTGCGTATGCGTTATCCGATGCTGTCTTCAGCTTGTCCGCAAGCTCATAAGCTTTTGCGTTAAGCGCAGAAAGCTTCAAAATAATCGACTTTTCGAGATTTGCGCCGTTCGCGTTATCCAATACCTTGATCTTATTCTTGGCTATCTCGGCAAGTCTACCGATATACTCTTCAACCGCGGGAATTATCTTCTTGTTGGCGATATCCACCATTGTCTTGGCTTCGATATCGATAACCTTTGAATAATTCTCGCAAAGAATATCTTCTCTGGCGCGAAGCTCGACCTCACTCATAACGCCGAATTCGGTGAAAAGATCGATATTTTTCTGATTTGTCAGGCAAGCGAAAGCATCTACGCTGGTTTTAAGATTCAGAAGCCCTCTCTTCTCTGCTTCAATCGGCCATTTTGAAGAATATCCATTGCCGTTGAAAATGATACGGCGATGCTCCTTGAAGGTCTTTTTAATTAATGCTCTTGCGGCATTTTCAATCTCCATTGAACCCTCAAGCTCATCTGCAAAATCTTTACAAACCTTTGCAACAGCGGTATTTATCATAACGTTCGCCATTGCGATATTCTGCGACGAACCAACCATTCTGAACTCGAATTTGTTACCTGTGAAGGCAAAAGGCGAGGTGCGGTTTCGGTCAGTCGAGTCGTAACGGAAGGTGGGAACGCTGGGAACGCCCAGATCCATTGTCCTTCTCGCCTTGTCGATATAATCGGAATCATCGGCGATAGCGTCGATAAGCTCCTCAAGCTCGTCGCCGAGGAACATCGAAACGATAGCGGGAGGTGCCTCGTCAGCACCAAGGCGGTGATCGTTACCGGGGGTTGCGGCAGAGAGGCGGATAAGATCCTGATAGTCGTCAACCGCCTTGATCACAGCCGCCAAAAACAGCAGGAACTGCGTGTTTGATGCCGGATTTTTGCCGGGATTGAGCAGATTTTTGCCTGTGTCGGTGCCTATCGACCAGTTGTTATGCTTACCCGAGCCGTTAATGCCCGCGTAAGGCTTTTCGTGAAGGAGACAAACAAGCCCATGTCTCTCGGCAACCGTCTTCATAGTCTCCATAATAACAAGGTTCTGGTCTACCGCCACGTTGGTGTTGGAGAAGATAGGAGCCAGCTCGTGCTGAGAGGGAGCAACCTCGTTGTGCTTTGTTTTAGAAGTAATACCAAGCATCCAAAGCTCTTTGTCAAGCTCCTCCATATAAGCCGCTATCTTGGTCTTCAAATGACCGTAATAGTGATCCTCAAGCTGCTGTCCCTTGGGAGCAGGCGAGCCGAAAAGAGTTCTGCCCGTGTAGAGCAGATCGTCGCGCTTTTCGTAATATTCTTTATTTATAAGGAAATATTCCTGCTCAGCGCCAACCGAGGTGTTTACTCTCGTCGCGGTATGATCGCCGAAGAGTGCAAGGATTCGAAGTGCCTGCTCGCTGACCGCATCCATAGAGCGGAGCAGGGGTGTCTTGGTATCAAGCGCGTCACCGGTATAAGAGCAGAAAACGGTAGGTATGTAAAGGGTTCCGTCCTTAATAAAGGCATAGGATGAAGGGTCCCACGCGGTGTATCCACGAGCATTACAGGTCTTGCGGAGACCGCCCGACGGGAAGGATGAAGCGTCGCTCTCACCCTTGATCAGCTCTTTTCCGGAAAACTCCATAACGACCTTGTCTCCACCGATGGGAGAAATAAAGGAATCGTGCTTCTCTGCCGTCACGCTGGTCAGAGGCTGGAACCAGTGAGTGTAGTGAGTAGCACCCTTCTCGGTCGCCCAGTCCTTCATAGCGTTAGCAACCACGTTCGCAATCGAAACGTCGATCATCTTTCCGGTCTGAATGGTCTCGGTAAGAGATTTATAAACGTCCTTAGGAAGTCTCTGGCGCATGACCGCGTCGTTGAATACCATACAGCCGAAAATTTCGGGAATATTTGTCATTTTGATTCGCTCCTTGTTAGAGTTTAATATATTATCTCATTTTATATTATAACCCCACAAGAAATTTTTGTCAAGTAAAAAGAAAAGAAAACCTCTTTTTATAGAGGTTTTCTTTGTCATTTTACCGAATAAGCATCATAAGCCCCGTCTCAGCGTACCTATCCTGAGGCGTGCGGCTATTTCCACCGCCCGCATAGGGCTTTACCCACTCGAAATTATATTTATCGGCATCGGCAAGAGAGTATTCTCCGATGCACTGTAACTCATAAGGGCTAAAGCAAAAATGGTAGTTTCTGTGCTGACGGTAATCGAGGCTCCAGTATTTAGCGTGGTAGTCGGTCGCCCACCCCGGCTGACGGTAAATAGCGTCTCTGTCCCGCACGATCTCGTCCACCGACATAAATCTGCCGTCCTCGTCAACACAGAACATACCGCATCTGGGGTCAAAATACGCCCATTTGCCCTCAAGATATATCTCGTTGGTAAGATGACCCGCGCCAATATGAAAAACTATTCTTCCGACTATTCCCTGAGTCTCGCACAAAGCCACCATCACACGGGCGACTCGCTCGCAAAACCACTCGCTCTTTTTTATAAGTTCTTCCTCGGTGCCGCCGTAAAAATAGTCTGCCCCACCCACCTTTTCGTGCATATCGCGGATATAGCACAAAATTGCAAGAACCTTTTCGCGCTCGGTTACAAGTCCTCGGCAGATCTCGTCGCCTATTTTGTCAAGAGTGGGGCGAGCTCCCCTGATATATCTTTGCTCGGGAGCCTCAGACCCATATAGATACTCGCGAGTCTCATCGCAAAGCAATATATGCCCTGAAAGTCTTTGAAATTCAACGTTGTCTCCCCAAGCATACTCCATCCAATTCCAAGCCGACAGATAGCACTCTTTCTCTATACCGTCAAGTCTGTCGGCTATATTTTTACCGGTATAAGCGTTGATATCAAGCATTTTGTGCCTCCGAACAAGCAAATTCACTTATTTCATTCAGTATATCATAAAAACGCAAGAAAATCAACTGTAAAATTCGGACAACATCATCCAACGACGATAACCGACACCGAAATATCGTCTCTTTCCTCTCCCTCAGGAGCATTTTTCACCGCCTCGCGCAAAATTTCATCCTTAAGTCTTTCGCAAAGCTCCTCGCCCACGGTTACCGTCCTTTTAGCCTTGGTCATGTAAGCGCAAAGATACTCCACAAGCCACGGACAGTCGTCACTGTCGTGACAGCACCCATCGCTCATCATAACGATAATATCGCCCTTCTTGGTGTCAAATTTAGTAATTCTCGCATCCGCATCCTTGATTATTCCCACAGGCATCGTCCGTGAGCTTATCTTGTAGACCGTGCCCTCGCGTGCGATATACGTAGGCGCAGCACCACTCTTGATAAATGCCGCTGTACCGCTCATAAGATCAAGCTCCAAAAGATCTACAGTCGCTGAGCATTCATCTCCGCAGCCCATGTTTTCGGAACGTATCACGTTATTAAGCATCCGCAGAGTAATATCGGCTCTGTTTCCGGCGGAAAGCATCTTTTCAATAAACAAAGCGCAAACTCCCGAAGTATATGCCGCCGAAGGACCGCTTCCCATTCCGTCACTGATAAGCGAATAAAAATACGAGTTGTCGGTAATGAACGCATCGGTCATGTCTCCGCAAATTTCGTCGTCCTTTTCATCAAAAAGGTCTATATAAATATGTTCTCTCTCTTCACTGTCACAAGACGACCATTCCTTGCCGTTTTTTGACAATCTTCCGTGGGCGCAGGATGCTCTGATCAAAGGCCTTGTATAAAAAAGCATAACTCCGCCGTCCTTGCCGACCTCGAAGATCGGATCCGAAAGCTCAACACAAGCAATCTGACTTACCTTTTTTCTGATCTCGCTTACCTTTTTTTCGCTTACGTCGTCGGATAAATTAGTTCCCTTCACCACGACACGGCGGCATCTTTTTCCATACACAACAACTCCTCCGACCCGAAGCCCTTCTCCCGAAAGATATTCGAATATTTTACCTGCCGCATCTATATCACACTCATATTCCTCGGGGTCACTTTCGATGGCATCTTTAAGTATAGCGGTTATATCATCATAATTAGACGCAAAAAAATTGATCTTTCCGCCATTAATTATCCTTTCGGTGGTGGCTGATGCCGAAGCATTGACTTCATTTATCAGCTTATCCGTACGCAAGCATTCCGAAGCGAACTTTTCGGGCAGATCCGAGACTGAAACAGTCCCTCTGCCGTGAATACTTGAGCTGACACGTCCCACCGCGGCAATAGTTTCGGCATAATCCGCTCCCCAGCATCTTTCTCTGTTTCTGCAACCCTCGCAGACCTTCTCAAATGCCGAATCGGCTATTTTTCTGATCCCCAGCACGTCGGGACGGCGGAATCTGTCGCTCAGCTTATAAAACGTCTCCGAAAGCGATGAAAAAACCTCGGAGAGCGAGTCGAGACGCTCTCTAACCGCGTCGTTTTTATCTCGTTCCGTGACTGCTTCCGCAAAATATACCCCTCCTGCCAGCGCGTCTGCCGTCCTATACGGCGCCCGCATCATTTCTCGGTATTTGTCGGCAAGCATATAGATCGGTATTGCCAAAAGCATAGGGGGCAAAACTCCTACAAGACCTCTTTCCCCGCCTATGTAATAACACCATATCACCACAAGTCCGCACACCACTGCCACACCCGCGTTTTTCTTTACCGCGGACACAAGACAAAAAAGAATTGCAGACAGGATCAAAAGGGGTATATATAGCGGCTCAAAGGCAAGTCCGCAAAGCAAAGCGACAGCCGCTCCCAATATTATACCCTTGGAATTTGAAACGTAAAGTGTAAGTACCATTGCCGCGCACGGTACCATAGGCATACCGAGAACGCTTTTATCCGCACAGCCGAGCACCGAAAAAAACATAATGGCAGCCATAGCCAAGCACGTATACCAATCTTTTTTATATCTCTCCTCTCCCCAAACACCACCGAAAATCAAGGTAAAAAACGGAGCACCCAACAATAATACAAGAGTCTGCATCAGACTGTAAATCGAAAAATCCGCAGACAATAGCAAAAACAGTCCGACTATCATACCGCCTATGGCGGCGCATATCAGCTTTACGTGAAGAGGCTCAAGGAATATACCCGAAAGTCCTGCAGAAATATCAAGACCTCCGTCTGCGCGTTTATCATAATCCTCCTGCATCTCCACCGCACACTCCTTGTATTCTATCAACTCCCAACGGATTTCATCCGTCTTCTTAAATCCCAGCGAAAACACTATGGGCAAAAGAGTTGCAAGTATTCGCATAAGAAGTATCGCAAAACAAGTATACCAATATATTATCGGAAGACCTCCAAAACCTGCAAAGCATATTCCTATTGCGATGGCAGCAAGATGTCTTCTCGAAGAGCAGGCAAGCGCTATGCTAAGCGGAAATATTCCAAAAAACAATCCCGTTCCCGACAAAAGATATGCCGACAGCACCGTCAGTAAAAAATCCACCAGCTTTCCAAGCCGCTCTCTTACCTCACGTTCGCTTTTTTCCGACAACCGTTCCCTTATCCTGTCGCTCAAACGCTTCCACGCACCGTTTTTTTCTTCATTTTTTTCTTGACTGATCTTCTTTTCGCCCGATTGCATTTTTCTGTCCTCTTTTTTTCAGCTTTTTTATCAAATTCTCTATGAAACTATTAAAAATCCGATATACGAATATTATAATGGAAGTGTGGCGCGAAAGCTGTCACATCCTCCGCAGAAAATCAGATCATCTTTTGTCATTTAGAGCATTACCGAACCGAAAAAACGACCAACAGGTCGATTTGATAGTAACCAAGTGACGCTTGGCGACGTTTTCGGTTGATATTGGTCGAACGATTTTTGAATATTTTATTTTTGATAAAAACATACGTTGCGCTTTTTGTCGAGAAAGCTCAAAAAAATTTTTTAAAAAATTTTCAAAAAGCTATTTACAAATTAGAACACTTGTGCTACAATGTAGTTATAAAATCATATGGAGGTTACGGACTTGACAGGCGAAAGAATAGAAACGGTCTGCTTTACAGGACACAGAGATATATCAAAAATGCAAGCAATAATGATACCGGTCAAGCTAAAAAAGGTATTGAAATCGCTTATTGAGCGCGGAGCTTACCGTTTTCGTGCCGGTGGCGCGGTTGGATTTGATACCGTTGCGGCACTTTGCGTGTTGGAGCTGAAGGAAAAATATCCTCATATTAAACTAGAGCTAAAGCTTCCCTGCCGCGATCAGACCAAGAGCTGGAAAGATGCAGAAAAAAAAGTATATGATTATATTCTTTCTCAAGCGGAGAGCGTGGAGTATGTGACCGATCACTACACTCCGTGGTGTATGCATGAGCGCAACCGCCGTTTGGTAAACGGAAGCGAGGTTTGCATAGCCTATCTTAAAGAGAGTCGCGGCGGTACCGCTTACACCTTCGGTTATGCTCTTGAAAAAGGTCTTGAGGTTATTAATATCGCCGAATAAAATAGGAGAAGCCGTAACACGACTTCTCCTATTTTTTATTGTAAACGCAAAATTGCAATTTGTCGGGGACGCGGGGGAGAGGCGTGTTACTTTTCTTGAAAGAAAAGTAACCAAAAGAACTTCCCTGAAAAAAGGAAATAATTGCTCCCATTTTGCCATTCAAAATCTGTTTGATTTTAATCGAAATATATCTTCTATCGTGTTGCAAGTTTATTTGAAACCTTTTAAACAAAAGAGTTTTCAATACACCCGAAATACGATAGCAATGAGGCTTTGATAAAAATCCTCACGGTTTCATAAGATGAAATGGCTACACTTCCAGCCTTTTTTGGGGAAGTTTTTGAAGAGCTCGAGAAACTTTTTTCAAAAAGTTTCTCGAACGCGCCTCCCCCGCGTCCCCGACAAATCAAAATTTGAAACACTAAAGGAACATAAAATGAAAGCAGAAATAAAATTACACAACGGCGCTCTCCGCATTTTCATTGACGGCGAGATATTGCCGCCCGACGCGTATATCACTTATTTTACAGATAAAAATCGCTACGATGATTTTGCCGCGGCGGGATACAAGCTCTATTCGCTTCCAGTCTTCTTTTCGTCGAAGACCCTGAACGAAAACTCCCAAGCTCCTTGCTTTGGCAGACCCATATTTGACGGCGACCAGCCCGATTGGAATGCCCTTGACGATGATTTTCGTAAAATTCTTGAGGCCTGCCCCGATGCCCTCATTTTCCCACGTATTAACGTGTCGCTTAACGAGACTTGGGAGAGAGAAAACCCCGATGAGCTCTGCGAGGAGGGAATGGCACCTCTTCACCGTCCCTGCTTCTCCTCGGACAAGTGGGCAGAGGAGATGGGGCGGCTTTACGCGCTCGCCCTCGATCACATCGAATCCTCCGACTATGCCGACCACGTGGTGGGCTATCAGTTCGCCGCGGGAAATACCGAGGAGTGGTTCCCCCACGATATGAAGGGCTCTATCGGTAAACGTTCGAGAGAAAAATTCGCAGAATATTGCGCCGAAAAGGGAATAGTGGGCAGTGACGCAGACCTTTTTGCCTTTCTCTCGGATATCGTGGCAAAGCGCATCTGCGATCTCGCCACACTGACCAAAGAAAAGGTAGGTCGAGATAAGCTGGTCGGCACCTTCTACGGCTACACCTTTGAGTGCAACGGCAGAACCACCTGCCACCACTCTCTCGACAAGGTGCTGGACTGCCCCGATATTGATTTCCTCTGCTCTCCCGTGTCCTACGCAAAGGACAGAACCCTTGGCAGAGACCACGGCTGTATGCTCCCTTGCGACAGTCTGCGCGAGCACGGCAAGCTCTATTTTGCCGAGAATGATACCAGAACCCACCTGACTTTGGTGCCTTATCCCGACATTCCTTATTTCCAAAATCCCGTTTTCAAGCCCAAAAGATTTGACGACACCGCCGAGATGCTGAAGCTTCATTATGCCCGCGCCCTCGTTCACGGCTACGCTCATTGGTGGTTCGATATGTGGGGCGGCTGGTACGCTGACGAGACATATATGGGCGAGATGGCGGAGTTTCTTGAGATCAGCAAGGTAGCTGCAGAAAAGGAGATGGGAAGCCTTGCATCCGTTGCGGTTTTCGTTGACGAAAAGTGCTTCAAGTACGGCAAGGGCGGTAATCTGGCATACAATATCCGAGAGAGCCTCGGCAAAATGGGAACGCCATACGATTGCTACCTGGCTTCCGATTACGAAAGAGTCAAAAATCGCTACCGTTGCGTGATTCTCATTGACCCCTGCCGCACCGAGCTTACAGACAGCATCATATCCGATTGCGAAAAGAGAAACGTTGGCATTTTTACGGTAACTCACGAAAATGCCGCCGTGACACCTGCCGAGCTGCGAGCTTTTTGCCGCAAACATAGTGTTCATATCTACACCGACACCGACGCTGTGGTATATGCCAATGAAAGCTACCTTTTCGTCCATGCAGAGGGAGATAAGCTGCCCGAAATAAACCTCCCCGAGGGCAAAAAGATCAGAAGCGTGTTCCTAAGCGACGCAACGAACATAAAGCATCCGCTTTTCGTCAGCGATCTTTACGAATTTATCTAAAATTTTAAAAAATGATTTTCCCCGATCGATTTTTTTCGGTCGGGGAATTTTTGTGTTGCGTATTTTTGTGCGATTGTTGCAGATAATATGAAAAAGAGAACTATAAATTGCAATTTAACGGTGGGACGCGGGGAGACGCGTGTTACTTTTCTTGAAAGAAAAGTAACCAAAAGAACTTCCCTGAAAAAAGGAAATAATTGCTCCCATTTTGCCATTCAAAATCTGTTTGATTTTAATCGAAATATATCTTCTATCGTGT